>NZ_QASO01000122.1 GCF_003052605.1 Ectopseudomonas oleovorans | reverse complement strand
ACTGAAGCGGCGCATGGAAGAAATCGAGGCGAGCATCAGCCGTTATTTGGCTGCGCTCGATGCGGCTGATCGACAGATTCCTAGCGCCTCCGCGCCAGACACGGCCAGCCTGGAAGATAAAATCGCCAAGCTCAAAGCGCAGATGAAAGAGCTTCAGGGGATCGAAACTCAGCTCAACAATTCCCCTGACAAACAGGTTTCGCTGACCGACCCGGATGCCCGTTCGATGATGACGCGCGGCAGCGGTATCGTCGGCTACAACGTGCAGACGGCTGTCGATACGCAGCACCATTTAATAGTTGCTCACGAGGTCACCAACAGCGGTTCCGACCGTGACCAACTCAGTTCAATGGCGAAGCAGGCTCGTGAAGCCATCGGCGAAGAAACGCTGTCCGTGGTGGCTGACCGAGGCTACTTCAAGGGTGAAGAAATCCTTGCCTGTCACGACGCAAACATCATGGCCTACGTGCCTAAGCCAATGACTTCAAGCGCCAAGGCTGATGGCCGATTCAACAAAGATGCCTTCGTGTATGACCCGACGAAAAACGAATACACCTGTCCGGCGGGAGAGGCACTGATCTGGCGATTCTCCAGCGTTGAGAAAGGCATGAATATGCACTGCTACTGGAGTTCAAAGTGCCAGAGCTGCACGCTGAAAACCCAGTGCACGCCAAGCACAAATCGTCGAGTACGGCGCTGGGAACATGAAGCTGTGCTGGAGGAAATGCAACGCCGGCTGAACCAAGCACCGGAGATGATGCGGGTTCGAAAGCGGACTGTTGAGCATCCCTTCGGGACGCTCAAACAATGGATGGGGGCAATGCACTTCCTGACTCGAAAACTGAACGGGGTGAGTGCAGAAATGAGCTTGAATGTGCTCGCCTATAACTTGAAGCGGGTGATGAAAATCATCGGCACCGAAGGCTTGTTGAAGGCGATGACGGCGTAAAAGCCCCTTTTTTTGCTGCTCCAGGAGGTGCCGCAGCGCTTCATACGCGCTCTGAGGCGTTACCAGCGCTGATCGTGGTAAGTAATCGGGAAATCACCACGCCCAAGAGCAATGGGCTGAGGCACACACGATAAGAAAGTGTTTTTACACACTCTGGACCCAAAGCTGCCGCTCGCCCGGGCGAACAATCGGCCAAAAGCGGTCATCAGGTGCTCACGAATGCAGGGCTGATTGATTTTATGCAACTGGCCACTAAACTTGGGACTAGCCCACCATGAGGTAGAGATTCAAAACTGAGTGAAGCTAATTGCTTAACTGCCGTCGCGCTCCGATGTAGTGCACGCTGGAAACTCATTGATATATTACCTCACCGTAGTTAGCAACGAGCATCGCAGATTCATAGACAGTAATGTTGAGCTGCAGGCGCAGGTGTCGTGAAGACGCACGTACTCAATATCGATGCAATGTTGCTGCTACAAAAATGCAGTGGCAAGGCAGATCCAGTTGCGACCAAGCTGGTGCTGTTTGTAGCTCTTGCGCGAGTTTGCGTGCGCCAGGCAGTTTCGCTACATACCATGCCCTTTCGAGAGGCGCCGCCGACAGTCCTCAATTACGTTGAACACTCTATCCAGTTCGAGACGTGCCAGGCGGCAGGTAAGAACTCCGCTCCCTCATGTGTTCGGGCAATTTCCTGATGCCACAGACACTTTTAACAAATGCTCAGGTGGCGACTTGATCAGACAGAGCAGTGATTCGAGCACGGAACGTATTAGCGACTCTTTGTTCTCTGGCTGTTGCAGGCACTCATATAAAAGACCGCTGATAGCGCTCTGAAATAGCGCCTCGACCATTTCAAGATTTATGTCTGGAGAAATTTCGCCATTTCTAGAAGCGGACTCGAGGATGGCCGCAATTTGCCGCATGAACTGCTTGCGCAGCCGCGTTAAGCCGTCCCGAATGATTCCGCATTCGCCTGTAGGACCTTGAAGGAACATGATGCTCAAGAGCTTTCGAGCCGTGTCGTCGCCAACCGTATTCAGCAGAACGCGCGCCAGCCACGTCCATGCGTTGTCAAGGCAGGCATTGCGAGGCACCGGCTGTCGAAGCGGAATCGATAACTCGTCGAACAGCGCGTTCAAGATGGCGTGCTTGTCTTTGAAATGCCAATAGACCGCACCGCGTGTGACGCCCGCCATCTTGGCCACCGTCGCCAACGCGGCGTTATCGACCCCTTCATCCCAGAACACTTCATTGGCAGCCATGAGAATCTTGCGTCGGGTCAGCTCCGCTTCAGCGGCGGTTCGTCTGGCCATGCTTTCGCCTCTCAGGATGTATGCGTGGCGCGCCGACCGATCGCCCGCTCGACGCTCTGCTGGCAGCGACGCAGCGCCTGCTGAAATGGCTCACGTCGAGTCACTAGTCGCGCTGTCGGTCCGACGATTGCGATCGAGTACCGACCCAAATAGGTTTCCAGCGTGATCGCAAACGAGCTGAGTCCTTCAATCAGCTCGCCATGCTCTTCGGCAACGGCGCCCTCAGCGATCTGGCCGAGCTGCTCAAGCAGCGTAATCCGGTCAGGCGTGCATGGAGTTACGATCGGCAACGGGTCGGGCAGCAGCTGTTGCAGCCACTCATCGGCCAGGACCGCCAGCAGCGCCTTGCCGCTCGCAGTCGCGTAGGCCGGCGCCTTGATACCAATGGGAAACACGACACGTAGCTCACGCTCGGCCACGACGTGGTCGACCACGTAGGCTTTCGCGCCGACCAGCGTGCTGACGCAAACCGACTCGCCCAACTGCTCGCAGAGCTCGAGCATGTAGGGCTTGAGCAACGTGATGATGTCCGTCTGGGTCTGGCTGATCAGCTGCCCGAGTGCCGGCCCCAGGCGGAAGCCGCCACTGGGGCCAAGGGTCTCGACCAGGTACTCGGCCTCCAGCGCGGTGATGATGCGCTGCACCGTGGAGCGGGGCAGGTCGACGATCTGCGCGATAGCAGCCAGGCTCAGTCCCTGGGGGTTGTCGCCCAGGGCCCGCATGATCGCTCCTGCGCGGGCGATTACCTGAATACCGTTGTGCCGGCCGGCTTCAGCGGCCTGGTCTGTCTGTGTCATAGCATCCTCTTATGTACTACGCCCACTTGGGTTGCGGGGTTTTCCAGCAGCTTCGCAAGAGTGAACAGGCATTCTTCAACGTCGCGGACCGGAGTTGCCAGTTCCTTGTTCAGGCCTGTTACATATTCCGAGTTGTCTCTACTGAACTGTATAGTGATACACTGAATCGCTATATGGTACAGCCTTTGTGCATTTGAGGGGAGACAACAGGTGAATCACCGAAAAGCTAAATCGCGCGTATGGCATTCCATTCCGCTGGCGGCACTGCTGCTGGCCGGCTGCGTGGAGTCGGACAAGACGCAAACCGCGGCGCCGGTGCCCGAGGTCGGCGTCTACACCGTACAGGCGCAGCCGCTGACCCTGACCACCGACCTGCCGGGTCGCACCAGCGCCTACCGGGTCGCCGAGGTGCGCCCGCAGGTTTCCGGCATCCTCCAGCAGCGCCTGTTCACCGAGGGCTCGGAGGTGAAGAAAGGCCAGCAGCTGTACCAGATCGATCCGCGCACCTACGAGGCGCGCCTGGCCCGCGCCGAAGCCAACCTGACCACCGCCGAGAACCTGGCCCGCCGCTACGAGCGCCTGCTGAAGACCAATGCGGTCAGCCAGCAGCAGTACGACGACGCCCAGGCCGCCTGGAAGCAGGCGCAGGCGGAAGTGCAGGTGGCACGCATCGACGTGCAGTACACCAAGGTGCTGGCGCCGATCTCCGGGCGCATCGGCCGCTCGGCAGTGACCGAGGGGGCGCTGGTGACCAACGGCCAGGCCCAGCATCTGGCCACCGTGACCCAGCTCGATCCGATATACGTGGACGTCAACCAGCCGATCACCAAGCTGCTCGGCCTGCGCCGCGCGCTGGAATCCGGCCGCCTGCAGAAAACCGGCAGTGACCAGGCCGAGGTCAGCCTGACGCTCGATGACGGCAGCGCCTATCCGTTGCCCGGCACCCTGAAGTTCTCCGAGGTGAGCGTCGACCCGACCACCGGTTCGGTGACGTTGCGCGCCGAGTTTCCCAACCCGGACCGCAAGCTACTGCCGGGCATGTTCGTGCATGCGCTGCTCAAGGAAGGCACCCAGCAGGACGCCATCCTCGTGCCGCAGCAGGCGGTCAGTCGCGATGCCCGCGGCGTACCCAGCGTCTGGGTGGTCAAGCAGGACAACAGCGTCGAGAAGCGCGAAGTCGAGACCCTGCGCACCGTCGGTAATGCTTGGCTGATCGGCAAGGGCCTCGCCGACGGCGAACGTGTGATCACCGAAGGCACCCAGCACGCCCGCAGTGGCGTCACGGTAAAGCCAGTGGAGGCCAGCAACGTCCATCTGGTTACCGAGTTTGGCGAGCCCACTGCTGCCACAGCCCACTGAGGAGCTAGACGTTCATGTCCCGTTTTTTCATCGACCGGCCGATCTTCGCCTGGGTGCTGGCCATTGTCGCCATGCTCGCCGGCGCGTTGTCGCTGGTGAAAATGCCGATCAGCCAGTACCCGAACATCGCCGCCCCGGCGGTATCGATCCAGGTCAGCTACCCCGGCGCCTCGGCGCAGACCGTGCAGGACACCGTGGTGCAGGTCATCGAGCAGCAGCTCAGCGGCCTCGACGGCTTCCGCTACATGTCCGCGGAGAGCAATTCCGACGGCAGCATGACCATCATCGTGACCTTCGAGCAGGGCACCGACCCGGATATCGCCCAGGTCCAGGTGCAGAACAAGCTGCAGCTGGCCACGCCCAGGCTGCCTGAGGAAGTGCAGCGCCAAGGGCTGCGCGTGGTGAAGTACCAGCAGAACTTCTTCCTGGTCATCGGCCTGGCCGATACCACCGGCAAGATGAGCAACTTCGACCTCGGCAACGTGATCGCTTCGCAGTTGCAGGACCCGATTTCGCGCATCGACGGCGTGGGTGACTACATGTTGTTCGGCTCGCCCTATGCCATGCGCATCTGGCTCGATCCGGCCAAGCTCAACAGCTACCAGCTGACGCCCGGTGACGTGGCCAATGCCATCCGCGAACAGAACGTGCAGGTTTCCTCCGGCCAGCTCGGCGGTCTGCCGACGCTCAGCGGCGTGCAGCTCAACGCCACGGTGCTGGGCAAGACGCGCATGACCACGCCCGAGGAGTTCGAGGAAATCCTGGTCAAGGTCAAAACCGACGGCTCGCAGATCCGCGTCAAGGACGTTGCCCGGGTCGCGCTGGGCGCCGACAACTTCGCCATTTCCAGCAAGCACAACGGCAGACCGTCGGCGGCCCTGGCCCTGCGCCTGGCCAGCGGCGGCAACCTGCTGGAAACCGTGAAGGCGGTGAAAGCCGTGATGGAGAAGCAGAAGGCCTATCTGCCGGAAGGGGTCGAGGTGTTCTATCCCTACGACACCACCCCGGTGGTGGAAGCCTCGATCAGCTCGGTTATCAACACCATCGTCGAAGCGGTGGTGCTGGTCTTCCTGGTGATGTTCCTGTTCCTGCAGAGCTTCCGCGCCACCCTGATTCCGACCCTGGCGGTGCCCGTCGTGCTGCTTGGCGCCTTCGCCCTGCTTCCCTCCTTCGGCCTCAGCATCAACGTGCTGACCATGTACGCCATGGTGCTAGCCATCGGTTTGCTGGTGGATGACGCCATCGTGGTGGTTGAGAACGTCGAGCGCCTGATGCACGAAGAAGGGCTGACGCCGCTGGAAGCGACGCGCAAATCCATGGGGCAGATTCAGGGCGCGCTGGTCGGCATCGGCCTGGTGCTGTCGGCGGTGTTCGTGCCGATGGCCTTCTTCGGCGGTTCAGCGGGCATCATCTACAAGCAGTTCGCCGTGACGATCGTGCTCTGCATGAGTCTCTCGGTACTGGTCGCGCTGATTTTCACCCCGGCGCTGTGCGCCACCCTCCTGAAGAAGCCCAAGGGCGATGCCCATCACGAGAAAAAAGGCTTCTTCGGCTGGTTCAACCGCATCTTCGACCGCGGCACCAACCGCTTCGAGCGCGGCGTGGGCGGCATGCTCAAGCATCGCGGCCGCTACCTGCTGGCGTTCGTGCTGATCACCGCCGGCACTGGCTACCTGTTCACCCAGATTCCCAAGGCGTTCCTGCCCAACGAGGACCAGGGGCTGATGATGGTCGAGGTACGCATGCCGGTGAATTCCTCCGCCGAACGCACCGAAGCGGTACTGCAGGAAGTGAGCGACTACCTGCGCAATGAGGAAGGCCAGCTGATCCAGCACGTGCTGACCGTCAACGGCTTCAACTTCGCCGGTCGCGGGCAGAACTCCGGCCTCGGTCTGGTCATGCTCAAGGACTGGAGCGTGCGCGCCGCGGAAGGCCAGGACGTGTTCAGCCTGGCCCAGCGCGCCAACGCCCGCTTCGCCCAGATCAAGGACGCCACCGTCATGGCCTTCGTGCCGCCGGCGATCCTGGAAATGGGTAACGCGATGGGGTTCAACCTCTATCTGCAGGACAACGCCGGCGTCGGTCACGCCGCGCTGATGGAGGCGCGCAACCAGTTCCTGCAGCTGGCCAACCAGCACCCGAAGCTGCGCGCGGTGCGCCCCAACGGCAAGGACGACGAGCCGCAGTTCCAGGTCAACATCGACGATGAGAAGGCCCGCGCCCTGCAGGTCAGCATCGCCTCGATCAACCAGACCATGTCGGCGGCCTGGGGCTCGATGTACGTCAACGACTTCATCGACCGCGGTCGGGTCAAGCGCGTCTACATCCAGGGCGAAGACGCTTCGCGCATCTCGCCGGAAGACTTCGACAAGTGGTACGTGCGCAACGCCCTCGGCGAGATGGTGCCATTCTCGGCCTTCGCCACCGGCGAATGGACCTTCGGCTCGCCCAAGCTGGAGCGCTACGGCGGCATCTCCTCGGTGGAAATCCTCGGTGAGCCGGCGCCGGGCTACAGCACCGGCGACGCCATGATCGCCATCGCCGAAATCATGCGCGAGCTGCCGGCCGGCATCGGCCTGAGCTACACCGGCCTGTCCTACGAGGAAATCCAGACCGGCGACCAGGCGCCGATGCTCTATGCGCTGACCGTGCTGATTGTGTTCCTCTGTCTGGCCGCGCTCTACGAGAGCTGGTCGGTGCCGGCTTCGGTGATGCTGGTGGTGCCGCTGGGCATCCTCGGCGCGGTGCTCGCCACGCTGTTCCGTGACCTCACCGCCGACGTCTACTTCCAGATCGGCCTGATGACCACGGTCGGTCTGTCGGCGAAGAACGCCATCCTCATCGTCGAGTTCGCCAAGGACCTTTACGAGAAGGAAGGCATGCCGCTGGTCCAGGCGGCGGTGCACGCGGCACGTCTGCGCCTGCGTCCCATCGTCATGACCTCGCTGGCCTTCACCTTCGGCGTGCTGCCGATGGCCCTGGCCAGTGGTGCCGGCGCCGGCAGCCAGCATTCGGTGGCGACCGGGGTGGTCGGCGGGATGATTACCGCCACCGTGCTCGCGGTGTTCTTCGTGCCGCTGTTCTACGTGGTGGTGGTCAAGCTGTTCGAGGGCCGCAAGCAGCCGCGCGCCGTTGCCGAAGCCGAAGGAGAAACCGCATGAAGTTCAAGCCTTTGACCCTCGCGGTTGCCCTGGCACTGGGCGGCTGCAGTCTGATCCCGCAGTACCAGCGACCGCAGGCGCCGATCGAGGCCGACTGGCCGCAGGGCGCGGCCTACGATCAGGCGGAGCAGGGCGACACGCGCGCGGCCGATCTGCGCTGGCAGGAGTTCTTCCGCGACGCCGCGCTGCGCGAGCTGATCGGCGTGGCGCTGCAGAACAACCGCGACCTGCGTCAGGCCGCGCTGAACGTCGAGGCCTACCGCGCGCTGCACCGCATCCAGCGTGCCGAGCTGTTCCCCGGCGTCGATGCGGGCGGCAGTGGCAGTCGCCAGCGCCTGCCGGACGACCTCTCGCCGACCGGCGAGGCGGGTATCCAGAGCCGCTACGACGTAGCGCTGGGCGTATCCTACGAGCTGGACGCCTTCGGCCGCATCCGCAGCCTCAGCCGCGCGGCGCTGGAGCAGTACCTGGCCAGCGAAGAAGCCCAGCGCAGCGTGCACATCGCTCTGGTCGGCGACGTCGCCACCGCCTATTTCGCCTGGCGCACCGACCAGGCGCTGCTGGAGCTGAGCGAGGCCACGCTGGAAAGCTACCGGCAGAGCCTGTCGCTGATCGAAGCCAGTGCCGAAGCCGGCACTGCCTCGGAACTGGACGTGCGCCAGGCGCGCACGCTGGTCGATCAGGCGCGTACGCAGAAGGCGCTGTACACCCGGCTCATCGCCGAGGATGTCAACGCCTTGCGCCTGCTGCTGGGCGCGGCGATTCCGAACGATCTGCCGGCAGGCGGCAAGTTGCAGATGGATACGCTGGCCGATTTCCCCGCCGGGCTGCCGGCCGATCTGCTGCTGCGTCGCCCGGACATCCGCGCCGCGGAGCACCGCCTGCTGGCCGCCAACGCCAATATCGGCGCGGCACGCGCGGCGTTCTTCCCGAGCATCAGCCTGACCGGCAGCGCCGGCACCGCCAGCAGCGAACTGGACGGCCTGTTCGACGGCGGTTCCGGGGCCTGGAGTCTGGTCCCGCGGATCAACCTGCCGATCTTCACGGCCGGGCGGTTGAAGGCCAATCTCGACTATGCCGAGATCCAGAAGGACATCCACGTCGCGGCGTACGAGAAGGCCATCCAGACCGCCTTCCGCGAGGTCGCCGACGGCCTCGCCGCGCGCGGCACCTACGACGAACAGGTACAGGCGCAGAGCGATCTGGTCGACAATAACCGCGCCTACTACCAGCTGGCCCGCCAGCGTTACGACGAGGGCGTGGATACCTACCTCACCGTGCTCGACGCCCAGCGCGAGCTGTTCGCGTCGCAGCGCCAGCTGCTCAGCGACCATCTGTTGCAGCTGAACCGCGAAGTCCAGCTGTATCGCGCCCTGGGTGGCGGCTGGAAGACGGACACGGCCGAGCGTTCGGCCGCGGGGGCTGATGGCCCCGCAACACTCACCATGAACTGAAGTAAGGAGTTCGTTTTGATCAATCGCATGATTCTGGGCGGCGCGCTGGCGCTGGGCCTGGCCGCCGGCCCCGTAGCCGCCGCTGAAGTCTCGGGCGCTCTGGGCGTCACCGGGCAGGGCGACATGACCTTCCGCGCCAGCCTGGCGCAGGCATGGGACAAGAGCTGGTGGCAAAGCGAAACCGGCCAGCTGAGCGGCTACTGGGACGCGGCCTACACCTACTGGGAAGGTGGCGACGACTATTCCGGCGCGCACTCGCTGTCGTTCAGCCCGGTGTTCACCTATGAGTTCAGTGGCTGGCGCTACACCCCGTACGTCGAGGCCGGCATCGGCGTCGCGTTCTTCTCCAAGACCGACGTCGGCGAGCAGCAGCTGGGCTCCTCGTTCAACTTCGAGGATCGCCTCGGCGTCGGCCTGAAACTGCCGGGCGAGCAAAAGGTCGGCATACGCGCCATCCACTATTCCAATGCCGGCATCAAACAGCCGAACGACGGAATCGAATCCTACTCATTGTTCTACAACAAAGCCTTCTGATATCTGGGGCTTCTGCGCCGGACGGAGTCGCAACGTGGTAATCACCTTGCCGCAATTGTCCCTTATACCTAGTACGTTGTGTCGCAGCGATTTCGTCTGCGCGCTGCCCTCTGTGTTGTTCCCCCGCAATTACTGATCATTCGTGACCTGTCGCACCGCCGCAAACTGCTGGTGAGCTCGTCTACAACTTAGAGGCGGTAACCTGATGGACTACGGAATATCGTCCAGTCGCAATTGGCAGCACATCAATGAGATCCGAACTCAGAAAAATGCCTGCCGCATGGTGCCGGCGGTGGAAGGGCGCTATCCGGCCCAGAGTGTGTAAAAACGCCCCGGTAAACCTTTGCTATGATTTCGGAGAATCTCACCGCAAGGGGCGCCCATGAAACGGTTTATCCAAGGTGAACATCGAGGCCAAAGCACCTTACTTCCCGAAAGCCTCGACGATTACGTCAGCGATACCAATCCGGTTCGGGTGGTTGACGTTTTCGTCGATGAACTCGATTTGGCCAAGCTAGGTTTTGATGGCGTCATTCCAGCCGAAACCGGCAGACCTGCCTACCACCCGGCGATCCTGCTGAAGATCTACATCTACGGTTACCTAAACCGCATTCAATCGAGCCGACGTCTTGAGCGAGAAGCCCAGCGCAACGTCGAACTCATGTGGCTAACCGGGCGTTTGATGCCCGACTTCAAGACCATCGCCAACTTCCGAAAAGACAACAGCAAGGCCATTCGCGGCGCCTGCCGACAGTTCGTTTTGCTCTGCCAGCAGTTGGGGTTGTTTGGCGAAAACTTGGTTGCCATCGACGGCAGCAAATTCAAGGCAGTGAACAACCGTGACCGCAATTTCACTAGCGCCAAACTGAAG
>NZ_QASO01000121.1 GCF_003052605.1 Ectopseudomonas oleovorans | reverse complement strand
CGCCCGCGACACCCTTGCCTCTGGCTAACACTTCCCCTTGCCGGGTGTGTAGAGGACTTTCACCTCCAAGTCGTCCAGTCCACCACCACAGTGAACCGAACAGCGCCAGTCACGGCGCTACGCGCCATGCCTGGCGCACAACGAAAGAACCCGCCTAGGCGGGTTCTTTGTTGCGAGAAGCAGCGATCAGGCGCCGGCTTTGCTCACGGCATCCTTGATCAGGGTCTGCAGTTCACCCTTCTCGTACATCTCGGTGAGGATGTCGCTACCGCCGACCAGCTCACCAGCCACCCACAGCTGCGGGAAAGTCGGCCAGTTGGCGTACTTCGGCAGGTTGGCGCGGATTTCCGGGTTCTGCAGGATGTCGACGTAGGCGAACTTCTCGCCGCAGCCCATCACAACCTGCGCAGCGCGGGCAGAGAAGCCACACTGCGGGGCGTTGGGCGAGCCTTTCATGTACAGCAGAACGGTGTTGTTGGCGATCTGCTCTTTGATGGTTTCGATGATATCCATGGGGGCACCTCAGCATAGACTTCGCGACCCGACGGTCGCCACGGTGGCGCGATTGTAGCGAAAAGCCGAGCATAATGCTCGGCCTTGCCGACGCGGTCTTGCGATGCCCTGTGGGAGCCCCGCCTCGGGGCGAAGCTCTTGGGTATTTCCTCAACATGGCGTGACGGCCACCCTTCGCCGCGAGGCGCGGCTCCTACAACCCGACCTGGAGAGACGCCCATCTACGCGGCCACCACTTCGACTGGCACACCATTAAGCACCGCATTGCCGGACAGCGCATCGAGCTGGCGCTCGTCGGTCAGGTCATTGGCGCTGGCCCCCGGTTGCGCACGGGCAATGTCCATCTGCACGCCAGGGCGGGCATGGCCCCAGCCATGGGGAAGGCTGACCACACCGGCCATCACCTCATCGCTGGCGGCGACCTCCACCTCGATGCTGCCCACACGCGAACGCACCTGCACACGCTGACCATCGCTCAGACCACGCCTGGCCAGGTCCGCCGGGTTCATCAACAACTGATGACGCGGCTTGCCCTTCACCAGACGGTGATAGTTGTGCATCCAGGAGTTGTTGCTGCGCACATGGCGACGGCCGATCAGCAGCAGTTCATGGGCAGCCGGTTGTTGCTGCTCGGCGAAACGTGCCAGATCGGCCAGCAGCAGCTCAGGCGCGGCCTGCACCGCCTTGCTCGGCGTTTTCAGGCGCGCAGCAAGATTCGGTTGCAGTGGTCCCAGGTCGAGCCCATGCGGATGCTCGCGCAAAGCCGCCAGGCTGAGTTTGCGCTCGCTACTATCACCATGGGGGCCGAAACGCAGGCCCATATCGATCATCTGCTCAGGCGCCAGGGTCGGTTTCAGCTCGAGGCCATTACGCGCCGCGAAGGCCTTGGCCAGGCCGACGAAGATTTCCCAGTCGTGCAAGGCGCCGTCCGGCTTGGCCAGCACCGCCTCGTTGAAACGGGTGACGTTGCGCACCGCGAAGACATTGAAGGTGGTGTCGTAGTGATCATGCTCCAGCGGCGCGGTCGGCGGCAGGATCAGGTCGGCGTACCGTGTGGTCTCGTTGATGTAGAAATCCACCGAGAGCATGAACTCCAAGCCGTCCAGCGCCTGCTCCAGCTGCCGCCCATTAGGCGTGGACAGTACCGGATTGCCAGCCACCGTGACCAGGGCACGGATCTGCCCTTCGCCCGGGGAGAGCATCTCTTCGGCCAGCGCCGAAACCGGCAGCTCGCCACCGTATTCCGGCAGGCCGGATACCCGGCTCTGCCAGCGGCTGAAATGCCCACCGGAGGTGCTTGCCACCAGATCCACCGCCGGTGTGGTGCAGAGCACGCCACCCGCGCGATCGAGGTTGCCGGTCACCAGATTGATGATCTGTACCAGCCATTGGCACAGGGTGCCGAACGCCTGGGTGGAAACGCCCATGCGCCCGTAACACACGGCCTTGTCTGCGGCGGCGAAATCCCGCGCCAGTTGGCGGATGGTTTCTGCCGGCACGCCACAGCGCGCGCTCATGGCCTCGGCATCGAAGCCAGCAATCGCTTCGCGCACCTGTTCCAGCCCTTCTACCGGCAGATGGCTGTCGCGCGTCAGGCCTTCCTCGAACAGGGTGTTGAGCAGCGCCAGCAGCAGCGCGGCATCGCTACCGGGGCGTACGAACAGGTGCTGGTCGGCGATGGCCGCGGTTTCGCTGCGACGCGGGTCGATCACCACCAGCTTGCCACCGCGGGCCTGGATGGCCTTCAGGCGCTTCTCCACATCCGGCACAGTCATGATGCTGCCGTTGGAGGCCAAGGGGTTGCCGCCCAGAATCAGCATGAAGTCGGTGTGATCGATATCGGGAATCGGAATCAGCAGACCGTGGCCATACATCAGATGGCTGGTCAGGTGGTGCGGCAGTTGATCGACCGAGGTGGCGGAAAAGCGATTGCGGGTTTTCAGCTGACCGAGGAAATAGTTGCTGTGGGTCATCAGCCCATAGTTATGCACGCTGGGGTTGCCCTGATACACGGCCACGGCATTTTGCCCATGGGCGGTCTGAATCGTGCTCAGGCGCTCAGCCACCAGCTCGAACGCCTCCTCCCAGCCGATGGCCTGCCACTGCTCGCCAATGCGGCGCATGGGCTGACGGATACGGTCGGGGTCGTTCTGGATGTCCTGCAGCGCCACGGCCTTGGGGCAGATATGGCCACGGCTGAAGCTATCCCGAGCATCGCCCTTGATCGAGCGAATCTGCATGCTGCCATCAGGCTGCACTTCAGTTTCGATGGCGAGCCCACAGATGGCTTCGCACAGATGGCATGCACGGTAATGGAGGGACTTGGTCATGGCCTGGCCTCTTGTTCTGATCCGAGACGACCGGTCAGGTCGCAGGTCATGGACTATGGGCCGAGCACGGAGACGACGCCAGCAGCGTTCGTCTCATGAATCGACAGGCATCAAGCCTGCCGATTCAGCAGCACCACGTACGTGGCCCCTGGCACGACTGCGTTCAATATCACTGGCGCCAGCGCTTTGGCTAAAAAGGCTTGTAAAACATCATTCTGCGCGCCCGCAGGCGTTAACTTGCGCCGTCTCGTCATTTCCTTATAGGATCGCGCCTTCCCCTGTTTCGTCGCACCCTGCGGCCTCCTGCCGCAAGCTCTGCTGTTTTTGTCGGTTTTATCCCCGAACGCAAGCTTGCGAACTGTAGTGATAAAGGTAGTTAACGATGAGCGTCAGACACTTTCTCTCGATGATGGATTACACACCGGACGAACTGGTGGGGTTGATCCGCCGAGGCATCGAGCTGAAGAATCTGCGCAACCGTGGTGTACTTTTCGAGCCGCTGAAGAATCGCGTGCTGGGCATGATCTTCGAGAAGGCCTCGACTCGCACCCGCCTGTCCTTCGAAGCCGGCATGATCCAGCTCGGTGGCCAGGCCATCTTCCTCTCGCCGCGCGACACCCAACTGGGCCGCGGCGAGCCGATCGGCGATGCCGCCATCGTCATGTCGAGCATGCTCGACGCGGTGATGATCCGCACCTTCGCCCACAGCAACCTCACCGAGTTCGCGGCTAAATCCAGGGTACCGGTGATCAACGGCCTGTCCGACGATCTGCACCCCTGCCAGTTGCTGGCCGACATGCAGACCTTCCTCGAACACCGTGGCAGCATCACCGGCAAGACGGTGGCCTGGATCGGCGATGGCAACAACATGTGCAACTCCTATATCGAAGCGGCGATGCAGTTCGACTTCCAGCTGAAGGTCGCCTGCCCTGCTGGCTACGAGCCAGACGCGCGCTTTCTGGCCCAGGCCGGCGAGCGCGTGCAGATCGTGCGCAACCCGCGAGAAGCGGTGGCCGGCGCCCATCTGGTGAGCACCGACGTGTGGGCCTCCATGGGCCAGGAAGACGAAGCCGAGCAGCGCATGGCGTTGTTCCGCCCCTACCAGGTCACCCGCGAGCTGCTCGACGCCGCCGCCGAAGACGTGCTGTTCATGCATTGCCTGCCGGCGCACCGTGGCGAAGAAATCAGCTTCGACCTGCTCGACGACCCGCGCTCGGTTGCCTGGGATCAAGCCGAGAACCGCCTGCACGCACAGAAGGCGCTGCTGGAAATGCTGGTCGAACCGGCGTACCACCACGCATGAGCCAGCCTCTGCTGCAGCTACGCGGGCTGAACTGCGGCTACCACGCCCACAAGGTGGTGCAGGATCTCGACCTGCACCTCAACCCTGGCGACATCGGCTGCCTGCTCGGTCCATCGGGCTGCGGCAAGACCACCACATTGCGCGCCATCGCCGGTTTCGAGCCGGTCCTGGAAGGCGAGATCGAACTGGCAGGTGAAGTGATTTCCCGCGCCGGTTTTACCCTTGCGCCGGAGAAACGCCATATCGGCATGGTGTTCCAGGATTACGCCCTGTTCCCCCACCTGAGTGTGGCGGAAAACGTCGCCTTCGGTATCCGCAAGCAGCCCAACACCGAGCGCGCCACTCAAGAACTGCTGGAGCTGGTCAAGCTCGGTAACCTGGCCAAACGTTACCCGCACGAGCTGTCCGGTGGTCAGCAGCAACGGGTCGCCCTGGCGCGCGCTCTGGCGCCGGAACCGAAATTGCTGCTACTCGACGAACCCTTCTCCAACCTCGATGGCGAACTGCGCAGACGCCTGAGCCATGAGGTACGAGAAATTCTCAAGGCGCGTGGCACCAGCGCCATTCTGGTCACTCACGATCAGGAAGAAGCCTTCGCCGTCAGCGATCACGTCGGCGTGTTCAAGGATGGTCGCCTGGAGCAGTGGGATACGCCGTTCAATCTCTATCACGAGCCGCTGACGCCTTTCGTCGCCAGCTTCATCGGTCAGGGTTACTTCATTCGCGGCCAGTTGCTCGGCCCGGAAACGGTGCAGACCGAGCTCGGCATGATCCGCGGCAACCGCGCCTATACCTGGGCTCAGGGCAGCGCGGTAGACGTCTTGCTGCGCCCGGACGACATCGTCCCGGACGAGCACAGCGAACTGAAGGCGCGCATCGTCGGCAAGACCTTCCTCGGCGCTGCCACGCTCTACCGCCTGCAACTGCCGACCGGCAGTCAGTTGGAATCGATCTTCCCCAGCCATGCCGATCACCAGCCAGGCGACGAGGTAGGCATCCGCGTCGCCGCCGATCACCTGGTGGCCTTCCCGGCTCTCGGCAGCGTCGCCGCGCAATTGCAACTCAGCGACTCCGGTGGCGTGCGCCGGGTCAGCAGCAACTGATCAGAGCATCAGCTGGCCACTGGCGATATGCCGCGCGTGGCCAGCGATCTTCACCCGCTCGCCCTCCAGACGACAGAGCAACTCACCACCACGCGCCGAACACTGGAAGGCACTGAGCGTGTTGCGGCCCAGACGCTCGCCCCAATAAGGCATCAGGATGCAGTGGGTCGAACCGGTGACCGGGTCTTCATCGATACCGATACTGGGCGCGAAGTAGCGCGAAACGAAGTCATGTTGGGCCCCGGCAGCCGTGACCAGCACGCCAAGCCCAGGCAAGGTAGCCAGCGCGGGCAGGTTCGGCTTCAGCTCGCGGAGTTCTGCCTCGGAATCCAGCACCACCATCAGTTCCTGCACGCCGCCATCAGCATTACCCAGCGCCAGTACCTGCTCCACCTGACGCTCCAGCGCACGCTCGGCCTGCTCGTGTAATTCCCGCGCCACCAACTCCGCGCGCCGCACCGGGAAATCCAATTGCAGACGTTCGCCCTGCCGGGTGACCTGCAGCGCTCCGGACAAGCAGGTGAAATCCAGCACCTCGGCCGGTTCCTGATAGATGTCGAATAGCACCTTGGCCGCCGCCAGGGTGGCATGCCCGCACAGCGGCACCTCGCTGACTGGGGTGAACCAGCGGATATGCCAGGCACCGCTCTCTTTCACCACGAATGCGGTCTCGGCCAGGTTGTGCTCGGCAGCGATGCGCTGCATCAGGGCATCGTCGAGCCAGGCATTCAGGCGATAGACCATGGCGGGATTGCCCGCGAACGGCTGATCGGTAAAGGCGTCAACTTGATGGAATTCGAGAGGCATGCTGCATTCCTGGCCAGATGAGAGCCGCCAGCATGCCTGCGCAGGGTAAGCCGCAACAGATACAGTTGCTGTTTTCCAGTTAAGCCCGAGCATCGCGGCTAAAGCCGCTTCTACGATCCCGGGGTGCTTCAAGGCTCGCTGCGCACCCGCTTCACCGCATCCAGCCAACCAGCGTAAAGGCGTTCGCGGTGCGCATCGTTCATCCGCGGCTCGAAACGCTGCTGACGATGCCAATGACTGGCGATGGCGTTCAGGTCCTGGTACAGGCCCAGCTTCAGACCCGCCAGGTAGGCGACGCCGAGCGCAGTGGTCTCGGTGACCTCGGGGCGCTCGACACTGACGCCGAGAATGTCGGCGAGAAACTGCATGACCCAGTTGTTCTCTACCATGCCGCCGTCGACACGCAGGGCGCTAGGCGCCGCCGCCCCATCCTGGCGCATGGCTTCGAGCAGGTCACGGGTCTGGTAGCACACCGACTGCAGGCCGGCGGTGACGATCTCCTTGATCCCGGTATCGCGGGTCAGGCCGAAGATGGCACCGCGCGCCTTGGGGTCCCAATACGGCGCCCCCAGGCCGGTGAATGCCGGCACCAGGTAGACGCCGCAGGCTTCACCAGTGGCCTCGGCCAGCGCCTCGCTTTCGCGCGCATGGCTGATCAGCTTGATACCGTCACGCAACCACTGCACCGCAGCACCGGCCACGAAGATGCTGCCCTCCACCGCGTAGGTGACCTTGCCATTAAGGCGATAGCCGACCGTGGTGAGCAGACGGTTCTTCGAACTCACCGGCTGATCGCCGGTGTTCTGGATCATGAAACAGCCAGTACCGTAGGTGCTCTTGACCATGCCCGGCTCGAAGCAGGCCTGGCCGATCAGGGCCGCCTGCTGGTCACCGGCCATGCCCAGCACCGGAATGCTGGCGCCGAGCAGCACGCTGTCGGTGTGACCGAACTCGGCGGCACAATCGAGCACCTCGGGCAGCAGGCTGGCCGGGATCTCGAACAGCTTGAGCAGCTCTTCATCCCACTGTTGGGTATGGATGTTGAACATCAGCGTGCGCGAGGCGTTGCTGGCGTCGGTGCGGTGCACCTTGCCATCGGTCAGACGCCACAACAGGAAGCTGTCGACGGTACCGAAGCGCAGCTCACCGCGCTCGGCCCGCGCCCGGGCACCGGGTACGTTCTCCAGTATCCAGCGCAGCTTGGTGGCGGAAAAATACGGGTCGATCAACAGGCCGGTCTTGGCCGAGACCTCCGCCTCGTGGCCTTGCTCCTTGAGCCCGGCGCAATAGTCGGCGGTGCGGCGATCCTGCCAGACGATGGCCGGATGGATAGGCGTACCACTGACGGCATCCCACACCAGGGTGGTTTCGCGCTGGTTGGTGATACCGATGGCGGCAATCGCCTCGGGCTGCAGACCGCTGCTGGCAATCGCATCGCGGCAAACCTTGAGCGTGGAGGACCATATCTCCTCACCGTCGTGCTCGACCCAGCCATCCTGAGGGAAGTACTGCTTGAACTCCTGCTGGGCGCGCGCAACCGGCAATCCCTGGGCACTGAAGATGATGGCGCGGGAGCTGGTGGTGCCCTGGTCGATGGCTAGCAGGTATTGGGTCATGCAAGATTCCTTGTTGTTATCGGTAACGTTCGCTGCTGTTGACCGCAGATTGGCTTATTTTGCTGGCAGCATACTGCTCGTTTCAGGCTTTGCCGATAGCGGCGAACTGCCCCTGAGTGTGCTGTGCCAGGGTCTCGGCCGAGAGCTCCAGCTCCAGCCCTCGCCGGCCACCACTCACGTGAATGGTGGGATGCTGGCGTGCACTTTCGTCGATAAAGGTACGCAGGCGCTTCTTCTGCCCTAGCGGGCTGATGCCGCCAACCAGATAACCGGTGGCGCGCTGTGCGGCTGCCGGGTCGGCCATGTCCGCTTTCTTCGCCCCAGCAGCTGCTGCCAGCGCCTTGAGATCGAGGCTGCCCGCCACCGGCACGACAGCCACCAGCAGCTCGCCCTTCTCGGTCGCTGCGAGCAGGGTCTTGTACACGCACTCGGGTGCCAGCCCCAGCTTCTCGGCCGCCTCTAGCCCGTAGGACGGCGCCTTGGGATCGTGCTGGTAGCTGTGCACGCGGTGTTCGGCCTTGGCCTTTTTCAACAGATCGATTGCGGGAGTCATGTTCGAATGTGAAAACGCTGTGAAAGATGCCCTACATTAACAGGCCGAAATCCTCCGCATCTACAGCCTATAATGGGTGACCATCACAGGAAGCGCTCATGAATCTCGCTCCCCGCCAGCACGACATCCTCAACCTCGCCCGCGACCGTGGCTACGTCAGCATCGATGAACTGGCTCAAGCCTTCGCCGTTACCCCACAGACCATTCGCCGCGACATCAACCTGTTGGCCGAGCACGGCCTGTTGCGTCGTACCCATGGCGGCGCGGCGTGCGAATCATCAAGCATTCAGAACACCGCCTATGGCATGCGCGCCGGGCAGATGCGCGAAGAAAAACAGCGTATCGCCGAAGCCGTGGCGGCGCAGATACCTGATCACGCCTCACTGTTCATCAATATCGGCACCACCACCGAGGCCATCGCCCGTGAGCTGCAGAACCACAAGGGTCTGAAGATCATCACCAACAACCTGCACGTCGCCGCGCAACTCAGCGCCAAGGCCGACTTCGAGGTCCTGGTGGCCGGCGGTACGGTGCGCAGCGACGGCGGTATCGTCGGTCAGGCAGCGGTGGATTTCATCCAGCAGTTCAAGGTCGACTACGCCATCGTCGGCATCAGCGGCATCGACGACGACGGCAGCCTGCTCGACTTCGACTACCAGGAAGTACGCGTTTCCCAGGCGATCATCGACAACGCGCGGCAGGTTTTCCTCGCCGTCGACTCCAGCAAGTTCGGCCGTAACGCCGTGGTACGCCTGGGCTCCATCGCCCTGGTCGACCGCGTCTTTACCGATAGCGCACCTTCAGCCGCCATCTCCCGCCTGCTGCACAGCCACAAGGTCCAGCTCGATCTGGTCTGATTGGTCTCTCGACGGCTATCGCGTAGGGCGGGTGCAACCCGCCAGCAACGTATCGGCGGGTTGCACCCGCCCTACTGCAAACCCACCTCTTAACTACCGCTCGGCGCGCAATCGCGTGCCGGGGTAGCGAAGCTGCGCATCTTCGTCTAGCATATTTTCGAAAGTGAACATAACCACATTCGAATCCAACAGCCGAGCGTACTACATGCCCCACGACCAGTTCGCCAGCCCCGTTGCGGAAGTCTATGACCTCGCCGTCGTTGGCGGCGGTATCAATGGTGTGGGCATCGCCGCCGATGCAGCCGGCCGCGGCCTGTCCGTGTTCCTTTGTGAAAAGGACGACCTGGCCAGCCATACTTCATCTGCCAGCAGCAAACTGATCCATGGCGGCCTGCGCTACCTGGAGCACCACGAGTTCCGCCTGGTACGTGAGGCCCTGGCCGAGCGCGAAGTGTTGCTGGCCAAGGCGCCGCATATCGTCAAACCGATGCGCTTCGTTCTGCCGCACCGCCCACACCTGCGTCCGGCCTGGATGATCCGCGCCGGCCTGTTCCTCTACGACCACCTGGGCAAGCGCAAGCGCCTGCCGGCTTCGCGCGGCGTGCGCTTCGGCGCCGGTAGCCCGTTGAAAGCGGAGATCAGCCGCGGTTTCGAATATTCCGACTGCTGGGTGGACGATGCTCGCCTGGTGGTGCTCAACGCCATGGCCGCGCGGGAAAAAGGCGCGCACATCCACACGCGCACTCGCTGCGTCAGTGCGCGGCGCAGCAAGGGCCTGTGGCATATCCACCTGGAGCGCAGCGACGGCAGCCTGCTGTCCATTCGCGCCCGCGCTCTGGTCAACGCTGCCGGCCCCTGGGTCGCGCGCTTCATCCGTGAAGACCTCAAGCAGCAATCGCCGTACGGCATTCGCCTGATCCAGGGCAGCCATATCGTCGTGCCGCGCCTGTATGACGGTGAGCAGGCCTACATCCTGCAGAACGAAGACCGTCGCATTGTCTTCGCCATTCCTTATCTGGAGCGCTTCACCCTGATCGGCACTACTGATCGCGAATATCAGGGCGACCCCGCCCAGGTGACGATCACCGCCGAGGAAACCGACTATCTGCTCAAGGTGGTCAATGATCACTTCAAGCAGCAGCTCAGCCGCGACGATGTGCTGCACAGCTTCGCGGGTGTGCGCCCACTGTGCGATGACGAATCCGATGAGCCGTCGGCCATTACCCGCGACTACACCCTTTCGCTCTCCGGCGCGCCGGGCGAGGCGCCGCTGCTTTCAGTGTTCGGCGGCAAGCTGACCACCTATCGCAAGCTGGCCGAATCCGCCATGCATGAACTGGCCGCGCATTTCAGCAACCTGGGGCCGAGCTGGACAGCCACCGCCCCGCTCCCCGGTGGCGAGGATCTGCAAGGCCAGAGCGCCCTGGTCGAAGCGCTCTGCGAACGCTATGGCTGGCTACCCACCAGCCTGGCCAGACGCTGGGCTACCAGCTATGGCAGCCGTACCTGGCGCCTGCTCGACGGCGTACACAACCTTACCGACCTCGGCGAACATCTCGGTGCCGGGCTTTACACCCGCGAAGTGGAATACCTGCGCCGTGAAGAATGGGCGCGCAGCAGTGCCGACATTCTCTGGCGGCGCAGCAAACTGGGCCTGTTCATGACCCCGGCGCAGCAGGCCCGCCTCCAGGACTACCTGAACAGCCGCGACCCGCATTCGGCTTACGCTGCCTGAATTCTGCGTGCCCCATGCCCCGCTCTGCGGGGCTTTTTTATGGGCACGGAAAAATAAAATATCGGGGTTACTTCCCCGTTTCAGTCAGCGTAGAACTTTCAGTAACTTTTTTATTGCGTTGATTCAATAACTTGGCGTCATGATGCGGAATAAAAACATTCTTATTCAGTTTTATTTTTACTTATGTTTCAAACACTTAAGTTTGACATAAGGGAAAACCAGGCCGAAAATCCGAGGTCATCACGGTCATTGAAGCAGCAGGAGCGGTCATGAAAGGCGACAAGAAGGTCATTCAACACCTGAACAAGATTCTTGGTAACGAACTGGTCGCCATCAACCAGTACTTCCTGCATGCGCGCATGTACGAAGATTGGGGCCTGAAGAAACTCGGCGAACACGAGTACCACGAGTCCATCGACGAGATGAAGCATGCCGACAAGCTGATCAAGCGCATTCTCTTCCTCGAAGGCATTCCCAACCTGCAGGATCTGGGCAAGATCCTGATTGGTGAAAACACCAAGGAAATGCTCGAGTGCGACCTGAAGATCGAGCACAAGGCCCACGGTGACCTGAAGGCCGCCATCGCCTATTGCGAGAGCATCGGTGACTACGCCAGCCGCGAACTGCTCGAAGAAATCCTCTGCTCCGAAGAGGATCATATCGACTGGCTGGAAACCCAGCTCAGCCTGATCGAAGCCGTCGGCCTGCAGAACTACCTGCAATCGCAGATGGACGAATAAGTCCGATCCGCTCGACGAAAAACGGGAGCCACTGGCTTAATGCTGATCAGATAAGTTCGTCACCACCCCCTCCTACTTGCAGTAGAGGGGGCGCTTTTCGTAGGAGCCAGCTTGCTGGCGATGCTTTTTATGGCGGATCGCCGGCAAGCCGGCTCCTACAAAGATCGAGTGCAACGGCTTAACTGACTGACATTAGCCACTGGCTCCCGTTTTTTATTGCTATGAAGAATCTCGTGGAAGGGACTCAAGCCGCGATAGCAAGTCGCCGCTGAAGCGCCTCCCACGACTCAACGCGCCTCGCTCTCCTTGACCCGGAACCACGCCGCATACAGCGCCGGCAGGAACAACAGGGTCAATGCCGTGGCCACCACCAGCCCGCCCATGATCGCTACCGCCATCGGCCCGAAAAACACGCTGCGCGACAGCGGAATCATCGCCAACACCGCCGCCAGTGCAGTGAGCACGATGGGACGGAAGCGGCGCACCGTGGCCTCGATAACGGCGTGCCAACGATCCAGACCGTGGCTGATGTCCTGCTCGATCTGATCGACCAGGATCACCGAGTTACGCATGATCATCCCGGCCAGGGCGATGGTGCCGAGCATGGCAACGAAGCCGAACGGCTGGCGGAAGATCAACAGGAACAGGGTGACGCCGATCAAGCCAAGTGGCGCGGTGAGAAACACCATCGCCGAGCGCGAGAAGCTTTTCAGCTGCAGCATCAGCAGCGTCAGCACCACCACGATGAACAGCGGGATACCGGCGTTCACCGATTTCTGTCCGCGTTGCGAGTCCTCCACCGTGCCGCCGACCTCCAGCAGATAACCCGCTGGCAGTTCCGCGCGGATCGGGTCCAGCGTCGGCAGGATCTGCTGGGTCAGACTGGCCGGTTGCTGCTTGCCATAGACGTCGGCACGCACGGTGACGTTGGGCAGGCGATTGCGGTGCCAGATGATGCCCTCCTCGAAGCCGTATTCCAGGGTTGCCACCTGCGACAGCGCCACGCTGCGACCGCTGTCGGTCGGCACCGCCAGGCTCGGCAGCAGGCTCAGTGCCTTGCGTTCCTGCGGCGTGCCACGCTGAAGAATCTCGATCAGCTCATTGCCCTCACGGTACTGGCTGACGCTGGTGCCGGACAGCGAGCCTTGCAGGAAGCGCGACAGCTCGGCGGTGTTGACCCCCAGGGCACGGGCACGATCCTGATCGATATTGAGGATCACCACCTTGCTCGGCTCCTCCCAGTCCAGGTGCACGTTCACCACATGCGGGTTCTCGCGCACCTTGTCCGCCACCTGACGGGCCAGGGCACGCACCTCGTCGATATGCTCGCCGCTGACGCGGAACTGGATCGGGTAGCCCACGGGCGGCCCGTTCTCCAGGCGGCTGACGCGGCTACGCAGGGTCGGGAACTCGTCGTTCATCACCTTGATCAGCCAACCACGCAGGCGCTCGCGCTCTTCGATGCTTTTGGCCAGTACCACGAACTGTGCAAAGCTTGCCGCCGGCAATTGTTGATCGAGCGGCAGATAGAAACGCGGTGAGCCGGTGCCAACATAGGCCACGTAGTTGTCGATGCCGGGCTGCTCCTTGAGCAGCTTCTCCAGACGATGCACTTCGGCCTCGGTGGCGCTCAGCGAGGCGCCCTCCTCCAGCTTGATGTCGACCATCAGCTCCAGGCGCCCGGAGGCCGGGAAGAACTGTTGCGGCACGAAGCGAAACAGCAACACAGAGGCGACGAACAACGCAACGGTCAGCAGGATCACGATGCCGCGACGACGCACGCACCATTGCACCGTGGCGCGAACACGGCGGTAGAACGGCGTCGAATAAGGGTCATGACCGCCTGCGCTGCCACCGTGTTTCGCCGCATGCAGTTTGGCCAGATCGGGCAGCAGCTTGTCGCCCAGATAGGGCACGAACATCACCGCCGCGATCCATGAGGCGATCAGCGAAATGGCCACCACCTGGAAGATCGACCGGGTGTACTCACCCGTAACGGACTGCGCGGTGGCGATGGGCAGGAACCCGGCCGCGGTAATCAGCGTGCCGGTGAGCATCGGAAAGGCGGTGCTGGTCCAGGCGAAGCTGGCCGCCTTGAAGCGGTCGTAGCCCTGCTCCATCTTGATCGCCATCATCTCCACCGCAATGATCGCGTCGTCCACCAGCAGGCCGAGGCCGAGCACCAGCGCACCGAGAGAAATCTTGTGCAGGCCTATCCCCAAGTAATACATGGCGGCGAAGGTCATCGCCAACACCAGCGGGATCACCAGCGCCACCACCAGGCCGGTGCGCAGACCGAGGGAGAAAAAGCTGACCGCGAGCACGATCACCAACGCCTCCACCAGCACCTTGACGAACTCGCCCACGCCGGTCTTCACCGCTGCCGGCTGATCCGACACCTTGCGCAGCTCCATGCCCAGCGGCAGCGTCTGTTGCAGACGGGCGAACTCGTCTTCCAATGCCTTGCCCAGCACCAGGATATCGCCGCCGTCCTTCATCGATACGGCAATGCCCAGGGCGTCCTCGCCCATGAATCGCATGCGCGGCGCGGGTGGATCATTGAAACCGCGCTTGACCTCGGCCACGTCGGCGATGCGGAAGGTACGATCGGCGACGCGAATGGGAAAATCGCGAATTTCCTCCACCGATTGGAAGCGCCCGGTCACACGTAGTTGAATACGCTCGCTGGCGGTTTCGAAGAAACCGGCAGCCGCCACCGCATTCTGCGCCTCCAGCGCCTGCTGCACGGCGGACAATGGCAGACCGAGGGTCGCCAGCTTGGTATTGGACAGTTCGATCCAGATCTTCTCGTCCTGCAGCCCCACCAGCTCGACCTTGCCCACATCCTTGACCCGCTGCAGCTGCAACTGCAGGCGGTCGGCGTAGTCCTTGAGCACGGCATAGTCGAAACCGTTGCCAGTCAGCGCATAAATATTGCCGAAGGTGGTGCCGAACTCGTCGTTGAAGAACGGCCCCTGGATGCCGGGCGGCAGCGTGTGGCGAATGTCGCTGATCTTCTTGCGCACCTGATACCACAGCTCGGGAATCTCCGAGCTGCGCATGGAGTCGCGCGCCATGAAGGTGACCTGCGACTCGCCCGGACGGGAGAAACTGGTGATGCGCTCGTACTCACCGGTCTCCATCAGCTTCTTCTCGATGCGCTCGGTGACCTGGCGCGATACCTCTTCGGCGCTGGCGCCCGGCCAGTTGGTGCGAATCACCATGGCCTTGAAGGTGAACGGCGGGTCTTCGCTCTGCCCCAGCTTGGTATAGGAAAGCGCGCCGACCACGGCAAACAGCAGCATGATGTAGAGAACGATCTGGCGGTTACGTAGCGCCCAGGCAGACAGGTTGAAATTCATGCCGGCTTACTCCTTGGCGGCCAGTTCGACGTTGCGATTGTCGCGATCCACGGGGCGCACCCTCTGGCCCTCGCGCAGCAACTGGACGCCGGCGGCCACTACCCAGTCGGAGGCGGAAAGCCCCTCCAGCACCGGCACCCGGTCGTCACCATAGGCGCCCACTCGGACCGGCCGGCGTTGCACAGTGTGCTCCTTGGGGTCCACGACCCAGACGAACGCCTGGTCCTGCTCGGCGCTGAGTGCCGACAGCGGCACCGCCAGCGGTACCTCGCCATTGCTGGCGATGAATACCCGCGCGCTCTGCCCCAACTCAGCCGGCACCTTGCCTTCGGTGAAAGCGACACGGGCGGCGAAAGTGCGCGACTGCGGATCGGCCGCCGGCGCCATCTCGCGGATGCGTCCGGGGAAACGCTGATCGGGCTGCGACCAGAGTTCCACCTCGACCACCTGACTAATCTCGAAACGACCAAAGCTCTGCTCCGGCAGGCTGATCGACACCTCACGCTCACCGTCGGCAGCCAGAGTGAACACCGTCTGACCAGCCGCCACCACCTGCCCCACCTCGACCGCACGACGGGCGATCACGCCGTCCTGCGAGGCCCGCAGCACGGCATAGTCGGTCTGATTGCGGGCCACGTCGTACTCGGCCTTGACCTGTTTCAGACGCGCTTCGCCAGCACGGTACTGGTTCTCGACGTTGTCGAACTGCGAGCGGCTGACCAGATTGCGCCCAAGCAACGCCTTGTAGCGCTCACGCTCGGCGCGCACGGTCTGCAGGTTGGCCTCGGCGGCCGCCATCTGCGCGCGGATGGCTTCCAGCTGCAGGCGCACGTCCTGCGGGTCCAGCTCGGCCAGTGGCTGATCCTTCTTCACCCGGTCGCCGACATCCACCATGCGCTTGCTCACCTTGCCGGCGATACGGAAGGCCAGCTCCGGCTCGTAACGTGCACGCACCTCGCCCGGATAGCTGTCGACCAGCGCAGTAGCCGGCTGCGGCTGCACCACCATGGCAGGACGGATCGGTTGTTCCGCCTGTTCACCGTTACCGCAGGCAGACAGCAGGAAGACGAGACCCAGAGAAGCAACAAGCGGGAGAACATGGCCAGACATGTGTAAGACCTTTCAGAGAAGGTTTGGAATATTTGTACTGGCGGGTATAGTAAAAATAGCAAACTCACCAGTCCAGTATTAAAATCCGCCAATGACTGACAAGTTGTTACAACCTTCCGGCCCCGGCCGACCAAAGGATCCCGCCAAACGTCGTGCCATCCTCGAGGCGGCCAAGAGCCTGTTCCTGCGTAATGGTTACGACGGCAGCAGCATGGACGCCATCGCCGCCGAGGCTGGGGTTTCCAAGCTCACGGTGTACAGCCATTTCACCAACAAGGAGACCCTGTTTTCTGCGGCGATCAAGGCCAAGTGCGAGGAGCAGCTTCCCGAACTGCTGTTCGAACTGCCGGATAACGTGCCGCTGGAAAGCCAGCTCCTGGAAATCGCGCGCGGCTTCCTGGCGCTGGTCAACAGTCGCGAATCGGTAGAAATGCACCGGATGATGGTGAACCTGGCCAGCCAGGGCTCGAAGTTGTCGCAGCTGTTCTACGAAGCCGGTCCGAAGCGGGTGCAGGAAGAGATGGAAGTGCTACTGCGCAAGGCCGCCAAGCGCGGTCTGCTGAGCCTGGATAATCCGCATCTGGCCGCCGATCACTTCTTCAGCCTGCTCAAGGGCGGCGCGCACTTTCGCCTGCTGATCGGTTGTGGCGAACCGCTGGAAGGTGAAGCCGCCGAGCATCACGTGCAGGACGCCGTGCAACTGTTCCTGCGCTCCTACAGACCCTGACTGCTTACACCTGAGCGCCGGGCTCCAGCTTCTTCTTCGGGTAGATGTCGTAACGGCTGGATTTGCCCTCGAGCACATAGCCCGGCTTGCCACCTTCGATGGCCGGGGCCTTGCGCGGGCGCTTGACCACCACGCGGTGAGTGGCCAGCGCCAGCGCCGCTTCGAGCAACGCCGGCGCATCCAGGTCATCGCCGACAAACGGGCGGAACAGGCGCATTTCCTTCTTCACCAGCGCACTCTTGTCGCGATGCGGGAACATCGGATCGAGGTAGATCACCTGTGGCGCCTCCCCTTGCCAACTGCGCATCAGCTCGATGGCGTTACCGGTAAGCAGGCGCATGCGCGCCACGATGGGCGCCACATCGAGGTTCAGTGCCGCACGCTGCAGGCCGTCCTCCAGCAACGCCGCCACCAGCGGCTGGCGCTCGATCAGGGTCATCTCGCAGCCCAGGCTGGCCAGCACGAACGAGTCACGCCCCAGCCCCGCAGTCGCGTCGAGAATCCGTGGCCGAATGCCCGACTGCACGCCCACCGCCTTGGCGATCATCTGCCCACTGCCGCCGCCGAACTGGCGCCGATGCGCCGCCGCCCCCTCGACGAAATCCACCCGTACCGGGCCAGGCGCCTTGTCGCCCAGCTCGACCAGTTGCAGCCCGTCATCACCCAGCTGCAGGGCGAACTCGGTCTCGCCGTCCTGCCTCAAGCCCAGGCGCGATGCCCATTGAGCGGCCGCTGCGGCGTACTGGGGGTGAAGGGCTTGGATACGGATGCTGGCGTTGTGCCGCTCGTCGGTCATTGGCTCGTTCTGCTCAAAAATCACTCAAAGCACCGGCCACACGGCCGATATCGAAGAAGCGGCATTCTGCCAGACCCGGCCGCCGACAGCCGCATCGAGAGTGAACATGTTCGACGCCCTCTCCGCCCCGCGTCCTGGTAGCAGCCCTGCCAGCCCCCGTCCGCTGGACGACGAGCTCGACCGTGCGGCGCGCGAATCCATCAACTATCAGATTCTGCGCCGCACCCTTGGGATAGACGAAGAGCAGAAACCCGGTGAGATCGCTCGTGAACTGCGGGAAACTGCCGAACCACCTGCCGTGTCCAGCAGCGCCGCCGTGGTCAGCCAGGCGGTAATCGATCAACGCGGTCTGGAGCTGAATGTCAGCGTGGGCCAGGCGCCCCAGCAGGTCGATCCGCTGGTGCTGGATATGGCTGGCAACGGCTTCTCCACCAGCGGTCTTGGCCGTCCGGTGCGCTTCGATCTGGATGCCGACGGACGCATGGACTCGATCAGCGTACCCACCGGTGACGACGCACTACTGGCGCTGGATCGTAACGGCAACGGGTATATCGACGATGGTCGCGAGCTGTTCGGCGATCAGCATGGCGCTGCCAATGGCTTCGCCGAACTGGCCCGCTTCGACGACAACGGCGACGGCCGTATCGATGCGGCCGATGCGGTATTCGACCAGCTGCGCCTGCTGCGTTTCGATGCCCAGGGCCGCCAGCAGTTGCAGACACTCGGCGAAGCAGGCGTCAGCGCCATCGACCTGCGTGCCCGCGACGTCAGCATCGCCCTCGGCGCTTACGACCAGATCGCCCAGTTGGGCCGATTCGAGTTCGCCGATGGGCGCAGCGGACAGGCGGCCGATCTGCTGTTGGCCAAGCGCTAGCAGGCCGTTGAAAAACGTAGCCGAGGCAGCCAGTGCAAGGCAAATACAGGCGAAAAAGCGGAGTTTACGAGTTGTAAATGAGCATTTTGACTGGGCTCGCACGCGAGCCTGTTTTTAACGCAGCAATGGCAACGCAGGTAGTTTTTCAACAGCCTGCTAGGGATGGCGAAGCGTTTTCGTTGCCGTAAGGCGGGTGCAACCCGTCATTGGCGCTATGGCGGGTTGCACCCGCCCTACGGATCGCAAGCGCCTCAGCGACACATCCGCCACATGCCCATGTCCACGTGAAAGTGATCGCGGTGGGCGGCGTTGTATTCCGGGCCCAGGGTGACGTTGAAGCTGTCACAGGCCGCTTCCTGCACCAGACGCAGAAAGCGCGCCTTGTCGCCCTGCCCCGGCCAGTCGCGCAGCACGCTTATGTGCTGGCCGTCGCGCAGACGGAAGCCGACCATATCCAGCGCGTTGGCATAGGAATGCTGGCTGGGCCGCTGGCTACCGGCAATGCTGCGACAGGTGAAGCTGCCGACATGCTCGACGCGGCTCACCGGCTGGCCGAACACCGCTTGCGCAGCCGGCTGCAAGCCATGTCGCTCGAACAGGGCGAAACTCACCGCCAGCGGGCAGGTGGCCATGAAGCTGCTGCTCAGGCCAACGTTGGCGCCCTGGATGCGCACGGCGTTTTCCACCGGGCAACCCGGGTACGGCGCGCTGTCGGCCAGACGGGTAAAACGCAGCCCGGACGTCGCCAGGGCCAAGTCGCACAACTCGCGATCGTCACCCAGACGCAAGAGTTTGAAGGGGGTCAGCAGGTTCGGCGTCTCTCGCACATCCAGCGGCGCCCAGGGGTTGAAACGCGGCGCCACATCCAGCCAACCACGCCACAGCGCTACCAGCAACGCCGCGCCCAGTAGCACGAAGAGAAACAGCAAACGGCCGATTATCCGTATCAGCATATCCATGCTCCATCAGAGTAAGCCAAGCTGCTCCAGTTCCGGCTCCGTCTGCAAAACCGGCAGTTCGGGCAAGCCAGGCAGGCGCTGCATCAGCTGCTCATGAAAACGCCGCGCCAGCTCCGGTGCCAGGCGGTTGTCCGAGGTATGGGCGAAGACATGAGGGCGCAACCCCAGCTCGATCCAGCCGGCGACCTTGTCCACCCAGGGCATCATGAAGGGGTCGTTAGCCAGCAACTCGGGGTGACCGATGAAGCGCAACTGCGGGCCCTGACTGAACGCGGTAGGCCGAGTCGGCAGGCGCGGCTTCTTGGCTTGCGCATGCAGCACGGCGGGTTCCTGCGAGTCGCAGCTGAACAGCGCGCGCGAATCCAGGCAGATGCGCTCGATACCACGCTCGTGCAGCTGGCGATTGAGCATACGCTCGGCATTGCCCTTGGCGAAGAACTCCGGGTGGCGCACCTCTATCGCCAGTGGCCAGTCTCCCCACTGTTCGATGAACGCCGCCAGTTCCGCCAACCGCGACGGCGCGAAGCTGGCCGGCAGCTGCAGCCAGTAAGGCGCCACCCGTTCGCCGAGCGGCGCCAGCAACTGGCGAAACTGCGTGACCTCATCCAGTTGCTGGCAAAGATCCTCGCTATGACTGATGTCTCGCGGCAACTTGGCGCAGAAACGAAAGTGCGCCGGCATGACCTGCGCCCAGCGCGCCACCGTTTGCTCGCTGGGCCTGGCATAGAACGTGGTGTTGCCTTCCACCGCGTTGAACACCTCGGTGTAGCGGCTGAGAAACTCGGTTGGCCGGGTATCCTGCGGATACAGCGTGGCGCGCCAGGCCGCTTCGCTCCAGGATGGGCAACCGAGGTAATAGGGAAGCGCAGCGCTCATCGATCGGTTTAGCGGGCCTGGCTGAGAGGGCGTGAAACGGGGTTACGCGTAGAGATCGAGCCCGAGCACTTCCTGCGCATCGTAATCGCTGGCGTAAGCGGCGGTGGTGCTGTAGCTGGCCAACGCCTGTGCAGCACGGTTGCTCAGCGCAGGCTGTTGATAACCGAGATCCTGCGAACGGGTCGGCAGGCTGTCGGTGTTACTGCTGCTGGCCTGTACGCGGCGAATCTGCGGCGCCTGCTCCAGCCCCTGGCTACTGGCGGGTGCAGCCGGTTGTTCACGCTGAGCCTCGACCTCCCGCTGCGCCTCGCGATAGGGCGTGACCGCGGTGCCCGAACGGGGGCCACGGTCTGGCGAGTAGGAGGGTAAGTAACCGTCGATCCGCATCTAGGACTGCTCGGTGGGCTCGGCTGAACAAGGGACAGTGCTGGCAATGTAGCGGCGGGCTGCGTCCTTGGCAAATGCCGAAGGAATCCTGACGCCAAGCATCCGACCAGTTGTCATGCCGGCGGTGCTTTCGGCGTGGCGACCTGGTCACGCAGGTACACCGGCTGCGCCTGATCGGCCGGTACCGCCTCGCCACGGGCCCAGGCAAAACGGGCCAGAGTCAGCAGGTCTTCGGCGTGCGGCAGCATGCTGCCATCCATGCTCACAGGTGTGAGGGCGATACGCGCGGCGAAGGTACCCCAACCGGTGCCGGCGCCGAACCACTCACCATCGCTGCCACGCGGCGCCTCGGCATGCTCCGGCGGCAACACCGCCTCCTGACCGAGCAGACGCATCTCGCCGGCTTCGACGCGGTAGCAGCCCCAATAGACTTCGTCCATGCGCGCGTCGATGGCGGCTGCGACCTGAGTCGCGCCCTGCTCACGCAGCGCACGCTGGGCCAACACGGCCAGATTGGATACCGGCAGCACAGGACGATCCAGGGCAAAGGCCAGCCCCTGCACCACGCCGATGGCGATGCGCACACCGGTGAACGCACCCGGGCCACGACCGAAGGCGATGGCATCCAGCGCCGATGCGGCGATACCCGCCTCGCCCAGCAGTTGCTGAATCATCGGCAACAGGCGCTGCGCGTGCATGCGCGGGGCGACTTCGTAGTGGCTGAGCACGCGACCATCATGCAGCAGTGCGACGGAGCAGGCTTCGGTGGCGGTATCGAGGGCCAGGAGAGTGGTCATTGCATTCGGACAGCTGAATAAAAAAGAGCCGGCATTAGACCGGCTCGACGACATTTTTTCCAGCACTATGTCGGCGCCCGACTTGCGCCGAGCGACCGACGGGGATCAGCGTTGCCCTACCAAGGCTCGACTACCGGCTCGGCCTCCCAGCCTTTAAGCGGCGCCTTGGACCAGGTGCCGTAGCCGGCATTGGGGACACGATCCACTCGACGCCCCACTTGCCGGACTCTTCGGCAACGGTATTACGCTGTGCGTCGAGCGGTGTCTTGCGAAAACGTGCGTCGAAATCATGCAGCGTGTCGCCCAGCAGCATGATGATCTGATGATCGGCGCTGACGATGGCGCGGCGCTCGACCTTGGGCGGCCCGAGCAGCAGCACGCTCTCCTCCGACACCTGCGGCAGGCCCAGCTTGCTCAGGGTGGCCAGGGTGTACTTCTTCTGCTCGTCGGCGCGGTCGGAGATGTAGCGGATGGTCACACCGAGCTTGTCGGCATGCTCGAGGAATTTCTTCGCGCCGGGGATCAGTTCGGGGGTGCCGTCACGCTCCCAGGGCAGCCAGGTGTCCCAGGCGTCGTACTGATGACGTTGGCCAGATCGCGGGCCAGCAGCGCGCTGTTGTCGATCACGGTTTCATCGAGGTCGGTGACGATGGCCAGCTTCGAGGGATCCTTCGCCGCCGCCACAGCCTTGTCGAGCTTCTCCGTGGCGATGTTGTAGGCCTGCAGTTGTAGCGCCTGGACCTCCGCGGACTGCTGCTGAAAGCGCAAACCCATGGTGAATTCGGCGACGGAACAATCTTCTTTGCTGTCAGCAAATGCCAGCGGAGTGGCCAGCAGCGATACCGCAAGGCCCAGCCAGATGCGTTTCTCGGTCATTGAATGCCCTCTTCCTTATAGGTTATCGACACGCCCCGGCGCCGGCCGGAAGCTACATCGTCGATACTAGCCGGCACACATTGCGCGGCCATGCTTGAGAACGACCTGAACGTATCAGGTTCCATAAACGAACAAGGCCCCTTGCGGGGCCTTGTTGCGATAACGCTGGGTGAGCTGGACTCAGCCAAGGGCTGCCAGGGTCTTCGCGGTGATTTCTTCGACGCTGCCGACACCCGGGATATGGCTGTATTTCGGCGTACCGGTCTCGGCGGAGAGCTTCTTGTAGAAGTCCACCAACGGCTTGGTCTGCGAGTGGTAGACGGACAGGCGATGACGCACGGTTTCTTCCTTGTCGTCTTCGCGCTGAACCAGCTCTTCACCGCTGATGTCGTCCTTGCCGGCAACCTTCGGCGGGTTGTACTCGATGTGGTAGACGCGGCCGGAAGCCGGGTGGACACGGCGGCCGGACAGACGCTTGACGATTTCCTCGTCCTCAACGGCGATTTCAACCACGTGATCCAGCGCTACGCCGGCCTCGCGCAGCGCTTCGGCTTGCGGAATGGTGCGCGGGAAACCGTCGAACAAAAAGCCATTGGCACAATCGGCCTGAGCGATACGCTCCTTGACCAGATTGATGATCAGGTCGTCGGAGACCAGACCGCCTGCGTCCATAACGCTCTTGGCCTTCAGGCCGAGCTCGGTGCCAGCCTTGACCGCAGCACGCAACATGTCGCCAGTGGAGATTTGCGGAATGCCGAATTTCTCGGTGATGTAGCGAGCCTGGGTACCTTTGCCGGCACCGGGCGCCCCCAGCAGAATCACGCGCATCGATGTGCTCCTCAAGAGTTATGTAGTAATCGGTCGGACTCGCCTCGTGGGGCCAATCTCTTGAATGTAGTGCGGCTGCCGTAGCGGCCAAAAGGCTGCTCAAGATACACAGCGCACCCCAGGCGCACAAGCCGCCAAAAGTCGGATAAAACCCTCCTCCTGGCGGCCTGAATCAGGCACATGACGCTGGCCAGGCATATGACGGCCAGCACCTGCCGTCCTTCAACCGGTGTTGCGCAAACCTGCAGCGATACCTGCCACGCTGACCAGCAACGCCTGCTCCAGAGGGCTCTCGGGCGCCTGTTGACGTTGCCGGCAGCGCGCCAGCAGCTCGACCTGCAGCAGGTGCAGCGGGTCGAGGTAGGTGTTGCGTACGCTGATCGATTCCAGGGTTTCCGGATTGTGCGCGAGCAGGCGCGACTGCCCGGTCAATTCCAGCACGGCAGCGCACGCCTGCGACAATAGGTCGCGTAACTGCGCACCCAGCGGCTGCAGTGCCGGCTCGACCAGGCGCTGGTCATACAGGGCAGCGATATTGGCGTCCGCCTTGGTCAGGACCATTTCCAGCATGTCGATGCGGGTGCGAAAGAACGGCCATTGTTCGCGCATGCTTTTCAGCAGGTCAGCATCACCGCCTTGCAGGGCTTGTCCCAGGGCCTGCTCCCAGCCGAGCCAGGCCGGCAGCATCAGTCGCGTCTGGGTCCAGGCGAAGATCCACGGGATCGCCCGCAGGCTCTCCACACCGCCTTCGCGCCGCTTGGCCGGGCGGCTGCCCAGCGGCAAACGGCCGAGCTCCTGCTCCGGCGTGGCCTGGCGGAAATATTCGACGAACTGCGGATGCTCGCGCACCACGTCGCGATAAGCCTTCACTCCGGCATCGGCGAGGCGGTCCATCATCGCCCGCCAGCTCGGCTCCGGTGCTGGCGGTGGCAGTAGCGTGGCTTCCAGCACTGCAGCCAGATAGAGGTTGAGATTCTGCTCGGCGATATCCGGCAGGCCGAACTTGAAGCGGATCATTTCACCCTGCTCGGTCGTGCGGAACCGCCCCGCCACCGAGCCAGGGGGTTGCGACAGGATAGCCGCGTGAGCGGGGCCACCCCCGCGACCGACGGTGCCACCACGACCGTGGAACAGGAGCAACTCGACCTGGTGCTCGCGACACAGGCGCACCAGTTCCTCCTGGGCGCGGTACTGCGCCCAGGCTGCCGCGGTGGTGCCGGCGTCCTTGGCCGAATCGGAATAACCGATCATCACTTCCTGAGGGCCATGCAGCCGCGCGCGATAGCCGGGCAACCCCAGTAGCCGGTCGATAACCGGCCCGGCGTGGTCCAAATCGGCCAGGGTTTCGAAAAGTGGCACCACCCGCATCGGCCGGCGCAACCCGGCCTCTTTCAGCAGCAGTTGCACGGCCAGCACGTCGGAGGCAGCACCGGCCATGGAGATCACGTAGGAGCCCAGCGATGCGGCGGGAGCGGCAGCCACCTCGCGGCAGGTGGCGAGTACCTCGGCAGTATCGGCCGAAGGACGATAGTCGTTCGGCAGCAGTGGCCGGCGGTTATCCAGCTCGCGCTGGAGAAAACTGAGGCGCGCCTCCTCATCCCATTCGACGTAGCGACCGAGGCCGAGATAATCGGTGATTTCCGACATCGCCGCAGCGTGCCGGGAGGAATCCTGACGAACATCGAGGCGTACCAGAAATAGACCGAAGGTGGCTGCCCGGCGCAGGCAATCGAGCAACGGACCATCGGCAATCACACCCATGCCGCAGGCATGCAGCGACTGGTAGCAGAGCTGCAGCGGCGCCAGCAGCTCATGGTTGTCGCACAGCACTGCAGTACTCGGCGCCACATCGGCAGTGAGGGCCTGCTGCGCCCAGCTACGCGTTTCGCGCAGGCGCTCGCGCAGCTGCTTGAGCAAGGCACGGTACGGTTCGGCACTGTCGCCCACCTGCGCGCGCAGTTCGTCACTGGCCTGCTGCATGGACAGTTCCGCGGCCAGATTGTCCACGTCGCGCAGGTAGAGATCAGCGGCCATCCAGCGCGCCAGCAGCAACACCTCACGGGTCACGCGCGCGGTGACATTGGGGTTGCCGTCACGGTCACCGCCCATCCACGAGGCGAAGCGAATCGGCGCAGCCTCCAGCGGCAGACGCAGGCCGGTAGCGGCCTGCAGGCTCTGATCGGCACGGCGCAGGAACTGCGGCACGGCCTGCCATAGCGAATGCTCGATGACAGCGAAACCCCACTTGGCTTCGTCCACCGGGCTGGGCCGGCTACGACGAATTTCCTCGGTGTGCCAAGCCTCGGCGATCAGCCGCTGCAAACGTTCGACGATGCGCTCACGTTCACTCGGCGACAGGTCGCTGTGATCCAGCGCCGTCAGTTGCGCGGCGATGGCATCGTATTTCTGGATCAGCGTACGCCGCGCCACTTCGGTGGGGTGCGCGGTCAGCACCAGTTCGATGTCCAGACGCCCCAGTTGCCGCGCCAGATCATCGCTGCCCTGCCCGGCGGCGAGCAGGCGCTCGAGCAGCTCGTCGAGCACGCGCAACTCGAATGGCTCGGGCTCACCGGCACGGCGACGGCGCACACGGTGCTGCTGCTCGGCGATGTTGGCCAGGTTGAGAAACTGATTGAAGGCCCGCGCCACCGGCAGCAGTTCGTCGTCACCCAGGTCCCCCAGGGTGCTGGTCAACTGCTCGGCACCCGCGGCAGAGCCACGACGACCGGCCTTGGCCGACTTGCGTATGCGTTCGATCTTGTCGAGAAACTCGTCGCCCAACTGGGTGCTGATGGTGTGCCCGAGCAGCTCGCCGAGCAGGTGCACCTCTTCACGCAGGCGCGCATCGATTTCCGCCATGTCGCACTCCTTCTCCTGTCCGGTGTCAACAGAGTGCCCAGCGCGCCAACTTCTTACAAGGGTGCGACGCGTACCCAGGCAGCCCTACGTGCGCGGCAGCAAGGTCGTGGCGCTGGACGAGCAAGGCGACCCGCTGTAAGAGGACATAGGGCCCACACCGCGCTTTCTGGCGCTGTCGCGCAAATACCTGCGTGAACTGAGTGACCTGGGCAAAGAGACAAGCCATCGTGACACGCCAATATCGCCAAGCCCCTTGGTAGACGAGCATCACGATGGGCCAATTGCCACGGATAACGTCGTTCATAGGAGTGTTTCAAATGAAGTTAGCCGCCATGAAGCCCCATACCGAGAAAGCCCCGCGCAGCCGCCTGCACGGGATCAAACTGGCTGCCCTGGCACTGGGTGCATCCATGCGGCTCGCTCCCCCTACGCAACACCTTCACTCGGCCTCCTGAAGGGGCCAGGTCGCGAGCTTACGTAATCTTTGCGGAATTGGAATTGGCGGCGTCTGGCCTTTGCCTTTGCTCTTCAACTGCGATGGTACAGGCGACGTCCAATTCCCCTCAGGAGGCCGAGTGGAATCGCCACGTAAGGGGTTGAGCGACATGGATGTCGCGAGAGCTGCGATGGGCCATGGATGGCCCTTCGTCAGTGGGCCGCATCCGGTCGTGCCCCTGGAGTGGTGATGGAGCGAGGGAACCCCGGCGCAGCAGGGCGGGGGCGTCTAGCTCGGATGTCGGGGTGCCCTTCTCTTTGGTTACTTTCTCTTGGGCAAGAGCTACGAAGCGCAGCGAAGTAACAGCCGCAGGCTGGCCCGAAGGGTGAGCGCAGCGAATCAAGTGACTCGCCCCCGTAAGGGGCGAAACCCATCAGGCCAGGCGGCGTGAGAATGGAGAGTACCAAGTCATCGAAAGCCCACACATAATTGCCAGTCCGGTGTGTCAACCCGCACTTTCCCCAAACTATGCGAAGGACCTTCTTTTTAGCGCCGGACCTTACTGCTCCAGGGCCGGGGTTTCCTGGCCGATGCAGCGCACCGCCTGCTTCTTGTTGTCCACCAGCACGCCGGTCAGCCCCTTCTGCTGCATGTCGAACAATACCAGCACGCCATCGATGCACTGCGCCACCTGATTGGCCGGTTTCAGCGAGACCTTGTAGTCCTCACCAGGAATGGTCTTGAGCATGGTGAAATCGGACAGCAGCAGCGCATCTTCCGGTTTGGCGAAATGCACGTAGCCGTAGTACCAAAGCACGCCGATGGTGCCGACGATGCTGGCGATACCTGTGAGGATCAGGGGAATGGGGTTACGTTCGGTCATTGCGGACTCTCTGTTGCGGATTCGGTAGCCGGTCCCAGGCGCTCGACGTAGGCCTGCGGCGCGACGAAGAACGCCAGTAGCGACTGACGCCAGGCGGGCTCGGCAAAGGTTTGCACATGCGGGCCACGGGTCGCCTGAAAGGCGCGTGGCGGGCGCGCAGCTTGATACAAATGCTGGCCATTGGAAAGCGGCACGATCGCGTCGTCAACACTGTGATAGATCAGCAAGGGCGCGCCTGCGAGTCGATCGATGCTGTGAATCGCGCTGTCGCCGTCCGGCACCAGCCAGGACAGCGGCACCTGCAGCGGCCAGGTCAACCAGGACTTGCTCAGCGCATGCTGGGCAACGTCGCGATAGCTGGCCGGCACACCGTCCAGTGCAATGGCCTGCAAGGTCGATTGGCGCTCGGGATGCTCGGCCAGATAATGCACGGCCAACGCACCACCGAGGCTCTGCCCAAGCAGGAAAAGCGGCGCGCCCTGCACCTGCGGCGCCTGATCGAGCCAGGCGAAGGCCGCGTCGATATCCTGGTAGACCTCGGGCAAACGCGGCTTGCCAGCGGACAGGCCATACCCCCGGTAATCCAGCATCAGCACCTGATAGCCCTGCTCCGGCAGCCAGTGAACGCCACCCAGGTGCCAGGCCAGGTTGCCGCCATTGCCATGCAGGTGCAGTACCGTGCCCTTGACCTGCACCCCAGCCTTGGCCGGCAGCCACCAGGCGTGTAAACGCGTGCCATCGGCGGCGCGCAGCTCGATGTCGCGGTATTCCAGCCCGGCACGCTCCGGGGTAATCGGCAGCCCTGGTTCCGGGTAGAACAGCAGGCCGCTGCAACCGGCCAGCCACAGGCTGGCCAGCAGCAACACCAGCGCCCGTAGGCTACTTGCCACCGGCGCGCACCTCTTCGCGCGCCTGAACAGTCGCCGCATAGACGCGCTCGGCCAGGCGCGAGAACGGCAGGCTCTGAATCCACACCGTGCCGGTACCCTTGAGCGTGGTCAGCAAGATGCCTTCGCCGCCGAACAGCATGCTCTTGAGGCCGCCGGCCAGAGCGATGTCGTAATCGATGCCACTGCTGAAGGCCACCAGGCAGCCGGTGTCCAGGCGCAGGGTTTCGTTGTTCAGCTCCTTGCGGATCACCGTGCCACCGGCATGCACGAAGGCCAGGCCGTCACCTTCGAGCTTCTGCAGGATGAAACCCTCGCCGCCGAAGAAGCCGGCGCCCAGGCGTTTGGCGAAGCTGATGCCGATGCTGGTGCCATGCGCGGCGCAGAGGAAGGCGTCTTTCTGGCAGATCAAGCGCCCGCCGATCTTCGCCAGGTCGATGGGCACCACGGTGCCCGGATAAGGCGCGGCGAAGGCCACTCGTGCCTGACTTTTGCCGGCATTGCTGAAGTGGGTCATGAACAGTGACTCGCCGGTGAGCATGCGTTTGCCGACGCTCCACAGCTTGCCCAGCAGACCGCTGGACGAGCCATCGCCCATGCGCGTCTCGAAGCGCACGCCGTCGGTCATGTAGTTCATCGCCCCGGCTTCGGCGACCACCGTCTCACCGGGGTCGAGAATGATCTCCACCGATTGCGCCGAAGCGCCGAGGATTTCGTATTCGAGTTGATGGCTGGGCACTTGCTGGTCTCCGAAGTAGGCCAAGACGGTGTATGCCTGGCGAAGCGTGGCGCCGACGGTGCGCACAGCGCACCCTACCGGACTGCGATCAAAGAATATTGGCGTAGTCCGCTTCGATGCGATCCAGGCTCAGGTGATTGAGGAAGTTGGAGAAGCACATCCAGGCCGACAGCGCGTTCATGTCCTGAAACTGCGGCGGCAGGTACTTCGGCGGCTGCACCAGGCCCTCGTCCACCAGTTTGCGCAGGGTGCGCATGTCTTCCAGGGTAGTCTTGCCGCAGAACAGCAGCGGAATCTGCTCCAGCTTGCCTTTGCGCACCGCCAGCTGGATGTAGTTGTAGATCAGGATGAAGCCCTTGAGGTACGACAGGTCCTTGGTGAACGGCAGGCCCGTCGGCAAGGACCCACGGAACACCCGGCTGGCATTGCTGTAACCGCCTTCAAGGCCATAGCCCTGCTCGCGGAAGAACTCGAATACCTCGAGAAAATCCGCGCCCTCTTCGGCCATGTGGATGGCGCGGGTGCGGTTGGTCAGCTTGCGCAAGCGCGTGGGGTAGGAAGCAAAGGCGATCACCTCCATGAGAATGGCCAGACCTTCCTGGGTCACCGTCGATGAGGGCGGGCCCTTGGCCAGGAACGTGCAGATCGGCTGGTTGAGCCCGTTGAGCGTGGTGCCGACATGCACCAGACCTTCGTGCACCTCCAGCGCCTTGACATCACGCTCGTTGAAACGCGCATCGCTGCGGATCTTGATGTAGTCGGCGCCAGCCGCGGCATCGGCGAGAATACCGTCGGACTCGAACACACGAATGGTTTCGTCGCCAAATACGCCAGCCAGGCGCTGCTGCAGGATGTTCACCGCATCACTGGCACCGAGGGTCTTGGCCTCGTCTTCGAGGTCACCACGCGCAGCGATGTTGTTGAGGTAGTCCGAGAGCATCAGGCCAAGGTCGGCCAAGGTCGGATCACCGGCATGGAAGGCGTCGGAGGCAGCGCCATACAACTCCTGGCTGATCAGGCCGAAGTCCTCGGTGCCACGCGCTTCGAGCATGCGGATGACCATGCGGTATTCCTTGCACATGCGCCGCATGATCTGCCCGACCGGGTTGAACTGGCCGAGTTGACGGGTGATGTCACGCTCGATGTTCTGGAATTCCAGTTTCTTCGCGGCGGCATCGAAGGCCAGCGGCCGACTCAGGTAGTAGTCGCGATCCACCGCTGGCAACTGCTTGCCCTTGGCCTGGAGAAACGCCTCACGGATACCGTCATCCCATTTCACCGCATCCAGCACACGGATCGGGGTCTGTGCCTCGACGATACGGTCGCTGAGAGCGCGAATACAGAGTTGGTAGTCATCCAGTTTTTGCGGGCTGTTCATTACGATTCCTATTCGGCCACCCGCTGGTAACGCGCCACCTCGACGAACAGGTCGGCATTGGCCGGGTCATCGAGATAGGCGAATACCTTGTCCAGCGGGCTGGTGATCAGTGCGCCGTCCGCTTCGGGCATGGAAACGGTCTGCCCTTCCAGCAGGCCCTTTTCCATATCCTGAAGAATGCGGTCGGTGTCGAGGTTGTACAGCACCAGCTCGTTGTCCTTGGTCAACTCGAAACCGGCAATGGCGAAATTGGCCCCCAGGCTCTTCGGCAGGCCCGCCGAGAGGTACCAGCGGCGGCCATGATGAGCGACGGTGAAACCGAACTCCTCGAAGCTGCTTTCGTTGTCCGCGCTGCCTTCATAGATACGCGCCAGGTAGAGGTTGGAGCCGGCACGGGTGATCTCCAGAAATAGCTGGTCGCCCCACTCGTCCTGCCGGGTCCATTCGCCCAGCAGAGGTATCGGGGCAGCCTCGTTGGCCGGAATCGGGTCCTTGAAGGTAACCAGGCAACCACTCAACAGCAGGAAGGACAGGGCGACCAATGCGCGCCAGGCTTTCATTACGCTCTCCTTGTGAAGACCGTTCGACCCGATGATCGACGGTTTACAACCCCAGAACCAGATTCATGTAGCGTTTAAGGATGGCCAGCATTCCTTGGCTGTCCAGGTGCTCTACACCGTCTAGCAGGCCCTGATACTCCATCCGCACGATGGCGGCCGTCAACAGCACGGCGTCCTGTTCAGGCTGGCGCGAGCCCAGCACCTCGAAGAAGTGGGTGACCCCCTGCTGCAGGATCTGCCGGTGAGCTCGCACCAGCTCGCGCAGTCGCGGATTGAGCAAGACTTCCTGCTGGAATGCCTGCTCGGCGATCAGGTGATCACGACGCTCACGCAATTGGCGCTGCACGTACTGCACCGCCAGAGCGGCGATTTCGTCAGCCAATTGCCGACGCGCCTGCTCGCTGCCATCCAGGCGCCCGACCATCTCCTCCAGCACACCCTGGGTACCGGCCCAGAATGCCGCCATCTGCGCAGCGCTGCGCTCGACGAACTGGGCGAAGGTATCGGTGATCAGGTCATCGATGTCCTTGAAATAGTAGGTCGTGGCCGACAAGGGTACCTGCGCCTCGGCCGCCACAGCGCGATGGCGCACGGCGCGCACGCCATCGCGCACGATGATGCGCATGGCGGCATCGAGAATCGCCTGACGGCGCTGCTCGCTGCCCTGGCGACTGGCCTTGCGGCCCTGGTACTGGACGCTTTCGGCGACGGCATTGGCTGCCCGGGTGGCATTCGGGGGCGCGGGCACGGAGCTCACGGTGGGTCGACCCTCTACGTTCTAGTTATGACAGGGAGAGTAATGGCTTGGACAGGCAAGCAAAAGGCTCCGTTTCGCTTACAGGCCAGGCACCCAGCGAAATCGCCGCGAAATGCATAACGACAAGTAGCAAAAAGCCGCCCGAAGGCTAATGCTGATCAGATAAGTTCGTCACCACCCCCTCCTACTTGCAGTAGAGGGGGCGCTTTTCGTAGGAGCCAGCTTGCTGGCGATGCTTTTTATGGCGGATCGCCGGCAAGCCGGCTCCTACAAAAATCGAGTGCAACGGCTTAACTGACCGGCATTAGCCCGAAGGCGGCTTTCTGTCTGGCATCAAGCCTGCGGACGCATATGCGGGAACAGGATGACGTCGCGGATCGACGGTGAGTTGGTCAGCAGCATCACCAGGCGGTCGATACCGATGCCTTCACCAGCCGTCGGCGGCATGCCGTACTCCAGGGCGCGGATGAAGTCGGCGTCATAGTGCATGGCTTCGTCATCACCGGCGTCCTTCTCGGCCACCTGGGCGAGGAAACGCTCGGCCTGATCTTCGGCGTCATTGAGCTCGGAGTAGGCGTTGGCGATCTCACGACCACCGATGAACAGCTCGAAGCGGTCGGTGACGTTGGGATTGTCGTCGTTACGACGCGCCAGTGGCGACACTTCGAACGGATACTCGGTGATGAAGTGCGGCTGCTCCAGCTTGCTCTCCACCAGCTCTTCGAAAATCATCACCTGCAGCTTGCCCTGGCCTTCGTGGCCGAGCACCTTGGCGCCGGCCTTCTTGGCAATGGCGCGGGCCTTCTCGACGTCGTTGAGGTCAGCCTCGGTGATGTCCGGGTTGTACTTGAGGATGGAGTCGTACACCGACAGGCGCACGAACGGCTCGCCGAAGTGGAATACCTTGTCGCCATAGGGCACGTCGGTACTGCCCAGCACGGCCAGGGCCAACTCGCGGAACAGCTCTTCGGTGAGGTCCATGTTGTCGCGGTAGTCGGCATAGGCCTGGTAGAACTCGAGCATGGTGAACTCGGGGTTGTGCCGGGTCGAGACGCCTTCGTTACGGAAGTTGCGGTTGATCTCGAAGACTTTCTCGAAGCCACCGACCACCAGACGCTTGAGGTACAGCTCCGGGGCGATACGCAGGAACATCTGCATATCCAGCGCATTGTGATGGGTCTCGAACGGCTTGGCCACAGCGCCGCCGGGGATGGTCTGCAGCATCGGGGTTTCCACTTCGAGGAAACCGCGCTCGTTGAGGAAACGACGGATGTGCGCGATCACCTGCGAACGCACGCGGAAGGTGTGGCGCACTTCCTCATTGACGATCAGGTCGACGTAGCGCTGACGGTAGCGCTGCTCGGTGTCGGTCAGTCCGTGGTGCTTGTCCGGCAGCGGACGCAGTGACTTGGTCAGCAGGCGCACGTTGTGCATGTCGACGTACAGGTCGCCCTTGCCCGAGCGGGCCAGGGTGCCCTCGGCGGCGATGATGTCGCCCAGGTCGAAGTGCTTGACCGCTTCCAGCTGCTCGGCTGGCAGGGTCTTGCGGTTGACGTAGACCTGCAGGCGCCCGGAGGTGTCCTGGATAACCATGAAGGCGCCACGGTTGAGCATGATGCGCCCGGCGACCTTGACCGGGATGGCGGCCGCTTCCAGCTCTTCCTTGGTCTTCTCCGCGTACTGTTTCTGCAGGTCGGCGCACAGGCTGTCACGGCGGAAATCGTTGGGGAAGGCATTGCCCTGCTCACGGACGGCAGCAAGCTTCTCTTTGCGCTGGGCAATCAGCTTGTTTTCTTCCTGTTGCAGCTCGTTGTGGTCGAGTTGTTGGTCGCTCATGGTCGTTTTATCTGCCTGGCGTGTATATGCAAATGGGGGTTTGGTAGGAGCCAGCTTGCTGGCGATGCGCTTCGAGAGCGTGATCGCCAGCAAGCTGGCTCCTACAGGGTAAGGCTTACAGGCCCTGCTTGAGGCTGGCCTCGAGATAGCCGTCGAGGTCGCCATCGAGGACTTTCTGGCAGTCGCTACGCTCGACGCCGGTACGCAGGTCCTTGATGCGCGAGTCATCGAGCACGTAGGAGCGGATCTGATGACCCCAGCCGATATCGGACTTGCTGTCTTCCAGCGCCTGAGAGGCCGCGTTGCGCTTTTGCATCTCCAGCTCGTAGAGCTTGGCCCGCAGCATCTTCATCGCCGTATCCTTGTTGGCGTGCTGGGAGCGTTCGTTCTGACACGCGACCACGGTATTGGTCGGTACGTGGGTGATGCGCACCGCCGAGTCGGTGGTGTTGACGTGCTGGCCACCGGCACCGGAGGAGCGGTAGGTGTCGATGCGCAGGTCGGCCGGGTTGATCTCGATCTCGACCTTGTCGTCGATCTCGGGCGAGACGAACACCGCCGAGAACGAGGTGTGGCGACGCGCGCCGGAGTCGAACGGGCTCTTGCGCACCAGGCGGTGCACGCCGCTCTCGGTGCGCAGCCAGCCGAAGGCATATTCGCCCTTGATGTGCACGGTGGCACCCTTGATACCGGCGACTTCACCCTCGGACAGCTCGATGATGGTGGCGTCAAAGCCGCGCTTGTCGGCCCAGCGCAGGTACATGCGCAGCAGGATGTTGGCCCAGTCCTGGGCCTCGGTGCCGCCGGAACCGGCCTGGATATCCAGGTAGCAGTTGTTCGGGTCCATCTCGCCGCTGAACATGCGGCGGAATTCCAGCTTCTCGAGGATTTCGCGCAGGCGCTCGACTTCGGCGGCGATATCGTTCACGGCGCCTTCGTCGTTTTCTTCAGCAGCCATTTCCAGCAGATCTTTGGAATCGGCCAGGCTGCCGGTGAGGTCGTCGATGGTTTCGACGATCTGCGCCAGCATGGCGCGCTCACGGCCCAGGGCTTGGGCGTACTCGGGCTTGTTCCAGACGCTGGCGTCTTCCAGCTCGCGGTTTACTTCGACCAGGCGTTCATGCTTGTGATCGTAGTCAAAGATACCCCCGAATTGACTGGGTTCGCTCGGACAGGTCCTTGATGCTGTTGAGGATCGGATTGATTTCCATGGTGGGCAGCACTCTCGGGCAAAAGACGCGAAACGGCCCAATCCGGCTCGCCCGGGCGACTAATGCGCTGCCCTGGCCGAGCACGGCAAGAGCCGTGACCGCAAAGTTTCTGAAAAGCCGGAGAGTATACCCGACTCGAAGCCCCCCTGGCAGCCCGCTGGCTGACCGGCGGGGGCGCGCTCAGAACTTCAGGCTCAGGCGTGCGACCAAGGCGTTGTCGCGCGCGTCTTCGGCGTAATGGCCCACATAGGTCAGGCCCAGGTAGAGACTGCGGCTGAGCTCATGATCCAGACTCAGATCAAGACGCAGGCTGCTGCGCTCGAACTCACGACTGTGCATCTGCTGGAGTACGCCCTGGCCGTCGACCGCCTCGTCACGCAAGCGGTCGCTGCCCAGGTTCTGCCGCAGCGCCAGACTGGCACGCCCTACCCAGTTGCGCTGTTGCCAGTGCCAGGGTGCGGCCAGGCGCCAGCCAAGCGTCAGGTAGCCAGCCTGCTCGTACGCTGCCACCAGGCGCTGTCCGTCGAAACGACGGGCGTCGGCATCCAGATGCACTAACGCCAGGCCGGCAAATGGCTCCAAGGTGAAATTGCGATAGTCCATGGCGTAACTGCTTTCGCCAAACAGCTGCCAACTGCACGCGTTATCGCGCCGTTCCAGCTCATGCCAGCCGTGCAGCAACCCGAGCCGAACCCCAACTGGCTGTATACCCGAGTCGCGGCGTAGACCCCAAGGTAACGACTGTCGGTGCGGCCATGACCCTGATCATGATCCAGCCGGGCACGCGCCACTCCACCCAGCACACCACCGATCCACTGTCCGCCCAGCGCACGATCCATCCCCATCAGCAACCCCTCGCCGCGCGCTCGAGGCCGGCGTCGTCCCAGCTCCCCTGGATGCCGCAGGTGCGCGACCACAGCGGCCACTCGCCGGCCTCAGGCGCCGCCTCGCGAAAAGCGAAGCGCACCTGCTGAGACGATCCAGGGCTGCCTCACGCGGCAACCTATCGCCCTCCAGGAGCAGGGCGCGCTGGTCCAACGCCAGGTCGCCAGCGACTACGCCCGTGGCGACCTGAAACAAGCCCAACCCGAGCAGCGCTACACGCAGAGCCATGTTCGCCTCCAGTCAGCCACGCCCACCGAGGCACCTCGGTCGAGCGGTCACGCGCTCACCCCTCAACCAGGCTCGCACTGCGGCACCAAGCTTATCGCCGCTCGCGCATCGGCGGCGATCATCTGCGCGGCCTTTTCCGCGATCATCAGTACCGGCGAGCAGGTATTGCCCGAGGTGATGCTCGGCATGATCGACGCGTCGACCACACGCAAACCGGCGATACCATGCACGCGCAGACGCGCATCGACCACCGCTTCACGGCCCTGGCCCATGGCGCAGGTGCCGACCGGGTGGAAGATGGTAGTGCCGATCTCGCCCGCAGCACGCTGCAGGTCCTCCTCGCTCTGGTACTGCGGCCCCGGCTTGTATTCCTCGGGCCGGTAGCGGGCCAGGGCGGGCGCGGCGACGATGCGCCGGGTCAGGCGAATGGCATCGGTCGCCACCTGTAGATCCCGTTCGTCACTGAGGTAGTTTGGCCGTATCAGCGGGGCTACGCTGGTATCGACGGAGGCAATCTGAACGCTGCCGCGGCTGGTCGGGCGCAGGTTGCATACCGATGCGGTGAAGGCCGGAAAATCGTGCAAGGGCTCGCCAAAGCGCTCCAGCGACAATGGCTGCACGTGATACTGCAGGTTGGCGCGCGCCTGGCCGAGGTCGGACTTGGCGAAGGCACCAAGCTGGCTGGGCGCCATGGACAGCGGCCCGCTGCGCCTGAGCAGGTACTCCAGGCCCATGCCCAGCTTGCCCCAGGGGGTGGCTGCAATGCGGTTGAGCGTCTTCACGCCCTCGACGCGATAGATCAGGCGCAGTTGCAGGTGATCCTGCAGGCTCTCACCGACACCTGGCAGCTCGTGCCTGACGCCGATGCCCAGGCGTTCGAGCAGCGGCCGTGGGCCGATGCCGGAACGCTGCAGCAAGACCGGTGAGCCGATGGCGCCGGCACACAGGATGATCTCGCGACGTGCCGCCACCCGCAGCGCCCGCCCCTGGCTGCGCAGATGCAGGGCACGGGCGCGACCGCCCTCCAGCTCCAGCCGTTCGGCTTCGGCGCCGGTCAGCACCTGCAGATTGGGGCGCTGGCGAATATCGCGCAGAAAGGCCTTGGAGGCATTCCAGCGCACACCGCGCTTCTGGTTGACCTGAAAGTAGCTGCAGCCTTCGTTATCCCCACCGTTGAAATCATCGACGCTGGCAATACCACTCTGCTCCGCTGCCTCACGGAAGGCCTCGAGAATCTCCCACGACAAACGCTGGCGCTCGACCCGCCATTCGCCGTCGCCACCGTGCCATTCGCTGGTGCCAGCAAAATGATTCTCCGAGCGTTTGAACAGCGGCAACACATCACGCCAGGCCCAACCGGGATTACCCGCCGCAGCCCAGCCATCATAGTCCGCGGCCTGGCCACGCATATAGATCATGCCGTTGATCGACGAGCTGCCGCCAAGCACGCGGCCACGCGGGTACTTTAACGAACGGCCATGCAGACCGGGATCGGCCTCGGTGCTGTAGCACCAGTCGGTACGCGGATTGCCGATGCAGTAGAGGTAGCCGACCGGAATGTGGATCCAGGGGTAGTTGTCACGCCCACCCGCCTCGACCAGCAACACGCTGACGCCAGGGTCGGCAGACAGCCGATTGGCCAACAGACAGCCGGCCGGACCGGCACCGACGATCAGGTAGTCATAGGCATCCAGGAGCGCTTGCGACATGGGCATCCTCGCGTGTCGTTCTTGTCGTTGGTCTTCAGCCTAAAACAAGCCGGGGGCCGGGATGAATGGTCTTTTGGTCTGATGCGCATGCTGAATGCGCCTTCATCGCCTGGCAGCTATGGTGAAGCACCTGCGCTCTGCGCTTTACTTGCACGTAATCCTGCCAGAGCCCACCCGTGATGCCACCAGCGCCAGCCAGCACGCCACACAAGCCCCTTCCCCGCTTATCGCGACAGCGCGGCTGGCTCCGCTGGCTTCCGGGGCTGCAAACGCTCAGGGACTATCGCCTGGCCTGGCTGCCGAAGGACATTGCCGCCGGCCTGGTGCTGACCACCATGCTGGTGCCGGTGGGCATTGCCTATGCCGAGGCGTCCGGCGTGCCGGGCATCTATGGTCTGTACGCGACCATCGTGCCGCTGCTGGCCTACGCGCTGTTCGGCCCAAGCCGGATTCTCGTGCTCGGCCCGGACTCGGCCCTGGCGGCGCTGATTCTCGCCGTGGTGCTACCGCTCTCCGGCGGCGATCCGATGCGTGCGGTGACGCTGGCCAGCATGATGGCCGTAGTGGCCGGCCTCACCTGCCTGATTGCCGGATTGCTGCGCCTGGGCTTCATCACCGAACTGCTGTCCAAGCCCATCCGCTATGGCTACATGAACGGCATCGCGCTGAGCGTGCTGATTAGCCAGACGCCCAAGTTGTTCGGTTTCTACATCGACAGCCAGGGGCCGCTCAGTGATATCCAGGCCATCGTCAGCGCGCTGAGCGAGGGCCAGGTTCATCTCTACAGCCTGCTCGTCGGCGTCGGCACCCTGACCTTGATCCTGCTGCTGAGCCGCTTCCGGCAATTGCCCGGCATCCTCATCGCCGTGACCCTGGCAACCCTGGCGGTCGCTCTGTTCGATCTCGATAGCCAGGGCGTGCAGGTGCTCGGCGAACTGCCCCAGGGGCTACCCAGTTTCACCCTGCCCTGGCTCAGCGGTGTCGATCTGGCCAGCGTAGTGCTGGGTGGTATCGCCGTTGCCCTGGTCGCGTTCGCCGACACCAGCGTGCTGTCGCGCACCTACGCAGCCCGTACCGGACGCCCGGTAGACCCCAATCAGGAGCTGGTCGCCCTGGGTGCGGCCAACCTGGCTGGCGGTCTGTTCCAGGGTTTCCCCATCAGCAGCAGCGCGTCACGCACGCCGGTGGCCGAAGCGGCAGGCGCCAAGACCCAGATCGCCGGCGTGGTCGGCGCCCTGAGTGTCGCTCTACTGCTGTTGCTGGCCCCGGATCTGATGCAATACCTGCCCACCAGTGCCTTGGCTGCGGTGGTGATTGCCGCCGTTATCGGCCTGTTCGTGGTCAGCGATCTGCTGCGCATCTTCCGCGTGCAGCAATGGGAGTTCTGGCTGTCGATGGCCTGCTTCGCCGGCGTGGTGACCTTCGGCGTGATCCCCGGCATCGGCATTGCCGTGGTGCTGGCGGTGATCGAATTTCTCTGGGACGGCTGGCGCCCGTACTACACCGTGCTCGGCCAGGTGGAGGGCATCCGTGGCTACCATGACATCAAGCGACACCCCGATGCACGGCAGATCCCCGGTCTGTTGCTGTTTCGCTGGGACGCACCGCTGTTCTTCGCCAATGCCGAGCTGTTTCAGCAATGCCTGCTGCAGGCGCTGGAGAGCGCTACGGCGCCGGTACGCCGCGTGGTGATCGCGGCCGAACCGGTTACCAGCATCGACGTGACCTCTGCCGATATGCTCGGCGAACTGGAGCGCATGCTCGCCGAAGCCGGCATCGAACTGCATTTTGCCGAGGTGAAGGGGCCGCTCAAGGACAAGCTGCGGCGCTTCGGCCTACTGCACGACGGTCAGGCACGGCACCTGCAACCGACCGTTGGCGCGGCGGTCGATGCCTACCTGAACGATCATGGGGGTGAGGCGATGCCGGGTCATGCCCGGCATGCAGACTGAAACGAGAAGACGACTCAGACACCGGCCGACAGCGAGCGCACCTGGGTTTCCAGCTCGCTCTTCAGCGCCAGCGGCAGCTTCAGTTGACGCGCCAGCTCCTCGAGGTAGGCGCGCTCCATGAAGTGCTCCTCATCGACCATCAGCACGCTGGCCAGGTACATCTCTGCGGCCATTTCCGGCGTGCTGGCAGCACGCGCGACGTCGGCCGGATCCAGCGGCTTGTTCAGCTCGGTGTGCAGCCAGCTCTGCAACTCGGCGTCCTGCGCCAGCTTGCCCAGTTCTTCTTCGATCAGCTGCCGCTCACGTTCATCGACATGCCCATCGGCCTTGGCTGCCGCCACCAATGCCTTGAGAATGGCGCGGCTGTGCTGTTCGACCTGCGGCGCCGGCAAGCGATCCAGGGTTTGCGGCTCGACCGGCTGCGCGCCACCCTGCTGGGCTTGCTGCGCCTGCCAGTTGCCGTAGGCCTTGTAGGCGAGCACGCCCAGCGCAGCCAGACCGCCATACACCGCCACCTTGCCACCGACCTTGCGTACCCGCTTGTTACCCAGCAGCATGGCCAGCGCTGCGCCGCCACCGGCGCCCTTGAGCATCGAGCCGAGATCGCTGCCGCCCCCCTTGCCCTTGCCGGCAGCGCCGCCAAGCAGGCCACCCAGCGCACCACCCAGCCCGGATGAGGCACCACCAGCACCTTTCTGTTGCAGCATCTCCTGACCGGATTTGAGCAGTTGATCGAGCAAGCCACGGGTATTCATCGCGCATTCTCCTGAGGAAATCTCGCCGAGTGTAGGCCTCGGACGTTGGCCCGGCAGCCGGCTGAATGCTTCCAGATATTACCGCCGGGGCCGCTTGACAGCCCGCACCAGCACCCACGCCCAGCGTCGAACGATTTCGGCAGTTGCACTACCGCCTATTGCCCTGGATGCAGGCGGCTTTCAGTGAAGCCAACCCGTCGGCGATCAAGGCGGCGCTGGCTAGCCTTGCGCCTTAGCGCGGAGCGATATGCGCCACCATCAGTTGCACGGTTTCATTGCCACGAAACTCGTTGAGGTCGAGCTTGTACGCCACTTCGACCCAGCGTAGCGTCGGGTTGGGCCAGACCTCGCGATCGATGTTGAAGGCGATGCCGTCGAGTTGCACGCTGCCGCACTCGGTCTTGAGCACCAGTTTCAGGTGACGCTCACCGACGATGCGCTGATTGACGATCTGGAACACGCCATGAAATAGCGGCTCGGGAAAGTGCTGGCCCCAGGGGCCGGCATTGCGCAGAGCGCGGGCCAGCTCCAGATGGAATTCGGTGGCGTCTAACTGGCCGTCTGAGAGCAAGCGACCGGTCAGGTCGTCCTCGCACAACTGGCGGCGTACCTCGGCATCGAAGGCGACGGCGAAGGCGCCGAAATTCTCCTGCGGCAGCGACATCCCGGCAGCCATGGCATGCCCGCCGAACTTGCTGATCAGCCCCGGATGACGCGCCGCCACGGCGTCCAGCGCATCGCGGATATGCAGCCCCGGCACCGAACGCGCCGAGCCCTTGAGCAGGCCGTCGCCGGCATCGGCGAAGGCGATGGCCGGGCGGTGATAGCGCTCCTTCAGGCGCGAAGCGAGAATGCCGATCACCCCCTGGTGCCAGTCCGGCTCGAACAGGCACAGGCCGAATGGCATGTCCGCCACTGGCAGATCCTTGAGCTGGGCCAGCGCCTCACGCTGCATGCCCTGCTCGATGGCCTTGCGATCCTGGTTGAGCTGGTCGAGCTGCACCGCCATGTCACGGGCCAGGGCTTCGTCGTCGCAGAGCAGGCATTCGATACCGAGGCTCATGTCGTCCAGGCGCCCGGCCGCATTCAGCCGTGGGCCGAGGATGAAACCGAGATCGGTGGAGGTGATACGCCGATGATCGCGCCCGGCTACTTCGAGAATCGCCCGCAGGCCCGGCCTTGCCCGCCCGGCACGGATACGCGCCAACCCCTGATGCACCAGGATGCGGTTGTTGGCATCCAGCGGTACCACATCGGCGACGCTGCCCAGCGCTACCAGGTCGAGCAGCTCGCCTAGATTCGGCTCCTGCCGACTGGCAAACCAGCCGATCTCGCGCAGCCGCGCGCGCAGCGCCAACAGCACATAGAACATCACGCCGACACCAGCCATGGCCTTGCTCGGAAACTCGCAACCCGGCTGATTGGGGTTGACGATGGCATCGGCCGCCGGCAGCTCCGGCCCAGGCAGGTGGTGGTCGGTGACCAGCACCGTCAGCCCGGCCGCCTTGGCGGCAGCCACGCCGTCGACGCTGGAGATGCCGTTGTCGACGGTCAGCAACAGATCGGGTTGGCGCTCCAGCGCCACGGCAACGATCTCCGGAGTCAGGCCATAGCCGTACTCGAAGCGGTTCGGCACCAGATAATCCACATGCGCCGCGCCAAGCAGACGCAGGCCAAGCACGCCGACCGAGCTGGCGGTGGCGCCGTCGGCGTCGAAGTCGCCGACGATCAGGATACGCTGACGCTGTTCAAGCGCCTGCACCAACAGCTCCACCGCCGCATCGATGCCCTTGAGCTGCTGGTACGGGATCAACCGTGCAAGGCCCTTGTCCAGCTCCTCGGCAGACTGCACGCCGCGGGCGGCGTAGAGACGGGTCAGCAAAGGCGGCAGATTGCCCAGGTCAGGCAGTTGTGCGGGTAAGGGACGGGCTTCGATACGCATCTTGGGTCTTTTTCTTGTAGGGCGGGTGCAACCCGCCACAGTGATCCGGCGGGTTGCACCCGCCCTATGATTTCAACGCTGACCAGCGAGCCACTCAATGGGGATTTCGTGCTGACCACGCTCGTCGGTGACGAACAACTCACCATCGCTGATCATCACGCTCCAATTCAGCGAACGTGGCATGTCCAGCGCCAGGTCGGCCAATGCTTCCTGGCCCAGGGCGACCACGTTGATATTCTTCAGGCTGCGTACGGGATCGAGGCACTTGGTTTGCCACACGCGCAGGTTACCGTAGGCCACCAGGCTGAATTTTTCGGTACGCCGCGAGCACCAGGTAATGCGCTCGCTATCCGGCTGCCCCACTTCGATCCAGTGCAGCACGCGATCATCCAGGCTCTTTTCCCACAGCGCCGGCTCGTCGACATCCGACAGACCGCGGCCGAACGCCAGTTGCTCGTGATAGAACAGCGCATAGGCGATCAACCGCGCGGCCAGGCGCTCTTCGGTTTCGGACGGGTGACGCGCGACGGTGAAACGCAGGTTTTCATAGACGCTGCGATCCATGTCGGTGAGGTTCAGTTCGATCTTGTACGTGGTCGATGGCAGGGCCATGGCGGGCTTCTTGGCTGGTCGGGAAAGTCGCCAAGTCTACCGCGAAACCTCTTCCGCCGCCCGACCGGACACAAGCGCATCGTCAGCCACTTGAGCCGCCCTGATGCCCGGCACGACAGGATGCTCTATCTGCAAGAGCTCAGGCCATAACCCGCCCCACCCTCACACCACCTGCCCCGTCGCGCGCATCGCTACTTCGGCACAGGCCAACCAGGCAATCACACCAGTTACTCACCGAGCCGGCTGCAGTCCATTCAACGATATTGTCGGCGACTCAGCGCGGCATATAACACGCCACAAAACGCACCCGCCAGGTGGTACTCAAAGGAGACATCGGCACGCGGCAACAGACCGAAAAACCAGCCGCCATAAAGGCAAAAAACCAGCACAGCCAGCAACAGGTCGAGCAGGCTGCGTTCGAACCAGGCTCGCGCCAACAGCAATCCCCAGAAGCCAAAAAGCCAGCCACTGGCTCCAACGTGCAGACCAGTGCGTCCGAACAACCAGACCAACACACCGCTACCGACAATGATGAAGGCGCTGGACAAATAGAAGTCTCTACGCGAACGCAACAACACCAGGCTACCGAGCACCAGTAGTCCACTGAGGTTACTCAGCAAATGCGCCCAACTGCCGTGCAGCCAGGGCGCGAGGAGAATGCCAGGCAGCGCCTCGATATGCCGGGGCACCAGCCCCCAGACGTTCAAGGCGCCACCGAGCGAAGCATTGACCAGTTGCACCAGCAGCAGCGCGCCACTGATCAACAGCAGCGGACGCAACTCGACCAGCCAGCCTCGCCTCACGATGCTACGCCGCCTGCCGTCATGCAAAGGATCGAGATGGATACCTCCCATGTAACGCCACAACTACGCCAGCCAATATCGGTATTCGTTTGCATAACCCTTATTCGCGACAGGAGGCTATTGCCCTCTCCGGCAATTCTTGCGTGCCCTGCGCAAGCGCTGCAAGCACCGTTCGATACCGGCAGCGCAGACATGCAGTGGCGATGGTCAACTGGCGCCTTGCCAATATCTCGACTACGAGGGCTTATTAAAGGTAACTGCAGCATCTCCATGACTGCCAGCTTGCCACTGTGACGACATCAGGTGCCGACCAACAGTCGCCACCAGCAGGGACTGACGCTCACCTGACCAAGAGGATCGGCCGCATGATTGACGAACTCCCCCCGGCCGTACGCCAACTGCTGCATGCCAATCAACGCCAGGCCGCCATCGACCTGCTCAGCGAAAACCTGGCAAACGACCAGAAGGAAGCCGAACGCCGCATCGATCAGTACCTGGAGGACGATCCACCCGTACACATGCGCGGCCCAGCCGTTGTGCGCGCCAGTCGCCTCAACGCCCTGGTCTGGCTGATACTGATCGTCCTGATGGCGCTCCTGGCGCTGATCTTCGCGCTCTGAGCCAGCCACAAACGAAACCCGAGCCACTTGCAGACCGCGTGAAAACGTAGCGAGCGCAGGTCAGGCAAGGCAAAAAACGGCGAAAAAGCGCGGTTTACGAGTTGTAAATGAGCACTTTGAGCCGTTTTTTAACGCAGCATGGCCGAGCGCAGTAGTTTTCACACAGTTTGATCTGGGCGTCGGCTTCACCAACGCAGCGAACTTCCCTGAGTGTAACGTCGCATGCTGCAAAATCGCTCACCGACTCCAGCCAGCCTGAACGAACTCATACCGGAGTGCTGAGCGACCGTCGGAGCTATGGCAGAGCAAGCCTTTTTTGCAAACCCTGGCCCGTTTCATGCTTTAAGAATACCGTCCTGTTGACCGCAGAAAGTGGTAACACCCTGCCCTGCACTTTATTATTGTCGACAAGGAAGTACCGATGCGCAATGTCTGGTTCCTGCTACTGCCCCACACTCATCTGCTCGATCTTGCAGGCCCGCTGCAAACCATATCAACCTGTTTTGAACTGGACATGGCGCCGTTATGCGTCCGCTGCATCGGGCCGATAACGCAGATCGAGTGCTTCCAGAACATCAGTGTGACCGGGCTGGAGCCACTGCCAGAAAGCCTCGAAGCTGGCGACCTGTTGTTCGTCATTGGCCACAAATTACCCCAAATCCCTGCCGAGCAAAGCATCCTGCAGCAAGTCGCGCACTGGCTGCAACGAATCGCCAGCCACACGCCTGACCTGGCGATCTGTTCAATCTGCACAGGCGCCTTTCTGCTCGGCCAAGCCGGCCTGCTCGACGGTCGCCGCTGCACGACCCACCACCGTTACGCGGAACAGCTACAGCAGCACTTTCCCCTCGCGGAGGTGCTGAGCAACCATCTGTTCGTGCAAGACGGCAACCTCTACACCTCCGCCGGGGTTTCCACCGGTATCGATCTGGCACTGCACGTGATCAGCCAACGGCTCGGCCGCAGCGAGGCCGGGCGCGTGGCCCAGGAACTGGTGATCTACCGCCGCCGCGCCGGCAATGATCCACAGTTGAGCATGCGCGACCTGACCCGCAACCACATCCACCCACTGATTCATGAGGTACAGAGCTATCTTGAGCAACAGTTTGCCAGCTCGCTTGCCATGGAGGACGTCGCCCGCCGCTTCAACCTGAGCTACCGCCACCTGGCACGGCTGTTTCGCCAGAACACCGGCATAACCCTTCAGGCATACCTGCGCAAATTACGAGTGGAACATGCCAAGCAGTTGCTGGAGCAACAGCGCATCCCTATCGAGTCCCTCGCCGAACGTTGCGGTTTCAGCAGCAGCCAAGCCTTTCGCCTGGCCTGGAGCAAGGAAATGCCTCTGCCTCCCCTGCAGTATCGAAAATCAGCCGCAACCCTCTGAAACACAATCGGGGGGCTACCGCCCCACGCTGCTGGCGTACCGGTGCGCTCGCTGCGCGATGCAGCAGAAAGCCTAGATCGAGGCAGTTTTTTGAACCCCTCGTGAACGGATCATCATGCCTCTAAAAACAGGAGAACATCGGCAGATCACTTTGCAGATGTAGCAGCACCTGGGACAACGGGGCCAGATCGACCAGATAGAGCAACACGACGGTCAGCGGTAGCAGCCAGCACCACAGCCCCCGTGGCAGCCGCCAGCCTTCACCCGCAAGAACCAGCAATGCCAGCCCCTGCAAGAGCAAGATCACCCCGCCGATGCTCAGCGACACCAACGCCCCCTGGCTCAAGAGGCCAGCCCCCGGTACAGCACACTCAACGAAGAGTGGCGCCGACCATGCTCGACTTCGGCGAAGGCCCGAGCCAGATCGCAACGCAGGTCATCAAGACGTTCAAGCCCTACGGACAGTCTCACCAGGCCATCGGGAATTCCAGCGCTTTGACGCTCCTCCCAGGTCAAGCGGCAATGCGTGGTGGTAGCCGGATGAGTGACCATGCTCCGTGTATCGCCGATATTGGTACAACGCGCTACCAGTTGCAGCGCATCGATCCACTGCCAGGCAGCCGCTTGCCCTCCACTCATGCGAAAGCTGAGCAGGCCGCCATGGCCGCGCTGTTGACGACAGGCCAACGCATGTTGCGGATGCTCGGTCAGGCCGCTGTAGTAAACCGCCTCCACCAGAGCTTGCTCACGCAGCCACTGCGCCAACTCCAAGGCGCTGCTGGCCACACGCTGCATGCGTACCTCGAGGGTTTCCAGGCTCTTGAGCAGCAGCCAGGCATTGAAAGGACTACACGAGATGCCCAGGGTACGCAGTACTCCACGCAACTCACTGATCAGGGCGGCGCTGCCGGTAACCACCCCTGCCAGCGCCCGCCCCTGACCGTCGATGTATTTGCCGGCAGAATGCACCACCATATCCGCCCCCAGGCAGTGCGGGCTCTGAAAAACCGGGGTGAGCATCGTGTTGTCCACCGCCAGCAAGGCCCCCTTGGCATGGGCGATGCGGCTGATTTCGCCGATGTCAGCGATCTTCAGCACCGGATTGGACGGCGACTCCAGCAGCACCAGACGCGTCCTGCTATCGATATTGCGCTGCCAGGCATCCAGATCGGTCAGCTCAACCAGGCGCACCTCGACACCAAACCGGCCCATGTAGTTGCGCAAAGCACTCAAGGTTGTACCGAACACATCACGGCTGCAGACAATGTTCTCGCCCTGGCTCAACAGCGCCTGGCAAAGACCGGCTATCGCCCCCATACCGGAGGCGAAGGCTGCCGCATCTTCGGCCCCTTCGAGCGATGCGATACGCCGCTCGAAGGCACGCACAGTGGGATTGGTAAAACGGCTGTAGACATTGCCTGGCTGCTGGCCAGTGAACTTTTCCCAAGCATCACGAGCCGAAGCGAAGGTATAAGCGGACGTCATCGCCAAAGGCTCACAGAAGGTATCGGAAAAGTCCTCTCCCCGGCCGACATGCAGAGCCGCACTGGCATCGAAATCGCGAGAGTGTGGCGTATCGTGATCCATGAATTCCTCATCCTCTGCTGATGATGTGAAGTGATCAAACGCTTCAACTCCTGACCAGCTCTCGAGCAGCCGCACTCCGCCCCCAGGGCAGCAAAGTCAGCGACAGCCCAGCGGCCAGCAGGGTCACCAGAGTGAGCACCAGTGCCGTCATCTGATAGCTCTGGTGGCGGTCGTAGTCCATGGCACCGAGCTGGGTCACGGCCATGGCGCCCAATTGATGCACCAGGAAAAGCGCACCGAATACCTTGCCCTTGATCGCACTCCCATAGAGGTCGAAGCAAAAGGCCGAGGTCAGTACCACGGTACCCAGATAACTGGCGCCGAAGATGATCGCGAACAGGTACACCGAAAGCGTGCTCGGCTGCACCAGCAACAGCGCCACAGCAGCACAACGCAGTAGATAGAACGCCGCCAGCAAGGCTCCCTTGTTGAAACGTGTCGCCAACCAACCGGCCAACAGACCACTGATCAGCTCCAATACACCGAGCAGGCTCAAGCTGCTGGCCTGTATCGATGGCACCACTTCCTGCCCCTGCCAGTAAGGCACCAAATGCACGTCGATGAACGCCATGGTCGCACCGCAACTGGCAAAGCTCAGCGCCAACACGAAGAACCGCGGGTCACCCAGGAGAAATCTCAGCGAGACCTTGCCCTCCACACCGGATGCTGGCGCAGCCAATGGTACGCGGCGGGCCACCCAGAACAGCGCTGCACTCAGCGGCAGCAGGAAGATCAGGCCGATCACACTGAACAGGCTCTGCCAGGACACCCATTGCTCCAACCAGATCCATAGTGGCGACAGCACGATGAAACCGATGGCGGTACCGTTGGTAACCACGGCAAAAGCAAAGGCCTTGGACTTCTCACCGACCATGCGATCCACCAGGATACCCATAGGCACGTAGGTCATCGCCGCCAAGGCAAAGGCTCCAAGCAAACCGTAGAGCAGGATGAACAGGGTAAGACTGTGATCGAACAGACTGACTCCCAGTAATGCCAGGCCACCACAGAAACTGCCGGCAACCACCGTCCACAACGGCCCGACCCTATCGCTCAACCCTCCCACCAGAGGCGAAGCGAGGCCAATGGTCAGGACAAACAATGTCCCCCCCAGAGCCAAACCGGAACGGCCACCCCCGAAATGCGCCGCCAGATCGACAAAGTACACCTGGTAAAGGCCCTTGATGGCACTGGACAGAAACATCACCAGAAAACCAACGGCGAGCACACCCGCCACCAAGGCAGAGCTATGTTGTCTGGACATGGTTTTTCCTCGCAATGAGATATGCCAGCGAGCTGGCATCAGGCGGGTACGACGACACGAGCCTTGCAGTAATGGCGGTACATGTCTTCGTACATGCCGTAGAACATCCGGCAGGTGAGATCCACGGCCTGCAGTGCTTCATGCTGCATCTGCTCGGAAGTACAGATTTCGCTGACCAGCCCCAAGCCCTGATTGACGTGACCAACGTCCTCTTTCTGGTGGACCGAGAAAAACAGCAAGTCCTCCTCGGTCAGCCCATAGGCCCTGCCCAGCAGCTCATGGCGGGCATCGCCGGCAACGGTTTCCAGATTCTGTCCCTCGCTGGCGATCATCACCGCTGCCGCTCCGATGTGATAACGCGCCGGATCGCGCACGGCCTCGAGACGATAATCGATCAGCCGCTGGGTGGCCGGGAGCGGAGTTTCCGCATCGCGCTGCGCATCACTGACGCCGAGGGCGCGAATGAAGTTCTGCATCAGAGTGACGTGGTTGTCGGTACGAGACAGGCGACCGGTTTCCTCTTCATAGCAGTTGATCAGCAGCGCACGCTTGTAGGTGGGCGACGGACAGTAGAAAAACAAGTGTTCGACATAGGTCAGGAAATACTTGGTCAGTTGATAACCCTGCGTGGCGACCTTGCGCAACAGGTCAAGATTCTTCGTCTGAGGGTCGAGCAACTCGAGAAAGATTGGGTGAGAAATGGTCAAGTGCTGGTGCAAGGTGTCTTGCAGAGCGCGCTTGAACTGCTCCTGGGGCATGGTCATGGTTTATCTCCTTGTCAAATGACTACGGGGTCAGTCCAGAGCGAGGCGTGCGGCTAGGTCTGAGACCCGCTGAGTCATGTAGTGACCGCGGTGGCTGGTCTCGCCGACACGCGCGTAATCCTCCAGCACACCGAACGAAACGAAGCCCATACGGCCCCACAGCTTGTGTGCGCGAGTGTTTTCCCGGACGTCCAGGGTCAACCGTTCGATGCCTAGCTGCCGAGCACGCAGGACGATTTCGTGAAAGAGCTGCGGTATCAAGCCATGACCGCGCATGTGCGGATGCACCACACCCTTGGTTAACTCAGCGAGGTGCCGGCAGTTTGGCATGGCGCTACGCGTCATCATCACAAAGCACGCCGGGCCATCCACGCTCTCGCCCAGCAGCGCATGGCCGCAGCCTCGATCAATGGCTGCCTGCAAGCCAACACAGAATTCACGGGCCTGCCCGGCGCTCATCGCCTGCGTAAAACCCAGGACTCCATCGTCTTCGACGGTGCAGTCGATCAGACTGACAATGGCAGCAGCTGCCTGCGGATCGATGCGCTCGAGCCACCGCAGAGAGACATGCCGAACGTCATTCGTGACCTTGATGCTGCCTTCCCAGTGCCCCATCGCTGTCTCCATCAAAAGCGTCTACGGCGCTTATTAGAGGGCAGCCCTCCCATAGAAAACAGACAGATTTCGGACAGGAAACGTGGAAAAAATGACCTGAATGATTGTCGGGAAAGAATCACCAGGCCAACACATAGCGCTCACCTAACCCACAAATGCACACAATAAAAAACCCGCCGTATCAGGGCGGGTTCATGCGTGCAACACCAATCGCCATCAGAGCGGCTTGCCGCGATTGCCGTGAGCCGCGACGAACTGCTGCACGGCTTTCAGATCATTGGTCAGCACGGTGCAACGCTCTTCGCGCTGGAACAGATCGGTCAGGTGCGCCGGCAACGCCGGAACGGCATCGATACCTGCCTTCTCCACCGCCTCAGGGAACTTGACCGGATGCGCGGTGCCCAGCACCACCATCGGTGTCGCCAGGCTACGGCGACACTCACGCGCGGCGCGCACACCGATGGCGGTGTGCGGATCGAGCAGCTCGCCACACTCCCTGTACACCTCAGTGATGGTCTCGCAGGTCTGCTCGTCATTCACCGCCAGCGAATCGAACAGCTTGCGCGCCTCGCTCCAGCGATCTTCCTCGACACTGAAGCCACCACCTTGTTTGAAAGTATCCATCAAGCCGACGATAGCCGCACCATTACGCCCATGCAGGTCGAACAGCAGACGCTCGAAGTTGGACGAGACCATGATGTCCATCGACGGCGACAGCGTCGCGTGCAGGGTTTCCTTGACGTACTGATTGCCGCTCATGAAGCGGTGCAGGATGTCGTTGCGGTTGGTGGCGACGATCAGCTGGCTGACCGGCAGGCCCATGTTGCGCGCCAGGTAGCCGGCGAAGATGTCGCCGAAGTTGCCGGTCGGCACCGAGAAGGCGATGGAACGCGCCGGCGCGCCGAGCTGCAGCGCAGCGTGGAAGTAGTAGACGATCTGGGCCATGATCCGCGCCCAGTTGATCGAGTTGACCGCCACCAGACGCGTGCCCTTGAGGAAGCCCTGGTCGGCGAAGCTGGCCTTGACCATCTCCTGGCAGTCGTCGAAGTTGCCTTCGATGGCGATGTTATGGATGTTGTCGCCGAGGATGGTGGTCATCTGCCGGCGCTGCACTTCGGACACGCGGTTGTGCGGGTGCATGATGAAGATGTCGACGTTGTCGCAGGCCTTGCAGCCTTCGATGGCGGCCGAGCCGGTATCGCCACTGGTGGCGCCCATGATCACCACGCGCTCGCCGCGCTTGGCCAGTACGTGGTCGAGCAGGCGGCCGAGCAGTTGCAGGGCAAAGTCCTTGAACGCCAGGGTCGGGCCGTGGAACAGCTCCAGCACCCACTCATTGCCATTGAGCTGCCGCAGCGGCGCCACGGCGTTGTGCTCGAACACACCGTAGGTCTCTTCGAGAATCTTTTTGAAGTCGGCATCAGCGATGGAGCCGGCAACGAACGGGCGCATCACCCGGAAGGCCAGCTCGTGGTACGGCAGGCCGGCCCAGGAAGCGATCTCCTCGACGGTGAAGCGCGGCAGATTCTCCGGCACGTAGAGGCCGCCATCACTGGCTAGGCCAGCCAGCAGCACGTCTTCGAAATTCAGGGCCGGCGCCTGGCCGCGGGTACTGATATAGCGCATGGGATAAACCTTCGTTCTGCAGCACCCGCAGACCAGAGGCCTGCGGGTGGACACGGGATTAGTTGAGCTGTTCGACGCGCAGACGCACGACCGGCGAGGTCACGCCATCCAGCGCTTCCATGGCGGCGATGGCCTCGATGATACGCGCCTCGACCACACGGTGGGTGACCAGGATCATCGGTACCAGGCCGTCCTGCTCCTCGGCTTCCTTCTGCATGATCGACTCGATATTGATGCCGCGCTCGGAGAGGATGCTCGCCACCTGGGCCAGCACGCCAGGATGATCCTTGGCCTGGATGCGCAGGTAGTAGGCGCTCTCGCACTCGGCAATCGGCAGGATCGGGTGATCGGAGAGCGAATCCGGCTGGAAGGCCAGGTGCGGCACGCGGTTGGTCGGATCGGTAGTAAGTGCACGCACCACATCTACCAGATCAGCCACCACTGCCGAAGCGGTCGGCTCCATGCCGGCGCCCGCGCCGTAGTACAGGGTGCTGCCGACGGCATCGCCATTGACCATCACCGCGTTCATCACGCCGTTGACGTTGGCGATCAGGCGATCGGCCGGAATCAGCGTCGGGTGCACGCGCAGCTCGATGCCTGCATCGGTGCGGCGAGCGACACCCAGGTGCTTGATGCGATAGCCCAACGCCTCGGCATAGTTCACGTCGGCTGTGGTCAGCTTGGTAATGCCTTCGGTGTAGGCCTTGTCGAACTGCAACGGGATGCCGAAAGCGATGGATGCGAGAATGGTCAGCTTGTGCGCGGCATCGATGCCTTCGACGTCGAAAGTCGGATCAGCTTCGGCATAACCCAGCGCCTGCGCTTCCTTGAGCACGTCCTCGAAGGCACGACCCTTCTCGCGCATCTCGGTGAGAATGAAGTTGCCGGTGCCGTTGATGATGCCGGCCAGCCAGTTGATGCGGTTGGCCGCAAGCCCCTCGCGGATCGCCTTGATCACCGGAATACCGCCAGCCACAGCCGCTTCGAAAGCGACGATCACGCCCTTCTCGCGCGCCTTGGCGAAGATCTCGTTGCCGTGTACGGCGATCAACGCCTTGTTGGCGGTGACCACATGCTTGCCGTTGTCGATGGCCTTGAGCACCAGCTCCTTGGCCAGGGTGTAACCGCCGATCAGCTCGATGACGATATCGATCTCGGGGTTGTTGACCAGCTCGAACACGTCGCTGGTCATGGCAATGCCGGTGGTGTCGTACTGCGGCTTGGGCGAGCGAATGGCGATCTGGGCAATCTCGATGCCGCGACCGGCGCGCCGAGTAATCTCCTCGGCATTGCGCTTGAGTACATTCAACGTACCGCCACCGACGGTGCCCAACCCACAGATGCCCACTTTGACCGGCTTCACACTCAATTCCCCATCAGCACTGCACGAAACGGCCGGAGCATGCTCCGGCCGCAGATAAAGAGCCGCACCTTACGAAGCGGCTGTTTGTTAGTCAATCCACCGCTCACAGAACCTGATCACGAGCTCGCGAGCTAGAGCTATGCAAGGCGCAACGACCAGCGGGAGTAACAGCCGAAGGCTGGCCGAAGGGCGAGCGCCAGCGAGTCAAACAGGCAAGGAAGCGCAGTTTACGAGGTGTAAATGAGCATTACTCGCTTCGCTCACCCTTTCGGGCCGCACTGAGGTGCGTTAGCCGCAAGCGGCTTTCCGGGCCTGTTTTTAACGCAGCAGAGCCGACGCACAGCAGCTCGTGGACAGGTTCTTAGTTCGACTCCAGCGCAATTTTGGCCAACTGCGGCGCCGGCTGATAGCCCGGAATCATCTTGCCGTTGGCCAGGACGATGGCCGGCGTGCCATTGACCCCGATCATCTGGCCGAGCTGGTACTGCTTGGCCACCGGGTTGTCACAGGAGGCATCGGCTACGCTCTGGCGGGTCTTGGCGCGGTTCATCGCCTCCTGCTGATCCTTGGCGCACCAGACATTGACCAGCTCCTTGGCCGCCGGGCTGTTCAGGCCCTGGCGCGGGAAGGCGACATAACGCACTTCGACGCCCAGACGGTTGAGCTCGGGCACTTCACTGTGCAGCTTCTGGCAGTAGCCGCAGTCGGTATCGGTGAACACGGTGATATGGGTCTTCGGCGCCTTCGGCGCGAACACCACCATTTCCTTGGCCGGAATGGCATTGATCTGCTTGGCCACCGCGCGGCTTTCTTCGAGCTCGGTCAGGTTGACGGCCTTACCGTCCTTGACCTGAAACAGATAACCCTGGATCAGGAACTGACCATCGGCACTGGTATAGAGCTGACGGCCGCCCTCCAGCTGCACCTGATAGATACCCGGCAACGGGCTTTCGGCAATCGCCTCGATCGGCAAATTGGCGTCGAGCGACTTGAGCGACTGGCGAATGGCCTGATCAGGATCGGCAGCCAGGGCGGCGCTACTGCCCAGCACAAGTGCCAGAGCCAGGGAAATACGGGTCAGGGACATGAATACTCCTGTCGAACGACGGACCGTTGAAGATCGCAACAGCCTACCACAGATGCAACACCGGACAGCCGACCAGCTAGCAGATGGCGCAGCCAACGGCCCCCCATTCCGCCAGCGCATCAGCCACGCGGGTGGTGTTGCGCATGCAGCTCCTGCAAACGGGCACGTGCGATATGGGTGTAGATCTGCGTGGTGGACAGGTCACTGTGCCCCAGCAGCATTTGCACCACACGCAGGTCGGCACCGTGATTGAGCAAATGCGTGGCGAAGGCGTGGCGCAGCGTGTGCGGTGACAACGCCTTGCTGATACCCGCAACCTGCGCCTGGTGCTTGATGCGGTGCCAAAAGGTCTGCCGGGTCATCTGCTCGCCACGCAAGCTGGGAAACAGCACATCGCTGGGTTTACCGCCCAGCAACAGCGGGCGTGCTTCGCGCATGTAGCGCTCGATCCAGGCGATGGCCTCTTCACCCAGTGGCACCAAGCGCTCCTTGCTGCCCTTACCGAATACCCGCAGTACGCCCTGGCGCAGATTGACCTGCTCCAGCGTCAGACCGACCAGTTCGCTGACACGCAAACCGCAGGCGTAGAGCACCTCGAGCATGGCGCGATCACGCAGACCGATGGGGTCATCCAGATCCGGCGCCTGCAGCAGCGCTTCGACATCCGCTTCAGACAATGACTTGGGCAGCGGCCGGCCGATCTGCGGCAACTCGATCTGCAGCGTCGGGTCTTCACTGATCAGCGTTTCACGCAGCAAAAAACGGTAGAAGCCGCGCACACCGGAGAGAAAGCGCGCCGTGGAGCGCGCCTGATAGCCCTGCTCGAGGCGCCAGGCCAGGTGATCGAGAATGGCGTCGCGACCGATATGCTGCAGCGCCAGGCCACGCCCATCGAGCCAGCCATTGAAGTGCTCAAGATCACTGCGATAGGCGGCCTGAGTATGGGCGGAAAGCCCTTTTTCCAACCATAACGCTTCGAGAAAGCGCTCGATCAGAGGGTGAGTCAGCGCAGGCATTGATTGACCTTCAATTACAGGGTAGGCAAGTGTTCCACAGCCAACACCCGACGCACCAGCAGACCGGCCTGACGATCAGCGGCCCTCGCCCAAGGCCGGCAAATGGCTAGCTAGAGAATCCCGGCAATACCGGCACCGGCTTCTGCTGATCATCGACGGCGACGAAGCTGAAGCTGCCGCTGATCGCCCGCTCGCGCCCTTCCTGATACAGCCCCTCGACGAATACTTCGACTTCCACCTTGAGGCTGGTATTGCCGACCTTGATTACCCGCCCAACCAACTCGACGATGGAGCCCGCCGGTATCGCGTGTTTGAAATCGATACGATCACTGGAAACGGTGACCAACGGCAGGCGACAGAACCGCGTGGCGGCGATGAACGACACCTCGTCCATCCAGGCCAGCGCGGTGCCGCCGAAGAGGGTGTTGTGATGATTGGTGGTCGGTGGAAACACCGCCTTGGTCACACGGGTTTCCGACAGCGCGATGCGTCGCTGGATCTCTTGCTCTCTCGGGGTCATCTCACTGCCACTCATGATTACTGCAAGCCAGAAACGACAAAAGCAGCCTTTAGGCTGCTTTTGTCAGAGAAGCGTCCGAACTTAGGACAGCTTTTCCTTGATGCGTGCGGCTTTGCCGGACAGATCGCGGAGGTAGTACAGCTTGGCTTTGCGCACGTCACCGCGACGCTTGACTGCCAGGCTGTCAACCAGCGGGCTGTAGGTCTGGAAGGTACGCTCAACGCCAACACCGCTGGAGATCTTGCGCACGGTGAAAGCGCTGTTCAGGCCGCGGTTACGCTTGGCGATAACGACGCCTTCGAAGGCCTGCAGACGCTGACGGTCGCCTTCCTTTACTTTCACTTGTACGACTACGGTGTCGCCCGGTGCGAAAGTCGGGATTTCTTTGTTCATCTGCTCAGCTTCGAGCATCTGGATAATCTTGTTGGTCATGCTGCGCTCCTAAGACAAGCCTCCCGGCCCATCATCGATACGTTAACTATCGTCCCGCTGGCGGATGTATTCCTCCAGCAGCTTCTTCTCTTCTCCAGAAAGCGAGCGGCTATCCAGAAGATCAGCGCGACGTTCCCAGGTCCGACCAAGGGACTGCTGCAAACGCCAGCGCCGGATGTGTTCGTGGTTGCCACTAAGCAACACCTCGGGAACACGTTTATCCGCATACACCTCCGGGCGGGTGTAGTGCGGGCAGTCGAGCAGGCCATCCGTAAAGGAGTCCTCCTCGGCCGAATCGGCATGACCCAATGCACCAGGCAAAAGGCGCGTCACCGCGTCGATCAGCACCATGGCCGGCAGCTCACCGCCAGACAGGACGTAATCACCAATCGACCATTCCTCATCGACATGCGCCTCAATGAAACGCTCGTCGATGCCTTCATAACGACCGGCGATCAGGATCAGTGCATCCTCCTGCGCCAGCTCGCGGACCGCCGCCTGATTCAGGCTACGGCCCTGCGGCGATAGGTAGATGACCTTCGCCGTCTCTCCCGCGGCTTGCTTGGCACTGGCCAAGGCATCCTCGAGAGGCTTGATTTTCATCACCATTCCCGGACCACCGCCGAAAGGGCGGTCATCCACCGTATGGTGACGATCAGTCGTGTAGTCTCGCGGGTTCCAGCAATTGAGCTTGAGCAGCTCCTGCTTGACCGCTCGACTGGTGATGCCGTACTCGCCGATGGCGGCAAACATTTCCGGGAACAGGGTGATGACTTCTACGCGCATGAGCCTTAGAAATCCGCATCCCAGTCGACCCGCATCTCGCCAGCTGCCAGGTCAATCGAAAGCACGCACTGCCCCGTGTAGGGCAACAGACGCTCGCGATCATCCAGACTGCCCGCGCAGGGCTTGACCACCATCACATCGTTGGCACCGGTCTCGAACAAGTGGTCGACCACACCGAGCAGTTGCTCTGCCTGATCAATGACCTTCAAGCCCTGTAACTGGTACCAGTAGAACTCACCATCTTCCAGTTCTGGCAGCTCGCTACGCGGCACGCAGATCTCGAAACCGGCGTAGGTACGCGCAATTTCGCGATCATCCAGACCTTTCAATTTGGCTACCAGCACCTTGCCCTGAAGGCGGCCGCTGGCCAGTTCCACTTTCTTTACCTCACCGTCACGCTTGAGCGTCCAGTTGCGGTAATCGAGCACGTTATCGATGGGATCGGTAAAGGAGTACACCTTCACTTCACCCTTGACGCCGTGCACCGAAACAATCTTGCCGAGAACGATCAAATCCTCGGCGACGGCCGGCGTCGTACTCATAAAGATGCTTAGGCAGCAGCCTTGGCAGCTTCCTTGAGCAGCTGAGCAACACGCTCAGACGGCTGAGCGCCCTGGCCCAGCCAGTAGGTCGCACGCTCTTGGTCGACGGAAAGACGCACTTCGCCACCAGCAGCGATCGGGTTGAAGAAACCGATACGCTCAACGAAACGACCATCGCGCGCATTGCGGCTGTTGGTCACGGTCAGGTGGTAGAAGGGGCGCTTTTTGGAGCCGCCACGAGCAAGACGGATGGTTACCATGTGAACATCGTTCCTATAGTCGGTGCTAACTTGAGGCACACATTAAAAATGGGCCTAGGCCCGAAAGGCCGCATATTTTAAGGATTATGCGGCGGTTTGCAAATCTCTTTTTCCGGACGGCCATCGGCCGGGGTACAGGCCTCAGAATTTCGGCATTCCGCCGGCACCTGGAAGCATGCCACCCATGCCGCGCATCATCTTGGCCATACCGCCCTTGGCGGTGAATTTCTTCATCATCTTCTGCATCTGCTTGTGCTGCTTGATCAAGCGACCGATGTCCTGCACCTGGGTACCGGAGCCCATAGCGATGCGGCGCTTGCGCGAGCCGCTGATGATGTCGGGGTCGCGGCGCTCGGCCGGCGTCATCGAGTTGATGATCGCCTCCATCTGCTTGAACTGCTTCTCGGCTGCGCCCTGGGCGCTGCCCATCTGCGACAGGTTGACGCCACCGATGGACGGCAGCTTGTCCATCAGGCCGCCGAGGCCGCCCATGTTCTTCATCTGCTGCAGTTGGTCACGGAAGTCTTCGAGATCGAAGCCCTTGCCCTTCTTCAGCTTCTTGGAGAGTTTCTCGGCTTTCTCGCGATCAAGGGTCTGCTCGGCCTGTTCGATCAGGCTGAGCACATCACCCATGCCAAGGATGCGCGAGGCGATACGATCCGGATGGAAGGGCTCGAGTGCGTCGCTCTTCTCGCCCATACCGATGAACTTGATCGGCTTGCCGGTGATATGACGCACGGACAAGGCGGCACCACCACGGGCATCACCGTCGACCTTGGTAAGCACCACACCGGTCAGCGGCAGCGCCTCGCCAAAGGCCTTGGCCGTGTTGGCGGCGTCCTGGCCGGTCATGGCATCGACCACGAACAGCGTTTCGACCGGTTTGACCGCCGCATGCAGCGCCTGGATCTCGGCCATCATTTCGCTATCCACGGCCAGGCGACCGGCGGTATCGAGGATGATCACGTCGATGAACTTCAGCTTGGCTTCGCGGATCGCTGCGTTGGCGATATCCACCGGCTTCTGGCTGGCATCGGAGGGGAAGAAAGTCACCCCAAGGTCGCCCGCCAGGGTTTCCAACTGCTTGATTGCCGCCGGGCGGTAGACGTCGGCCGACACCAGCAGCACAGACTTCTTCTTGCGCTCTTTGAGGAACTTGGCCAGTTTGCCGGCGGTGGTGGTCTTACCCGCCCCCTGCAGGCCGGCCATCAGCACCACGGCAGGCGGGGCTGCGTTGAGTGCCAGATCCTCGTTGGCCGCGCCCATCAGCTCTTCCAGCTCGGCGCGGACGATCTTCACGAAAGCCTGTCCCGGCGTCAGGCTCTTGGAGACTTCGGTACCAACGGCGCGATCCTTGACCTTGCCGACGAAGTCCTTGACCACCGGCAGAGCCACGTCGGCCTCGAGCAGGGCCATGCGCACTTCGCGCAGCGTATCCTTGATGTTGTCTTCGGTCAGCTTGGCCTTGCCCGTGACATTACGCAGCGTCTGGGACAGGCGATCGGTAAGATTTTCGAACATGCGCGTTCCTTTGATAGGTGCGACCCGGCGCGCCGGGTGTGCGACAGGCGGCGGATTATAGCGAAGTCGCCGAGCTGCCGACACCGCCGGCGGTCTTTCGTGCTGACGCCCTTCTGTGCCACACTCAGCGCCTTTCGGGCTCGCCTTACACGGATTTATGCACCCTCTGTTGCCCAGTCTCGCCGCCGCCCTCCTCTACGCCGGCGCCGCCGCTTACCAAGGCCTGCGCCTGACGCAGCGCAGCACCCCCGACAAACGCCTGCTGGCGTCGCTAGGCGTGCTCGCCTTGTGCCTGCACGGCATCAGCCTGTTCTTCCAGTTGTATGACGTACACGGCCTCAACCTGGACTTTTTCAATGCGGCCAGCCTGATTGCCTGCGCGGTCATCGGCCTGATTCTGCTGGCCTGCCTGCGCATACCGGTGGAAAACCTGCTGCTACTTCTGTTCCCGCTCGGCACGCTGACCGTGCTGGCAGCGCAGTTCATGCCCAGCGGCACCATCAATCCGATCAACGAGCACCCTGGAATCCTCGCCCACATCCTGTTCTCGATCCTGGCCTACGGCATGCTCACCATCGCCGTGTTCCAGTCGATCCTGTTGCTGCTGCAGGACCATCAGCTCAAGCACAAGCACCCGTCCGGGCTGATTCGCAACTTTCCACCGCTGCAGACCATGGAGAGCCTGCTGTTCGGCTTCCTCTTCGCCGGCTGGCTACTCTTGTCGTTGTCGCTGCTGTCTGGTGCGCTGTACATCGATGACCTGTTCGCTCAGCACCTGGCGCACAAGACCTTCCTGTCCTGCTTCGCCTGGGTGGTGTTCGCCGTGCTGCTGTGGGGCCGTCATCAGCTCGGCTGGCGCGGGCACAAGGCCATTCGCTGGACCCTTGCCGGGTTCTGCCTGCTGATGCTGGCCTATTTCGGCAGCAAGCTGGTACGCGAGTTCATCCTGCACATCTGAGGCAGACCTCGTGGACGACCTACATTCGAGCTATCTGCTCGGCCTGCTGATTTTCCTCATTCTCTGTTCGGCGTTCTTTTCCAGCTCCGAGACCGGCATGCTCAGCCTTAACCGCTACCGGCTCAAGCACCTGGCCAAGGAAGGGCACAGTGGCGCCAAGCGCGTCACTCGCCTGCTGGATCGCCCGGATCGCCTGCTCGGCACCATCCTGGTCGGCAACAACGTGGTCAACATTCTCGCCGCTTCCATCGCCACGGTGCTGGCTGTGGACATGTGGGGGGAGGCCGGCATCGCCATTGCCACGGCAGGCCTGACCATCATCGTGCTGATCTTCGGTGAAATCACGCCCAAGACCCTGGCTGCGCTGCGCCCGGAACTGGTGGCCTTCCCCGCCAGTCGCGTGCTCAGCCTGCTGCTGCGCGTACTCTACCCGGTGGTGTGGCTGACCAGCGTGATCAGCAACGGTCTGCTGCGCCTGCTCGGCGTCGATCCGTCGCAGCGCGCCAGCGACAGTCTTTCCACCGAGGAGCTGCGCAGCGTGGTGCGTGAGTCCGGCTCGGAACTGCCGACGAACCGCCAGAGCATGCTGCTGAGCATCCTCGACCTCGAACGGGTGACGGTGGACGACATCATGATCCCGCGCAACGAGGTGGCCGGCATCGACCTGGACGACGACCTGGAGAGCATCGTCGACCAGCTGCGCGCCACCCCGCACACGCGCCTGCCGGTGTTTCGTGGCGACATCAATCAGATCGAAGGCGTGGTGCACATGCGCCAGATCGCCCGCCTGCTGAGCCACAACCAGTTGACCAAGGAGTCGTTGCTGGCAGCCTGCCACGAGCCTTATTTCATCCCGGAAAACACGCCCCTGGCGACCCAGCTGATCAACTTCCAGAAGCACAAGCGGCGCATCGGCATTGTCGTTGACGAATATGGCGACGTGATCGGCATCGTCACTCTGGAAGATATTCTCGAAGAGATCGTCGGCGACTTCAGCAACCAGGACAGCCTGCGCAGCCCCGATATCCACCCGCAGGAAGACGGCACCCTGATCATCGACGGCGCCGCCTACATTCGCGAAGTGAACAAGACCCTCGGCTGGCATCTGCCCAGCGACGGCCCCAAGACCCTCAACGGCCTGATCACCGAAGCCCTGGAGAGCATCCCGGACAGCAGCGTCTGCCTGAAGATCGGCCCCTATCGCCTGGAGATTCTCCAGGCAGCGGAAAACCGGGTGAAGAGCGTGCGCGTCTGGCAGGTGAAAAAGGTCAAACCGGACGCTGCAACGACGGAGTGAGACGCTCGGCCAGGCCATCGGCCCAGCGTCGGTAGCCCATTGCCGATGGGTGATAGCCATCCTCGGCCAGGTAATGCGCTTCGAACGGCAGGTCCAGCCGGCAATGCAATGCGCCAAGGCGTTGCGCCAGGCCCTGCAACTCAGCATCCAGCAAGCGGGCCCGCCAGCCCATCAACTGCCGCAGCAACCAGGGCAAGGCGCTGAAGTGCTGCAACGGCGGTACGCCGCTGAATGCCACGTGACAGCCCTGCTCGCCCAGCGCAGCGGCCATCCCGGCCAGTGACTGCAGCCAACGCTTGCTCGGTGTCAGGTGGGTGGTGTCATTGACGCCGAACACCAGCAGCGCCAGGTCCGCGGGCTCCATCAATGCCTGCGGTAACAGGCGTTCATGGGCCTCAGGCGCGGTGATGCCATTTTCGCCACAGGCGCGCCAGCGCACCGGTCGCCCCAGGCGCTCAGCCAGGGCGGCGGCCAGGCAACTTGCCAGCGATTGATCGAAGTGGGTGACCCCAACGCCTGCCACGGTCGACTCACCGATCAGCAGCAGGCGTAACGGCTCACCCGGTAAATGCGCGGCAGCGGTGCCGCTTGGCTCGCCCTGCGCAACCGGCAGACGCAATGCCGTGCGCCGGGTATGCAGGGCCAGAGGCAGCGCCAATGGCAGCAGTGGCACAGTCGCCAGCCACCACAGCGCATGCCGACTCACAACTGGACGAGAACCGCTTGCGCGCTGCGCAGCGCCTTGGCGCGAGCAGCCTCGATGGACTCGTCACGCGCCAGCGCCACGCCCATGCGGCGCTGGCCTTTGACTTCGGGTTTGCCGAACAGGCGCAGCGCCGTGTCTTGCTCGCTCAGCGCGGCGCCGAGGTTGGCGAAGCTGGCCTGCTGTGAATCGCCCTCCACCAGAATCACCGCCGACGCCGACGGGCCCATCTGGCGGATTGCCGGAATTGGCAGACCGAGAATGGCGCGGGCATGCAGGGCGAACTCGGACAATTCCTGGGAAATCAGCGTCACCAGACCGGTGTCGTGCGGGCGCGGCGAAACTTCGCTGAACCATACCTGGTCGCCCTTGACGAACAGCTCGACGCCGAACAGGCCACGACCACCGAGCGCCTCGGTCACCGCCAGCGCCACGCGCTCGGACTCGGCCAGTGCCTTCGGGCTCATCGGCTGCGGCTGCCAGGACTCCTGGTAGTCGCCGTTCTCCTGACGATGACCAATCGGGGCGCAGAAACTGGTGCCGCCGACATGACGCACGGTGAGCAGGGTGATTTCGTAGTCGAAGTCGATGAAACCCTCGACGATCACCCGCCCCTTGCCGGCACGGCCGCCTTCCTGGGCGTAGTCCCAGGCGCGCTGCAGGTCGGCGTCGCTCTTGAGCACGCTCTGGCCCTTGCCGGAGGAGCTCATGATCGGCTTGACCACGCAGGGGTAGCCGACGGATTTCACCGCCGCGGTGTAGTCCTCGAAGGTGTCGGAGAAATGGTACGGCGAGGTGGGCAGGCCCAGTTCCTCGGCCGCCAGACGACGAATGCCTTCGCGGTTCATGGTCAGCTGCGCGGCACGCGCGGTCGGCACCACGTTGAAGCCTTCGGCCTCCAGCTCGACCAGAGTGGCAGTGGCGATGGCTTCAATTTCCGGGACGATGTAGTGCGGCTGCTCTTTCTCGATCACTGCACGCAACGCTGCGCCATCGAGCATGTCGATGACGTGGCTACGATGTGCCACCTGCATGGCCGGCGCATTGGCGTAACGGTCGACACCGATGACTTCGCAGCCCAGGCGCTGCAACTCGATCACCACTTCCTTGCCGAGCTCGCCGCAGCCACACAGCAGCACACGGGTCGCGGAGGACGACAGAGGGGTTCCAATACGGGGCATGAGTGTTCCTCGAACAGTGAATCAGGAAGTCATTAAGAGACCGGAAGCGCGGGCGCGCTCCAGGCAGAGTTGCAGTACCTCGCGGCGCTCGGCATTGTCCATGCGGCCCCAACGGGTGATCTCGGCGACGGTGCGCTGACAGCCAATGCAGACATCCTGCTCGTCCAGCGCGCAGACATGCACGCAGGGCGAACGCACCGGCTTTTCTACATCACTCATCGTCATCAGGTACCAGCTCACGGGAATAGCGCTGCGCATTATGAACGTAATGAGCGGCACTGGCCTCCAGCATCTTCTTCTGCGCCTCGGTCAGTTCGCGCACCACCTTGCCTGGGCTGCCCATGACCAGGCTGCCATCAGGAATCACCTTGCCTTCGGGAATCAGGCTGTTGGCGCCGATGATGCAGTACTTGCCGATCTTGGCGCCGTTGAGGATCACCGCGTTGATGCCAATCAGGCTGTAATCGTCGACGGTGCAGCCGTGCATCATCACGTTGTGGCCGACGGTGACGCCCTTGCCCAGGGTCAGCGGAAAACCCATGTCGGTGTGCATGACGCTGCCGTCCTGCACGTTGCTGTTCTCGCCGATATGGATCAGCTCGTTGTCGCCGCGCAGCACGGCACCGAACCAGACGCTGGCACCGGCCTCTAGGCGAACCTTGCCGATCAGGTCGGCGCTTGGCGCGACCCAACTCTCGGGATGGGCGTCGACACGGGAGCTTCCCAGGCGGTATTTCATGCTCGTCAGTCCTCGGCGCTATCAGCGCAGGTGTATGAAGTGTTCGGGTGGCTGGTGCAGGGCGATCTGCGCATCGTCGAAGATCAGGTTGACCAGTTCCACCACCATGATCGCGGTGAGCCCCCAGATGCGGTATTCGCCATAGGTGTAGGACGGCACGTACCAGCTCTGCCCGAGGTAGTCGATACGATGGGTGACTTCGCGCGGGTCGCTGCGGAAGAACTCCAACGGCACCGAGAATACCGAGGCGATCTCCGCATCATTGGCCTTGTATTCGACGTAATCAGGCACCAGCCCGACGTAGGGCGTGACCTGAATGCCGTGTCGCGAGACCAGGCTGCTGAGCGGCCCGACCACCTCGACCAGTCCGGGCGGCAGACCGATCTCCTCCTCGGCCTCACGCAGCGCGGTATCCACCAGATCGCGATCTTCCGGGTCGCGCCGGCCACCGGGAAAGGCAACCTCGCCGCCGTGGGTCGACAAACCGCTGGCGCGCAGGGTCAGCACCAACTCGGGTTCATCACTGCGGGTAATCGGGACCAGCACCGCCGCCTCGGGGAAGCTGCGCTCGGCCTCCAGAAGGCGCGGGCTGTAACCGCGCACACGATGGAGCAACTCGTCCAGCATGGGCATACTCGGAGTCTTGTTTTGCCAGGCATCATGGCATGAAAGCAGCCAGGCGCCCAACCCTGAAACAGGACGAGCTGGCCGTAATCGCGGGCTTGCCGGCCATTGTTCAGACGACCAAGATAGTGGCAAGAGAAGAGGAACCGGCATGAAATTCTGCAGCCAGTGCGGCAACCCGGTCACCCGCATGATCCCCGCGGGCGACAACCGCATGCGCCATGTCTGCGCTCACTGCGCCACCGTGCATTACGAAAACCCGCGCATCGTCGCCGGCTGCCTGCCCGTATGGCGTGACCAGGTGCTGCTGTGCCGACGCGCTATCGAGCCACGCCGAGGCTATTGGACATTACCTGCGGGCTTCATGGAAAACGGCGAGACCATCGAGCAAGCCGCCGCCCGCGAAACCCTGGAAGAGGCCTGCGCCCGCGTGCGCGATCTGAGCCTCTACACCCTGTTCGACCTGCCGCATATCAGCCAGCTGTACATGATATTTCGCGCCGAGCTGGTCGACCTGGATTTCGCCGTGGGCGAAGAGAGCCTGGAGGTGCGACTGTTTGCAGAAAGCGAAATCCCTTGGTCAGAGCTGGCTTTCCCGACCATAGGCCGTACCTTAGAATGCTTCTTCGCCGACCGTCGGCAGAATCTCTTTCCGGTACGCAATGAGCCACTCGAAGCACTGCGTGCCCACTACACACCCCGTTGACCCTTGCGGACGTTGCTGATGCGCTGGTTGTTGCCCCTACTTTGCCTGACTCTCAGCTTCAACGCCCTGGCCAGCACTACGCCTGCGACCAGCCAGCAGACCGTGGACAAGGTGCTGGTGCTTAAATCCGAGCGCAAACTGCATCTGCAGCAGCGTGGCGAAACCATCAAGTCGTACCGTATTTCGCTGGGCAAGCAGCCCAATGGTGCCAAACAGCGCGAAGGCGACCTGCGCACACCGGAAGGCTTCTACTGGATCGATTGGCGCAAGCCGAGCGACAAGTACCAAATGTCGCTGCATATCTCCTACCCCAACGCACGCGATCTGGCTCGCGCCAAGGAAGCCGGGGTGCCGCCGGGCAGCATGATCATGATCCACGGCACGCCGCTGGATGAGGAATACCCGGAGTGGTTCTTCCACACCCTGGACTGGACAGAAGGCTGCATCGCCATGAAGAACGACGACATGCGCGAGGTATGGAGCCTGGTCAAGGATGGGACGCTGATCGAAATCAGGCCCTGAGCCAGACACTGAATCGCCCGTTGAACCTGTAGGAGCGGCGCCCCGCCGCGAACCCGTGCCGCAAGGGAGGTGAGAAGCTTCGCCCCGAGGCGGGGCTCCTACGAAGGGCTGCGTTGCAGGCCTTAGCTGAGGTGATTCAGAACTGCAGATCGGACAAGCGCCAGACATCGAAGGCCGGTGTTTCGTAAGGATGACTCTTCTTCAGTGCCTTCACGGCATCGTGGATCAACTCGTCGGCAACGACCATTTCCACCTTCCACTCGGCAACCTGCTCGACGCTGCCAACCTGACCGATAAACGGCTGGCTACCTTCCAGAGCGCGGAACTGACCTTGGCCCAACACCTGCCAGCAGCAGTTGTCGTACCGCCCGATGCGCCCGCCGCCGGCTGCGAACACCGCCTTTTTCACCGGCTCCAGATGGGCTTCCGGCACGTAAAAACACAGTTTGTACATTAATAGTCCCCAAACCCAGTAAAATAGGGCACTTCAAGGGCCGAGCAGTGATTTTGGGTAGAAATTATGCGTAGAATCATGGGGTAGAAACCTCGGACGCAATCTCATTATGCCATCAAGCCATATCGTACAACGCGGCACGATCTACCACGCGAGAATCGATATCCCCGCTGCGCTTCGCCCTGCGTTCGGCAACAGGCGCATTCTCAGCAAGAGCTTGAGAACCGGTGACGCTTTGCTGGCCCGAGAGCTAGCAGCGAGACAGGTGGCAGAGTGGAAGCTTCAGTTTCGACAGCTGAGAGAAGCACAAATTCGCCGTGGTGATGGATGGAGAGATGATGCCGCCAAAGCTTCAAAAAGCCTCTCAGGATTCTTGAATGAGATGGTGCTTGATGCGATGGGCGTACAAGCTCTACCAGAGAAGAGCCAGGAAGAAATCGACAGAATCGAGGGTAGCGCAGAGGTCTATGACCCCTCGATTCACGGGAAGGTTAAAACCATCGCATCCCATACGTTCGATATCACCGATAAGTCTCCAAGCGAAGCCGTCTCCGAGTACAAGAAACTCACAGAGTTCTTTAAAGACGGAATAGCTCATCAGCTAGTGGCTGACTACGGGTTGACCAAGGGGCAGACTGAGGAGGCAAGCGGCATCCTAAGGGATCACAAATCCTACAAGCCGAAATCTCCCCTAAGTAAAAGCCTGCAAGAGAGGTTTGCGGCCCATTACTGGTAGTCAGAGAGGTATCAAGACTAGGCCGTAATAGCATTGAGGTGCTGGAGCTGTCAGAGAACTTGAAGGCTCGCCGCATCCACCTGATTATCGACAACCTGGGCATTGACGTGACCACGCCATCAGGTGAAATGATCCTGACGATGATGGCAGGCATGGCGCGAATGGAAAGGGAGCTGATGCTTGAGCGCCAGCGTATCGGAATTGAGAAAGCAAAGGCTGATGGTAAGTACACTGGCCGCAAGGCACTAGACCCTGTTGTGGTGCAGACTGCTAAAAAGCTTGTAGCCGAGGGCATGGCCAAGCCTGCCGTTGCTAAGCATCTTAAAATGGGCCTCTCTACGCTGTACAAGTACCTTGCTGCTTAGCACTCACAACCCACAACCAACTGCCCCAGCCCAACAAGCCGGGGCTTTTCTTTGCGTTCTACAGCCTTCTATAAGCCGCTTTGTCCAACCTACCCCTGACTACCCTCAAAGCCTGAACGCTTGTTTTAGGTGTATAAACCCCTATTCAATCGCGTATTTGCTTCGACGTTTGAGCGTTGCCTGTCGGATTTCTCGAATCCAAACCGCTTTACAGCCCTTAACCGCTGGGGTGGTTCGGCAGTTGAGCTATCCCGCTGGGGTTTAAGCCCCAAACGTCTAAAGAGGCTTTACGGCCTCGTAAACGTCTAGCGTGAAATTTCCGTCTATGTTCAAGGCAGCGTGACCGACTAGCGTGCCCCGTGATGGCCCCTTGTGCAGACCTGCGACACCACAGTTGATTTGCGTGTCTTTCCCTGTCTCATACAAGACAACCCCGCTTTCCTCATACAGCTTCGTAGCTATCTCTTCCTTGACCTGCCCCAAGGCTAGCTTGCCACCTTCTTCTGTGTGATTAGCCGCAACGCCTGTAGCGGTGTAAATGCCGTCACCTTCCACGCTGCCCCAGTGATAAGAGTAATTGACTTCCCAATCCATCTGCCTTGCTCCTGTGATTTGCTGGCCCCTGAGAAGGTAGCACATAGCCAGGATTTGAAGGTATCGGATAGCCGCCCATCTGAAATAGCACGCCAGATTTGGGCCGGTGGGTGGTTACTTTGGGTAGGAGAAATGGGTAGAAACCCACTTGAGCAACTATCTTAACTTATTGATTAGTAAGGGATTTTACAAGTACATATAGAAACACAGTTTGTACATCAAGTTCTCCGCAGATGGGCAACCGAACAACAGACAAGCCATGACGCCAATATGATGTCATTTCGCCATGGAGTTGTCTTGAGATCGCCCGCACAAATCCATACGCAGCATTAAAACGATTCGTTGCTTTCGACTCAGGCAAAGGGCGCGGCGTTCTCAGCGACCGCTGAAAAAGCGCCGCCATTTGTCGGCCAGACCGGTGGTCGGCGGGCTGTGACTGCCATCGCAGTAGGGCAGGTTTGCGGATCGGCTACAGCGGCATAGCAGCAGACGCTGCTCGCGCTCGGGCTGCAGAATCAGAGACTGGACGCAGTCGGGTGTGCAGTTCGGCATGTCGGGCGAATGCCCGCAGCGGCATAGGCGATGGGTTTCACCGGGTTTGACCAAGCGAACTTCGGGGAGGATGGGGAGAGGATCATCGGCCATGGCTGGGCCTGTGTAGCCCGGATGGAATCCGGGTTAGTGGTGTGAGGGAAACTGCCCCGAATTGCATCCGGGCTACGCGCCCTGCTCCCCTCTCCCGCTTGCGGGAGAGGGGTCGGGGGAGAGGGTTCCGCGTTGGCCACAACACCCTCTCCCGCCCTTCGGGCACCCTCTCCCGCAAGCGGGAGAGGGTTAGCAGAGGGCCGCTACGCGACCGCTTTTAGTCCACCCACACTCGGGCGTTGCGGAACATGCGCATCCAGCCGCCGTCTTCCTGCCACTCGTCCGGGCGCCAGGAGTTCTGTACGGCGCGAAATACCCGCTCCGGGTGCGGCATCATGATGGTCACGCGACCGTCGCGGCTGGTCAGGCCGGTAATGCCACGCGGCGAACCGTTGGGGTTGGCCGGGTAGGCTTCGGTGACCTTGCCGTGGTTGTCAACGTAACGCAGGGCCACGGTGCCGGACAGATCGGCCTCCAGCAGCGCTTCCTCGCTCTCGAACTCGGCATGACCTTCACCGTGAGCGATGGCGATCGGCATGCGCGAACCGGCCATGCCCTGCAGGAAGATCGATGCCGACTCCTGGATCTGCACCATGGCCACGCGCGCTTCGAACTGCTCGGAGCGGTTGCGTACGAAGTGCGGCCAGAATTCGGTACCCGGGATCAGCTCGTGCAGGTTGCTCATCATCTGGCAGCCGTTGCACACGCCGAGGGCGAAGCTGTCGCGCCGCTCAAAGAAACCCTGGAAGGCATCGCGGGCGCGAGCGTTGAACAGCACCGACTTGGCCCAGCCTTCACCGGCGCCGAGCACGTCGCCGTAGGAGAAGCCGCCGCAGGCCACCAGGCCTTTGAACTCTTCCAGGCTGACGCGACCGGCGAGGATGTCACTCATATGCACGTCGATGGCGGAGAAACCGGCACGGTCGAACGCGGCGGCCATTTCCACCTGGCCGTTGACGCCCTGCTCACGCAGAATCGCCACCTGCGGACGCACGCCCTTCTTGATGTAAGGCGCAGCGATGTCCTGATTGACGTCGAAGCCGAGCTTGATCGACAGACCGGGATTGTCTTCTTCCAGCAGCAGGTCGAACTCCTGATCCGCGCCCTGCGCGTTATCGCGCAGACGCTGGATGCGATAGCTAGTCTCAGCCCACTGACGCTGCAGCAGACGGCGCTCACCGGCGAACACCGGTTCGCCATTGAAGCTGATGCTGACCTCGCCGTTGTTCACGGCCTGGCCAATCACGGCCACGCAGTCGTCCAGACCGGCGGCGCTGAACTGCGCCAGCACTTCCGGAGTGGCGTCCTGGCGCACCTGGATCACCGCACCCAGCTCTTCGTTGAACAGCACGGCTGGAAGCTCGGAGCTGTCATCAGCCAGCGCGTCGAGGTTCAGCGACAGACCGCAATGACCAGCGAAGGCCATCTCCAGCACGGTGGTCAGCAGACCGCCATCGGAACGGTCGTGGTAAGCCAGCAGGTGGCCGTCGGCATTCAGGCCCTGGATCACGGCGAAGAAGGCCTTGAGATCTTCGGCGTCGTCGAGGTCCGGCACCTGCTGGCCGATCTGCGCATAGACCTGCGCCAGGATCGAGGCGCCCATGCGGTTCTGACCACGGCCGAGGTCGATCAGGATCAGATCGGTCTCGCCCTTGTCCATGCGCAGTTGCGGGGTCAGGGTCTGACGGATGTCCTGCACCGGAGCGAAGCCGGTGATCACCAGCGACAACGGCGCGGTCACGCTCTTGTCCACGCCCTCTTCCTGCCAGCGGGTTTTCATGGACATGGAGTCCTTGCCCACCGGAATGGTAATGCCCAGAGCCGGGCACAGTTCCATGCCGACAGCCTTGACAGTGTCATACAGGCGGGCGTCTTCGCCGGGGTGGCCGGCAGCCGCCATCCAGTTGGCCGACAGTTTGATGTCGGAGATTTTCTCGATGCGTGCAGCGGCCAGGTTGGTAACGGCCTCACCCACCGCCATGCGGCCGGAAGCCGGTGCGTCGAGCAGCGCCAGCGGCGTGCGCTCGCCCATGGCCATGGCTTCACCGGTGTAGACGTCGAAGCTGGTGGCGGTAACGGCGCAGTCGGCCACCGGCACCTGCCACGGACCGACCATCTGATCGCGAGCAACCAGACCGGTGATGGTGCGGTCGCCGATGGTAATCAGGAAGCTCTTGCTGGCCACGGCCGGGTGATGCAGCACACGACCCAGGGCTTCTTCGATATCGACGCTGGGGGCGCTGAAATCATCACCCTGCTCGGCTTCGCGGCTGACACTGCGGTGCATGCGCGGCGGTTTGCCCAGCAGCACTTCCAGCGGCATGTCCACCGGGGTGTTGCTGAAGTGGCTGTCGGTCACGGTCAGGTGCGGCTCTGCAGTGGCCTCGCCGACCACGGCGAAGGGGCAACGCTCGCGTTCGCAGATGGCTTGGAAGCGCTCGAAGTCGGCCGCATCGACGGACAGCACGTAACGCTCCTGCGACTCGTTGCACCAGATTTCGTGCGGAGCCATACCCGGTTCATCGTTGGGCACGTTACGCAGCTCGAAACGGCCACCGCGACCGCCGTCGTTGATCAGCTCCGGCAGGGCATTGGAGATACCACCGGCGCCGACGTCGTGGATGAACTTGATCGGATTGGCCTCGCCCAACTGCCAGCAGCGGTCGATGACCTCCTGGCAACGGCGCTCCATCTCCGGGTTCTCGCGCTGCACCGAGGCAAAATCCAGATCGGCCGAGCTGGCACCGGTGGCCATCGACGAAGCGGCGCCGCCGCCCAGGCCGATGAGCATGGCCGGGCCACCGAGCACGATCAGTTTGGCACCGACGGAAATCTCGCCCTTCTGTACGTGGTTCTCGCGGATGTTGCCGAGACCGCCGGCGAGCATGATCGGCTTGTGGTAGCCACGCACTTCCTCACCGCGGGGGCTGCTGACAGCCTGCTCGAAGGTACGGAAGTAGCCATTGAGTGCCGGGCGACCGAACTCGTTGTTGAACGCGGCGGCGCCCAGCGGGCCTTCGATCATGATGTCCAGCGCGCTGACGATGCGCTCGGGCTTGCCGTAGGGCTTTTCCCAGGGCTGGAGGAAATCGGGGATATTCAGGTTGGAGACCGAGAAACCGGTCAGGCCGGCCTTCGGCTTGGCACCACGGCCGGTCGCGCCTTCGTCACGAATCTCACCACCGGAGCCGGTGGCCGCGCCAGGGAACGGGGCGATGGCGGTCGGGTGGTTGTGCGTCTCGACCTTCATCAGAATGTGTACCGGCTCCTGCACCGCGCCGTACTGGCGAGTTTCCGGGTTGGGGAAGAAACGCCCGGCGGTGTGGCCTTTGATCACCGAGGCGTTGTCCTTGTATGCGGACAGCACACCTTCGTTGTGCATCTGGTAGGTGTTCTTGATCATGCCGAACAGCGACTTGTCCTGGCTCTCGCCGTCGATGTCCCAGCTGGCATTGAAGATCTTGTGGCGGCAGTGCTCGGAGTTGGCCTGGGCAAACATCATCAGTTCGATGTCGTGCGGATTGCGCCCCAGGTCATTGAAGCTCTTCACCAGGTAGTCGATTTCGTCCTCGGCCAGGGCCAGGCCCAGATCCAGGTTGGCCTGTTCCAGCGCGGCGCGGCCACCGCCGAGTACGTCCACTGCAGTCAGCGGCTTGGGCTCGGCGTGACTGAACAGCGCGGCGGCGTCCTCCAGCGCATTCAGAACGAGCTGGGTCATGCGGTCGTGCAGCAGGCTGGCGACGGCGGCGCTATCGGCTTCGCTCAGCTCGCCGCTGACGTAATAGGCGATACCACGTTCCAGACGCTGGACCTTGGCCAGGCCGCAATTACGGGCAATGTCGCTGGCCTTGCTCGACCAGGGCGAAATGGTGCCGAAACGCGGAATGGTCAGGAACAGTTTGCCGCTGGGCTCCTGCACCGGCACGCTCGGGCCGTACTTGAGCAGCCGGGCCAGCACTTGTTCCTCATCGGCGCTGAGCACGCCGGTGACGTCGGCGAAATGCGCGAACTCGGCGTACAGCCCGGTCACGGCCGGCACCTTGCTGGTCAGTTGCTCAAGCAATTTGCCATGGCGGAAAGCGGAAAGGGCGGGAGCGCCGCGCAGAATCAACATCGTCGGAACAGCCTCTGGGAAGGGGTGTGCTGGAGGCCGGGCATTCTACCCTAAAGTGGCGGCCTGCGGCAGCTGTAGCCTGGCGCTTAAAGGACGAACGCGCTCTAGCAGAGAAGCGAAGCGCTGTCGAGATATGGCACCGCCTGCGCTTTGCGTATACTGCGCCGATGTTTGCACGACCTGCGATACGCATGCGTTGCGCCACAGGGCTGTTGGCGATTGGCACCCTCCTGATGCTTGCTGGCTGTGGCGAAGACCCCAAGCCCAGCGTACTCGAGCAGGTAAAGGCGGAGGGTGAGCTGCGCGTGGTTACTCGCAACAGTCCCGCCACCTACTTCCAGGACCGCAACGGCGCCACCGGTTTCGAATACGAACTGGCCAAACGCTTCGCCACCGATCTGGGCCTGGAACTGAAGATCGAAACTGCCGACAATCTCGACAGCCTGTTTTCCAGCCTGGCGCGCAGCGACGGCCCGGTCATGGCCGCCGCGGGCCTGGTGGACACACCCCAACGCCTGCGCCAGGCGCGCTTCTCGATTCCGTACCTGGAAGTGACTCCGCAGATCATCTATCGCCAGGGCGAAAGCCGCCCGACCAAGCCTGAAGATCTGATTGGCAAACGCATTCTGGTGCTCGCCGGCAGCAGCCATGCCGAACAGCTGGAAGCGCTCAAGCTGGAGCAGCCGCAGCTGGCGTTCGAGGTGTCTGACGCGGTGGAAGTGGTCGACCTGCTGCGCATGGTCGACGAAGGGCAGATCGACCTGACCCTGGTCGACTCCAACGAGCTGGCGATGAACCAAGTGTATTTCCCCAACGTGCGCGTAGCCTTCGACCTGGGCGATACCAACAGCATGCGCTGGGCCGTGGCCGCTGGCGAAGATGACAGCCTGTTGCAGGAAATCAATGCCTTTCTTGAGCGCGCCGAAGCCAATGGCACCCTGCAGCGCCTGAAAGAGCGCTACTACGGCCATGTCGACGTGCTCGGCTATGTCGGCGCCTACACCTTTGCCCAACACCTGCAACAGCGCCTGCCGCGCTACGAGAAGATGTTCCGCCAGGCCGGTCAGGCCAATCAGGTGGACTGGCGCCTGCTGGCTGCCATGGGCTATCAGGAGTCGCTGTGGCAACCCAATGCCACCTCCAAGACCGGCGTGCGTGGCCTGATGATGCTCACTCAACGCACCGCGCAGTCGGTCGGCGTCTCCAATCGCCTCGACCCCAAGCAGAGCATCGACGGCGGTGCCCGCTACTTCGTGCAGATTCATCAGCAACTGCCTGAAGGCATTCAGGAGCCGGATCGCACCTGGTTCGCCCTGGCTGCCTACAACGTTGGCGGTGGTCACCTGGAAGACGCACGCAAGCTGACCGAGGCCGAAGGCCTGGACCCGAACAAATGGGCCGATGTGCAGAAGATCCTGCCGCGTTTGGCGCAAAAGCAGTGGTACAGCAAGACCCGTTACGGCTATGCGCGTGGCGGTGAGCCGGTGCATTTCGTGCGCAACATCCGTCGTTACTACGACATTCTCACCTGGGTGACCCAACCGCAGCTGGAAGGCACGCAAGTGGCCGAGAGCGGTATCCACCTGCCCGGCATCGACAAGCGCAAGCCCGAAGAAGAAACCCCGCCGCTCTAAGCAGTCAGAGCAAACTCTGATTCCCCAGCGCACAGTGACTGACCGCCTGCCGCGCCTGCGGCAGGCCTTTGAGCCGCGTGGCGCACTGCGCCTGACTAGAATCCGCTCCACCTGCAGGCTGGCCTGCTCGTCGATGCTGATCAGATAAGTATGGTTGTAACGCGCGCGGTCATTCCAGCCGCTGAAACGCTGAGCGCTGAACACGCAGCGATAGTCCAGATGGCCGGTAAAGCCCTGAAAACGATCACGCATGAAAATGTGGTGATAACGCTGCCAGTCGCGATCACGCTGCCCGACACGCACGGCCTCCTGGCACTCTGCAAGCGTGGTGATCTGCGGTTCGTGCAGGAAAATGCTCTGCGCCAGGTTGGAGCCGCCCAGCTGCACGCTGGCGACCAGATACACCTCGGGTTGCTCAGCGAACGCCGACGCAGCCAGGAGCGCCAGCAGACTCAAGATCCGTTTGCTCATGCTCATTCCCTGCAAGAACGCTCAGCCTCGCCGAGCCTTGAAGAACTCTTTTAGCAGCGCCCCACTCTCCTCGGCCAGCAAGCCACCCTCCACCCGCACGCGGTGATTGAGAAAGCCCTGGTCGAAGAACTGCCCCTGACTGATCGCCACCCCCGCCCGCGGCTCGCTGGCGGCGAACACCACCCGGGCGATGCGCGCATGCACGATCAGGCCGGCGCACATGCTGCAGGGTTCCAGGGTGACATACAGGGTGCTGCCGGGCAGTCGGTAGTTCTGCACGCTTTGCGCCGCCGCGCGAATCGCCACCATCTCGGCATGGGCGCTGGGGTCGTGACGCAGAATCGGGCAGTTGAAGCCCTGCCCGACCACTTCGCCATCCTGTACCAGCACGGCGCCGACCGGCACCTCGCCCTGCTCAGCCCCCAGATGCGCCTGCGCCAGCGCCAGGCGCATGAAGTGCTCGTCACGCGAGCGGTCGATGATCTGCGGTCGTTTCATTGCAACAATCCATAGGGTGCCGGCGAAAAACGGCGCCTACCCTACACCACTTCGATGGCCGCCATCAGCCCCGTTTCCATATGGTCGATGACGTGGCAGTGGAACATCCACACACCGGGATTGTCGGCGACGAAGGCGATGCGCGCCGTCTCGTTCTTGCCCAACAGGTAGGTGTCGGTGAAGTAGGGAATGATTTTGCGTCGATCCGAGCTCAGCACCTTGAAGGTCATGCCGTGCAGGTGAATCGGGTGCTGGTACTGCGCCATGTTGCGGAGCACGAAGATGTAGTGGCCATCCTTCTTCAGCGTGGCAATCGGGCGCTCGGCACAGGTTTTGTCGTTGATATCCCAGGCCTGACCGTTGATCTGCCAATACTTGTAACTGCCGCCACGCTCAACGTTACCGGACAGCATCGCCGCCCACTCGAAGTTGAAACGCAGCGTTTCGGCGCGCGCCAGATCCGGCTCGGCAATCGGGTTGGCCGGCAGGGGCGGCGGCCAGCTTCCCGTCGTTTCGCCAGTGGCTACACCCTTGAGCGTCGCCAGACGCAGCGGCCCATTGCGCAGCGACAACGCTTCACCGGCTGCCGGCACCCTCAGCGCCAGATCGATGCGCATGCCCGGCCCCAGCCAGTATTCCTTGCCCAAGGGGCGCGGCTGCACCGGATTACCGTCCAGCGCATAGATGCGCGCCTCTCCACCCGGCAAATTGAGCCGATAGGTCACGGTGTTGTCGACATTGATCAGACGCAGACGCACCACCTGCCCTGCCGGCAACTCTAGAGTCGGACTGGGTTCACCGTTGATGGTAGTCAAGCGCCCACGCGTACCCTCACGCGCCGCCTGACGCAGCACCAGAAACTCGGTGAAGGCGCCCTGCTCGTCGATGTGCCAGGTCTTAAGACTCAACGTGCGCTCATGGCCAAAGCCGCTCGGCTCGCGCTCCTCGACGATCAGCGGCCCAACCAGGCCGCGTCCCAATTGCTCGGCGCTGGTGGTATGCGGGTGATACCAGAAGCTGCCAGCATCGTGGCAGATGAAGTCGTAATCGAAGTACTCGCCCGGCAGCACCGGTGCCTGGGAGACATAGGGCACGCCGTCCATTTCCAGCGGTAGACGAATGCCGTGCCAATGGATGGTGCTCTGTACATCCAGCTTGTTGATGAAGCGCACCCGCAAACGCTCACCCTGCCGACAGCGCAATTCGACACCTGGCGCCTGTCCGCCATAAGCCCAGGCCGGCGTCACCTGCCCCGGCACCAACTCAAGATCAAGCGGCGCGGCGATCAGCTCATAGTCATGGCTCGCCACGTTCTCCGGGCGCCCCAGCCAATAACGCACACCACCTGCGCCCAGGCCGGCCACACCCAGGCCAGCTAGGCCGGCAAGCACTTGTCTGCGGGTAAACGACATCTTCATCCTCGGCAATCTGCAGTCATACTCAATTGCGGTATCTTCTCATTTTCATCACTTGAAAAACGAGTCCGCAAACAGAGACGGGTTGCCGCAGCACCGATCTGCAGGCATGAAAAAACCGGCCTAAGCCGGTTTCTTCATACAACGCAGGGGATCACTCCCACTCGATTGTAAACAAGCCCTTTTTATCCTTTATATTCAATGGCTTATTTTCCTGCCAAACGGTAATACCATGAAAAATACCACGCTCAGAAATTGCCGAATGAACCCGCAAAATAACATGGATTAAAAACCAGTTGCCTATGATTCCACCCTAAGGAAGGTGTGAACAAGCCCCCCTCATGAGACAATCGCCCGATCATCCACATCGAGGATCACCGAATGGATCAGCAGCTCACATTCGCTGACAGCGAGTTCAGCAACAAGCGCCGTCAGACCCGCAAGGAGAAGTTCCTGGGCCGAATGGACAAGCTGATTCCGTGGGCACGCCTCGAAGCGATTATTGAGCCTCACTATCCCAAAGCAGGCAACGGTCGCCGGCCATACCCGCTGGCCACCATGCTGCGGATTCACTGCATGCAGCAGTGGTACAACCTCAGTGACCCCGCCATGGAAGATGCGCTGTACGAGATAGCGTCCATGCGACTGTTCGCAGGCCTGTCACTGGACAGGGCAATTCCCGATCACTCCACCATTCTGAAGTTTCGTCACCTGCTGGAACGACACGGTCTTGCCCGTCAGATTTTCAACGAGATGAGTCAGTGGCTATCCGAGTCCGGCATCCTGCTCAAGGAAGGCTCGCTGATTGACGCGACCATCATCGAGGCCCCCAGCTCCACCAAGAACAAAGCCGGCGAGCGTGATCCCGAGATGCATCAGACGAAAAAAGGAAATCAGTGGCATTTCGGGATGAAAGCCCATATCGGCGTGGATGCCCGCACCGGTATCACTCATAGCTTCACAACAACGGCGGCACATGAGCACGATCTCAATCAGGCAGGCCAGGTGTTGCATGGTGAGGAAGCTTTCATCTTTGCTGACGCCGGCTACCGCGGGGCTGAAAAGCGCGCAGAGCTGAAGAATGTGCGGGCTGACTGGCACATCGCCGAGCAACCGGGGAAGTTAAAGACCCTGAAAAAGCACCCGCGCATCAACAAGCTCAGGATCCGGACTGAATACCTGAAAGCCAGCATGCGCGCGAAAGTAGAGCACCCGTTCCGCATCATTAAGTGTCAGTTCGGCTTTGTGAAAGCACGCTACCGAGGCCTGATGAAAAATGATGGCAAGCTGGCCATGCTGTTCGCGCTATCCAATGCCGTGCGTGTGGATCAGATGTTGAGAGCAAGGGGTTAATCCGTCCGCACTGCCTGAAAAGGCGGCTGAAGGCGGTTAAAACCAGGCAAATATAGCTATTTTTGCTTCCGGTCGCCGTCAAACTGGATTTTGGAGCGAAGGGTGATGGCTTGTTCACACCTTCCCTAACCTATATTCATATTTATTAATTATGAATACTTGGAGAGTAACATGGCAACGACAAGTCTCAGCCTGGGAGAGCACTGGGAAGCTTACATCAAACGGTGAATTGGCCGTGTTGGCAGGTTTCCTGCCCTATGCCGACGTGGTGGGTTTGCCCGACCCCTGGCCGCTTGCGGCCAGCACGACCCCACCGCCAGGGGTGAGCCGTGGCTGGCGGAAAATGCGTCTGCAATCGCGCTTATTTGTATTGCGCACAATTAAATTGCTTGATATATTTATTTGAACCACTCAAACAGGAGATGATTCATGAACACGCTCTATTCCACCAAAGTGACAGCCATCGGCGGCCGCAACGGCTCCGTCAACAGCGACGATGGCCTTCTGGATCTGCCGCTGGCCCTGCCGAAGGCGCTCGGCGGCAAGGGTGACGCCCCCAATCCGGAGCAGTTGTTCGCCGCGGGCTATGCCGCCTGCTTCGGGAACGCCGTGATCCATGTAACCCGCAACCAGGATGAGAGGGTCCGCGACGACGATATCGTGGTGGTGGGAACCGTCGGCATGGCGCCCAACGGTAGCGGCGGTTTCGGCCTGTCCGTGGCGCTCGACGTCACGATCAGCGGCGTCGACCAGGCGACGGCCGAGGCCATCGTCGAAGCGGCGCATCAGGTCTGCCCGTATTCCAACGCGGTGCGCGGCAACATCGATGTCGCCATCATCGTCAGCGCCGACTAGAGGGGGTGGCATGGATTGGTCTGATCAGGAGGATGACCTGCTCGATCTCGATCGGCAGGTCTGCTTTCCGCTCTATGCCGCATCCAATCTGCTGACCCGTCTCTATCGCCCGGTGCTGGCGGAGATTGGCTTGAGCTATCCCCAGTATCTGGTCATGCTGGTGCTGTGGAAACAGACGCCCCAGACCGTCGGATCGCTGGGCGATCGCCTCAACCTCGACAGCGGGACGCTCACGCCGCTCCTCAAACGGATGGAACTGGCGGGCCTGGTAACGCGCACCCGCGATGCCGAGGACGAGCGGCGGGTGCTGATCGAGCTCACCCCCGAGGGGCGCGCATTGCGCGAGGCCGCCCGCAATGTGCCGGCGACCCTTGCCGCCGGCCTCGACATGCAGCCCGATGACGTCATCGAACTGCGCACGCGGGTCCAGGCCCTGGTCGCGGCGCTGCGCGGACCGGCGCGTGCAAATGACCGTTAACCGACTTTCTCATAACCGACTTTCTCAGGAGACTCCCATGCTCAAGGTTCACCATCTCGGCGTTTCGCAATCGGATCGCATCGTCTGGCTCTGCGAGGAGCTTGAACTCTCTTATGAACTGGTCCGCTACGAGCGCGATCCGGTCACCCGGCTGGCGCCGCCGGAGTACAAGGCCCTGCATCCGTGCGGCACCGCCCCGGTCATCACCGACGGCGATCTGGTGCTTGCCGAATCCGGTGCCATCATCGACTACTTGGTGGCGCGTTACGGTGAAGGCCGGTTGACGCTCAAGGCGGACGATCCGGCATTCTCCCGCTATCTATACTGGTATCACTTCGCCAACGGCTCGCTGATGCCGAGCATGATGATGCTGATGGCCGAGGGCGCGATGGCGGAGACGATGCGGGCGCGGGCCGATCGCGGATTCAAGGCGCTCGACGACCATCTCGCCGAGGGGCACACCTGGCTTGCCGGCGATACGTTCACGGTCGCCGACATCATGACCGCGTTTCCGCTCACCACCATGCGCCAGTTCGTACCGCTCGACCTCGCGCCCTATCCGAACATTCTCGCCTATCTGCAACGCCTGGCCGCCCGGCCTGCCTTTCAGCGCGCCATGGCCAAGGCCGATCCGGATCTGGTGTTGAAACTCGATTAGAGCAATCTGAGCTCAAGCGCCTGTGGATTTGTTGCAACCCCATTTTTCTGGTTTCCACTCACTTCAACCATCAGTACTTTGGTTCGCGACATGATCGTTCAGGCTGAGGAACGCCAGCGCAATGCCCCAGGGATGCAGTACGCCGGAGCGGTGCTACAACACCTGGTGGGAGCCAAGCTTGATTGCGCTCTGGGAATAGGCAACTTTGAGCATAATAGCTTTTCCACTTCGGACGCACAGTCAGGGCGCGCCGGTGATTTCTTTATCGGAGATGTCGCATTGCACGTTACAACAGCTCCGGGTGAAGCCGTTATTGGTCGGTGCCGCGACAATATCGATGACGGTCACCGACCGATTATTGTCACTACATCGCGAGGCGTTTCAGCCGCAGAAGTCTTGGCTGAGAATGCTGGGTTAGGTGATCGTATAGACGTGTTTGAGGTTGAACAGTTCGTAGCTCTCAACTTGTACGAGTTGGGCAAGTTCGCAGCCGAAGGGCGACGCACAGCGGTCGGGGACGTTGTAACTCGATATAATGAAATTGTCGAAAACTTCGAAACAGACCCGAGCTTGAAAATCGAATTTAAGCAATAAGGTCCAAATAGCATGAAGGAGACGCCGGAGCAACGCAGCCGCACAATGCGAGCTGTTCGCTCTCGCGACACAAAGCCAGAATTGACTGTTCGGCGCTTCCTTCATGCCGCAGGGCTGCGTTACCTCCTGCATGACCGGCGCCTGCCTGGCTCGCCTGATTTGGTATTCCCGAAATACCGCACTGTGGTTTTCGTGCATGGCTGCTTTTGGCATCAGCACCCCAACTGCGCCGCTGCGTCTCGTCCTCAGACCAACACGGAGTATTGGTCACGGAAGCTAACTCGCAACGTCGAGCGTGACGAGCGCAATCGTGCCGAGCTGGAAGCGTCGGGATGGACTGTTCTTGTAATATGGGAATGCGAGATACGCAAACGGGATGCACTTGACCGACTGGCCAAGGCCATTCGGTCAAGTCGTGGGCGATAGGAAATCAGAGGATCAAATCTTCCTCGTTACTCGTTCTGTCTTAACGTTCATCATATTCTGTCGCCTGCCGGATAGTGGCTAACGCCTCCTGGAAGTCCTCCTGCGTCGCTCGACCAGTCTCGGCTTGGTAGTACAGGATCGTGAACATATTGGCGACCGCTTCCGCGACGGGTGAAATCTGCCGGGCGGTTTCCTGGTCGATGAACTTCAGGGCGGACAGCTTGGTCGCTGCCTGATGAATTGCTTGCTGAACTTCGATATTATGCGTGGCTGTCATGTGTCACCTCTCTGTCAGGTGGTATGTGGAAATGCGGGCCGGTGCACCATCACCGGCCCGTGTGCTTTTAAAGCCCGGTACTGGAAAACCCGGCAGCTTCTGAAAACGGGGTTTTCCCAGTTCCAACCACTGCATCATTGCTAATGCGTGTGCTGCTCGATGCTTCCACCCTACCAGTCGGGTTCGGGCGGTTCACAAAGGCTGCAATCTCCGCCTCAGCGTCTTTCTCTCCCTCGGTTGTTGGTTCGACAACCGGCACAAAAGCCGTCTCTGTGGGGGCTTCCTGGACCTCGTCGATCATATCCAGGGCAGCCATGAAATTACGTTGTGTCATCGTGGTATCTCCTTACGTGGCCTGTGGGCCTCGGTTCACAAAGCTGGCAACCTCTTCGTTACGCTCCTGCTGGCGTTCCTGGGCATACGAAACGTAGTCCCCAACGTCGAAGGTGTGCTTTTCCGGATCGCGTGCTTGCCACTCAGCGTGTGATTGGCGGGCCTTGTCCTGGTCCTCGCTGGACAGAGCATCAAAGCCGCCTGATTGGTTTACCCAGCCGCCGCTTCCACCGCTCAAGCTATCGCTATCGAACGACGGTGAAGCACTGTCCGCCCCGGCATTGCTATCGCCCTTCGGCTCCATGCTTTCGCGGATCGAGGACGCCAAACGACCGCCGGCAGTCTGGTTTACTTTGTCCTGAAACTTCCCAGCCATCTTGGACCCAGCCCCTTTAGCCAGCTCACCCGCCGTACCAGCCACCAAGGAAGCCGCCCTGCGAAAGCCACCACCTGAAGAGCCAGAGCTGCCAGACGGTGAAGAACTGGCAAAGCCCGCCGCCTGAGCAAACGGGGTATCACCTGTGCTCACATTATCGCTGCCCGTGTCGCCACTACCCCAGCCACCGCCGGTATCACCAGAGCCACCACCGCCGAAACTTGGCATGTCCCCCCCAGACATATTGGACTGTGCCTTGGTAAAGGCAGCCTTGATGGCACTCGCTCCACCAACGCTATTTGCCGCACCTCCCAGCATCGCCGCACCGGCCATTTTGGCCCCGGCCATTCCCATGCTTGCCGCTGTCATCGCAGCCCCCACGGCGGCCCCGGCACCAAAGGAGCCAACTCCCATAGAACCGACACTACCTCCTGTCACCAGGCCGGAAATCATTGGGGGAACCTTGTTTACCAGGAACAGCAAGACCAGGGATATAACGAACATGACGGCCAGCTCCTGGCTTGCCATGTTTTCCGCCCGCATTTGGCCGTGGTAATCAACAAGAAACTGCCTACCAATCGCAACGATCAGCACCATTGCCAACAACTGGGCCGCTAAACCAAGAATGGCTTTGTAGTAGTTGATGGCCATGTCTGAAGTCCAACGCGAACCGCCAAAGCCTAGGAAGAAAATTCCGGCATAAAGCAGTATCCAACTGGCTGCCAATAACAGCAGCAGATTGATGGAAATAAGTGCCAGAACCACCAACACGGCCAAAGCCATCAGCTCCATCATTAACGCGGTTGGAAACTGTCGCCAGCTCAGTTCCGAAGTGGCTTCAACAGTCTTATCGTAAAGCTCGAATCCCATATCCAGGATGCTCGATGGCCCAAGCGTGCTACTACCAAGCCCCCCGGCTTCGGCCCCGAGTTGCTGCAATGAAGCGATGATGGTTCCGGCGATATTCATTCCCTGTGTAGCATTGGAAAGCAGCCACCAGAAAAAGCCGGTGAACATGATAAAGCGGACAAGCTCGGCAAAGAACTCGCCAATGTCGGCCTTGCGCAGCGCCATCATGCCGAACGTCCAGACCATCGAGATAACAACGAGGGTCCAAAACAACCGAGTGGCAGCGGCTTCAATGGCTGGTCCCCATGTTGATGCAGCGGCGTGAAAGCGGTCCAGCACATCATCCATGATGTTAGTGCTGGACAGTTCCTGGGCCATTGCCGTATCGGACAGCATGACGGCGGCCATCACAGCCAATCCGCCAAAGACAAATCGTTTCATGATGCCCTCCCTCAATATCTGTCGGGGGAGCTGGGTTTGAACTCCCATTCACCCATTTGCTGAGCTTTTTGGAAAGATTCGCACTCGGCAGCAAACGCCTGGCGTTTCGCCTCGCTGCTGATCTCGGAAAGGGCCTGTTGATAGGCATCGCCGGTGCAGGTCGCCTTATTGGGTTCCGGTGGTGTGTCCTCACACCCAGCCAACAAAACAGCAGTGACGGCCAGCATAAGGAAAATTGCTCTTTTCATGCTATGTCCTCCTTAGTAGCGATCTGCTGAGCTGGGTTGGTATTCCCAAGTACGAAGCTGCTTTTCTCGTGCCTCCCCTCTGGCACTGTCATCCAGTTCAGACGCCAGGCGTGTCGCTTCGGCATTCTGCTGAGCAATTAGCAAACTGCGGATTTGCAGGAGCTGGTTGGCTTGGTTGCTGGCGAGCTGGTTGGCGTAGCCAATGGCGGCCAGTTGGCCGTCTGCACCTTGAGCGGCAGATTGCAGGCGTGTGAGCTGACGGGCATCGGCTTCCAAGTTGTCTTGCTGCTGCTCCAGGCCCTTAAACAGTGCGTCGTTGGCCCGCTTCTGGGATTCGGACGCCAAGCGGCGGTTTTCTTCCATCGCGGCCCGCTCGGCATCGCTGCACCCTGTAGACGAGAAGCAAGGCGATCCACGGTAATAGGCCACGTCCTGGAACTTGCCTAAGTAAGCATCGAGGCTGCCAAGCTGGTTCTGGTAGTAGGCAAGCGTGTTGGTCGCCTGGTTCAGATCGTTGATGGTGCGCTGCGCTTGGTCCCAAATGTGGGCCGCCGGGGCCATCGTGTTTTGCAGTTGGTTTTCGTACTGCTGCAACTGCGTTTGGTACTGCTGAATTTGCTTGGCCGTCTGCGCAACGGCTTCCAGGGCTGACATGATGTTTTGCGTCAGGTTGGTGCCGTCGATGACAGGGATGCCCGCTTGTACAGGCTGTACCAGGGTGATGAGAATCGAGGTTGCCAAGGCAACCGGTAGGATTGGAATTTTAGCCGCTAAAATTTTCTTCTTTCGCATGGTCAATACCTCTCGATGAGTAAATGAACGCTTGTGATACAAGCGTTAAAGTCATCGAGAAGCTGCCGAAGCAGCTAATCGGTAATTGACCAGCCCGATGCCGAAAGGCGGCCTTTTTTCTGTGGAATCACGGCATCAATCTCAAACTTACTTTGCTGGGGTCTTGGCTTTTTCGCTTAATCCAACTTCTCGACCAATGACATCCAGCTCAAGCGGTTGCACTGCCGCTGCCAGTATTTCCCGTATTTCCGCATCAGTGCTCCTGTCGTTAAGCGCCGCACGCACTTTTAGCGCCCGGTGAACTTCGGGAGGCAAATTACGGACAAGTACATTCGCCATGTTAATACCTTCTTGATGCACTAGCTACTAATGATATCAAAGATAGCATAAACAACAACCATGTTTTCTACCCACCTCACAAATCGGCGGTAGCCGGTAGCCTCGCAGAGCAGGATTACCCGTTGAGCGCCTCCGGGGCGAATAAGGGGAAGTGAAGATAGTTAATCGGCTCCGCCGGTTAGCTAACTTCACCTATCCTGCCCGCACCACAGCGTTGATTCTTGCGCGTACGGTATGTGCATTTCTGTGCAGTAACCTGTTTATTCCTGTGCAAACCGTTTTTTCCGAGCAAATCGACACTTACAGCGGTATGACAGCGCACTTATAGCGACTCGGCAGCGCTAAAATAGCGGTCTAGCAGCGTTTTGAGATGACTACTTTCCTCGCCATTCACTACACACAAAAACACAGCTTTCCTGTGAGCTACCTCATGTGGCTACCTTGCTTGTAATCCCGCCCCTCAAATGTCAATGAAACACGTGAAAACCCGACACATTTCCCTGCTTTACAAAGGCTTACCTATTACTCCACCCACTTGGCGGCCTTTCATTGACTTTTTGGGGCCGGTATTAGTTGAGGCATTTTTGCTGCGCCGCGCGCCCACCTTCGGACAGGTTTCAAGCACAATGTATATGCGAATAGGAATGTAGCGTTGTAGTATGTTGTATGGTGCTACTACATACTACAATCTACAAACCGCACACATTTCAGCCTGCTACCAGATTTTAACTGCCTACTATCCTGATGTATGGGAATACAGCTTTCCTGAGCGTCCCTGTAAGGCGTTTCAGACATTACCTCCTCTTCACCACTGTCAGCCTATGATCGACGCTCCTAGGGCTTATGAGGCCGGTTTGGTCGTCCTTCGGACGGATTGAACGCCAAGGAGAAGGGTTTGCGCCTGGCGAGCATACAAAATCGGCCTCCCTCTTGGCGTTAAAACATCGGCCGGAGGCCGATAGAATTGGCAAGGCATGAACGCGCCATTAAGGCGCGGGCTATGCCGCGCATGATGGATATTCTTTGGAATATCTTGGATCGATTTCCAAAACAGGCCGGAAAGCCTTGTCCTGCAAGCGTTTGCGCGATTGGAGCGGATACCGTTATGCCGGGGATGGGATACTGTTATGCCGGGGGACGGGTGCTATTATGCCGGGGAAGGGTGCTGTCACGCCGGGGGTTGGCATGGTTGATCCCTGGCCGCCTAATCTCCCATTTCCCCTTGGCGTATTCATGTACAGTCCAGCCCACTAAAATCAGTTCAGTCAACGCTTTTCGGGCCGTTTGGCGACGCTTTTTCAAGGTGTTGGGGTTCTTCGTTTCGTCCGGCCAGACGTAGTTGCAAAGGGTATCCAGTTCTACGCGTCCAGATTTACCGGCATCAATCCAGCCCGATAATCGCTGATGAATTAATCGAGCGGGATCGGTCTGTAGCGCCCGAACCTCAGTCATGTCGAGGCGAGTATGTGGACGCTCTCCCATTACAGCCTCTGCTAATCGAGGGTTCAGGCTGACAAACAGCTTACCTTCCCGGTCGTCGCTGACGTAATCGGACAGGATACGGAACCCCTGACGCTGCCCGTTACGTTCCACAATGACAGATACTGCCCATAGTCGCTCGATGCTATCGCGGATAGTTTTGAACTGGCTGCCTCCATCGTCGGCATATCCAAGTTCCCGGGCCAGTTGTCGGAAGCTGCCCTTAGCAACCATCGCGTCCTTCTCAACCGCGTCCCACTTGAGGTCTAGCAAGAGGCGCAATTGCTGCCCAACCTCTGACTCTGTTTCGTTTCGCAGCACAATCCCGCGCCCCCCATCACCAGAAATTGCGGCCATAGCCACAAGCCCTTGTAGGATACGAAGATCATCAACTCCCAGAGGCTCAGGTCCCCAGAAACGGATAGAATCCTCGCCATGGGTATAGGTTACGTCCAGCTTAAGCCGTTTCCGCTCTCCACGCTTCAGGCTACGAAACAAGCCAGGAGCCAAGCAATGGGCTGGGTCATGTCGAACATGGGTAAGATCAAAGCTCATCGCGCATACCACTCTTAGATTTATTGAATGGCAGCACTCTATTGGATTTACTCTGCTTCTCTAATACGGCAGGCTTTAGTACCCCTCCTTCATGTCGTCGATACCACTTGTCAGAGATAGGGGCAGAGTAATTAAGCTTAGGGAAGGACCATCGCACAAAATGGCGGCGGCATTCTTCGTCTACTCCCCATGTTTCGGCTTCTGCCGCCCCCATGCCAATTAAATTCGCTTGAAAGCGGGCGTTATCCGTGAGCACAGAACTGCCTCGGCTAGCCTGCTGAGCGTCGCCACTGTTAAACGCACCGGCTTTGTTTGTATGGTGCAGGAATAAAATGCTGGTTCTATTAGCTCTGCAAAGTTGTTCCATGTAGGCCAACAACCCTGCCATATGGCCTCCATCATTTTCGTCCAACTGATGAAACCGGCGTAACGTGTCGATTACTACTAGGCGAGCACCTCGAGTGACGTTCTCAATCCAATTCCGCCACTCTCCACTCATCATATCGGCACTGAAACCGACCAGAGGGACAACCGCTAAGTTGTTATACATGGCCTCACGCTGGCTGGTGTTGAGGTGTCGACCTATAGCGTGAAAACGTCCATTTAACACGTCTGCAGGATCTTCTCCGGTTAAAAATACCACTGGACCAGTGACCAGCCGCCACGCACTGTCCATCTCAGACAAATTCAATAGATCCGCACCGGTAGCAACCGTTACGGCAACTTGTAGAGCAAGCATGGTTTTACCTGTTCCACCAGGACTTACCAATGCTCCAACTGTTCCTGATTTGAAACCAGGAAATACAAAATCAAGGGGTTCCGGCTCGTTCTCAACAGCACTTCTTAAATCGAGCCACGAAATTTCGATGGCCATGCTGTTACGCCTCTATGGTATTGCCAGGTCGAGCAGCCTGAATGCCTGAAGACCTACGCTCCTCAATCCATTGCTCTACTTCTGACAAGTCCCATGCGACGTTTCTGCTGGTAAGCGCAATTCGGCGTGGGAACTCCCCACGCTGTTCCAGGTTATAAATTGTGCGCGTTGAAAGAGGGATCATCTCCAGGAGCTGCTTCCTGTTGATGAGGGTTTTGGCAGTGTGCATGGTCAATACCTCTCAAATGAATGCGCTTGATGTCTCAAGCGGACTATTCATCGAGTAGCGTCTGCTAATCGGTAATTGACCTTCCCGATGCCGGAGGGCGGCCTTGAATGGAAATTTGGCATCAATGTACGCCAATTATGCTATCAAAGATATCAAAATTAGCAACCATCGAACCTTTAAAAAAATGACAACTACCCACTTTTAGGCAGTCCATTCATCAATCATGTCAGCCCAGTCCTGCAACATGGCTGTGCGCTGCTCGCGATACTCGGCTTTGTTATAGATCGCCCTCACACCCTTTTGCTCATGCGCCAGGCATTTCTCAATCCAGTCGGTGTTGTAACCGGCTTCATGGAGCAAGGTACTGGCTGTTCGTCTCAAGTCGTGCGGGCCGAATTTGGCAAGCAGCTGCCCCTCTTTCTGAGCCAGCTTGTAAGTCATCGTCATCACCCGGTTCAGCGTGGCACTGCTCATGGGCACGTCAGAATCGTAACGCGACGGCAGCACATAATCCGATCCACCGGAGAACGTCTTCAAAGCGATGAAGATGTCCATAGCCTGCCTGGATAGAAACACCAGGTGAGGATTACGCCGCTTCATCCTTTCTTTGGGGATCGTCCAGAGCGCTTCGCTGAAGTTGATCTCACTCCAGGTAGCATTCGTCAGCTCGCTTTTTCGCACCATCGTCAACAACAACAGTTTGACCGCTGCACGGATCGATGGTGATGTACCAATACGCCCCATGTACTGATACATGATCCTGATTTCTTCAGGCGCCAGAGTTCGATCTCTCGGCTCAAATCTGGCAATGCTTGCTGGCCGCACCAGATCTGCCGGGTTCTCAACCTTCTGGCCTCGCTCAGTGGCCCAGCGGTATACCTGGAGTACAATCTCACGCGCATGAACCGCCGTAGCAGGCGCTCCACGCTCTACGATGGCGTCGGTCAATGCTCGCAAGTCCTCGTGAGTGATTTCGGTCAGCTTTTGATTGCCGAATTTTGTTTCCAGCTCTCTCGTATAAACCGAGCGGCGCATATCACGGGTAGAGTCGGCCATCTGGTAGCCACGTAGCCATTTTTCCGCCCAGGCACCAAAGGTTTCAGCTCCTTTTACACGCGCCTTGTCTCGGGCCTTCTCCTTCGCTGGCGACTTTCCATCAGCGACCATCCGCTTGGCCTCACCAAGTCGCTCACGGGCTTCTGCGAGAGTGATACCCCCAACGCCGTAACGACCAAAGGTGATCGTCTCTTGCCTGCCATTGATCGAGTAGTTGTAACGGAATGAGATGGAACCGGCAGGGGTGACAGCCACATAAAGGCCGTCCCGGTCATTCACTTTGTAGAGTTTATCCCTCGGCTTGAGGTTTCGCAGCTTGGTATCGGTCAGCAAGAGTCTTATCCTTCTTCGATTCCGATACCATGCTGAAAGATCACCCAAAATTCAGGCTTTAATCACAATAAAAACAGTAACTTAAGCATTTTCGATACCATGAAAACACAGGATCAAGCAGCATGGTATCGGCTATCACTCATGGCATCATGCCTCGATAATACCACCTCAGATACCACGCTCAAGCGGTGCTTCCCAATGCCATTGGTTGCCAGACAATGCCAGACATAAAAACAAAAAAGCCCATGAAAACATGGGCTTAAGCGTCATTTAATGCCAGTTAGTACCAGCCAGTGCCTAACGTGTGATCACTCCCACTCGATGGTCGCTGGCGGCTTGCTCGACACGTCATAGGTGACGCGGGAGATGCCGTCGATCTCGTTGATGATGCGGCCGCTGACGGTTTCCAGCAGCTCGTAGGGCAGGTGTGCCCAACGCGCGGTCATGAAGTCCACGGTTTCTACGGCGCGCAGGGCAACGACCCAGGCGTAGCGACGGCCGTCACCGACCACGCCCACCGATTTCACCGGCTGGAACACCACGAACGCCTGGCTGGTCTTGTGGTACCAGTCGGCCTTGCGCAGCTCTTCGATGAAGATGTGGTCGGCGCGACGGAGGATATCGGCGTACTCCTTCTTCACTTCGCCGAGGATGCGCACGCCCAGGCCCGGGCCCGGGAACGGGTGGCGGTAGACCATGTCGTAGGGCAGCCCTAGCTCCAGGCCGATCTTGCGCACTTCGTCCTTGAACAGTTCACGCAGTGGTTCGACCAGCTTGAGGTTCATTTCCTCCGGCAGGCCGCCAACGTTGTGGTGGCTCTTGATCACATGAGCCTTGCCACTCTTGGCGCCAGCCGACTCGATCACGTCCGGGTAGATGGTGCCCTGGGCGAGGAACTGGATGTTGTCCAGCTTGCTGGCCTCGGCATCGAACACGTCGATAAAGGTGCGACCGATGATCTTGCGCTTCTTTTCCGGGTCGGTTTCGCCGGCCAGGTTGGACAGAAACTGCTCTTCGGCATTGGCGCGGATGACCTTGACGCCCATGTTCTCGGCGAACATGGCCATAACCTGATCACCTTCGTGCAGGCGCAGCAGGCCGTTGTCGACGAACACGCAGGTCAGTTGGTCGCCGATGGCCTTGTGCAGCAGCGCTGCAACCACCGAGCTGTCCACACCGCCGGACAGGCCGAGCAGCACATTGGCGTCGCCAACCTGGGCACGCACGGCGGCGATGGCGTCTTCTACGATGTTGGCCGGCGTCCACAGGGCTTCACAGCCGCTGATTTCCAGCACGAAGCGCGACAGGATGCGACCGCCCTGCTTGGTGTGGGTCACTTCCGGGTGGAACTGCACGCCGTAATAGTGGCGCGTATCGTCGCACATGGCGGCGATCGGGCAGCTCGGGGTACTGGCCAGGATGCTGAAGCCTTCCGGCAGGCGGGTGACCTTGTCGCCGTGGCTCATCCACACGTCGAGACCAAGCACGCCGTCAGCGTCGACATGGTCTTCGATACCGGCCAGCAGTTGGCTCTTGCCGACCACGTCGACACGGGCGTAGCCGAACTCACGCAGGTCGGAACCTTCCACCTTGCCACCGAGTTGCTCGGCCATGGTCTGCATGCCGTAGCAGATACCCAGCACCGGCACATTCAGGTCGAACACCGCTTGCGGTGCGCGCGGGCTATTGGCTTCGTGCACCGACTCCGGACCACCGGCGAGGATGATGCCGCGCGGAGCGAAGGCGCGGATGTCTTCGTCGCTCATGTCCCAGGGGTGCAGTTCGCAATAGACGCCGATCTCGCGCACACGGCGCGCGATCAGCTGGGTGTACTGGGAACCGAAGTCCAGAATGAGGATGCGGTGGGCGTGAATGTCGTGGGCCATGGCCGTCTCTCGTAGGTATTCAGAAATGACACGGGGCTGATCGAACAGCCCCGTTATTCATACATTGTAAAAATCGATTTGCCGCGTCGCGAGCGCCGGACAGGCAAGGCGGAGAGAAACGAGAAAGCGGAGTTTGCTGAAGCAAGCATTTACTCACTACGTTCGCCCTCCGGGCCGTCCTTTCGGACGTTCACTGGCGAGCCAGTGTCGAGTTTTTCTCCAACGCCGCATGCGCAAGCGCAGCAGCGTCAAATCGATTTTTTCAGCCGACGCGGTAGTTCGGCGCCTCCTTGGTGATCTGCACGTCGTGGACGTGCGACTCAGCCATGCCGGCGCCAGTGATGCGCACGAACTCAGGTTTGGTACGCATCTCTTCGATGGTGGCGCAGCCGGTGTAGCCCATGGAGGCACGCAGGCCGCCCATCAGCTGGTGAACGATGGCACTCATCGCGCCCTTGTAGGGGACACGACCTTCGATACCTTCCGGCACCAGCTTCTCGGCACCGGCCGAGGAGTCCTGGAAGTAACGGTCGGAAGAGCCCTGCGCCTGCGCCATGGCACCCAGCGAACCCATGCCACGGTATGCCTTGTAGGAGCGGCCCTGGAACAGTTCAACTTCGCCCGGAGCTTCTTCGGTACCGGCCAGCATGGAGCCGATCATCACGGCGGAAGCGCCAGCGACGATGGCCTTGGACAGGTCGCCAGAGAAGCGGATACCACCGTCAGCAATCAGCGGTACGCCAGTGCCGGCCAGAGCAGCGGCCACATTGGCCACAGCACTGATTTGCGGCACGCCGACACCGGCGACGATACGGGTGGTGCAGATCGAGCCTGGGCCGATGCCGACCTTGACGCCATCGGCGCCGGCTTCAACCAGCGCCTTGGCAGCGGCGCCCGTGGCGATATTGCCGCCGATCACCTGAACTTCAGGGAAGTTCTCTTTCACCCAACGCACGCGGTCGATCACGCCTTTGGAGTGGCCGTGGGCAGTATCGACGATGATCACATCGACGCCGGCTGCGACCAGCGCCGCAACACGGTCACCGGTATCGGCACCGGTACCCACGGCAGCGCCCACGCGCAGACGGCCCTGATCATCCTTGCTCGCCAGCGGGTAGGCCTTGGCCTTCTCGATGTCGTTGACGGTCATCATGCCCTTGAGGCGGTACTGGTCATCGACGATCAGCACGCGCTCGATGCGGTGCTTGTGCAGCAGTTTACGCACCACCTGGGTGTCTTCGCCTTCCTTGACGGTGACCAGACGCTCTTTGGGCGTCATCACGTCGCGCACCTTGGCAGCCATATTGCTTTCGAAACGCACATCCCGACTGGTAACGATGCCGACCAGATCGCCATGATGCAGCACCGGCACACCGGAAATATTGTTCTGCCGGGTCAGGTCGAACAGATCACCCACGGTGGCATCGGCCTCGATGGTGATCGGATCTTTCACCACGCCCGACTCGAAGCGCTTGACCTTGCGCACTTCGGCAGCCTGCTGCTCGACGGTCATGTTCTTGTGGATGATGCCGATGCCGCCTTCCTGTGCCATAGCGATGGCCAGGCGTGCCTCGGTGACCGTGTCCATGGCAGCGGACAGCAGCGGGATATTCAGTTCGATACCGCGCGTCAGGCGGGTCTTGAGGCTGACATCCTTGGGCAGCACCTCGGAATAACCGGGGATGAGCAGGACGTCGTCGAAAGTGAGTGCTTCTTGGCTGATGCGCAGCATGGAGGGCTCCCGAGCGGGAAAATAAGAAGCGCGGCATTATACCCAGCGAGCTCATTTCACTCAATGCAAAGTGTGTCTCTAGGCAGTCATACCTCGAAACACATAAAATAATGATTCTCAGAAACTCTTGCACTTGAGTGCCAAATGAAATTCAACCGCTTTTCCTTGAGTGGCCAAGGCGCCGCCCTTCTCACTTTTTGCCTGCTTCCAGCAGGCCACCTGCTGGCCCAGGAGCTGGAGCTGCCCAGCCAGGAAGTCGTCGCGGCGCCCGTGGCTGACGAGAATGGCTACCAGGCCAAGCGCGCCAGTACGGCGAGCAAATCTTCAGTGGCACTCAAGGATGAAGCCCAGTCGGTACAGGTGGTAACGCCACAGACCATCGAGGACTTTCAGGTCAGATCGCTGGACGATGCGATGAAATTCGTTAGCGGCATGACCCAGAGCAACACCCTGGCCGGTACTCAGGATGGCTTCGTCAAACGCGGTTTTGGTAGCAGCGCCGATGGCTCCATCCTGCGCGACGGCATTCGATCCAGCCTGTCGCGCAACTTCAGCGCCACCACCGAGCGCGTGGAAGTGCTCAAAGGGCCGGCCTCGCTGCTATATGGCGCGCTGGAGCCAGGCGGCCTGATCAACGTCATCAGCAAGAAGCCGCAGTACAAATGGGGCACGCAACTGAGCGCGGACAGTTCCAGCTTCGGCGGCGGCAGCCTGGCAGTCGACGTGACCGGTCCGATTGCCAGACAGTGGCCTGGCCTTTCGCCTAATCGCCGAGAGGCAGAACGAGGATTACTGGCGCAACTTCGGCACCAAGGAAAACAGCCTGATTGCACCCTCGCTAAGCTGAGAAGGTGAACGCCTGCGCCTCAACATCGCCTATGAATACAAGGAATACAGCACGCCAGTGGATCGCGGCACGGTGATCGTCAATGGCAAGCCAGCCAATGTGTCCTACAACGACCGCTTCGGCGAGAGCTGGTCGAAGGCAGAGGGCATCGACGAATTGCTTACTGCCACCGCCGAATATCAGCTCAGCGACGACTGGTCGACCCGCCTCACCTATGGCTGGAACAACGAGCGCTACGACTATGCCGAAGCACGGCCGAATGTGCTCAATGCCAGCACGGGCGCAATGAGCCGCCGCTCCGATGGCAGCACGCATGACAACCAGACCCAGTACCTGGCCTGGGACTGGATCGGCAACGCCAGCCTGTTCGGCCAGCGTCATGACCTGCTGATCGGTGCCGACACCGAGCGAGTCGATAATTTTCGTGGCGATACCTGGCGGGGCTCGGCAGTCGGCGGCTTCAATATCTACAACCCCGTGTACGGTAATCTCGCCGCGCCCTCAACGCTGAGCCTCAAAGACAGTGACCGCAGCGACGAACTGCACTCGCGCTCGATCTACGCCAAGGACAACTGGCACCTGAGCGATCAATGGATTTTGGTACTGGGCGGCCGCTACCAGCGCTTCGGGCAACTCGTGGAACAGGGCCGCGGCGCTACCTATACCCGCACCACCGACCGTACCGATACCACCTTCCTGCCCTTCGGTGGCCTGGTATTCCAGCTGAGCGACCAGGTGGTGTTCTATGGCAATTACAGCCGCTCCTTCGTGCCCAATGCCTCGGATACCAGTACTGGCCAGGCATTCGATCCCGAAGAAGGTCGCAGCTACGAACTGGGCGTGAAACTCGATCTGCCTCAGGGTATCGGCGCCAGTCTGGCGCTGTTTGATATCGAGAAGAAAAACGTCGTGGTCACCAACAATTCCGTATCGGAAGCAGCCGGCAAGGTTGGTTCGCGCGGCGTGGAACTGGATATCAGTGGCCGCCTGAGCGAGCGCTGGGAGCTGCTTGGCAGTTATGCCTACACCGATACGGAAATCCTCGATGACCCGAGCGACGAAGGCAACGAGCTGGTCAACGCCGCACGCAATGTCGGCAGTCTCTACCTCGTCCATCACCTGCATCTACCCCTGGAGCTGGGTCAGTGGAAACTGGGTGGTGGCGCCCGCTACGTCGGCGAGCGTGCTGGCGACAACGCCAACACATTCTGGCTGGATAGCTACACCGTGGCCGATGCCTTCGTCACTTGGGACAGCCAATTGCTTGGAGAAAAGACACGCCTGCAATTGAACGTACGTAACCTGTTCAACGAGCGCTACTACCCCTCCAGCGGCGGCAATCTACGCGTTGCCGTAGGCGAGCCGCGCGAGCTGCGCCTGTCGGCCAGCGTCGAGTTTTGAGCCAATCCCGATGGCAACTGCTGAGCGCCTGTGGGAGGCGCTTCAGCGGCGACTGAAACCATATGAAGTCGCGGCTAAAGCCCCTCCCACAATCGGCTGAAAACCGCTCAAGCCGGATCGTCGACCCGCACCTGCCTCACGGCAAAGCCCAGGCGTTCGCCGAATTCTTCGACGAACGCCGGGCGCAGGCCTGCCTCAGCCCAGCCGTTGAAGATGAAACCCAGGTTGGAAAAGCCGCACGGCTGCAGGAACAGGAAGCCGTTGATGTCATCTTCATGCCCGCATTCCGGGCAGGTGAAGTTGTCGGTTTCCCCTGGCCACCACACCTCCAGGCTGTCGAACAGCGGCACGCCCACTTCCCTGCGGCATTCGGCACAGCCCGCTTCTTCGAGGAAGCTGCGTGTCGGCATATAGATGCAGCGGTGGGTGATGATTTCCAGGCCATTGTGAGCCTGGCCATAGGGCAGCAACTCTGGGCGCTGGGCGATACGCCGAGCGCCCGGCCCGATGGCGTAGGCCATGCCATTGCCGCCCTGGCCGCAGGTGGTCGGCAACGCCTCGACGATCTCCCGCCTGACCAGCCAGCGCAGCATAGCCTGGGCCTTTTGCTCGTGAGCGGGAAGCGTGGATATCTGCGGGACGAGGATCAGTTGCGCGGTCATGGTGTTCGAACGGTCGGCGAAGAAAGGCGGCAGCTTAGGCGCTGCCGCCGGCAAATCAAGCCCCGCGACAAATCACGGCAGTCGCCTGTGCTTCACGGCGGGCCACCCAGCGAGCACGCAACACGTCATAAACCCAGTTGAATGCCAGGGTGTACGGCAGGAAGAACAGGATCAGCACGATATCCAGCAGCAACGCCTCGAGCAGACCAATCGACAGCCACCAGGCGGCCAGTGGCACCAGTACGATGATCAAGCCCACCTCGAACAGCAGCGCATGACCGACCCGCGCCCACAAGCCGCGCTCGAAGCCCAGACGACTCTGTGCGCGGTCGAACAGGTAGTTGAACAGCATGTTCCACAGCATCGCCACGGTGGAGAACATCAGGGTCAGCACCCCCAGGTGCAGCAGCGGTTTGTCCATGAACCAGGCCATGGCCGGCGCGCAGATAAGCACGGCAATACCTTCGAAGGCCAGGGCGTGACCGATGCGCTCACGCAGGGAGCGCGGCAGGGGGTGAGTCATGAAACAAACCTCGTGATAGGTGACAACGAGCGCTATGATCATCGGAATATCAGCCAATCCAAAGGCAGCTGCCATCGGCAAAACCGATATGAATATTTCCCCCGACTCCCTCCAGGCCTTCGCCCAAGCCGCCAACAGCGGCTCGCTCAGCGCTGCAGCGCGGCGCCTGGGCAAAAGCCAGTCGACCATCAGCGAGGCCGTCGCGCGCCTGGAGATCGATCTGGGCGTGGCATTGTTCGAACGCGGCCCACGTAAGCTGCAGCTGACCGAAGCCGGTGCCAGCCTGCTGGCCCACGCTGAAGAAGTGCTCTGCGCCAGCGACCGCCTGGCGCGACACGCCGCAGGCTTGGCCAGAGGCCAGGAGGCGCGACTGACCCTGGCACTGTCCGACGCCTACCAGCCGAAACAATACGAAGTTCGCCTGCAGGAACTGGATCAGCGCTTCCCCGATCTGCAGTTCGAAAGCCTGATCGCCGAACAGGCCGATGTGCTCGACCTGATCACCCAGGGCCGCGCGCAGCTGGGACTGCTCGCCGCGCAAGCGGCCTATCCACCGCATATCGCCCACGCCCGCCTGGAAATGAGCAGCGAGTTCGGCCTGTTCGTCGCCAAGGATCATCCCCTGAGCAAGCTGCCACGAGTGCGTCAGGACGACTTGTCGCGCTGGCGTCTGCTGCGCCTGAGCAGCGTTGCCCATGTCGATGCGAACACGGACGAGTTGCCCGGCAGCGGCGGACGCTGCTGGGCCGCGCCGGACTACCTGATGCTGCTGGAGATGGCCCGCCTGGGCTTCGGCTGGGCCGAACTGCCCAGGCAACTAGTCGATGCCTACGGCTTTCGCGGCCTGCATGAACTGCCCTGCAGTGGCTGGCCACGGCAGGTAACGGTGGACGCCATCTGGTCGCGCCAGCGCGAACTCGGTCCAGTCGCGGCCTGGTTGCTCGACCGCCTGCAGCAAGACGCCTGATGAAGGTCGCGCTGATGTCGCTCTCGACTTATCATGCCGCCCCATGATCAATGACCCTTTTGCCCGCCTGAACCTCGACCGCGAGGTACTCAGTGTCAGCCAGCTCAACAACCGCGCCCGCCTGCTGCTGGAGGACGTGTTCGCCGGCATCTGGGTCGAGGGAGAAATCTCCAACCTCGCCCGCCCGGCGTCCGGCCACATCTATTTCACCCTGAAAGACAGCCAGGCCCAGGTGCGCTGCGCGTTGTTCCGGCAGAACGCCGCACGCGTGCGCCAGGCCCTGCGTGATGGCCTGGCGGTGAAGGTGCGCGGCAAGGTTTCGCTGTTCGAGGGCCGCGGCGACTACCAGTTGATTCTCGATGCCGTCGAGCCAGCCGGTGACGGCGCCCTGCGCCTGGCCTTCGAGGCACTCAAGGAAAAGCTCGGCGCCGAAGGTCTGTTCTCTACCGAACGCAAGATTGCCCTGCCCGCTCATCCCAAGCGCATCGGCATCGTCACCTCGCCCACCGGCGCAGTGATCCGCGACATCATCAGCGTGTTCCGCCGCCGCGCGCCGCAGGTGGAGTTGAACCTGATCCCCACCGCCGTACAGGGCCGCGAGGCCACGGCGCAGATCGTCCGCGCCCTGCAGCGCGCCGATGCGCAAGGTTACGACGCACTGATCCTGGCCCGTGGCGGCGGTTCGCTGGAAGATCTCTGGTGCTTCAACGAGGAAGTCGTGGCCCGCGCCGTGGCCGCCTGTGTCACGCCCATCGTCAGCGCCGTGGGCCATGAGACCGATGTATCCATCGCCGACTTCGTCGCCGACGTGCGCGCGCCGACGCCCTCGGCCGCCGCCGAACTGCTGGCCCCGGACAGCAGCGAGCTGGTGCAGCGCCTGCACAACCTGCAACGGCGCCTGGCGCTGCACATGCAGGGCCGTCTAGCCCGCGAACGCCTGCGCCTGGAAGGCGCCAGCCGACGCCTGCGCCACCCCGGCGAACGCCTGCGCCAGCAGGCCCAGCGCCTGGATGACCTGGACATGCGCCTGCGCCGCGCCTTCAACCAGCAACTGGCCAATCAACGCGAACGCCTGGCCCGCCTCGACGCACGCCTCGCCGCGCAGCATCCGGGGCGCAGCCTGGCTCTGTTGCGCCAGCGCCTGGATGGCCTGGCCACGCGCCTGCCGCGCGCCATGCACAGCCAGCTCCGCAGCCAGCGCCAGCAACTGGGTGCCCTGGCTGCGCAACTGCAGATCGTCAGCCCCTTGGCCACCCTGGGCCGCGGTTACAGCATCCTTCTAGACGAACGTGGCCAGGCCGTACGCAGCGCCGCGCAGACCCAGCCCGGCCAGCGCCTCAAGGCGCGCCTTGGCGAGGGTGAGCTAGACGTGCGCATCGAAGACAACCACATACAACCGGCGACCTTGTCGCTACTGGATTGAACTAATGCCAGCATCTCTGCGTAGGAGCGAGCTCTGCTCGCGAAGCTTTTTCAGCCCCTCTTTTCGCGAGCAGAGCTCGCTCCTACACAAGTTGTGTCTGTTCGTCCTGGCTCTGTGCCTGGCCCTGCCCGCCCACGCCGAAGGCTTTATCACCCGCCTGTTGAACAAGCCGGTGCCGGGTGGCGTGGCGGTGGTCGACCTGGGCAACCCGGCGCAGGCGCCCAAGGTGCGCTATCAGGGCAAGCCGGTGCTGACCGTGCATGAGGACAGCAAGCGCTGGATCGCCATCGTCGGCATTCCACTCAGCGTCAAGCCGGGCACTCAGCAGATAGAGGTCGAGGGCGGCCAGAAGCTGAATTTCCAGGTCGGTGCCAAGCACTACACCGAGCAGCGCATCACCATCAAGAACCAGCAGCAGGTCACCCCCAACGCCGAGAACCTCAAGCGCATCGAACGCGAACTGGCCGAGCAGACCCGCGCCTACCAGCAGTTCAGCGCACGCCAGCCGAGCAACCTGCTGTTCGACCGGCCAGTCAACGGCCCGCTGTCCAGCCCCTTCGGCTTGCGGCGCTTCTTCAACGGCGAAGAGCGCAACCCGCATTCGGGCCTGGATTTCGCCGCCAACCGTGGCACGCCGATCAAGGCGCCAGCCGCCGGCAAGGTCATCCTCATCGGCGACTACTTCTTCAACGGCAAGACGGTATTTATCGATCACGGCCAGGGGCTGATCAGCATGTTCTGCCACCTGTCCGAGATCGATGTGCAGCTCGGCGACGAGATCGCCCGTGGCGGCCATATCGGCAAGGTCGGCGCCACCGGGCGCGCTACCGGCCCGCACCTGCACTGGAACGTCAGCCTCAACGACGCACGGGTTGACCCGGCGATCTTCATCGGTGCGTTCAAGCCCTGAAACTACGCAGCCTGCAATACCTGCGGTTTGGGTTGCTGGCGTATTTTTGTTAGGGTACGGCGGCCAAAATGACCGGCTTTAAGCGTCGGTCTTTCCTCCTGCCTGCTTCGGAGCCGGAAATGCCGAATGAGTTCGATACCTGGATGGGTTGGCTGAACGAACAGCCTGAACTGCTCACCCTCACCGCCACCTTTGCCCTGATCGTCGCCGCCTGGCTGTCGAACTGGATCGTCAAACGTATCCTGGTGCGCGCCATCTACCGCGTGGTCGGCGCGACCACCCTGGGTCGCCATGGCCAGATCAAGGAAAGCGGCATCATCAAGCGCCTGTCGCACATCGTCCCGGCGCTGGTGCTGTCCTCCGGTGTAGCCGTGGTGCCGGGCATGCCCGAAGCCGTGGTAACGGTCACGCAGAACGTCTGCGGCGCCTTCATCGTGCTGACCATCGCCTTGGCCATCGGCGCCCTGCTGGACATTCTCAACACGCTCTATCAGCGCCGGCCCAATGCGCACCTGAAGCCGATCAAGGGCTACCTGCAGGTGATCAAGATCGCCATCTTCGCCATTGCCGCGATCCTCATGGTGGCGGCGCTGATCGACCGCTCGCCGCTGATCCTGCTCTCCGGCCTCGGCGCCATGGCCGCCGTGCTGATGCTGATCTTCCAGGACACCCTGCTGTCGCTGGTGGCCAGCGTGCAGATCTCCTCCAGCGACATCATCCGTGTCGGCGACTGGATCGAGATGCCTCAGCTCAACGCTGACGGCGACGTGATCGACATCGCCCTGCACACGGTCAAGGTGCAGAACTGGGACAAGACCATTACCACCATCCCGACCAAGCGCTTCATCAACGACCCGTTCAAGAACTGGCGCGGCATGCAGGAATCCGGTGGGCGTAGGATCAAACGTGCGCTGTTTCTGGATCAGACCAGCGTACATTTCCTCAGCGACGAGGAGATCGCACGGCTGCGCCGCTTCATGCTTCTGGATGAGTACCTAGATCGCAAGAACCAGGAACTGCGGGAGTGGAACGCCAAGCTGGCCGAGCACGGTAAGGAAGCGGTGAACACCCGCCGCATCACCAACATCGGCAGCTTCCGCGCCTATGTCGAGCACTACCTGCGTCACAACCCCAACATCCACCAGAACATGACCCTGCTGGTACGCCAGCTCAGCCCGACCGCCGACGGCCTGCCGCTGGAAATCTACTGTTTCACCAATACAGTGGCGTGGAATGCTTACGAAGGGATCCAGTCGGACATCTTCGACCACCTGCTGGCCATCCTCCCCGAGTTCGGCCTGCGCGTGTTCCAGCATCCGAGCGGTGCAGACATGCGCGAACTGCGGCCAGCAATCGTCGAACAGCGCGGGGCGGCTCAATGAAACGCTAGTGGTGCGTCCCTGAACGACGTGTTACAGAGCCTTTGCCCCAAAATCGGTCGGAGCTTGCCATGATTACCCTGCATCACCTGAACAACTCGCGCTCGCAACGCATTCTCTGGATGCTCGAAGAGATAGGTATTGACTACCAGATCAAGCGCTACCTGCGCGACCCGCAGACCATGCTCGCCCCTGCCGAGTTGCGCCAAGTGCATCCTCTGGGCAAGTCGCCGCTGATCACCGACGGCGAGCTAACCCTGGCCGAATCCGGCGCCATCATCGAATACCTGGCCGAACGCTACGGCGACTGGCTGCTACCGGCCGCCGACAGCCCGGAGCGCCTGCGCTGCCGCTACTGGCTGCATTACGCCGAAGGTTCGGCGATGCCACCACTGTTGCTCAAGCTGGTGTTCGACAAGTTGCGTAGCGCGCCAATGCCGTTCTTCATCAAACCCATCGCCAGAGGCATCGCGAACAAGGTCAGTCAGGCGTTCATCTCGCCGCAGCTGAAGCTGCATTTCGACTACCTGGAGAGCCAACTGAGCGAGCGCGACTGGTTTGCCGGTGATGCCTTCAGCGCTGCCGATATTCAGCTCAGCTTCCCGCTTGAAGCAGCTGCCGCCCGTGGCGTACTCAACAACCACCCGCGCCTGAGCGATTTCCTGCAACGCATCCATGCCAGGCCAGCCTATCGCCGTGCCCTGGAAAAAGGCGGCGCCTACGACTACGCCGACTGAAGACGGATCATCGAGGGACGGAGGCGAGCCTGTGCACGCCCCCTGGAAACACGATTCGCCGAAAACATCACTTTCAAAGCAATAAAATCCGCCAACAAAAGCTATCCAGCAATAAATCGGCGTTTTTTAAGCAAGCATTGCCATATCCACCTGCTATGGATAGGGTGCCCACATGAAAAACATCTTTCTCGTCCGCCAGCTCGCATGCCTGCGACTGGTCAGCCCGCGACTGCGAAGCCCCGCCTGAAAATCCGTTTTACATGGCCGCCCGGCCTCGTGTTCGACTCCCATTTCGCAGGATCCTCTCATGAGCATGCTCAAAGACCCGTCGAAGAAGTACCGCCCCTTCACCCAGATCCAGATTCCGGACCGCACCTGGCCGGACAAGATCATCGACAAGGCGCCGATCTGGCTGTCCACCGACCTGCGCGACGGTAACCAGTCACTGATCGAGCCGATGGATGCCGAGAAGAAGATGCGCTTCTTCAAATGCCTGGTGGCCGTGGGCCTGAAGGAAATCGAAGTGGGCTTCCCGTCCGCCTCGCAGACCGACTTCGACTTCGTCCGCGAGCTGATCGAAGGCGGCCACATCCCCGACGACGTGACCATCCAGGTGCTGACCCAGGCCCGTGACGACCTTATCGAGCGCACCTTCGAGTCGCTGAAAGGCGCCAAGAAGGCCATCGTCCACTACTACAACGCCTGTGCGCCGAGCTTCCGCAAGATTGTCTTCAACCAGGACAAGGCCGGTGTGAAAGCCATCGCCGTGGCTGCCGGTACCACCATCAAGCGCCTGGCCGATGCTGCGCCGGAAACTCAGTGGGGCTTCGAGTATTCGCCGGAAGTGTTCAGCAGCACCGAAATCGACTTCGCCGTCGAGGTGTGCAACGCAGTGATCGACGTGTTCCAGCCGACCCCGGCGAACAAGCTGATCCTCAACCTGCCGGCCACCATCGAGTGCGCCACGCCGAATAACTACGCCGACCAGATCGAGTGGTTCGGCCGCCACGTCGACCGCCGCGACAGCGTGCTGATCAGCGTACACACCCATAACGACCGTGGCACCGGCGTCGCCGCTTCCGAGCTGGCCGTCATGGCTGGTGCCGATCGCGTCGAAGGCTGCCTGTTCGGCAACGGCGAGCGCACTGGCAACGTCTGCCTGGTGACCCTGGCTCTGAACCTCTACACCCAGGGCGTTGACCCGGAGCTGGACTTCTCCGACATCGATGCCGTACGCAAGGTGGTCGAGGACTGCAACCAGATTCCGGTACACCCGCGCCACCCGTACGTCGGCGACCTGGTACACACCGCCTTCTCCGGCTCGCACCAGGACGCCATCCGCAAGGGCTTCGCCCAGCAGAAGGACGATGCGCTGTGGGAAGTGCCGTACCTGCCGATCGACCCGGCCGACATTGGCCGCGATTACGAGGCGGTGATTCGCGTCAACAGCCAGTCGGGCAAGGGCGGCATCACCTTCCTGCTCGAGCAGGAATACGGCATCAGCCTGCCGCGGCGCATGCAGATCGAGTTCAGCCAGGTGGTGCAGCGTGAAACCGACCGCCTCGGCCTGGAAATGACTGCTGCGCAGATCTATCAGTTGCTCGAAACCGAATACCTGCAAGCGCGCAGCCCCTACACCCTGAAAGGCCATCGTCTGCAGGAAGAAAACGGCACCAGCGCGGTGGATATCGAGGTTATCGAAGGCGCTGAAAAACACCACTGGCGCGGCATTGGCAAGGGCCCACTGGAAGCCCTGGCCGCAGCCCTGCCCGTCGCGGTGGAAGTCATGGACTACAGCGAGCACGCCATCGGCGCCGGCACCAATGCCAAGGCGGCTGCCTACATCGAGCTACGCGTCAACGGCGGTCGTGCCCTGCACGGCATCGGCATCGACGAGAACCTGACCACCGCGAGCTTCCGCGCCCTGTTCAGCGCGCTGAACCGAGCCCTGAGCCAGGCCGAGTCGCAAGCGGCCTGAGCCCTGAGCTGAACGCACAACGCCGGGCAATGCCCGGCGTTTTTGTGGTCGCGGTAGGGACGGCAGTTACCTGCCGCCCCCCGCACAGATCCGTACGTGCGGAACTACCGCATACGGCTCCTGCCTCAGGTTCGTGACGCGAAGCGTTCCTCCGGATAGGGATGTGCAGTTCTGGGCTTCGGTATGTAGATGTCTGCGAGACGACCAAAGCGTGACCACTGGAGCCGGTTACGCTGGCTGCG
>NZ_QASO01000120.1 GCF_003052605.1 Ectopseudomonas oleovorans | reverse complement strand
CCCCAGGGTTGGCCCCTGACGCATGCCGATCTAATGAACTGGCAGGTACATGCCAGGCTCGGTACTTCCTATACAAGCGAAGTTGAGCAATGCGATTCGGAGCTTTTCGCTCCGTGCTTGGTTCAACACCCTACAACGTCTCACGACGGTGAATTGGCTCACTGCCGGACGTGCAGGGGTGAGTTCTGCCCGGAGGGCAAATTCACCCTCGGGTCAGACATTTTTAGTAACAATTCGACGATAGCTGAACGTTACTATCCTGTTTCTGTAACCGCTCATTGACCCATTTTAGGGTTTGAACAGATACAGCTTTTGCTATCCATCCCCGCCAAAACGAAGCGTCCCCAGGGTGTGGATTAACCAGGCTGAGCCGGTTTGTTGAATGCTTTTTCGGGCTTCAAACCCCCTGATAGCAAGGGATTAAGGTGCCTAGGCGCATTAACCAAACCAAGCACGACACGATCATACGTGTCGCACAAGGGCCTCCATTATATTCCTTCCCAGGTTCTATGCCACTTTGATAATCAATGCAGAAAATGCTTACACAGGCCCGTAGATTGTGGTTTCTAGCACTGTGAGCCGAATCTCTAACATTTGAATACAAATGCGAACTCGAGATCGGACACTCGATACAACCATGCCGTTCGTAGCTAACCCGCCCCAAACGCCCCTCTATTTTATGAGGAAATGCCGTGACCACTTTTGGCCAGCCGTTATAGCCCGTAAATCTGCACTGACCGCTCTACCCCCCTGCCCACTCAACCCGATTCCGCCCCTGTGTCTTCCCCCGGTACAGGGCAGCATCCGCCAACTGCAGAAACGCATCGAAATCCTGCGCAGCTGTAAAAGCCCCCGAAGCACCAAGGGTCGCCGTACAGCGAATCGGCTGCTTCACGCCTGTGCCAACCACTTCGTTGTGCTCGATCGCCGCTCGCATGCGCTCGGCCAGTTGCTGGGCGCCGGTGCTGTCGGTACCCAGAGCGATGACCACAAATTCCTCGCCGCCCAAGCGGCAGACCAGGTCGCCCTGACGTGCCGTGGCCTTGAGCACAGCGGCGACGTGGCTCAGAACACGGTCACCGGCCTTGTGGCCATGGGTGTCGTTGATACGCTTGAAGTGATCGATATCCACGATCAGCAGATACACCGGGCCGGCTGTGCGCGAGCGAAAGTACGCGTCCAGAACATCCATCAGCCCGCGCCGGTTCAGCAACTGGGTCAGTGGGTCATGCGCTGCCAGGTTGCGCAGTTCATCGGTAAGGCGGCGCAGCACCAGCCAAACGGCGCAGGGCGGTAGCACGGTCGCCAGGAAAGACATGTAGATATAGAAGATCCTCTGAAAGCCGCTGCTCATGTCGATGGCCGCCAGGCCACCCTTGAGGATCATCGCGAACTTCATGGCGTTGAGGATGCAGATGCCACCTATCAGCACGGCGAATACCAGCATCTCGACGCGCAGATCCCGGGCGAAGGTTCGCCGGCCATAAAGCACCGCCACGGTCATGGCCAGAAACAACGAGGCACAGGCCGCAGCCAGCATGGCGTGACGGGCTTCGGTTCCCAGTAGCCATTGCACCAGTAGTTGCAACAGCGTGTAGCCGGCCATCAGGGTGAGCAACGGGCGCAGCACCGGCGTCGGCCGCTCGAAAAAGCGCATGGCGCCCAGCACATAGACGACAGGAGCACTGAGCGTCAGCGTGTGATTGATGACGCTCACCAGCCCCTCATCCGGTGGGCCGCCGAACAACTGCAGGATGTAGGCAAGGCCCAGCAACAGGTTGCCCAGCGCGAAGACTTCCATGCCCATTTTCTTGCCGTTCAGCCGGGTGCTGATCAGCAGGAACATCACGGAAAAGCACAGCAGGTAAACGCAGAGCATGCCGAGGATGACGGTAGTGACCATGGGTTCGCGCAAGTTGAGAGGTGGCAACAGGAGCCTAGCACTGAGGCTTTGACGCAAATCATGTGCGCCCTAGCTTCTCTCTGCGTTCCAGAGGCAATCGGCATGGCTGTTCAGGTCTGCGAATCCTAGACCTGAAGCGTCTGAGAAGGCAATCTGCCATCTCTGCACGCCTGCAGGGACAGCCTGACTGCGCTGGCCTATCGTGCGAAAAAAGAACGCCGAGTTGGCTGAGCCGGCTCCGCGATGCTGGCTACGGCTGGAGTGGGCACAGCCGGAATGCTCGGCGTGCTGGCCATGGCCGGTGCGGCAGGAGCAATCGGCGCCCTATTCGTTACCAGGGCCAGCGAAGGCAGCGCGACAAGATTGGCTGCGGCAGGCGCGACCGCCTCAGTTGAGGCGGCAGGCGAAGGGGCCGCACGCAGCTGCGTGACCGCCACAGCATCAGCAGGCGCCGAGCTGAGCGACGGGGAGCCAGCCGGCTCGACAGTCAGGCTGCCGCTAATGGCTTCAGCCAGGTACTTCTCGGTCTTTGCCTGCCGATCCGCCAGTCCATTGGTGCCGCCATTGATCTTCTTCGTGACACCGGTTACATCGCCGTTCTTGGCGGCCTCGCTCAGCCCAGGACGACTCTTCCAGTACCAGGTGGCAACTTTTGCCGCGACCTCGGGATCGGCAGCCATATCCGGATTACTCACCAAGTCTATGCCCAGCGCCTTCCCAGCGGCCTCGTAGTTGGATCGACCGCTAAGCTGCGTGTAGCCGCGCCCGCGGAACTTGTGACCATCTCCTGGCTCAGTGTTGCCCAGATTCCTGGCGCCCCATGCGCCGCCGTACATAGCCTCGCCAGTCGCCTCAGGCCCCTTGCTCAGGATGGCCTTTGTCTCGTCTTCAGTGCTGATGCCAGCGCGCGCGCCGAACATCTTTATGAACTGTTTCGGGCTGTAGCTCAGGTTCTCTTCAAGCCTGGTGAATCCAGCCGATTCATGATCCATCTGCGCCATAAAGGCGGCCTGCTCGTTCGGGTCGGTAATGCCGGATTCGGCCATGGCATGGCGCATCGCCTTCTTGCCGGTAGCGTAGCTGACCGAGTTCTTCGCCGCGCGCACGGCAGTGCAGGGGATCATCTCGCCGGTGCGCTCATCCTTCAGGTTCCTGCTGAAGGTGGGCAGCCCTGTGTCAGGCGACTTGGCGAATACGCTCAGCTCTGGCTGGATTCGAGGGATATTACGGCGGGAACCAGGCTCAACTACAAGAGCGTGCTCAACATCTACTGGATGCCGCACCTGGCACTGACGCGCATCGACCTCATCACGCCCACCCTGCTGCGCCGGATAGTCGCCGGCACCGAATGGACATCATCGGGCGTAAAGCGCAACGCCATCGTAAAACTGGCGGCAATCATGCGATCCGCTGTAGGTGATGGCCTGCTGCAGAAGAACCCGGCGGAATCGATGGAACTGCCGAAACGCACCAAGAAAGAGGTCGACCCGTTTCAGTTGGCAGAGGCAGAGCGAATCATTGATCGCCTCTACCAGACCGAGCACTGGCCAAGCCTGATCTATGCGGCGCTGTTCGAGTTCCTGTTCTTCACCGGGCTGCGCATATCCGAAGCGCTGGCGCTGCAGTGGCAAGATGTGGGCACCGTCCATATACGCCGCACAGTGGCCCTGGGCGAGCTGGAAGAGCGCACCAAGACCGGCAGCGACCGTTTCGTGCTTCTGAATCAGCGAGCGCTGCGGGCACTGTGGTTTGCCAAGGTCTACGCCGACCGGCGCTTGCTGGGTGTTGGCCGGGTCACGTCTACCCCGCATGTATTACCGCCATCGAAGGGCCAGGTACACGTTAAACAGACATCCAACGTGCACCACCAGTGGCGCCCCACCCTGCAGGTACTGGGCATTCGCTACAGGCCGCCATACAACTGCCGTCACACCTATGCGACAATGTGCCTGACTGTCAGGCCTCAACCCCGCCTTTATCGCTCAGCAGCTCGGCCACTCCGTGCAAATGCTGATCTCAACATACGCGCGCTGGATCAACTCAACCTCTGACTGGGGTGAGCTGGAAAAGCTCGAAAACGGTATCAAATCGGTATCGGAGCAAACCAGGCGTCTCTAAGCAATTGATAGGTAAGTCCTTTGATTTCCACCGCTAACATCACCATGCAGTTCGGCGCCAAGCCGCTGTTCGAGAACGTTTCCGTCAAGTTCAACAACGGCAACCGCTACGGCCTGATCGGCGCCAACGGCTGCGGCAAGTCGACCTTCATGAAAATTCTTGGCGGCGACCTCGAGCCTTCCGGCGGCCAGGTGATGCTCGAGCCGAACGTGCGTCTGGGCAAGCTGCGCCAGGATCAGTTCGCCTACGAAGAATTCAACGTGATCGATACTGTGATCATGGGTCATGAGGAGCTGTGGAAGGTCAAAGCCGAGCGCGACCGCATCTACTCGCTGCCGGAAATGAGCGAAGAAGACGGCATGAAGGTCGGCGAGCTCGAAGGTGAGTTCGCCGAGATGGATGGCTACACCGCCGAATCGCGTGCGGGCGAGTTGCTGCTGGGCCTGGGCATTCCGCTCGAGCAGCATTTCGGCCCGATGAGCGAAGTCGCCCCCGGCTGGAAACTGCGCGTGCTGCTGGCCCAGGCGCTATTCTCCGACCCGGACGTGCTGCTGCTCGACGAGCCGACCAACCACCTGGACATCAACACCATCCGCTGGCTGGAAACGATCCTCACGGCGCGCAACAGCACCATGATCATCATTTCCCACGACCGTCACTTCCTCAACTCGGTCTGCACCCACATGGCTGACCTGGATTACGGCGAGCTGCGCCTGTTCCCGGGCAACTACGACGAGTACATGACTGCCGCGACCCAATCGCGCGAGCAGTTGCTGGCCGACAACGCCAAGAAGAAAGCGCAGATTTCCGAGCTGCAAAGCTTCGTCAGCCGCTTCTCGGCCAACGCCTCCAAGGCCAAACAGGCGACCAGCCGCGCCAAGCAGATCGACAAGATCCAGCTGGCCGAGGTCAAGCCGTCGAGCCGTGTCAGCCCGTTCATTCGCTTCGAGCAGAACAAGAAACTGCACCGCCAGGCCGTGACCATCGAGAAGGTGTCCAAGGCCTTCGACGACAAGGTGCTGTTCAAGAACTTCAGCTTCACCGTCGAAGCCGGCGAGCGCGTGGCGATCATCGGCCCCAACGGTATCGGCAAGACCACCCTGCTGCGCACCCTGGTCGGCGAAATGGAGCCGGATGCCGGTTCGGTGAAGTGGACCGAGAGCGCCGAGGTTGGCTACTACGCTCAGGATCACGCCCACGATTTCGAAGATGACGTGACCCTGTTTGACTGGATGGGCCAGTGGACCACCGGTGAACAGGTGATCCGCGGCACCCTCGGGCGCATGCTGTTCTCCAACGACGAGATCCTCAAATCGGTGAAGGTGATCTCCGGTGGTGAGCAAGGCCGCATGTTGTTCGGCAAGCTGATCCTGCAGAAACCCAACGTGCTGGTGATGGACGAACCGACCAACCACCTGGACATGGAATCGATCGAAGCGCTCAACCTGGCGCTGGAGAACTACCCGGGCACGCTGATCTTCGTCAGCCATGACCGCGAGTTCGTCGGCTCCCTGGCCACGCGCATCATCGAGCTGTCGGATAACGGCGTGACCGACTTTTCCGGCACCTACGACGATTACCTGCGTAGCCAGGGCATCATCGTCTGAAACTCCCAAACTCCCCTCTCCCATTTATGGGAGAGGGGTTGGGGGAGAGGGCTGGACGACAGCACTCTCAGCCCAGAAACAACAAAGCCCGCTTTCGCGGGCTTTGTTGTTTCAGCGCTCTGCTCAGGCAGTGGCGAACAGCTCGCAGATACGCTGCGCTGCACCTTTCATAGCTTCGGCGCGCGGCTCTTCACTGTAGGCCAGGCTTTCGGCGCGAACGATCTCGATGTCGTCGATGCCGACGAAGTTCAGCATGCGCACCAGATAGTCCTCATGCGCCTGGCCAGACGGCTGGCCGGCATGAATGCCACCGGCGCTGGAGGCGATCACCACGGTCTTGCCGCCAGCCAGCCCTACCGGGCCGCTCTCGGTGTACTTGAAGCTCTTGCCGGCGACGGCGATGCGGTCGATCCAGGTCTTCAGTTGGCTGGGAATGGCGAAGTTGTACATCGGCGCACCGATGACGATAGCATCGGCAGCGAGAAACTCTTCCAGGGTGCGTTCGGCCAGCTCGGCCTCGTGTTTCTGCGCGGCGTCACGCAGCTCGGCCCGAGGGGGGGGCATTACTCCGCTGCCCACCACCTAATGCCATGAGGAATTGGCCAATGGCAGCCTGGTTTCATTGCTGCCGTACTGGACGGTGCCTGAGGGCTATATCCAGTTGGCCTACACCCACGGGCGCGGCATGTCGCCGGCTGTCCGCGCCTGGATCGAGTTGCTCAGCGACGCATTCAGTCGCTGGAACTTCCCGCTCTGACTCAGATGCGGAACTGACGCACCAGCACCCCGAGGCGATCACCCAGGCCTGCCAGGTTGCGTGCTGTCTGCGCTCCACGCTCGGTTTCGTCGGCAACGCTATCCACAGCAAAGGCGATCTGATTCACGCTGCGATTGATGTCCTCGGCCACTGCCATTTGCTCTTCAGCGGCGCTGGCGATCTGCGTGTTCATCGGCGACCACGGCGAAACCGCGCGCGGCTTCGATGGCGACGTTGAGCGCCAGCAGGTTGGTCTGCTCGGCGATGGGGCGGATCACGTCGAGCACGCTGACGATGGACTGCACGTCCTGTTGCAAGCTGTCGAGCGATACGCCGCTACTGCGGATGTCCTCGACCAGCGAGTGAGCATGGCGCTGTTCGTTTCCGACCTCGGCACCTTCGTCCAGGCCAAACGCATCGGCCCGATCGGCTCCGGCCTGTTGTGCCTGCAGGGCACCAGCTTCGGTTTTCTCAGCGTGATTCTCAGCGCCGGGTTCATCGTCAAGGGGCGCGGCGCCAGCGAGGAGGAGATACTCGCTACGCTGTTCGGCATCTGCTTCTGCGCCGCCTTCGTCGAGATTGCCTTCAGCCAATTCATCAACAAGCTGCGCAAGGTCATCACCCCGGTGGTCACCGGCACCATCATCTGCCTGATGGGCTTGTCACTGATCAAGGTGGGCATGACCGATCTGGCCGGCGGCTATGGCGCGCCAGACCTCGGCGCCCTGCACCATCTGGCCCTCGGCGGCCTGGTGCTGGGCACCATCGTCCTGCTCAACCGCACGTCCTCGCAGGTGCTGCGCCTGTCGGCGGTGATCATCGGCCTGACCCTGGGCTTTGCAGTCGCCTGGTTCACCGGCCGGGTGGACTTCGCCAACATGGCTGAGGTGCCACTGATCAGCGCGCCGCAACCGTTCAAGTACGGCTTCGGCTTCGACTGGATCGCCTTCGTGCCGATCGCGGTGATCTTCCTGATCACCCCGCTGGAAACCGCAGGCGACCTGACCGCCAACTCGATCATCTCCAAACAGCCGGTCAAAGGGCCGCTGTATATGCGCCGGATCAAATCCGGGGTGCTGGCCGATGGCTGCAACTCGGCGGTCGCCGCCATGTTCAACAGCCTGCCGATGACCACCTTCAGCCAGAACAACGGGGTAATCCAGCTCACCGGCGTGGCCAGCCGTCATGTGGGTTTCTATATCGCCGGCATCCTGGTGCTGCTGGGCCTGTTCCCGGTGGTAGGCGCGGTGCTGCAGCTGATGCCCAAGCCGGTGCTCGGTGGCGCCACCCTGATCATGTTCGGCACCGTCGCGGTGGCCGGTATCAAGATTCTCAGCGAAGCCGGCCTGCACCGCCGCAACGTACTGATCGTGGCCATTTCCCTGGGCCTTGGTCTGGGTGTAGCCGGCGTACCGGACGTGCTCTCGCACATGCCGGACGTACTGAAGAACATCTTCGGCTCGCCCATCACCATAGGCGCCTTCAGTACCATCGTGCTGAACATCTTCCTGCCCGACGAGAACCATGAAGTCGAGGAGTACGACTACGACCCCGAGGCGCACCTTCACACCGTGCTGCAGAACCGCCCGGACGATGTAGCCAGCGACGACGACAGCCTCAAGACGCTCAGCCGCGACCTCGACCCGGCCGCCCGACCTAGCTGATCCCTGACTTAGAACCAACTCCCGGCGGCACGCTGCCGGGAGACGCACGCTTGCACGCCAACAATAAGGAAAACCGATGAAACTCAAGCATCTGCCCTACTGCCTCGCCCTGTCAGCCGGACTGTTCTCCGGCCAGCAAGCACTCGCTGGCGACCTGCTCTACTGGCAGGACAACAGCCTGTCCTACCTGTACGGCGAGAACTTCCAGCGCATGAACTTCAACGGCGAAGAACAGCGCACCCAGACCACCTTCACCTTCGAGCACGCCAGCGGCTGGGCCTGGGGCGACATCTTCTACTTTCTCGACTACATCCGCGCCGACAACCAGCAGTCGCGCGGCAGCTTCGACAACGTCACCTTCCGCCAACACGACAAGAACTCGTTCAACTACATGGAGTTCTCCCCGCGCGTGAGCCTGAGCTGGCTGACCGGGCAGAAGCTGGCCGCCAGCCCGATCAAGGACGTCTTCGCTGCCTTCACCTATGAGAAAGGCAACGGTGGCCCTGGCCCCGAGAACTACCTCTACGGTATTGGCCTGGACTGGGAAGTACCCGGCTTCACCTACTTCAAGACCAACCTGTATCAGGTGAAGATCAACAACCACACCTTCTTCGCCGACAGCAATAGCAACGGCTACGCGACCCAGCTGACCGTCAGCGCGGCATACCCGTTCAGCCTGGGTGACCAGGATTTCGTCGTCGACGGCTTCCTCGACTGGCGTTCGCCGTCGCGTGATGCCGGCACCCAGACCTCGGTGGGCTCTTCGATCCAGGTCAAGTGGGATGCGGGCAAGGCACTATTCGGCAAGGAGCGTCAGCTCTACGTGGGCACGGAGATCAACATGTGGCGCGCCAAATACGGTGTGAAACCGGTGGACGGATCGGACGATCGCTTCGACCAGACCGTCGTGCAGGCATTGGTCAAGTATCACTTCTGATCACGGCCGCAACGAACCTCGCCAACGTCGGGTAGGGACGGCGGCCAGGTAAAAAGGGGATGGCGTTCGCGCCCTTCCCCCTTTTTCTTGTGCGCCCAGCATGGGCGCACTCCTGCGGGTGCAAGTCCCGCTGTAAGTTGATCACAGCGAACGAAGTGAAGCGCAACTGCGTGAGGGTGACCGAGCGTGGGGAGGAACCGTGGAGCGTAATCTGCGAGCCGATGAACAAGAACCGGATAGAAGGCGCTATGGAGCAGGGCGAGCGGGCAAGAAACCGCAAAGCTCTGGTGATCAAGGCGAAGTGGCGTAGATCCGGCGGTTGTGCAGAGAAGGAGTGCGTTCTTACCTGGGGAGATCTCGCCGCGCTGCAGGGCCGGCAACAACTGATCCACCGGCAACGCCTTGTAGCTCAGGCTAACCCCGCTATCGACGGCGAAGGCATCCAGCACCTCACGAGCGAAGCCACGGTACTGACCTTCGCCATCGAGGCTGTAGTGCGGGGCGAATGGCAGGTCCTCGACGCCAACCACGTAGGTGCGCCAAGGCAGCGGGCGTCAGCAGAATGGTGGAAAACAGGCACAGTCGTACGGGCTGCATTGAGAGCCTCCTTATTGTTGTTTTGAGATTGCGGTGAGGGCTTAGTGTCGCGTCAGGCATAAGATGCCGGTCAGGCGCAGGCCTGAGTAGGAGCCCCGCCTCGGGGCGAAGCTTTTCAGTCGCCTGAACCGGCCCATTCGCCGCGGGGCGCGGCTCCTACAAGGACTGTCCAGCCTGCTGTAATTGATGTGGCGGTCTCGACCCATAGGCAACAGATTATTCGTATCGCGACACTAACCGCCGGTCATGCTCATGAAGCGCACCACCTGCACCTGCTCGTCGGTGGCGAAGTGGTGCCGCTCGGGCTTCAGGCGCAACGCCTCGATCAGCGCCTGGCGTAGGCGCTCGCTGTCACCCGGATGCGCGCGCAGCAGGCGCTTGAGGTCCAGCGCGTTGTCATGGCCGAGACAGAGCACCAGCTTGCCCTCGGCAGTGACCCGCACACGGTTGCAGTCGCCGCAGAAGTTGTGACTGTGTGGCGAGATGAACCCTACCTGGGTCTGCGTGCCGAGCACTTGCCAGTAGCGCGATGGCCCGCCGGTAACCTTGCTGCTGCGCACCAGCGCATGGCGCTGTTCGATACGCTGGCGCACCTCGTCGCTGGAGCAGAAGGTCTGCTCGCGACTGTGGCTGACCACGCTGCCCAGCGGCATTTCCTCGATGAAGCTGATATCCAGGCCGCGCTCGATGGCGAACTCGACCAGATCCAGCACCTCGTCGTCGTTACGCCCACTCTGCACCACGCTGTTGAGCTTGATCCTGTCGAAGCCTGCGGCACGCGCGGCGTCGATGCCGGCCAGCACCTGTTCAAGCTTGTCGCGTCGGGTGAAGGCGGCGAAGCGCTCGCGCTGCAGTGAATCCAGGCTGATGTTCAGGCGCCGCACACCCGCCGCGCGCAACGGCGCAGCCATCTCCGCCAGTTGCGAGCCATTGGTGGTAATGGCCAGGTCATCCAGCTCGTCACGCTCGCCCAGGCGCTGCAACAGGCTCAGCAGGTTCTTGCGCACCAGCGGCTCACCCCCGGTGATGCGGATGCGCCGCACACCCAGCCCGATGAAGGCATCGGCCACGGCGTAGAGTTCTTCCAGACTGAGAATCTGAGCGCGCGGCGCGAACTGCATGTCTTCGCTCATGCAGTAGGTGCAGCGAAAATCGCAGCGATCGGTCACCGACAAACGCAGGTAGGTGATGCGCCGACCGAAGGGATCGACGAGCTGATGGGTGTTCACGGTAGGTCTCCTGCAAGCGTCACGAGCCGAGACTTTTATGTCATGGATAACGCTGTGCGCGATAGAAACAGAAAAGCGATTTCTTGTATACAGAAATTTGACCACAGAGTCAGTTAAGCGCTGAGAGCCCGTGGCCGCTGCCTTGAGCCTCGCGCAAAGCCGGTGCTACCATGCCCGACCGCCGCCCGGCGGCAGAGCAAATCACAGGGCCTTATGACCAGCATCCGCGAGCGTAACAAAGAGCTCATCCTGCGCGCAGCCAGCGAGGAGTTCGCCGACAAGGGCTTCGCCGCCACCAAGACCAGTGACATTGCGGCCAAGGCAGGCCTGCCCAAGCCCAACGTCTACTACTACTTCAAGTCCAAGGAAAACCTCTACCGCGAGGTCCTGGAAAGCATCATCGAGCCACTGCTGGCCGCCTCTGCCCCCTTCAACCAGCCGGGCCATCCGAGCGAGGTGCTGACCGCCTACATCCGCTCGAAGATCCGTATCTCCCGCGAGCTGCCGCATGCCTCCAAGGTATTTGCCAGCGAGATCATGCACGGCGCGCCGCACCTGTCGCCAGAGCAGACCGAACAGCTCAACGCCCAGGCCAAGCACAACATCGCCTGCATCCAGCGCTGGATCGATCAGGGCCTGATGGCGCAGGTCGACCCGCACCACCTGCTGTTCAGCATCTGGGCGGCGACCCAGACCTACGCCGATTTCGACTGGCAGATATCCACCGTCACCGGCAAGGCCAGCCTGGACGACGCCGACTACGAAGCTGCGGCGCAGACCATCATTCGCCTGGTGCTCAAAGGCTGTGATGTCAGCCCGATGCCGTCGATGGCCTCCGAGCTGGTGACCAGCGCCTGATCCTCAGCTGTGCGAACCTGGGCAATCGCATAAAGCCTTTCTCCCTCCATTCAGAGGATGGCAGAGCTCTTGTAGGAGCGGATTTATCCGCGATAACGCTCGATGAAATCGCGAATAAATTCGCGCCTACACCGTTCATGCGATTGCCCAGCCGTGCGCACCGAAAAGCCTCCGACAGCTCAATAACGCTTGGCGCGCAGCATCACCCGCACGTCGTCGTTGATCGGTAGCGCATAGTCATGGGTCGCCAGCACCACGTTGGTGGTCGGCTGGATCACCTTCAGGTTGATGAACACATAGTCCTTGCTCTCACCGTAGCTGCCGACGATCACCGCCTGGGCGTTGTGAGCGTTGGCCAGTTCGTGGATCTCGCGGGTCAGCATCAGCTCACCCTGGCTCTGCGAGATGTACACGTTGTTGCGGAACTTCATTTCCACCATGCGCTGGCCGGCCTGGGTGAAACGCGCGGAGATCTGCTCGGAAACCAGGCGGCCCATGGTCGAGGAGCGATCCAGCGCGTCGACGTTGACCAACGTGGCGATGATCATGGTGCTGCCGCTGCCGGGCAACTGCTGCAACAGCGCGTTGGCGGCCTGATGGTTGGCCTGGATGAAGGGCGAGTTGCGCGCGCTTTCGTAGCTCGGGCCACTCGTCTGCGCACAGCCGGCGAGCGCCGCCAGCAGCAGAGCCAGCAAGGGAGATGCCAGACGTTTCATCACAAGCCCCCCTTGAGCGGCAGAACCGCGTTGCGGGCATACAGCCCCCAGTCGCTCTGGGTGGTGTAGTAGGCGCTGCTGGTCTGGGCGTAGTAGCGCTCGTGGCTGGAAACGCTGGTGGTGACGATCAGCTCGGTCTTCGGCACGAAAGCCCCGCCACTGGCCTTGGAGCCGAACCAGCGGACGCCATCGACGGCGGCCGTGCCGGCGATCATCGCCGCCCCCGGCGAGACGTTCTCGTAGATGTTGCGCAGCACCCACAGACCGCCGGCGATCAGACTCAGCTCGCCGGCGGCGGCCGGGCGCTGGCGGTTCTCGGCGAACTGCACGGGCTGGGCGCTGAGTTCGACCAGCAGGGTGCCGGGGCGCTCCGCACTCTTCATCACCGGATAGCCGGCACGGGTCAGCTCGGTGACCAGTTGCGCGGTGAACGCCTCCTCGAACGGGCTTTCGCTGCCCTTGCGTACCACATGCAGCGGGTGTTTTTCCGGCATCGCCGCCATCAACTGGCGGGCACTGTCGCCGGCGATCAGTTGCCAGTGCGACGCCGCCTGGACGTGCTGCTGCTCCTGGGTCGGGAAGTTGGTCGGCTGCGGCGCCTGCGCGTAATACGCGCAGCCACCGAGCAGCGTGCTGCTTGCAAGCAGGCCCATGATGATTCTTCTTTGCATATTATAGATCCCTGGATAAGAGATGCGAGAGATCCCGCTTGGCCATTCGGCGCCATGCACCAATCCCCCGCTCCGCTCGGGCCGTTTCACGCTCCCCACGACCCTTGCCCAGGTGATTGCGACATGACACTGGGCATATTAGATCATTTGTATGGCTAAACAAATTAGAGCCTAACGGGCAGGGTGTGAACGCTTAATCATTTCGCGCATGGATCTCGATATGACAATTTAGGTTTACCCGTGCGCCAGGAACTCGCAGCAATAGTCGGAAAGATCATCGCCCGCCACCGCGCCGCCATGGCTATCACGCATGAGCAGCTGTCACTGGCCCTGGATGACGACCCGATCACCATCTCCCGCTTCGAACGCAGCGTCAGCCTGCCCTCGCTGCTGACCATCCAGCGCCTGTGCGAGATCTTCGGCGCGTCCTTCTGCCAGTTCTTCGCCGAAAGCGCCGAGCCGCAGACGGCCAATGGCGAGTCCGCCGCCCTGCAGGCCATGCTCGATACCCTGTCCGGGGAGGAACGGGAATTCGCGGTGGATACACTCAAGCGCTTCTGCCGCCTGCAGAGCAGGCAGCAACGTCAATAGAGCAAAGCGCTGCGTTTCGCGGAAGCCGTGGGAGGGGCTTCAGCCGCGACGCCGGCAGCGGTACCAAGGCTCGCGGCTAAAGCCCCTCCCACATCATCAGCCCTAGGCGACGCCCGCATCCGCCTTCAGGCCGAGCGACTCCAGCGCACTCACCGCGCATTGCTCATCGATGTCCGAGGTGTCGCCGGTGATGCCGAAGACGCCGATCACTTCGCCGCGTTCATCGCGAATCAATACCCCGCCCGGCGCGGGTACCTGGCTGCCTTGAGCCAGGTTGTTCACCGCCCCGATAAAGGCCGGGCGCTGCTGCGCGTCGGCGGCGATCAGGCGCGAGCCCTTGCCCAAGGCCAGCGCGCCCCAGGCCTTGCCGATGGCGATCTACGGTCGCAACAGGCTGGCGCCGTCCTCGCGTTGCAGGCTGATCAGATGCCCGCCGGCATCCAGCACCGCGACGGTCAGCGGCGCGGCCTTTATCTCGCGCCCCACAGCCAGGGCGCGACTGCCGATGGCGTTGGCGTTGGCGTTGGCAAGGTAGTGATCGACAAGAGCTCGATCTCCCCCACCGCGACCAAGACCTTCGCCGAGAAGATCAAGGCCACCGGCGCCGCCTACCTGGACGCCCCGGTGTCCGGCGGTGAAGTTGGTGCCAAGGCCGCGACCCTGTCGATCATGGTCGGTGGCTGCCCGAATGCCTTCGAACGCGCCCTGCCGCTGCTGCAGGCCATGGGCAAGAACATCACCCGCGTCGGCGGCAACGGCGACGGCCAGACCGCCAAGGTGGCCAACCAGATCATCGTCGCGCTGAACATCCAGGCAGTGGCCGAAGCTCTGCTGTTCGCCGCCAAGAACGGCGCCGACCCGGCCAAGGTGCGTGAAGCGCTGATGGGCGGCTTCGCTGGCTCGAAAATCCTCGAAGTGCACGGCGAGCGCATGATCAAGGGCACCTTCGATCCAGGCTTCCGTATCAGCCTGCACCAGAAGGATCTCAACCTGGCGCTGTCCGGCGCCCGCGAGCTGGACCTGAACCTGTCCAACACCGCCAACGCCCAGCAGGTGTTCAGCACCTGCGCGGCCCTCGGCGGCAGCGGTTGGGACCACTCCGGCCTGATCAAGGGTCTGGAGCATATGGCCAACTTCAATATCCGCGGCGAGTAACAAAGCGCCCTCTCCCCCGGCCCCTCTCCCGCATGCGGGAGAGGGGAGACAAGCAGCTCGGCGTTATACCGATTTTCAGCGTACGCCAAACCAGTCCCCTCTCCCATTTATGGGAGAGGGTCAGGGAGAGGGGCTTTGCTTCTGGCCCACCCTTTCGACCTTCCTGGCAGGAGGTGTCACGGCCCGATTGCCAGGTTGGTCGATTCCACTCCCCAGATGCTGCGCGCGGCATCTGCGGACTGGAATCGATCTGCAAGAGAACACCGCCATGACCTTCGATCCGCAACGCCTGCTGCGCGACCTGTTCGCCACCGCCATCGCCGCCGCGCATCCGCGCCAGGTGCTGGCCGACCACTTGCCCGCCGACCGCAGCGGCCGCGTCATCGTCATCGGCACCGGCAAGGCTGCGGCGGCCATGGCCGAGGTGATCGAGCAACAGTGGCAAGGCGAGGTCAGCGACCTGGTGGTGACCCGCTACGAGCACGGCGCTGACTGCAAGAAGATCGAAGTGGTGGAAGCCGCCCACCCGGTACCGGACGGCGCCGGCGAGCGTGTCCCCGCCGCCTGCTGGAGCTGGTGTCGAACCTGACCGAAGACGACCGGGTGATCTTCCTCCTCTCCGGCGGCGGCTCCTCGCTGCTTGCTCTGCCGGCCGACGGCATCAGCCTCCAGGACAAGCAGGCGATCAACAAGGCGCTGCTCAAATCCGGCGCCACCATCGGCGAGATGAACTGCGTGCGCAAGCACCTCTCGGCGATCAAGGGCGGCCGTCTGGCCAAGGCCTGCTGGCCGGCCACGGTTTACACCTACGCCATCTCCGTCGTGCCCGGCGACGAAGCCACGGTGATCGCCTCCGGCCCCACAGTGGGCGACCCGACCACCTCGGCCGAAGCCCTGGCGATTCTGGCTCGCTACACCATCGACATCCCGGCCAACGTGCGCGCCTGGCTGGAGATCCACGCTCGGAAACGGTCAAGCACGGCGATCCGGTACTCGCCCGCAGCCACTTCCAGCTGATCGCCACCCCGCAGCAATCGCTCGACGCCGCCGCCAGGGCCGAGGCTGCCGGCTTCCCGGCGCTGATCCTCGGCGACCTGGAGGGCGAGGCGCGCGAGGTAGCCAAGGTGCACGCCGGCATCGCCCGGCAGATCGTCCTGCATGGCCAGCCGATCAAGCCGCCGTGCGCGATCCTTTCCGGCGGCGAAACCACCGTCACCGTGCGTGGCAACGGCCGTGGCGGGCGCAACGCCGAATTCCTCCTCAGCCTCACCGAGAGCCTCTAAGGCTTGCCTGGCGTCTATGCGCTGGCCGGCGACACCGACGACACCGACGGCTCCGAAGACAACGCCGGCGCCATCATGACGCCCTACAGCTACGCCCGCACCGGCATCAAGGGCCTGAGCGCCCGCGACGAGCTGGACGACAACAACGGCTATGGCTACTTCGCCGCCCTCGACGAGCTGATCGTCACCGGCCCGACGCGCACCAACGTCAACGACTTTCGCGCCATTCTGATCCTCGCAATCTTGGAAACTGCAGGTGCGGAACCACCGGGCTCCTCCCTGTAGGGCGGGTGCAACCCGCCAAAGCGCTGGTGGCGGGTTGCACCCGCCCTACGCCGCAACGCCATCAACAAAACTCATGACCAAGGTCTGCCAGATGACTCCCGACAAGAAAGTGAAAATCCTCGCCACCCTCGGCCCGGCCATCCGCGACGCCGCGCATATACGCCATTTGGTGGAAGCCGGGGTCAACCTGTTTCGCCTCAACTTCAGCCACGGCGAACACGCCGACCACGCCCAGCGCTACCAGTGGGTGCGCGAGGTTGAGCGCGAGCTGAACCAGCCTATCGGCATCCTCATGGACCTGCAGGGGCCGAAGCTGCGCGTCGGCCGTTTCGCCGAAGGCAAGGTGCAACTGGTCAACGGTCAGAGCCTGCTACTGGACGACGGTCGCCTGCGCCTGAAGGTGATCGCCAAGCAGGCAGAAGCCACCGCCAGCGACGCCATCAGCTGCGCCATACGCCACATCAGCTCGATCCTGCCGGTGGCGGCATTGGTCAACTACACCGAATCCGGTGCCAGCAGCCTGCGCACCTCGCGCGAGCGGCCCAAGGCGCCAATCTTGAGCCTCACGCCGAGCCTCACCACCGCCCGCCGCCTGATCGTGGCCTGGGCATCTACTCGGTGGTTAACGAACACCTGCGCAAGGTCGAGGAAGTCACCAGCACCGCCCTGGAAATCGCCCCAGGCTCAGGGCCTGGCCAAGCGTGGCGAAACCGTGGTGATCACCGCCGGCGAACCCTTCGGCCAACCCGGCAGCATCAAGAGCCTGAGGATCGAAACGCTGCATAGAGCCGACGATTCTCAACGCAATAAAGAACCGTAGTCCGGATGAAATCCGGGGAATGCTCGACTCCTGCTTCCCGGATTTCATCCGGGCTAGGCACATAGCCAACGCAGGATGTCGCGGGGCCGCCTGGGCCTTGCACACCTGCTATGGCAGGGCGTTTTTGGTGCGCACAGCGCACCCTACACGGCTCCTGGACAACTCCCCTCTCCCGCTTGCGGGAGAGGGGCTGGGGGGAGAGGGCTCTCTTGGCGCATACATCATGCCTCCACTACCAACCTCACACCCTGCCCTGCACAGCCTGCGCGCCCTGCTCTGCGGCTTCGCCCAAATCTTCCTGCAACAGCACCCCGGCTGCGGCCTGCTGGTGCTGCTCGCCATCCTCATCGGCGCCCCGGATTTGCTGCCCGGCGCTTTGCTCGGCGGTCTGACCTCGATGCTGATTGCGCAACGCCGCGGCTACCCGCCTGCGGATATCGCCATCGGCCTGTATGGCTACAACGGCATCCTGCTCGGCCTGCTGCTCAGCCTGAAACTGCCGTGGACGCCGCCGCTGCCCGGGCTGATCATCGCCAGCGCCGCCCTCTCCAGCCTGCTGCTGGCGCCCTGGATGCGGCGTATGCGCCAGCACGGCTGGCTACCCGCCTTCACCTTTCCCTTCGTGCTGCTGGGTTGGCTGTTACTGGCTCTGTTCGGTCAGCTCCAGCCGCCACTCGCTCCCCCGGCAGACATAGCCGCTACGCCTGAGCTGAACGCCCTGCAGTTGTTGCTCGCCGTGCTATGCGGCCTGGGGCAGGTGATTTTTCTCGACTCGCCATGGGCCGGCCTGTGCCTGCTGCTCGGCTTGCGCCTGGCCGACGACCGCGCAGCGCTCTGGGCGTTGCTGGGCTCCAGCGGCGGACTCATGCTGGCGATGGTCAATGGCTGGCCCACCGATGCCGCCCTGAGCGGCCTCTACGGCTACAACGCCAGCCTCGCGGCTATCGCCCTGAGCCAGGTGCATCGCTGCCCGCTGGCTCCCGGGGCAGGCGTGCTGCTCGCCCTGCTCTTGCAATTCGGGTTCGCCAGCCTTGGTCTGTCCGTACTGACCCTGCCCCTTATCCTCGCCTGCTGGCTTATAAGAGTCGCCCTGCAAAGCTGGCATAGGGTGCTCAGAGACACCCCACCAACGGCCTAGAGTCGCGCACACAGGTGCCTTTCATCGCGTTCCAGCCCGTTATTAACCAGGCAGCACCATACACAGGCACTTTTCTTAAGGAACCTGACGGCCGTACTGAACAACGCCATGCAGCCAGTGCTGCCCATATTGCCGGCAACCACCCGCAATAGCGCAGAGTCTTGTGCAGCCGCTGCTCAACAGAGCATTGCCAGGGGCATCGCCCTTCTGAAACAGGCTGAAGCAAAACCGATCAGCCAGCGCGTGGTCATAAAGTCGCCCTGTGGGCTATAAAGCCCGCCTTTTTTAGCTGAAGGAAACGCGCCATGGCCGTTACCACCCATGAATCCACGGCTGCTGCCAAAGCCGCCTGGATTGGCCTGATCCTGGGTCCATTGCTACTGCTCCTGTGCCTGGTTACCGAACCACCAGCGGGGCTTTCCGAGACAGCCTGGGCCACCATTGGCCTGGCCTTGCTGATGGCAACCTGGTGGTCGACCGAGGCCATCCCGATTCCGGCCACCTCGCTGTTGCCAATCCTGTTGATCCCGGCGCTGGGCATCGACAGCCTCAACGCCGCGACCGCGCCCTATGCCAATCCGACCATCTACCTGTTCCTCGGCGGCTTCATCCTGGGCCTGGCCATGGAGCGCTGGAACCTGCACAAGCGCATCGCCTTGATGACGCTGCTGGCCATGGGCAGCAAGCCGAGCAGGCAGATCGCCGGTTTCATGATGGCCACTGCCTTTCTCAGCATGTGGGTGAGCAATACCGCCACCACCATCATGATGCTGCCCATCGGCCTGTCGGTGATCGCCATGCTCACCGGTGAAAATAAAACCAGCGAGACCGACCGTGAGCGCTTCGCCACCGCCCTGCTGTTGGCGATTGCCTATGCAGCAAGCCTGGGGGGGATTGCCACTTTGATCGGCACACCGCCCAATGCGCTGCTGGCCGCCTTCCTGGCCGACAACTACGACGTACAGATCGGTTTTGGTCAGTGGATGCTGCTGGGCGTACCGGTATCCGCGATGATGCTGATCTTTACCTGGTGGTGGCTGACCCGTGGCGGCTTCAACCTCAGCGGGCATGACAGCACTCAACTGATCCGCAGCGAGCTGGCCGAGCTGGGCCCGCTGAGCCGGGGTGAGAAGCTGGTGGCACTGGTGTTCGTGGTCACGGCACTGGCCTGGATATTCCAGCCGCTGATCGCCGACTGGGTATCGGGTGTGAACGACACCAGCATCGCCATCGCCGCAGCACTGGCGCTGTTCATCATCCCGGTAGACACCAAGAAACGCGTATTCCTGATGAACTGGGAAAGCGCCGGCAAACTGCCATGGGGTGTATTGCTGCTGTTCGGTGGTGGCTTGTCGCTGGCCGGCGTGATCCGCAGCTCCGGCCTGGCCGAGTGGATTGCACAGAGTCTCGGCGCATTGGGTGCCATGCCCGTGATCGCGATAGTCGGCGTGGTGGTGCTGGTGATCATCTTCCTCACTGAAATCACCTCCAACACGGCGACTGCCGCCGCCTTCCTGCCGCTGCTGGGTGCGCTGGCCGTGGCTCAGGGGATGCCGGCCGAGCTGCTGGCGATTCCGGCCGCCATCGCCGCCAGCTGCGCCTTCATGATGCCGGTGGCGACACCACCGAACGCCATCGTGTTCGGTACCGGGCATATGAAGATACAGTCGATGATCAAGGCCGGCTTCGCCCTCAACCTGTTCGGCGTGGTGGTCGTCACGCTGGCCTGCTACCTGCTGGTGGGTTTGATCTGGGCGCATTGAGCCCGGAGCGAAGCTATCCGTTAGTCAAGCGTCAATGCGCCGCCCGTACAAGGGCGGCGCTGCACCGCGAATAGAGAGCGCCGCAGCGACAAAGCTTCGCCCCGGGGCGGGGCTCCTACACAGAAACCCGGAACACCCCCTACCCGTAGGGGCGGCGCCCCGCCGCAAATCGAGAGAGCGCCGCAACGGCAAAGCTTCGCCCCGGGGCGGGGCTCCTACACAGAAACCCGGAACACCCCCTACCCGTAGGAG
>NZ_QASO01000012.1 GCF_003052605.1 Ectopseudomonas oleovorans | reverse complement strand
AGGAACAGGACGAGGTTCTTGAAGGTGAGCTGGCGTCGGCGGGTAAAGTCTTGAGGATTCTGGCGGTGGGCGGCGATGAAGGCGGGACAATCGAGCGGACTGGTTATTTTTTGTACAATTTTCAAACCAGGGCTTGGCTGGCGGTGTCAAGCGATGCGGTATAGGTAGTCAAAAGGGCTTCTCCCATGCACTGATTTGAGCGCTAATTATATGATATTTATGGATAATTTCCAAAGTTGATGACATTGCGGTCGAGCTACGCCCTGAGTGGTATTACTGAGTGAAGAGCCAGTCATGATCGAATTTACCAGCGGCGACATCCTGCGGGATGACTCCGAAGCCATCATCAACACCGTGAACTGTGTCGGTGTAATGGGCCGTGGCATTGCCTTGCAATTCAAGAATATGTGGCCGGAGAACTTCAAGGCTTACGAGGCGGCCTGCAAGCGTGAAGAGGTGCAGCCTGGTCGAATGTTCGTGTTCGACACCAACCAGCTCACGTCGCCACGTTACATCATCAACTTCCCGACCAAACGCCACTGGCGCGGCAAGAGTCGCTTGCAGGACATAGACGCAGGGCTCAGCGCCCTGGTGGCCGAGATTCACCGCCGTGGTATCCGCTCCATCGCCATTCCACCGTTGGGCAGCGGTTTGGGTGGGCTTGATTGGGCAGAGGTGCGCCCGCGTATCGAAGCAGCCATGGCCGATCTGCCGGACGTTCGCGTGCGCGTCTACGAACCCAAGGGTGCCCCCGCTGCAGACACCATGCACCACAGTCGCGAAGTGCCGAGCATGACCGCTGGGCGCGCCGCACTGGTGGAGCTGATGAATCGCTATGTTCGCGGCCTGCTTGACCCAACGATTAGCCTGCTGGAAGTACACAAGCTGATGTACTTCATGCAGGCAGCGGGCGAGCCGCTTCGCCTCAAGTATGTCCAAGCCCCCTACGGCCCGTACGCCGAGAATCTTCGGCACGTATTGCGCGCGATTGAAGGTCACCTTGTAGCGGGCTATGCCGATGGCGGTGATGCACCCGACAAACCCCTAACTCTGGTGCCTGGGGCGGTCGATGAGGCTAATGCTTTCTTGGCTGCCAATGCCGAGACACGGGCCCGTTTCGACCGGGTCGGCGAGCTGGTAGAGGGCTTCGAGACGCCCTTCGGTCTGGAGTTGCTGGCGACCGTGCATTGGATCGTCAAAGAGGGTGATCCGGTTACCAGCGTCGATGAGGTAGTCGCCCGCACCTACGCCTGGAATGCTCGCAAGAAGCAATTCACGCCACGCCAGATCGGTATCGCCGTAGATGTACTGGCAAGCAAAGGCTGGATCGAGCCCATAGCCCTGAGCGCCTGAAAAGACACCCTGAATCTGACTCCCCCTGCCGCCTTGCGGTATGGGGGAGTCGAGCAGCTAACTGACAGAATTTCTCGCCCTTGCCTGAAGGCGAGCTTGAAAATGGATTGAACATGAAACTGCACTTCGAGCCGGATCTCGACTATCAACTACAGGCTATCGAAGCGGTATGCGATCTGTTCCGTGGCCAGGAGGCGTGCCGTACCGAGTTCACGGTCACCATGAAGGCCCCCGCCCCGGCCGAAAGCGACCCGAGCAACGCGCCACAGCAGTTTGCCCTGGGCATTGCCGAATCCGACCTGGGTGTTGGTAACCGCCTGACCCTGCTTGATGATGAACTGCACAAGAACCTTAGGGACATCCAACTGCGCGGCGGGCTCCCGCCTTCCGGCATGCTCACGTCAGGCGACTTTACCGTCGAGATGGAGACCGGAACTGGCAAAACCTACGTGTACCTGCGCAGCATCTTTGAACTGAATAAACGCTACGGCTTTACCAAGTTCGTCATCGTGGTGCCGTCGGTTGCGATCAAGGAAGGCGTCTACAAGTCCCTACAGATCACCGAGGAGCACTTCAAAAGCCTTTATGCCGGCGTGCCCTACGACTACTTCCTGTACGACTCGAACAAGCTCGGCGAGGTACGCAACTTTGCGACCAGCTCAACCATCCAGATCATGGTGGTGACCGTAGGTGCGATCAACAAGAAGGACGTCAACAACCTCTACAAGGACAGCGAAAAAACCGGCGGCGAGAAGCCCATCGACCTGATCAAGGCAACTCGCCCGATCCTGATTGTCGACGAGCCGCAGAGCGTCGATGGCGGCCTTAAAGGGGCCGGCAAGACCGCATTGGATGCCATGAACCCGCTGTGCACCCTGCGCTATTCCGCAACCCACGTAGACAAGCACCACATGGTCTACCGGCTGGACGCGGTTGACGCCTACGAGCGCCGCCTGGTCAAACAGATCGAGGTGGCCTCGGCAACGATTGAGGATGCCCACAACAAGCCGTTTGTGCGGCTGGTAGCGGTCAGCAACAAGCGCGGCACGATTTCAGCCAAGGTCGAGTTGGATGTTGGCACTGCCACAGGCGGCGTATCCACCCAAGAGGTCACGGTCTACGACGGCGACGATCTGGAGCAGGCAACCAAGCGCGCCGTCTATAAAGACCTTCGCATTGGCGAAATAAATACCACCAAAGGCGAGGAGTTCGTTGAGCTGCGCTACCCAGGTGGCGAGAAGTACCTGCGCATTGGCGAGGTTCACGGCGGCGTGGAACCGTTGGCGATTCAGCGCGAAATGATCCGCCGCACGATCAAGGAGCACCTGGACAAGGAAAAGCGCTTTCGCCCGATGGGCATCAAGGTGCTGTCGCTATTTTTCATCGATACGGTCGAGCGTTATCGCCAGTACGACGCTGACGGCAATCCAGTGAAAGGCGTGTACGCGACCATCTTCGAAGAAGAATACAAACGTTTCGCCAAGCACCCGGACTACCAAAGCCTGTTCAGTGAGGTCGACTTCAACCACAGCGCTGAAGAGGTGCATAACGGCTACTTCTCCATCGACAAAAAGGGCGGCTGGTCTGACACCGCTGAGAATAACGCCGGCAACCGAGAAAACGCTGAGCGCGCCTACAACCTGATCATGAAGGACAAGGAAAAGCTGCTCAGCTTCAGCACACCGCTGAAGTTCATCTTCTCCCACTCGGCACTCAAGGAAGGCTGGGACAACCCCAACGTGTTCCAGATCTGCACGCTGCGTGACATTCAATCCGAGCGTGAGCGCCGACAGACCATTGGCCGTGGCCTGCGTCTGTGCGTTAACCAAAGTGGCGATAGGGTGCGCGGCTTCGAGGTGAACACCCTGACCGTGATTGCCACTGAGAGCTATGAAGCCTTCGCTGAAAATCTGCAGAAAGAGATTGAAGAAGACACGGGTATTCGATTCGGCATCGTCGAGGAGCATCAGTTCGCGGCTGTTGCCATCACCTGCGCAGATGGCGAGTCCCAACCGCTTGGCTTTGAGCAGTCGAAAGTACTCTGGGATTTCTTGAAAGCTCAGCAGTACGTGGACGCCAAGGGCAAGGTGCAGGACTCGCTGAAGCAGGCACTCAAAGATGGCCTGCTGCAACTCCCCCCCGAGTTCGAGGCGCAGCGCTCACAAATAGTTGAGTTATTGAAGAAAGTCTCTGGACGCCTGGAGATCAAAAACGCTGATGAGCGCCGTGCCGTCCCAACTCGCCAAGCCGTGTTGCAAAGCGAAGAGTTCAAAGCCCTTTGGGACCGTATCAAGCACCAGACCACCTATCGAGTTGACTTCAACAACGAACAACTGATCGCCGACTGCATCAATAATCTGCAGAAAGCGCCGGCAGTGTTCCGCCCTCGCCTGCAATGGCGCAAAGCGGATCTAGCCATCGGCAAGTCGGGCGTAGAAGCCAATGAGAAAAAAGGTGCCTACACCGTCACCCTGGACGAGAGCGATATCGAACTGCCGGATATTCTGACCGACCTGCAGGATCGCACGCAGCTCACTCGCCGCACCCTTGTGCGAATCCTCACTGAAAGCAAGCGCCTGGATGACTTCAAGCGTAACCCCCAGCAGTTCATTGAACTGGCGGGCGAAATCATCAACCGCTGCAAGCGCCTGGCGTTGGTCGACGGCATCAAGTACGTGAAACTGGGCGACGACAGTTTCTATGCCCAGGAGCTGTTCGAGCAGCAAGAGCTAACCGGCTACCTGAAGAACATGCTGCTTAATACGGAAAAGTCGGTCTATGAGCACGTGGTCTATGACTCCGCAATTGAGCGTGACTTCGCCCAAGCGCTCGAACACAACGATGCCGTAAAGGTTTATGCAAAGCTGCCTGGCTGGTTCCGCATCCCTACCCCACTCGGCAATTACAACCCCGACTGGGCAATACTGGTTGAGCAAGACGGCGCCGAACGCCTCTACTTTGTAGTGGAAACCAAAAGCAGCCTGTTCAATGATGACCTTCGCCCTATTGAGCAAGCGAAGATCGACTGCGGCACCGCTCATTTCAAACTGTTTGCAACCGATGAGGCCAGCTTGCGCTTCGGTCGAGCCAGTAGTGTGGATGATGTGATTGCTGGTGTGCTGAACTAGGCCAGCAGGATCAATTAAAACAACATGGTTCGAGCAAAGAGGTAGTGGAGAAGCGCTAATCAGCAACACCAAGTTGGCCTCGGCCAGGCCTTGTACAAAACCGCTGCGCGACCACTCAAAACTTTAAACTACAACTAAAGCAGAAGGCGTTATAGGGCGTGCCCGGTGCAGCAGCACCAGCACGCTGGCCTGCAACTCGGACAGGCTGGCCAATGTGTGTTCCAGGCACTCGCGCAGTTCGTCTTCGGTGAGCAGCGCTTCGGGGCTGTCCTGATGCCAGGCATGGGGCGCCAGCAGCCAGTGGCCGCCATCGGCGAAACGCTCGTCACCCACCGTGCCATGGGGCGCGGCCAGGTCGTCGAGCAGCACCTCGCGACGGTTGTGCTTGAGACGGGTCTTGGCAGTATTGGCGGTGATGGTCAGCAGCCAGGTCTTAAGACTGGAGCGCCCTTGAAAGCCTGCCAGGCTGCGCACCACGGCGAGCCAGGCATCCTGCACCACCTCATCGGCGTGGCGGCTGCCGACGATGGCGTAAGCCACCGCTCGCATCGCCCCCTGATAGCGAGCTACCAGCTCGCGATAGGCCGTCTGCTCACCGCTGAGCAGACGATCCAACAAATCGGTATCGCACATAGAACTCCCATGGGTAGGGCCTTGCGCGCACGATCAGACTCTGCGTACGCGCCAGGCATTCCTACAGAGAGTTCAACGCTTGCGCAAAATTACACTGCCGATCGAATAACCGGCGCCAAAGGAGCTTAGAACACCCAGGCTACCCGCCGGCAGGTCGTCCTGGTTCTTGTGCAGGGCGATCACCGAGCCGGCCGAGCTGGTGTTGGCGTAGGTGTCGAGGATCACCGGCGCCTCGTGCGGCTCGGCGTCGCGGCCGAGCAGCTTGCGCGCGATCAGCAGGTTCATGTTGAGGTTGGCCTGGTGCAGCCAGAAGCGCTTGACGTCGCTGACGTTGAGCTGGTTTTCCGCCAGGTGTGCGGCGATCAGCTCGGCGACCATCGGGCAGACGTCCTTGAACACCTTGCGGCCTTCCTGCACGAACAGCTTGTCCCTGGCACCGATACCCTCTTCCGCCGCGCGGTTGAGGAAGCCGAAGTTGTTGCGGATGTTGTTGGAGAACTGGGTAAGCAGCTTGGTGCTGACCACGTCGAACTGGTGCAGGGAGGTGGCCAGGTCGGCACGCTCGATGATCACCGCAGTGGCGGCATCACCGAAGATGAAGTGGCTGTCGCGGTCACGGAAGTTGAGGTGACCGGTGCAGATTTCCGGGTTGACCATGAGGATGGCGCGGGCCTGACCGGTCTGGATCGCGGTGGTTGCGGCCTGGATGCCGAAGGTGGCCGAAGAGCAGGCTACGTTCATATCGTAGCCCCAGCCCTGGATGCCCAGCGCAGCCTGCACTTCGATGGCTACCGCCGGGTAAGCGCGCTGCAAGTTCGAGCAGGCGACGATCACCCCATCGATATCGGCGACGGTCTTGCCGGCGCGCTGCAGCGCTTCCTTGGCGGCGATCACGGCCATTTCGCAGAGGATGCCCCACTCTTCGTTGGAACGCTCAGGGATACGCGGCACCATGCGCAGCGGATCGAGAATGCCTTCCTTGTCGATGACGAAACGGCTCTTGATGCCCGAGGCTTTTTCGATGAAGCCGCTGCTGGACTCGCTCAGCGCCTCCACCTCACCGCGGGCGATGGCCTCGGCATTATCGGCGTTGAACTGCTGCACATAAGCATTGAAGGATGCCACCAGCTCGTCGTTGGAAATGCTGTTGGCCGGGGTATAGAGGCCGGTACCACTGATGACGACGTTATGCACGCTCATTCCTCTTCTCGGCCGCTGGCGGCCTCAGGCAGTAGGCCGGCGACAATGGCGCAGGCCGAAAATCGGGAGACTTGGGCCAAGCTCTTGCGACGGTTGGCTCCGGGCCACTGAGTGTGCCACAGGGCGAGGGGGTTCGTCCTCAGCCCTTGAGAGTGTCTAGGTGGACAGAACATGACCCAATATAGCCGTTTGGTCTAAAGTCTTATCTCGATCCGCGCACCTGGAGCTTGCATGAACCTTTCCCTGCTCAGCCGCTACGCATTCTTCGCCTTCTGCGTGCTGTTCACCCTGGCCAGCGTGCCTTTCCTTGGCCATGAATGGCTGTGGCCGTTCACCCTGCTTAGCGGCGCGCTCAGCCTGATCGGCATCGGCGATCTGCTACAGACGCACCATGCAGTGCGGCGCAACTACCCGATCCTCGGCAACATTCGTTATCTGGTCGAAGGCATTCGCCCGGAAATCCGTCAGTACCTGCTCGAAGGTGACGCCGAACAACTGCCCTTCTCCCGCGCCCAGCGCTCGCTGGTGTATTCCCGCGCCAAGAACGAAGGTGCCGATAAACCCTTCGGTACGCTGAGCGATGTGTACCAGAACGGCTTCGAGTTCATCAGCCACTCGATGCGCCCGGCGCCGCTGAGCGATCCACGCAGCTTTCGCGTGGAGATCGGCGGGCCGCAATGCAGCCAACCGTACTCGGCGTCCCTGTTCAACATCTCGGCAATGAGCTTCGGCTCGCTCAGCGCCAACGCCATTCGCGCCCTCAACGAAGGGGCGAAACTCGGCGAGTTCTACCACGACACCGGCGAGGGCAGCATCAGCCCCTATCATCGCGAGCACGGCGGCGATCTGGTCTGGGAACTGGGCAGCGGCTACTTCGGCTGCCGCGCCTCGGACGGGCGCTTCGACCCCGAGCGCTTCGCCGCCCAGGCCGCCAGCCCGCAGGTGAAGATGATCGAGATCAAGCTCAGCCAGGGCGCCAAGCCGGGCCATGGCGGCATCCTGCCCAAGCACAAGGTCACCGAGGAAATCGCCAACACCCGCGGCGTACCGATGGGTGAGGACTGCATCTCCCCTTCGCGCCATAGCGCCTTCTCCACGCCGACCGAGCTGCTGCAGTTCATCGCCCTGCTACGCGAGCTGTCCGGCGGCAAGCCGGTCGGTTTCAAGTTCTGCCTGGGCCACCCCTGGGAATTCATGGGCATCGTCAAGGCCATGCTGGAGACTGGCATCCTGCCCGACTTCATCGTCGTCGACGGCAAGGAAGGTGGCACCGGTGCGGCGCCGCTGGAGTTCACCGATCACCTCGGTGTGCCGCTGCGCGAAGGGCTGCTGTTCGTGCACAACACCCTGGTCGGCAGCAACCTGCGCGACAAGATCAAGCTCGGTGCCAGCGGCAAGATCGTCAGTGCCTTCGACATCGCCCGCGTGCTGGCTATCGGCGCCGACTGGGCCAACTCGGCGCGCGGCTTCATGTTCGCCATCGGCTGCATTCAGAGCCAAAGCTGCCACACCAACAAGTGCCCCACTGGCGTGGCGACCCAGGACCCGCTGCGCCAGCGCGCTCTGGTGGTCGAAGACAAGGCCCAGCGCGTCTACAACTTCCACCGCAACACGCTCAAGGCGCTGGCCGAGATGCTCGCCGCCGCAGGCCTCGACCACCCGAGGCAGATCGATGCCAAGCACCTGGTGCAGCGCATGTCGGCTACCGAGATCAAGCTGTTCGCTCAGCAGCACGTGTTCCTCGCGCCGGGCGAATTGCTCAGCGGCCAGATCGCAGGGGAGTTCTACCAGCGCATGTGGCGCATGGCGCGCGCCGACAGTTTCGAGCCGGCACCGGCCTGAGCGGCCGTCGCCCAGTCTGTCACGGCCAAGCTCGGCGCGGCATCGCTTAACGTCTTGAACCGGTAAGCGCATGCGCCTTTCGCTTTCCGCTCTGCTTCTGCTGTGCCTCGCAGCCTCGGCCGAGGAGCAGCGCCCACTGCGCTTCTCGGTGACCGAGAGCTGGGCCATGCCGATGATAAAGATCGTCGATGGCCAGGCTACGGGCGGGATTCTCTACGATCTGCAAATGTGCCTGGTGCAGAAGGTCGGCCGCCGTGCAGAGATGCTGGTGCTACGCGCCTGCGCGTTCAACGCTGGCTGGTCAGCGGCGGAATCGACGTGCGCTGCTACGTCAATCCAGACTGGCGCCTCGAATCCCATCATCAGTACATCTGGAGCCTGCCACGGGTCAGCGCCCGGTTGAACTCGCGACTGTTGCCATTCTTGGCGTACAGCGTGGCGCGCAGCTCGGCCGGCGGATAGGTGCCGGGGTCGGCGAGAAGCGCCGGATCGACGAAGGCATCTGCCGCCGATACCGCATTGGCGTAGTAGATGCTGTTGCTGATGGCGCCGATCACCTCGGGGGTCATCAGGTGGTCCATCAACGCCAGCCCGGCCTCCGGGTGCGGCGCGTCACGCGGGATGACCATGGCATCGAACCACAGCAAAGCCCCTTCACGCCGGATGCGGTAGCTCAGCTGGAAGTCCTTGTTGGCCTGCTCGGCCTGTGCCGCGACGATGGCGACGTTGCCATTCCAGGCAATGGCCAGGCAGGTGTTGCCGTTGGCCAGGTCGCTGAGGTTGCGGTCATTGTCGAAGTAGCGAATGAACGGTCGCACCTTGGCCAGATGGGCCTCGGCCTGTTTCAAGTCATCGAGATTCTGCCGGTTGATATCCAGCCCCAGGTAGCGGAACGCAGCGGCGAACACCTCGTTGGGATCATTGAGCAAACTCACCCCGCAGTCGGCGAAACGCGCCACCACCTGCGGGTCCATCGGCATCGCCCAGCTATCGGTCGGGGCATCGGCCATGCGCTGGGTAATAGCCTGCTCCTGGTAGCCGAAACCGGTGGTGCCCCAGACGTAGAGTCCGGCGTAGCGATTGCTCGGGTCGAACTTGGCCATGTGCTGGGTGAACTCGTCATCGAGCCCGGCGAAGTGCGGCAGCTGCGTCTTGTCCAGTTCACGCAACGCACCGCTGGCGATGGCCCGACTCAGGTGCTGGCTGGCAGTCAGCACCAGGTCGTAACCACTGCCGCCGGTGAGCAGTTTGGTTTCCACGGTTTCCAGCGAATCGAAGTGATCGACCACCACGTGGATACCGGTCTTCTCTTCGAACGAAGCCAGGGTGTCCGGGGCCAGGTATTCGCTCCAGATATACAGGTTGACCTGCTGCGGCGCCGCACCGGCCTGCGCGTGCGCGCAGGCGGCAAGGGCCACGGCCAACAGACTGGCGGGCAGTTTCATCCGGGCCTCCTAGGCGCACTGGGGCGCGGCGTGGCGAGCCCCGCGGTACCCGCCCCGACGATGGCTATCGGCAGTCCATTCACGTTCATGCTCCCTGTTGTGATGCAGGGAATACTAACCGCCTAGGGTCTGTTGCCGTTTCGCGCACGGCCGCGACGAAACGGCAACAGACCCTAGCAGGCCGTTGAAAAACGTAGGCGAGGCAGCCAGTGCAATACCGATGGCGGCCCCGCAAAAACAGCCGAAAAACGACCGGGGTCGCGTCCGACTTTACGTGTTGTAAATGAGCATTTTGACTGGGCTCGCACGCGAGGCTGTTTTTAACGCAGCAATGGCAACGTAGTTAGCTTTTCAACGGCCTGCTAGCGTCACGCTCAACATGAACGCTCATACAGCGGCAACGTGATCAAGGCTTGTCCGGGCGGATATCGAAGCCCCCCTTGTTCTGGCTGACGATACGCAGGTACTGGATCTCCCCACTTTTCACCGGCACAGCCACCTCCCGCAGCAGGCGGCCCATGCCGCACAGGGTGTTGTCCATACGATCCGGGGTGATGCCGACCACGCGCGTGCCGGGCGGCACCTGGAAGGTCGCGACCTCGCCGACGCCGATGCGTGCAGCGACCTTGCGATCCACCTCGATGGCCACGAAGCAGCCGCCTCCCATCACCCCGAAGTCACGATTGACCACGATCTGCGCACTGTTCGCCTGCGCCTCCTGAAAGGCCAGCAGGCGATCTTCCGGTACCGGTTTGATGTGCTCGGGGTCGCCCCGAAACGATGAACAACCGGCCAGCAGCAACAGCGGTAGAGCGACGAGGATCGATCGCATGAAGCCCTCCATGGGCAGATGAATGCCGCCTGAGTATTGGGCTTGGCGCGTCTGTGAGCAAGGTATCGATGGCAGCGATTTTCGCTAGCAGAAGCATCGATTTCTGCAATGAAGGGCGCAATGTTTTCATCTCTCTCGAACCCAGCGCCACCTAAGTCGGCGCAACTAATCGGAGACTACCCAGATGAAATTCGCAGCCCTCAACGCCACCCTCCTCGCCGCTTTCGCCCCCATGGCCTTCGCCAGTGAGAAAGCACCCGTCAACACCAAAGTGGAAGTGCAGGAATACCAGTACGGCATGCAGCTGGACATCGACCAGGTTCTGCAGCGCACCGACAACAGCCGCAAGAGCGGTGTAGTGCCCAGCGTTCTGGTCTACCGCGACAGCCAGGGTCAAGTGCACGCCGTGCGGTTCATGGAGTGGGGCGGGCTGAGCAGCCAGAACGGCTAAGCATCCGTTGAACGCCTGCTGCGCGTCGGCACTGCCGGGCGTGCTTCGCTTCAGCCCACCGACACGAACTACAGCAGTGCCCCGGTCGTATCACGCAACCGGGGCACTGTCGCTTCAGCCTTGCAGGCGCTTGACCAGACGTGCCTGCAGCGCTTCCAGCTCGGCCGGGTCGGCCTTGGTGGCCGCGTGAATACCCAGCCCCTCGCCCTCGAAGCGCGGGATCACGTGCACGTGGATATGGAACACCGTCTGCCCGGCAGGCGCACCGTTGAACTGTGCCACCTGCACACCAGCGGGTTGCAGTTCGTCGACGACAGCCTGGGTGACCTTCTTCACCACGGCCATGACCTTGGCCAGGCTGGCGTCGTCGATGTCCAGAATATTGCGCGCAGCAGCGCGCTTGGGGATCACCAGGCTGTGGCCCTTGGATTGCGGGAATAGATCGAGGAAGGCCAGTACATCGTCGTCCTCGTAGAGTTTGTAGCAGGGCAAGTCGCCACGAATGATCAGGGCGAAGATGTTCTGGGGATCGTAAGTACCGTGCAGGCTCATACCGATGGGTTCCGTGCCAGGTGGATGAAAAACCCACCATACCGCCTCGCTCGCACGCAGGAAACAGGCAGGATCGCTCGAATCGATGACTACTATCAGCTGGATCGATTTCCTGCGCCCCAACCACTCGTGTTCTGATCGCCTCTTTCGTAGAGGCTGTTCAGGATCTCGCGAGCTAGAGCGATACAAGGCCGATGGCGGCCCCGCAAAAACAAGCGAGGAAGCAGAGTGTACTTTTGTACATGAGCATTCCGACCGGGCTGGCGATCCAGCTTATTTTTAACGCAGTAGCGCCGATGCGCATCTGATCGTGAACAGGCTCTTAGGCCCATTCGACATGGAACTCCACATGACCGACCTCAGCACCTTCCACATCACCCGCAAATGGCCAGCCCAGCATCCCGAGCGCCTGCAGCTGTACTCGCTGCCCACGCCCAACGGGGTCAAGGCCTCGATCATGCTGGAAGAAATCGGCCTGCCCTACGAACCGCACCTGGTCAGCTTCGACAGCAACGACCAGTTCAGCCCCGAGTTTCTCTCGCTGGCGCCGAACAACAAGATTCCCGCCATCCTCGATCCCGATGGCCCCAATGGCCATCCGCTGGCGCTGTTCGAGTCCGGGGCGATTCTGATCTACCTCGCGGAAAAGACCGGCAAGCTGCTGCCACAGGACGCCGCTGCCCGCTACGAGACGATTCAATGGCTGATGTGGCAGATGGGCGGCCTGGGACCGATGTTCGGCCAGCTCGGTTTCTTCCACAAATTTGCTGGTGCAGAGTACGAAGACAAACGCCCGCGTGACCGCTACGTCGCCGAATCCGTTCGCCTGCTGGGTGTGCTCGACCAGCATCTGCAAGGCCGTGACTGGATTACCGGCGAGTACAGCATCGCCGACATTGCCGTATTCCCCTGGATTCGCAACCTGGTGGGCTTCTACGAGGCCGGTGATCTGGTGCAGTTCGAACGCTTCGCCAACGTGCGCCGCGTGCTCGATGCCTTCCTCACCCGCCCGGCGGTGCAGCGCGGGCTGAACATTCCCGCGCGCGGTTGATGATGTTGCGGGAGTCGGCCGCCGACTCCCGCATCGTTTCCCTTGCACTTGGCTTAGGTAGCCGCCGACACCTTTTGCTCGGCACCACGCTGATCGGCCTGCCCGACCAGGTACCAACCGAGCAATCCCCACAGCGCCGCACAGGCAGCGCCCACCAATGCCACCAGCCAGGCACCCTGAGCGATTGCGTACGCCGCCTGGAAAAGGAACTGGGCGTGCGCCTGCTCAACCGCACCACCCGCGGCCTGACGCCGACGGAAATCGGCGCGCGCCTGCTGGAGCGCCTGCGCCCCGCGCTGGACGAGATCAACACCGCGCTCAACGACCTGCAGGAAGATCCACAGAACCCGGCCGGCTCACTACGCCTGCATGTGCCCGGCGTGATCGCGCGGCACATCCTGCCGCAGCTGCTGGACGATTTTCTCGCTCGCTACCCTGCGTCTCGCCCCCGAGGGTCGCCTGGTCAGCTCGTCGCAGGATCTGCTGATCGCTGCAGCCTGCGCCGGTCACGGCATTCTCTACACCTTCGAGGAGTACATCGCGGCGCACCTCGCCAGCGGCCAGTTGCAACCCTTCATGCAGGACTGGTGGCAACACTTCGACGGGCCGTACCTGTACTACCACAGCAGGCGTCACGTACCGGCGCCGCTGCGAGCCTTCGTCGACTACGTGAAGGCCCTGAACGACGCCGGCCATCCATCTCCAAGCCCGAAATAGAGCGGCGGCCAATACCCAAGCAAAGCGCTGGGAGATTATAATTGCGCGCTTGCGTCTCGCCCTTCCAGGTCTCTCATGAACAACTCTGCATCCGACGCCGCGACGAGTCTGTCGCCGGGCGCGATCCTTCTCATTCAACTCGCCCTGGCCCTCGGCGGCTTCGCCATCGGCACCGGCGAGTTCGCCATTATGGGCCTGATGCCCAACGTCGCCGCCGATCTTGGCGTCAGCGAGCCGCAGGTCGGCCATGTGATCAGCGCCTACGCCCTCGGCGTGGTGGTCGGCGCACCGGTGCTGGCCCTGCTCGGCGCCCGCCTGCCAAGGCGCATCCTGCTTCTGCTGCTGATGGGCTGCTTCGCCCTCGGCAACTTCGCCAGCGCCCTGGCGCCGAGCTACGAGCCGCTGCTGATCTTCCGCTTTATCGCCGGCCTGCCACACGGCGCCTACTTCGGCATTGCCATGCTGGTGGCCGCCTCCATGGCGCCCCCGCACAAGCGCGCCAAGGCGGTGAGCCGGGTGCTGGCCGGCCTGACCGTGGCCATCCTGATCGGCAACCCGCTGGCCACCTGGCTCGGCCAGTTCATGAGCTGGCGCTACGCCTTCGCCCTGGTCGGCATCATCGCCATCACCACCATCGCCATGGTCGCGATCTTCCTCCCGGCCGACCCGCACGAGCAGCGCAGCAGCCCCTTGGGCGAGCTGCGCGCCTTCAACCGCGAGCCGATCTGGCTGGCCCTGGGCATCGGCTCCATCGGTTTCGCCGGGATGTTCTGCGTGTTCAGCTACATGGCGCCGACCCTGCTCCACGTCACCCAGGTCGGCCCCGGCTGGATTCCCCTGGCCATGGGCGTGTTCGGCGCCGGCTGCATCGTCGGCAACAGTGCCGGCGGCTGGCTGTTCGACCGCCTGCGCCTGCGCGCGGTGGCCTGGATTCTGGCCTGGAACACGCTGGTGCTGCTGGCCTTTCCGTTCGCCGCGCACAGCCTGTGGACGATCCTGCCGGCGATCTTCGCCCTGGGCACCATGATCGCCCTTGGCCCGGCCCTGCAGACCCACCTGATGGACGTCGCCACGGGCGCGCAGACACTCGCCGCCGCATCCAACCATGCCGCGTTCAACGTCGCCAACGCCCTCGGCCCCTGGCTCGGCGGTCTGGCCATCAGCGCCGGCATGGGCTGGACGGTCACCGGCTACATCGGCGCAGCCACCGCCATCGGCGGCCTGCTGCTGTTCGCCTGGGCCTGGAAGGTGCAGCACAAAAACGGGGCGATCTGACAGATGCGAGATGCTGCGCCGGCAGGTATTGTCTACCTCCCGAGCCACTATCGCGTAACCCGCCCAATGATTGCCCAGCGTTTACGATTCGCCCTGGTCGCTACCAGCCTGCTCACCGCGCTGACCGCCCACGCACAGGTGGAAGTCGAAGCTAACGCCGGCCTGCTGGCGGTGAAGATTTCCGAAGAGATCGTTCCGGGCGATTACGAGAAGCTGCTGGCTGGCTTGCGCGCCAACCCGGGCAAGCACAAGCGCAAGGTCGTGCTGCTCGACAGCATCGGCGGCAGCGCCCCGGAGGCCATACGCATGGGCCGCCTGCTACGGGAAACCGGCTTCGAGGCGCTGGTGCCTTCAGGCGGCCTGTGCCAGGGCAGTTGCATCTACCTGCTCACGGCCGGTATCAAGCGCACCATCAACGGCCACGTTGCCCTGCGCCGACCACCCTTCTCCGCAGGTGACTCGGCGCTGGCACAGGCCGCCCACGGCAGCCAGCCATTCAGCCCAGCCAGGTACTTTCGTGACATGGGTGTCGACGTAAGCCTGGCGGAAGACATCTACCAGGTCGCGCCAGGACGCTTGCGTCTGCTGAGCCAGGATGAGCTGGTGCGCTATCGGTTGAAATAGCGAGACGGACTTGCGGGGATAATGCCCCTGCATCACTCGATGCCGGTTTTTTCAGGTTCTTCGCATCCTCGCGGGGAGGATACGCTTGATACCGGACTGGCAATTACGTGTTAGCTGTCCATGGCTTGACACTATTCGTTAGCGTGTCGTCTGATCTGATGGGTTTCGCCCGCAAGGGGCGCAACCCAAACGCTCAGCGCACGCGGTAACGGATAGTGCTAAGTCAGTAAACGGTACGCGCACAAACTTGCCAATCCGGTACTTACTAGCACTTTCCCCAAACTATGCGAAGAACCTTTTTTCATCAGAACAGGAAGGTCAGCGCCAGGTTGAACAGCATCGCGGCGACGAAGCCGATGGGCGCGGCGCGTATGCCCGTGAACTGTCCCTCGGGGTGTTGATGGCCAACCACAGCAGTCCTTCCGGCGCTGGGTCTGCGCAGGACGCCGCGCGTTCTGGGCGCCCGGTGGGCGACAGGTGGTAAGCGCGGTCGGCACGGGTGACTGCCTGGTGATCGCGCGCCGTCGCCAGGGCATCTGGCAAGGTCAGATGCAGGAGTTATCTCTGGACAACTGATCAGGTCGCTTTGAACGCCTTCACTCGCTCCAGCCAAGCCAGGTCGAGCCGCGTCTGCTCGATATCCAGCCCCTGCTGCTCCATCGCCTCGCGATGGCTATCGATCTCGCGCACCATCTGGCTCAGCTCGCTGGAGTTGCCGTCGAGCTGATGCATCTGGGTCACCCCCAGGTGGTAGAAGCGCAGCAGCTTCATCGCGCTGTCATCGCCCTGCGCCACGCCCGCCTTGACGTGATGCATGGCGTTGGTGACACGCATCAGGCTGCGCTTGAGTCGCCAGCCGTAAACGGCCGGCGCCATGAACGGCCGCGACCAGAGTCGCTGGCGCACCAGGGCAATGGTCAGGCCGAGCCCCGCCAGCACACCGAGCAGGTTCCATTTGAAGTTGTCGCCACCGGGCGTGCCGAACAGCTGCGTGCTCAGCGTGGCGCAGAGCATGGCCAGCGCCACGAAGATGACCGCGATCACCATGGTGCTGCGGCGGGTCTGCTGGCGGTAGTAGGCGGGGTCGATGGGCTGGATTTCGAACATGAAACGCACTCTCGGAGCTGACAACATGGGGCGCCACCATGCACCATCGCGCCACTTCGGTCGAGCCCGGTGACAACCACAATTGCGACAGGATTCAACCCTCAACCGCCCTGCTTCAACCACTCGCTGGGACTCGCCCCCACCTTGCGGCGAAATGCGCGGGCCAGGGCCGAGGGGCAACGGCAGAGCGCGCTGGTGGTGGAATATGCGAGCAAGGCGTCGGCAGCACTGGAGCAGATCAACAGCCATATCGGCCGGATCAGCGCCCAGAACATCCAGGTCGCCACTGCCACCGAGGAGCAGTCCAGCGTGGTCGAGGACATCAACCGCAATATCGTCGACATCAACGAGCTGACCGTCGGCACCAGCCATATCGCCGATCAGCTCAACCAGGCCAGCAGCGATTTGCAGGCACTGTCGAGCCAACTCGATGGCCTGGTCGGGCGTTTCCGGTTGTAACCCCTCAAACCACTCGGTGCGCACGGTGCCCCCTAGGGTCGGACGCCGTACGCACCGAGCCACCTACAGGTCTTCGTCGATGCGCTCGCGCAAATAGGTGTAGAAGGGGTTGGACGTCATACGCTGCAAACTATCGAGCCCCACCACCAGCACGCCGTGCTCACCGCGCGGTGCCAGCGTGCCAAGGGCTACGCCGTAGAACTCCTCGGAGGTCGGTTCGCTGCCATACAGCGGATCGTCCGTGGGGAACGGCAGTGCAACGTGTGACAGCGAGAACAGCTGGCTCGGGTATTCGACGTTCAATGGCGTCACCCGCGCCTCACGCTCGCCGGCTGCGATTCGTCGCGCCTCGACCTGACGACCACCGCTCTGCGCAACACCCACCACCGTCAGGTCGTAGTCACGCTGGGCCGGTGGCAGCAAGGTCTCGAGCAAGCCGCTCATGTCCGCCCGCAGCAGCGAGCTGGCCGCCTGCGAGCGGTTGATGTCGAAGATCACCAGTTCGCTGCCATTGTCCGGCAGACGCTCGAACAAATGGCGCACCACGGCCGGTGTACTCACGGTACTGTCGGCCAGCGACTGAAAGGCCAGCACCGGTGGCAATCGTGACAGACGGCCATCGGTTTCGGCTGCATCGAATGCGGCCTGCACCTCGCTGGTCAGCTCATAGGTCTGCCGCGCCGCGTGCACCGGGAAGGAGTTGTACTTGAACGGGTTGAACTCCGGCAGCACGTTCATCCAGGCCGACTTGGCGAAGGCCGGCAGCAACGCCGGCAGGGCCGCCAGCCCGGCGTAACGGGCGTAGCTGGTGACGCCGATCATCGGCGAGATCAGCACCAGGCGTTGCGGCATGGCCAGTTGCCCGTCCCCCAGCGCCGCCAGGCTGTAGCGCAGCGCCAATGCACCGCCATTGGAATAGCCGACGAGATACAGCGGCCCGTCCGGTACTTGGCGCCGCGCCTCGCGCACGGCCAGGCGGGTAGCCGCCAGCCATTGCTCCCAGTGCGCAGCAGTGAGCGCCGCCGGTACCGTGCCATGGCCGGGCATGCGCGGCACCACCGCTAGCAGCCCCTGTTCGCTCAGGTGCTGGGCGATATGGCGCAGGCTGTACGGCGAGTCGGTCAGGCCATGTAACAACACCACCACGCCCCGCGCCGGACCTGGCGGCTGCAGAATGAAGGAACGATTCCAGTCGCGCGGCAGATTGCCGGGGTAGACCGGGCTGTCGCTGGCGTAGCGGCTGTATGGCGCCGTGCCGGAGGCCGTGACCGGCTCGATCAGTTCGCGCTGCAGGCGTTCGAACAGGGTCGCCTCGGCGGCCAGATAGGCTTGCCAGTCGGCAGCGTCCAGCTCGCTGACCTCCATCTCCTGCGGCACCAGGCGGTGCCAGGGCTCCAGTTCGGGCAACGACGATAGCCCGGCGATGCGTATGCCGAGCAAGGCCACCACGATCAACAACAGCACTACCAGCGTCCAGGCCATCGCAATGCGCGGTAAACGCATCAAGCGCCTCCCTCAAAATCTCTGGCCGGGAAAATCCGTCCCGGCGACCGGCTTGGGGACTTTAGTGCAAAGCGACGCCCGACCACCACTGGGTTGGCCTTTAAGGTCTGTATCGGTGCCATGCGACTCAGTAGGCTGCGTGGTCTGGAAGCAAGCCAGAAGCGCTGGATGAACTGAGCAGGCAAGCAACTGGCAGTGCTGATAGGCTGCGCACATGAATCTCGCCGCTCTACTCCAGACACTCATTGCCAGCGACCCACAGCGCCTGCGCATCCTGCAGCAGGTGCGCGAGCTCGACCTGCCCGATTGCTGGGTGGCCGCCGGTTTCGTACGCAGTGCGGTCTGGGATCACCTACACCAACGCACGCCCTCCCCGCTGCCAGAAGATATCGACGTGATCTGGTTCGACCGCAGCCAAACCTCCCCCACTCGCGACGCTGAACTGGAGACGGTGCTGCGCCACAGGGACGAATCGCTGCAGTGGTCGGTGAAGAATCAGGCACGCATGCATCTGCGCAATGGCGATGCGCCTTACGCCTCGGCTACCGAAGCGATACGGCATTGGCCGGAAACCGCGACGGCGGTGGCCATAAGGCTCGATGAACAAGACAGGCTGGAAGTCGCCGCGCCGCTCGGCCTGGAGGATCTGTTCGGCCTTATCGTGCGCCCAGCCGGGCGCTTTCAGAACGCGAAGAGTCAGATCTACCAACAGCGCCTACATGACAAGAACTGGCTGGCCACCTGGCCGAAGTTGAGGGTGATTGCGTAGGGTAGATCGGGCTTCAATAGCGACAGGCTGGCAGGTGCCAGCAAAGCTTCGCCCCGAGGCGGGGCTCCTACACAGAGCGCTCTCCAAAACGATCAAGCATCCGGGGAAGCGAGGCACCTGCGGGCATATCAGCCTGCGCCCCTACTTCCAGGCGCAATAACACCCCACCGCCAAACCACTGGCCAGGGAAACCTGGCGCCCCTGCGTCAGCGCATCGAGCACCGGTCGACGAAGCTGTTGCTGGAATTACATACCAACCCCTCGCTGTAAGGGCCGGCATAGGCCAGGTTGCCGTCGCGATCCCAGATCGCCAGCGCCGGGCTGGCCGGCAGCGACTCCATGCCCTCGATGCCAGGCAAGGGCTTCATCCGCCCACGCAGGAACGGCGCAATCTCGCCTGTGCTGCCCGGCTTCTGCACGCTGTAGAACGCCACATCGGCATTGCGGTGCAGGCCGATCAGATAGCGCAGGTGCGCGTCGGTTTCCCCGTTGCAGGGGCAATCCGGGTCCCAGAAGTGCACCACGCGAATGGGACCGGTGCCAGCCAGCTCAGGCGGCAGCTTCAGCTCGCCCTGACCGAAGATCACCGTCTGCTCGGCATAGGGCCGCAAATACGCCGCGCCGCTAAGCCACCAGATCAGCACCACGGCCCCCAGCGCCAGCACGCAGAAGCCCACCACAAGGTGCTTGAAGCTCAGGCGTTGCAGCAGGTTCATGGCTGATGGCCGAACTTGCGCAGGAACTGCTTCTCCATTTCCTGGCAACTTTCCTCGGTGAAGCTACGTTCGGTGGCCTGCGCGCTTTTCCAGCAGGCCTCGATGGCCGTGCGCTCGCCGGCCTCGATCTCACTGTCCTGCGGGCGGGTCATGATGTAGATGAGGCCGGCGAATATCAGCACCACGAACGCCAAGCCAGCCAGAAACAGGCCAAGGCAGCCACGGCGCCCCAGCCCGACGTTTTCATCATTCACACTCATCGTTCTTCAGTTTCCGCATTCATCAGTGGATAGCTCGCCCCATCGCCGGGGCGAGCGCCGATCATCAACTTTCAACCAGCGTCCACTGCTTGCTCAGGCGTTTGTCCGACACCGCCATCTTCGTGCCCAGTTGCTGGGCGAACAGCGATACGCGGTATTCCTCCAGCATCCAGCGATACAGCGTCAGCTCGGGGTCGCGCTTGCCCTCCTGGGCATGCTTGGCAGCGCGGGCCTTGTACTGCTCCCAGTAGCCAGCCAGTTCGGCCGTCCACACGCGGTCGCGTTGCACCTGCGCGCCGACCTTGTCCAGGCGCTGCTCGATGGCCTTCAGATAACGCGGGATTTCCTTGAGCCATTCGCCCGGCGTTTCGCGCACGAAGCCGGCATACACCAAGTTCGCCAGTTGCTGCTTGATATCGTTGAGCGCCATCGCCTGGGCCAGGTCGATCTTGCCCTTGAAGCGCTTCTGCAGGCCGTGGTTGAGCTTGAGAATCTCCAGCACCAGGCGGGCAATACGTTCGGCATGCGCCGTCCAGTCGCCGCGCTTGCGCTCAGCCAGTTGCGCCAGGGCCGCGCCGTCACGCGGTAGCGTCGCTTCGCCGTCGAGGATGCAGGCATCCAGGCTGGCCAGCAGAATGTCCTCGACCAGCGCCTCGACGCGGCCGATATCGCGATACAGCAAACCCAGCTCGGTCAGCCCCGGCAGCTTGCCGCGCAGGAACTTGGCCTGTTCGGCCAGTTGCTGCAAGAGCAGGCGCTGCAGGGCGCGGCGGTGCTGGAAGTCGGCCTCGGCCTGGGTCGGGAAGCGCCCTTCCTTGACCACGCCCGCTTCTTCCACCAACGCCGGATAGACCGTCATCGACAGCCCGGCGATCTTCTGCTGAGTCTTCTCCGCTACTTGAGCGAAGGCCTTGGCCTCCACCGCTTTCGGCTTGTCGCTCTGCTGCGGAATGGCCAGCGCAGCCTGGCTGGCTTCGGCGAAGCGCGCGGTAAGCTCAGCCAGGTCGCGGCCCTCGCCGAGGAACTTGCCCTGGGCATCGACCACCTCGATGTTCATCTTCAGGTGGTTTTCCAACCCGGCGGCAGACTCCTGCCAGGCCTCATCGGGCACTCGCGCACCGGTCATGCGCAGCAACTCATGCCCCAGCGCCTGCGACAACGAACCCTGGCCGAACACCAGCTTGTCCAGCGCCGCACCGACGAAGTCCGGCACCGGCACGAAGTTCTTGCGTAGTGCCTTGGGCAGGCCGCGCACCAGCGCCACGCACTTGGCCTCCAGCAGCCCCGGCACCAGCCACTCCAGGCGCTCGGGCTGCAGTTGCGGCAACAGCGGCGCCGGCACGCGCAGGGTCACCCCGTCACGCGGATGGTTGGGCTCGAAGTGATAGCTCAGCGGCAGTTGCAGCTCGCCAATGCGCAGGGTGTCCGGGTACTGCGCAGCGGTGACTTCCTTGGCATCGCGGGCCAAGGCGTCCTCCTCACGCATGATCAACAGCTGCGGGTCGGCGGCGCTGCCTTTCTTGTACCAACTCTCGAAACTCGCGGCCTGGTAGATGTCCTGCGGGATACGCGCATCGTAGTAGCCGAACAGGGTTTCCTCGTCGGCGAGAATATCGCGGCGGCGCGACTTGGCCTCCAGCTCGTCGAGGCGTTCGAGCAACTGGCGGTTGGCGGTCAGGCAGCGCACGCGACTGTTGATCTCGCCACGCACCAGGCCCTCGCGAATGAACATCTCACGGGAAACCTGCGGGTCGATGGGGCCGTAATGCACCGGGCGGCGGCCGACGATGATCATGCCGTACAGGGTGACCTGCTCGTACGCCACCACCTGGCCGCGCTTCTTCTCCCAGTGCGGTTCCAGATGGTTCTTCTTCACCAGATGCGCGGCCAGCGGCTCGATCCAGTCCGGCTCGATCTTCGCTACCATACGGGCGAACAGCTTGGTGGTTTCCACCAGCTCGGCGGCCATCACCCAGTTAGGCTTCTTACGCCCGATCACGCTGGACGGATGAATCCAGAAACGCCGCTGACGCGCACCGAGGTAGTCGCCCTCCTCGGTCTTCTGGCCGACCTGGCTGAGCAGGCCGGCGAGAATCGCCTTGTGCACGGCGGCGTAATTCTTCGCCCGCACCACCGCCTCACTGGCCTCGGCCTGCTGACGGGCAATGGCGTTGACGCGAGTGTCCTTGGTCGGCGCGACGGGTTCGTTGTAGGAGCCGGCTTGCCGGCGATCAGACGGATCGCCCGCAAGCGGGCTCCTACCCGATCCACGCCCGCCTTCGAGCTTCAGCTCGCGGGTGATCAACACCAGTTGCCGGTGCGCATCGCGCCATTCGCGCAGACGCATGTAATTGAGGAAGTTCTTCTTGCACCAGGTACGCAGCGGGTTGCTGCCCAGCTCCTGGCGTTTTTCCTCGAAGCCGCGCCACAGGTTGATCAGCGCGGCGAAGTCCGAATCCACATCCTTCCACTGCGCATGGGCCTGGTCGGCAGCCTGCTGGCGATCCATCGGTCGCTCGCGCGGATCCTGCACCGACAGCGCGGCAGCGACGATAAGGATTTCCTCCAGACTGCCCTGCTTGGCGCTTTCCAGCACCATACGCCCCAGGCGCGGGTCGATGGGCAGGCGCGCCAGTTGCCGGCCGATGGGCGTGAGCTGGCTTTCGCGGTTGACCGCCGACAGCTCCTGCAACAGGTTGAAACCGTCGCTGATGGCCTTGCCGTCTGGCGGCTCGATAAAGGGGAAGTCCTCGATGCTGCCCAGGCGCAGGTGCAGCATCTGCAGGATCACCGCCGCGAGGTTCGTGCGCAGAATCTCCGGGTCGGTGAACGTCGGTCGACCGAGAAAATCCTCCTCGCTGTACAGGCGAATGCAGATACCCGGCTCGACCCGCCCGCAACGGCCCTTGCGCTGGTTGGCGCTGGCCTGCGACACCGGCTCGATGGGCAGGCGCTGCACCTTGGCGCGGTAGCTGTAGCGGCTGATGCGCGCCGTGCCGCTGTCGATCACGTAGCGGATGCCCGGCACGGTCAGCGAGGTTTCCGCCACGTTGGTGGCCAGCACGATCTTGCGCCCCGGCATGGGCGCGAAGATCTTCTGCTGCTCAGCCGGCGTCAGCCGCGCATACAGCGGCAGTACCTCGGTAAAACGCAGGTTGGCCTTGCGTAGCACCTCCGCCGCCTCGCGAATCTCGCGCTCGCCGGGCAAGAACACCAGCACGTCGCCAGGACGCTGGCCCACGCTGCGCTCGTGCTCGGCGATCTCGTCCAGCGCAGCGAGAATGCCCTGGTCGATGGACAGGTCATCGAGCAGACGCTCGCCCTCCTCGTCCACCTCGGCCGCCAGCGGGCGATACCAGGTTTCCACCGGATAGGTGCGACCGGACACCTCGATGATCGGCGCGTCGTTGAAATGCTTGGAAAAGCGCTCCAGATCGATGGTCGCCGAGGTGATGATCAGCTTGAGATCGGGGCGGCGCGGCAGCAGGGTCTTCAGGTAGCCGAGCAGGAAGTCGATGTTGAGGCTGCGTTCGTGCGCCTCGTCGACGATGATGGTGTCGTACTTTTCCAGAAAGCGGTCGTGCTGGGTTTCGGCGAGCAGGATGCCGTCGGTCATCAGCTTGATCAGCGTGCCGTCCTTGCTCTGATCCTCGAAACGCACCTGATAGCCGACCAGCTCGCCCAGCGGTGTACCGATCTCCTCGGCCACCCGCGTTGCCACGCTACGCGCCGCCAGCCGACGCGGCTGAGTGTGACCGATCAGGCCATGCACGCCCCGGCCAATCTCCAGACAGATCTTCGGCAACTGGGTGGTCTTGCCCGAGCCGGTCTCGCCGGCGATCACCACCACCTGGCTCTTCTCCAGCGCGGCCTTGATCTCGTCGCGCTTGGCGGCGATCGGCAGCGCGTCGTCGTAGCGCATGGTGGGGATGCTGCTGCGCCGCGCCGCTACTTTGTCGCTGGCCGCCTGAAAACGCTCCAGCCACTGCGCCAGCTTGGCCTCATCGGGCTGCTTCTGCAGCTCATGCAACTGCCGACGCAAGCGATGACGCTCGGCGATCATGACGTGGTCGAAGTTCTTCTGCAGCGTGGCGAGGTCAGTCATCTGGATCGGGCAATCAGGGCAAAGGCGGGATTGTCGCAGATTACGGCTTATGGCGGGCAGGCTATACCGCTGCGAAAGGGCGTGAGATTAAGGCGTAAGAGAGCGGTACCTTTCGACCAAAAGGTCGCGGTAGGGGCGGCAGGTAACTGCCGTGCCTACCGCGACCGACCAAAAGTAGTCAAATCACTCCAGTGCCACTAAAGCCCAGCGCGTAGGGCGGACTCAGGAGCAAAGCGAACAGTCCACCAGGCCACTCGGCGCAACCCACAGGTAAGGTGACGCAATGAAAAACGCCACCCGAAGGTGGCGTTTTCATCAGCAGGGCCGAATCACTTCTTGCCCATCTTCTTCAGCTCTTCGTCGCGCAATTCGCGACGCAGGATCTTGCCGACGTTGGTGGTCGGCAGCACGTCGCGGAACTCGACGGCCTTCGGCACCTTGTAGCCGGTGAGATTGGCGCGCATGTGCTCCATCACCTGCTCCTTGGTCAGGCTCTCGCCCGGCTTGACCACCACGAACACCTTGATCGCTTCACCGGATTTCTCGTCAGGGATACCGATGGCGGCGCACTGCAGTACGCCCGGTAGAGTTGCCAGCACATCTTCCAGTTCGTTCGGGTAGACGTTGAAGCCGGACACCAGAATCATGTCCTTCTTGCGGTCGACGATACGCAGGTAGCCGTCTTCCTGGATCAGGCCGATATCACCGGTCTTCAACCAGCCTTCGGCGTCGAGGATTTCATCAGTGGCTTCCTGGCGCTGCCAGTAGCCCTTCATCACCTGCGGGCCTTTCACGCACAGCTCGCCGATTTCGCCGATGGCCAATTCCTGGCCGTCGTCGTTGACGATCTTGCACAGGGTCGAGGGCACCGGAATGCCGATGGTGCCGAGCTGGATGGCGCTGAACGGGTTGACCGTGGCCACCGGGCTGGTCTCGGTCATGCCGAAGCCTTCGCAGATGGCGCAGCCAGTGACTTCCTTCCAGCGCTCGGCGGTGGCCAGTTGCAGGGCCATGCCGCCGGAGACGGTGAGCTTCAGGCTGGAGAAGTCCAGCTTGCGGAAGTCCTCGTTGTTGCACAGGGCAACGAATAGGGTATTGAGGCCAACGAAACCGGTGAAGCGGTACTTGGCCAGGTCCTTGACCACCGCCGGCAGGTCGCGCGGATTGGTCAGCAGGATGTTGTGGCCACCGATCAGCATCATCGCCATGCAGTGAAAGGTGAAGGCGTAGATGTGATAAAGCGGCAGTGGCGCGATCAGCACCTCGCAACCTTCATTGAGGTTGGCGCCCATCAATGCCTTGACCTGCAGCATGTTGGCCACCAGGTTGCGATGAGTGAGCATCGCGCCCTTGGCCACGCCAGTGGTGCCGCCGGTGTACTGCAGCACGGCGATGTCGTCGTTGCTCGGAGTGGCCTCGGCAAAACTCTGACCACGGCCCTTGGCCAGGGCGTCGTTGAGTTTGACCGCCTTGGGCAGATTGTAGGCCGGCACCATCTTCTTCACGTGCTTGATCACGGCATTGACCAGCAGACGCTTGAAGGTCGGCAGCATGTCGCCAACTTCGGTGATGATCACGGTTTTGACACCGGTCTTGGGCACGACCTGTTCGGCCAGGTGGGCCATGTTGGCCAGGCAGATCAGCGCCTTGGCGCCGGAGTCGTTGAACTGGTGCTCCATTTCCCGCGCGGTGTACAGCGGGTTGGTGTTGACCACCACCAGGCCGGCACGCATGGCACCGAACACCACGATGGGGTACTGCAGGACGTTGGGCAGTTGCACGGCGATGCGGTCGCCGGGCTTGAGATCGGTGTGCTTCTGCAGATAGGCGGCGAAGTCACCGGAGAGCTTGTAGATCTCGCCGTAGGTGAGCGTCTTGCCCAGGTTGCTGAAAGCAGGCTTGTCGGCGAAGCGTTGGCAGGACTCTTTCAATACCGCGAGGATGTTCGGGTACTGATCGGGATTGATTTCGGCAGCAACCCCAACGGGATACTTGTCCTTCCAGAAGTTTTCGGTCATGGAAGCCCACTCCTAAGCAACAGCTGATCTTCACCGCGCGACGGCGGTTGTTTGTTGTGTGTATAGCTCGCTTTCCCGCTGGCCCAGGGCCCGGAAGCGCGCCGAGAGTAGCAGCTTTGCCAGAGGCCGACCAGCACCAAACATGGCCTTGAGAGTCGCAAAAGTGACCAAAAAAGACCGCACAGTCACAGACCATCCTTATCTTAGTTACCCCGCGAAAAGCCTCTAGCTCGCATATTACAGCGCGTAGAGCCTAGCTCGTCTCTGCCGGTGATGCAGCACTGGGCTGCATGAAACACGCGAAGGTAGTTACCAAATCACAACAATTGGACTGCCCGAGGACAGTTGAGGCGGGAAAGCCCCTCCCCCAACGGTGGGGAGGGGCTTTGGGTCAGGCGATGTCGCGCAGCTCGCGACGCAGGATCTTGCCGACCGGGGTCATCGGCAGCGAGTCCTTGAACACGATGTGCTTGGGCACCTTGTAGCCGGTGAAGTTTTCCTTGCAATAGGCCTTGAGCTCCTCGACGGTGACGCCGCCATCACGCGGCACCACAAACAGCTTGACCACCTCGCCGGACTTCTCGTCCGGCACGCCGATGGCCGCGCAGCTGGCGACTTTCGGGTGGGCCATGACCACGTCCTCGATCTCGTTGGGGTACACGTTGAAGCCGGAGACGATGATCATGTCCTTCTTGCGGTCGACGATACGCACGAAGCCGTCGGCGTCGATCACGGCAATGTCGCCAGTCTTGAACCAACCCTCGGCGTCGAGCACTTCGGCGGTCGCCTCTTCACGCTGCCAGTAGCCCTTCATCACCTGCGGCCCCTTGATGCACAGCTCGCCGCGCTCGCCCAGCGGCATCTCGTTGCCGTCGTCGTCGATCACCTTGAACGCCGTGCCCGGCACCGGAATGCCGACAGTGCCCAGGCGCGCCTTGTCGCCATAGGGGTTGGTACTGGCCACCGGCGAGGTTTCGGTCAGGCCGTAACCTTCCACCACGGTGCAGCCGGTCATCTGCTGCCAACGCTCGGCGGTGGCCTTGACCAGCGCAGTACCACCGGAGTTGGTGACCTTGAGGTTGGAGAAGTCGAGGTTCTTGAACTCGGGGTGATCCATCAGCGCGACGAACAGGGTGTTCAGGCCCAGCAGCGCAGAAAATTTCCACTTGCCCAGCTCCTTGACGAAGCCGGGGATGTCGCGCGGATTGGTGATCAACACATTCTGGTTGCCGTTGACCATCATGCACATGCAGTTCGCGGTGAAGGCATAGATGTGGTACAGCGGCAGCGGCGCGATCATGATCTCCTGCCCCTGTTTCATCAGCGGCGTGCCGTCATCACCGAGCTGCGCCAGGCAGGCGTCCACCTGCAGCATGTTGGCCACCAGGTTGCCGTGGGTGAGCATGGCGCCCTTGGCCACGCCGGTGGTACCGCCGGTGTATTGCAGCACGGCGATGTCGTCGTGACCGACCTTGACCGGCGCCAGCGTCTGGCCGTGGCCCTGCTTGAGCACCTGCTTGAAGGCAATGGCCTGGGGCAGATGGTAGTCGGGCACCATCTTCTTGACCTTCTTCACCACGGTGTTGACCAGCCAGCCCTTGAGGCTCGGCAGCATGTCGCCCATCTTGGCTTCGATCAGGTACTCGATCTCGGTATCCGGCAGCACTTCCTGCACCAGCTTGCCGAACATGTTCAGGTACACCAGCGCACGCACCCCGGCATCCTTGAACTGGTGGCGCATCTCGCGCGCGGTGTACAGCGGGTTGGTGTTGACCACGATCAGCCCGGCGCGCATGGCGCCGAACACGGCGATCGGATACTGCAGCACGTTGGGCATCTGCACCGCGATACGATCGCCCGGTTTCAGGTCGGTGTGCTTCTGCAGGTAGGCGGCGAAGGTCGCGGAGAGACGATCCAGCTCGGCATAGGTCAGCGTCACGCCGAGATTGCTGAAGGCCGGACGGTCGGCGAAACGTTTGCATGAGCGCTCGAATACTTCGATCACCGACTTGTAGCTGGACAGGTCGATATCGTTAGGCACACCGGGAGCGCGCTTGTCGTTCCAGAAATCAGGTTGCATTGTTCTTGTCCTCTTCCCCTGAAGTGATCTGGCCCGCGGTGCGGGACTGCCCGGAAAGTAGCAGTTCAGAGCGGCGCCGCAAATAGCTCGAAGGCGTCATTGATGGGCTGAATTTCGCACTCAACAACCACCGACTGAAGTCGGTGGGTTAGTGACTTACGGACTGAAAGTCCGGATACGCGTCGACTGAACGACGCGTCGGATCAGTCAGGCTCCATCCTGAAATTATCGTTCGGGCTCGGCTCAAAATGATGCTCCAGATACTGCTTGATCATCTCTTCCGTCATCTGCCCAACCGTCGCGCAAAAGTACCCGCGAGCCCAAAAATGCTGCCCCCAATAGCGCTTTTTCAGATGGGGAAACTCCTCGAAAAGCTTGCTCGCCGTACGCCCCTTGATCCGCCTCATGATCTCACTCGGCGCCAAATTCGGCGGACTGCTCACCAGAATATGCACGTGATCCTTGCTCACCACACCTTTCACAATCCGAATTTCAAATGCTTCGCACGTCTGTCTCACCAGCTCTCGCACTCGCTCAGCAACCTCACCGCTGAGCACCTTGTATCGGTACTTAGTCACCCAAACAAAGTGATACTCGATCTGGTAGACCGTATGACTGCCGTATCTGTAATC
>NZ_QASO01000119.1 GCF_003052605.1 Ectopseudomonas oleovorans | reverse complement strand
GGGGTCATGCCGAGATAAGGGGAAAATTCACTCACTTCCCCTCTATCCATATGATTAATATCACAATTTTAAAAAACCACATGGGTATCGCGATGCGGCGATTCTGACGTGTGTCACCCAGGTCGATCGCTGCTACACGGCGAGGAAAACATGGTTGGTGCCGACGTGGGTTACAGGTGTAGGAACAAACAGTTCCCTGATGCTTAGGAATGAGGTCGATTAACAACCTCAGAAGATCCTTCAGTTGAACCGGTCGCGGCAAATCAGGCAGCCGGAATGAATGATTCTATAATCACTCTATAATTGACTATAAAGACCGTCCTAGAGCGGCAGCTAGGCTGCTCCCTGTGACTTGAGGCTTCCCCTCCCTGTCAGACTTGTTTCGCACGTCTGGGTATTGCGCCCCCGCTAGCCGTTAGCAGCCTGGCATCCTCGTCTGGGCACTGGTTTGGACCGGCTGTGAGAGAATGAGGCTGGCCAGTACGACAACAATGCTGGGAGCAATGATTGGCCCATATGCCCAAAACCTATGGCACGCATTGTTCAGGGGGATGTTATGGACAAGCTCTACGACAGGCTGGTTTTGCCGAGAGGCCACTACCGCTTGCATGTGGCGGTACTGACGGGTCTGCCTGCTTCGTTGGTCTCTGATCTGGCCCAGGCGCTTGGGCGATCGCCCGTCCAGATAGCGGAATGGGTCGGAGTATCCTCCCTCAGTGCGGCAATGTCTTTGCAGGCAAGTGAGGTTTTCTGTCGCCTTGTCGAGACTCTCGATGCGCTACTGGAGCTGTACGAAGGGGACCTAGAAGGTGCACTCCGCTGGCTAACGGCACCGAATGTGGTGTTGGCCAATGAGAGGCCGGTCGAACTGTTGGCAACAGAAGCTGGTACGCGCGCCGTGCAGCAGGCTATTCATGCGATTGAATATGGCCTGCCAGTGTGACCCTTATCGGAGTTCTGGAGCAGTGAAGCGATTCTAAGGTTTGGATGGCCACCGCCCGCCCGCAGCTGGAGGTACTGACCATGGAGCATACCAATACTCCACCGCCTGAAACGGTCATAGACATCACTTGTGATGTCTGCTGCCAGAGCATTCGCGCAGAAGGCTATGGCCAACAGTTTGGAACCCTTCAGGCAAACTGGGGGCATGGTTCCAAGCACGACGGTGAGCGTTATGAGGTTCGGCTGTGCGAAGTCTGCTTCTTCAGAACCCTGAGCCATCTTCGCCGCAAGCGCATGGTCAACACCATGTTTGATGAGGAGCCCGATACCGCTCAGGATGAGTTCGGCCTGCTGCGAATTAAGTAGGCCGATCTGGAGTTGGCAAAGGCACTGGGGTGTCGGTATCAAGGCTCTGGGCCCAGGTCTCGACCAATGCGTGATCGATCACCAAACCCTCGCTCACATCAGCTAATGCCTCGTGTGTTAGATCAGCGAATCTTCGGTCGTCATTCGAGTTGGCCATTCCGCGTCCATTTTGCCGTGCCCGGCTGCTAGCCGATGGGCGCTGGCTCTGAATAGCCCGTCTTCACGCCCTGAGTGGCGGCGTAATGGCGGGTTTGGAAAGCCAGAACATCCTGCATCTGCTTGCTGACGTCTTCTTCCAGCCCCCACTCATAGGCCAGCTTGTCGAGCTTGTAGCGAGAGACCAACTGGGTCGCCCGCGGCGAGCGTTCTGCCGGTTTCAGGTTCGACCAGCTGCTGACAAAGCCTTTTAGGCGCGCGGCTTTGTCCGTTGATACACAGGGAAAGCGACGCAGCAGGTCGACCAGATAGAGGGCACGCAGCTTCTGTTCAGGCTGGCGCAGCTTGCCCGCCACTTCACGCTGCAATACCGGCACGAGGTCGCGCTCTTCGTACCACAACTGCTTGGCGAGCTCCACGAGAGCATCGGACGCAACTTGGCTAAGGCGCTGCTGAGTGACAGTCTCCAGGAGCGCGCCAAAGCTTTGTTTACGATCCAGACGTGGCATCTCGCCGATCCTCCAGGTACTTCGCTGTGACCAGTTTCAGGCAGCCTAGCATTGCGCTTCGGTTGCCCACAGCATAATCGATTGCCTCTGTTGCCAGTGTAACAAACTGGCCGACATCGACACGGCCGCATTCGATGAGCTGTTCGATATCAGATTGATCGTTTTCCGTAAAGCGGCCGAGCTTGGATATTGCCAGATCCACGCCGGCAGCAACGAAAACATGCAGCGGCTGCTCACCCTCGAAACCCTGCATGGGGATGGCACGCTCACGGTAGTCCTCGTGCAATGGCCCGAGGGCATTGGTGTAGTTCTGATCCAAGTACACCTGCAAGTCGCGGCCGTCGCTGTCCTCATAACCCTCTGGCGGTGTATAGACGGCCATGATCTCTTCCTTACGCAGCACACGGGCCGCCTCGATCTCCGCATCGATGTCCGCACTACCACGCGCATGGGTGAGCAGGTGCACCGCGCAGCCGCCGAAGATGAAGACCTTGAGCGAGCCTGGCGGATTGCCATTCAGTAGCGGCAAGGCCCGGGCGAACAGATTACCAATGGCCTGGCCCAGCGGCGTAGTCAAGCGGACAGGTTCCGCAGCCCCCTCACTGGCAGTCTCAAGTAGTGTCATCTTCACCTCCACTCAGCGCATAGGCTCAGTGTGCCGGTTCATGGGCTACGTGCGCCATCGCTGTTCGCAAGCGGCGCCCCGAGTAGCTTCAGCTGTGCAGTGGCTTCGATCAGGCGCTCCTGCAGGCCTTGCGCCTGTTGCGTCTGGATCGCGGAGGCTTCACCCAGCCGGGACACCTCCTCATGCAATGTGCGACAACGCTGTTCCAGGGTTTCATTCAAGCGCTCGGCGCCGGTCAGCGTGTTTTGCAAGGCCTCCAGGGCCTGAGCTTTCTGTGCCAGTAGCTGTTGCTGCGCATGCTGCTCTTTTTGCAACTGCCGCGCTTCTGCGAGCAGGCGCGCATTGTCGCGGTTCAGTTGGGTCAACTCGTCCTGTTTGACGATCAGGGTCTGCTGCAATTGCCGTAGCTCTAGTTGCAGTTGCTGCATCTGCGACTCGTGTCGACGTTGTTCCTGCTCACGCTGCTCCTTGCTGGCTTGGCGGTAGTGCTCCAAGGCGTCACGTGCGTGCTGATGCTTTTCCTCTAGCGAGCGAATCTGCCCATCGCGGTCTTGCAGGCGCTCCTCCAGGTCGCGGTTGGCCTGCAACAGGCGGGCATTCTCGACCTCGCCCTGTTGGCGTCGCTGCTGCTCCTGCTGTAGCGCGTGCTGGACAACCTGGAGCTGTTCTGTGAGCCCGCTGCACTGACTTTCCAATTGCTGGATTCGGCTTTCGGCCAGCCGCGCTTGGTTCTGGAAATCAAGCCGGTCATGTGCCAGTTGTTCGCGCTCCTGGGCCACGGCCGCCTGCGCATCTTCCTTTAACTGATCTGCCAGTTGGCCGACCAGATTGGCCAGCTGTTCGCTGAGCGGGATCGAGGCCGTATCTCGGCCGCGCTCGGCGTCTTCGAGCTCTTTCAGGTAGCGGTGAATGGTGGTTTTCGAGCCGGTATTGCCAAGTTCGACCCTTACCGCGTCGATGCTGGGGTTCTCGCCCCGCGCCAGAATTGCCTGCCGCGCCTTCTGAACCAGTGCCTTGTTGATGCCGCCGCGGGCCATGATCTGCTCCTACGATTTCGTATTATATTACATACTATGTATTTACATACTATATTTAATTGATGTAAAGCGCGTTTAAAGCAAATAAATCAGATAAAATAATGGAGCATTATTTAATCAGATGGCAAAAACGGTCGCTTGACAACCGTTTTCCAGTACACAAAGGGCAATCTCGGGCGATGAAGGATGTCGGTCGCTATCTGCAAGCCGGTACGCGGGAAAACACTCGCCGCAGCTACCAATCGGCCATCGAGCACTTCGAAGTGACTTGGTGCGGCTTCCTGCCCGCCACCAGCGACAGCATCGTGCGCTACCTGGTGGACTACGCCGACACCCTAAGCCTTAGCACGCTCAAACAGCGCCTGGCCGCCCTGGCCCAGTGGCATATCGCCCAGGGCTTTCCTGATCCGACCAAGACGCCCACGGTGCGACAGGTGCTCAAAGGCATCCGCACATTGCATCCGGCGCAAACGAAGCAGGCTGCACCGTTGCAGTTGCAACACCTGGAGCAGGCGGTTCACTGGCTGAATCAGGAAGCCGAACGGGCTCGGCAGTCCGGAAACTTGACAAGCCTGCTGCGCAGTCGGCGCGATGCGGCGCTGCTGCTGATCGGCTTCTGGCGCGGCTTTCGCAGCGACGAACTCTGTCGACTGCAGGTCGAGCATATCCAGGCCGAGGCCGGTGCTGGCATGAGCCTGTTCCTGCCGCAGAGCAAGGGTGACCGGGAAAACCTCGGCACGACCCATTACGCACCGGCCCTGAAACGCCTCTGCCCGGTACAGGCCTATCTCGACTGGATCAGTGTTGCCGGCATCACCCGCGGCGCAGTGTTCCGCCGGCTGGATCGCTGGGGGCGGCTGAGCGACGAGGCCTTGCATCCTGGCAGCCTGATCAGCTTGTTACGGCACATCCTACAGCGCGCCGGGATACCGGCTGAGCTGTACACCAGCCATTCGCTGCGCCGTGGCTTCGCCACCTGGGCCACGGCCAACGGCTGGGATCTCAAGGCGCTGATGACCTACGTGGGTTGGAAGGACATCAAGTCGGCCATGCGCTACATCGACCCCGCCATCTCCTTTGGCGGCCTGGCGGCGAAACCCGCCCTTGAACTGATTACTGGCACTTTGACGCAACTGCCAGCTTCTCACTAACATCGACGCACGACAGGAGTGAAGGTGCAATGAGTACGCAGACCAGCATCGAATGGACGGAAATGACCTGGAACCCGGTGGTGGGCTGCACCAAGGTATCGCCGGGTTGCAAACACTGCTATGCCGAGAACATGGCCCACCGCCTGCAAGCCATGGGCACGCCGGGTTACGAGAACGGTTTCCGCCTGAGCCTGCGGCCGGAAAAGCTTCAGGAACCGCTGCAGCGCAAGAAACCGACCATCTACTTTGTCAACTCGATGTCCGACCTGTTCCACGAGCAGGTGCCGGACGAGTACATCGACCAGGTGTTCGAGGTGATTCGCCAGGCGTCTCAACACACCTTCCAGATTCTCACCAAGCGTGCCGAGCGCTTGGCCGACTACTTCAGCCAGCGGACTCCGCCCGTGAACGCCTGGCTGGGAGTATCGGTCGAGGACAAAGCCTATGGCGTGCCGCGCATAGACTGCCTGCGCCGCATAGACGCAACAATCCGCTTCCTCTCGGCCGAACCCTTGCTGGAGGATCTGGGCGAGTTGGATTTGACCGACATCCACTGGGTCATCGTTGGCGGTGAGTCGGGTGGCAAGGCGCGTCCCATGAAGGAGGAATGGGTCGACAACATTCATCGCCAGTGCGATGAATTCGGTTCGGCCTTCTTCTTCAAACAATGGGGCGGTTGGGGAGCCGATGGCGTTAAACGCTCGAAGAAAGCCAACGGCCGGCTCCTGAATGGCCAAACCTGGGATGAGATCCCGCTGCTCAACCTCGCCTGATCACCACGACAAGGACTACTCGATGGCCAAGGATGACGAAAAATACCGGTGGGATTGGGCGAGCCAGACTTTTCCAACCATCGACCCGCACAGCAAGATCAAACACCAGATCATCGATGAGTACATTCAGACTTACATTGATGTCCTGATGCGCAATCAGCAGATGCCTGCGCTGGGCCTGTCGGTCGTCGATGGCTTTAGTGGCGGTGGTATCTACAACGATGACGCGGGTGGCAAGCACTTCGGATCGCCGGTGATCGCCCTGGAGGCAATTCAAGAATCCGAAGTTCGCAATAACCTTGGCCGTATTAAACCCCGTCCCATCCGCTCCCAGCATTATTTTGTCGATGTGAAGAAAGACAACATCGACTGTCTGCACGCCGTCCTGGCCAGCCGAGGCCACAGCCAGCGCTTCGGCCGCGATGTACACCTGCATACCGCCGAGTTCACCCAGGCGTTACCGGCGATCGCCCACAACCTCAAATCGTTCGGCATGAGCGAGCGGGTTCTGTTTCTGCTGGATCAGTACGGCTACAGCGACGTGCCGTTCTCCAAGATCAAATGGATCTTTCAGAACATAGCCAATGCCGAGGTGCTGCTGACCTTCAATGTCGACTTCCTGGTGGCCTATCTCTCCGACCGCCAGGCCAATCGAAAGGCCATCTCCAATATCGACTTGGAACGGCATATCCCATGGGACATGCTTAAGCACCTGAAGGCGCATAACCCGCGCGATTGGCAGTACCTGATTCAACGCTGCCTATCCGACGGGATCAAGGAGGAAACCGGCGCACCGTTCATGACCATCTTTTTCATCCGCCCCGTGGGCGCCAACCCCATGGCGTACTGGTTCATCCACTTGGCGAAGAGCTACCGCGCCAATGACGTGATGAAGAAGATCCACTGGAAGTACGGCAACAACTTCTCCCACATGCTGTCTCCCTCATGCTTCTTTGGCTATGACGCCAATCGCGACATCAAGGTGACGGATCAGCAAGAGCTGATATTCGAGGAGGAGCATCAGTTCGATATCGTCACGGATACCCGCATCCGAGGTGAACTGTCGGAGTTGCTGCCCAAGCAGGTTTACGAGGTTGAACAGCAATCGTTTGGAAGCCTAATGAGTGGGCTTGCCAATTACACGATGGCGGACGAGTCACGGGTGAAGCAGGCTCTGGATATTGCAGTCTCCAATGGTGATCTCCTCGCCGTGGACAAGGACGGTAAGAAAAAACGCCGCAAGGGCAGCAGTATCAAGATAACCGATACCCTAGTGGCCCCACCCCAGCGGCCCTTTTTCTTTCTGCCACCGCCTCCGAAAGCGAAGGTGGATGAGTCTTGAGACCGAGCAACGGCATGAAACTTGGGGCTTACCCGGTACTGGAAGAGGATGTGGCCCGGCTGTCGCCGCTGATCTACGAACACATCAACATACTCGGTCGGTATGTCCTTTGCGGTACCGGAAGAGGTCGCCCGCGGCGAGCTGCGTCCGCTGCGCAACCCTGACTACGACCTGTAATCCACCCGAGCTCTACGGGCAACACCCACGCAGCTGCTGCTGGATCGGCGGCCACTTCACCGAGCCGAACGAACAGAACACGCAGCATTCCCCCGGATTGGGGCGCAGCAGCGCCTTGCAGTTGCTGCACTCGTAATAGAACTGGCAGGCGTCCGCGGGCATGGTTTCCGGCTTGGCGAAGCCGCAGAGCGGGCAGGTCGCCGTGAGCTCGTTGTCGCCGGTGAGCAGCACCGTGCGCAGACCATCTTGCGCTGCGCACTGACCGCCTCGACAGCATCCGCCCGCAGTGTGTCGCCGAGAGCAAGCACGCCCGTCGAGGGCTACTGCGATGACCGTTCGGCCTACCTCCTCCAGCGTGCGAATGCGATATATACGCTTCATAAAAATGGGCATATAGGTTCCAAAAGGCCTGATGCTCGAAACCTCGCAGAGGTGCCGGCAACCTTCAGCGTCATATAACGTGCCTCTGAGCCGGGTCCACCTCATCCACCATCTCCCGGAATGTCTGATCAGCGCTTGACCTTGCCACCATGGTAAGGATTACGCTACTACTGAAGTCTAGTGATCGGCACACAAGCCTCGCATTTGAATGTGGCCCATCAGCTCCTTCGCATCATTCGTCACAGGACGGATTTTGAACTAACGTAAGAACCAGTAACTAAGCTGCTCCTCTGAATTGAGGAAATGATAATTGTGATGACTCGAAGACGGGATAGAACGCTAATCAAGCTGCTCATGGCGCTGCTTCTGTTTATGGGGGCAGCCCATGGCAGCACCCAGGAATTCAACCCTGGGTCGGCGAGTTCATCCCTCAATTGCTTGGTCATGCAAGGAATGCAGACTGAGACCGACACGCAAGTAGGCGGTTTGTGTCCTTACATGGATGATCAAATGTCCTGCTCGATCAGTTGCGCTGCCTCTTATACTGGAGCAGTAACAAGCATTGTCGACTCATCGCCCGTCAACACTTCGCCGCAACACGATTATTACACCTCCCTCCTTGGCCGCATGGCCGTCGCTCCCGATCCTTTTCCTCCTAAGCAGACTGTTCTGATCAATCTCTGAAGCTGTATCTGAAGCTATTCGTTGACGTCCGCTGGGCGTCTGTTTAGACGAAAAAATTTGGATATGGTCGCCGACATTTTGATTGTTGTTCATGCCGACAAGCATGCGGAAGCAATTCCCTGAATCGCCAGGGACCGCTATCCGCTTGAGGAGAGTGCCCAATGAAAAAACTGAAACTTTTGCTTGTGCCTGTATCGATACGCACAAGACGAGCCACAGCTCTACTCGCTGCAGTGGCGCTGCTCGTGGCTGGAGGTATGGCTCATGCCGCTCAGGAACAAGCCATACAAGGGGTACAGGGCGATATTCAGCAGATCCCGGTCGAGACCTACCACTACGGGATGAAGCTGGATATTGCCCGGGTCTTGTCCATCAGCGATACGAGCCAGGAGTGCGGCGTTGTGCCTTCGATCATGCGGTACGAAGACAGCAGCGGAGCCCCACGGGCCTTGGAGTATCAGATTTATGGCGGCGGTTGTTCTGATAATTGAGCGGATGCGCCTGAACCAACCTTGAGGACTACACCATGATCAAGAACACGACGCTTTACCTAAAAGGCTTGTTGCAGCACCACCCACTGATTGCGGGACTTGCGGTTGCCGTAGCGTTCACTCTGCTGTTTAACCTGGGCGGCCTGTTTGCTGTAGCCACCCTGCCTGTTCTGCTTTCTGTTCTGCCGTGCCTGGTGATGGTCTGGCTCTGCATGAAGAGCATGGGTGGCGAGACCTGCAAACAAGAAGTTCCAGAGCAATCATCGCTAACCCGAATGAACGAAACCACTGTTGTCGATCAGGAGAACCGCCATGCGTAACGCCCTTATCTATACCGCCGCACTTGCCTCCGCAATAACGTTTGGTACGGCTTCCGTTGCTATTGCCGAGGCGTCCAAGGATACCGCCAAGAGCGGTTCCGAGATGATGATGGGAGAAGGCATGCACATGATGGACGGCAATAAAATGCCAATGATGGGAATGATGCAGGAGATGAATTCAATGATGAAGAACTGCAACGAAATGATGGAAAACATGAACAAGCAGATGAGTAAGGAGGCGGGTCAAGGCGACAGCAAGGCGCAGTAAAGAGCTCGTTGCTTGCCACCCCCTCTAAAAGCCTCCGGCGTAGAGGGGAATAAGTGAATGGCGCCGGGTACGGCACCGTCAGCGGTGTCGATACCCGGACGCTTCGAGATTTTCGCTACACAGTTCCACTGCCGATCGATAGGAAGGAGCCTGACCATGAATGACTTCGCCATGCACTACGGGCACTGGGTCTGGGTGCTGGTGATGGTATTGATTGCCTCCTGGCTTCTCTACCGCTTTGCCGCCCCACGCAGCTGGCGTGAGTGGACGGGCGCCGGCCTGGTGCAAGCGTTCATCATCGCGTTATACGCCGAGATGTATGGCTTCCCGTTGACCATCTATCTGCTGACGGGGTTTCTGGGCATCGATCTTCCTCTGACGGGCTATTCCGGGCATCTCTGGGCCACCTTGCTGGGCTACGGCAGCCTCGGCGCCACGCTGGAAATGCTGCTGGGCGGAGTATTCATCGTCATTGGTCTGATGCTGTTGATCCGCGGCTGGGTTCAGGTCTACTACGCCAGCCTGGAGGGCCAGTTGGCCACCCAAGGCGTCTACAGTCTGGTCCGTCACCCGCAGTACACAGGGATCATGCTGGCCGTTTTCGGTCAGATCATCCATTGGCCAACGATCATCACCTTGCTGTTGTTTCCGGTGATCGTCTTTGCCTATGTTCACCTGGCCAGGCGGGAAGAATCAGTGTTGACGGCGCGGTTCGGCGAGGCCTATCAAGCCTATCGCCGGCACCTACCGATGTTCTTTCCACGCCGGCAGGAGTGGGGGCGGTTTCTCCACGCACTGTTCTTTCCCCATCCCAAATAGCCGGATGCTGCGGAAAACTTCGTCCCACCTCTGCGCGGGACAACCATGCCGCGTCGCCCCGGCCTTCCTTGCTTGCCTTTGAGCCGCGGCTGCATCACTCCAGAGTCTGACCGGCTTTGGCGATCGCGCTCCAGGTCGTGCCGGCGTCCTTTGATAGATAGACGTCACGTTTGAAGGTCGCCGTCGCCCATTCCTTTGGCTGGACTGGGTTCTGTGCAAGATAGGCGATAGCGTCCTCATCCAGCTCAGGCACGCCGAGCGGGGTAATCTCGCGCGTCTTCAGATCCAGCCTGGATAGCTTGGCCGCGTCGCCGTAGCTACCGAACCATAGGCTGCTGCCATCAAGACTGAAGGTGACGCTCACTACCTGTTCGCCTTCGACGACCGCCCTGAAGCGTTGACCCGCATCGCGCGACAGGTACAGGCCCGCTCCGGTCGCCACCGCGACCAGCCGGTGGTCGCTCGGATGCACCGCCAGTGCGGTCGGCGCCTCGCCAATTCCCTGCGCGGATGCGCGCTGCCAATTGGCTCCATCGTTGCGGCTGTAATACAAGCCCGGGACGCTCATCCGCGAATTCGGACGGGTGTTGTAGACATATAGGGTTGCGCTATCGTAACCGCTGGCCAGCAGGTGGAAGTCCGACTCGCCTTGTAGGCCCAGTTGCTGCCACGTGCGCCCTCCATCGCTGCTCTTGATCACTCCGAACGGATTGACCAGACCGCTGCCGCGGGCTGGGTGGCCGCTGCTGTAGATCGCCTGGCGCGTCACCGAATAGCCCATATAGTCGTGTGCAGGTCCGGGTGCCTTGCTCCAGCGCCCTTGGCTATAGACGGCCAGGCCGTGGTGACTGGGAATGGACAGCTGTTGACCATCCGGGCTGAACGCCAGTCCGTGTACATGTTCTAGGGTGACCGCTGCATCGCCGCAGGCGGCGACAATGGTGACGGCGGCTAGCAGCCCGAGTCTAGCTGCGCCGCGTAGTAGGAATATCAGAGCCATCATCGCGTCTCCAAGTGAGGGCCATCTGTGCCAAGGCCTCTTTCGAAAAAAGAGGCGCCTGATCCAGGCGCCTAGGGCCAACCTCCAAACCAAAGGAGCAACGGGAGGATGGCAGCACAGTTACCCATGGTTGAGTCAAATCACTGATCCGAAAGACTGGCCCGGCGAAAGGATATAGCTCACCGGACCGGCCATTCTTGGCGCTATTACTGCATCGGCTTGATCGACAGAAGCGTCGCCGTCATACCTTCGCTCTTGAACTCGAACATCACCTGTTGGCCGACCTGCACTTGAGCCAGTTGCTCGGGCGTCGCCTTGAAACCCATGGTCATCGCCGGCCACTTCACGGCAGGCACGGGGCCATGGGCGATGGTGACACTGCCTTTCTGACTGTCGATGGCCTTGACGGTGCCGGAAGCCTGGGCGGTTGCCATAGCCCCCGATTGCTCCATCTGCATTTCTTTCATGGGCATCTTGTCCATGGGCATGGCAGGCATTTCGGCGGCAAAGACCGGTTGGCCGAGGACCAGAGTCAGAGCACCTAGGAGGGTGTAGTTCTTCATGCGAGTTTTCCTTCTGCTTGGTTGGGGATGAATTCAGAGGTCTGGCGGCGACGCATCAGTCGATAGGCCGCCGGCAGGACGAACAACGACAACAGCGGCGCGGTGACCATGCCGCCGACCATGGGCGCGGCGATGCGGCTCATCACCTCGCTGCCGGTGCCGCTGTCCAGCAGGATCGGCAGCAGGCCGGCGATGATCACCGCCACGGTCATCGCCTTGGGCCGCACACGCTGCACGGCGCCTTCGCGGATCGCCTCGATAAGCGCACTTTCGTCGGTGCGGCCGGCGTCTTGCCGTTCGTTCCAGGCGTTCTTCAGGTACAGCAGCATGATCACGCCGAACTCGGCGGCGACCCCGGCCAGGGCGATAAAGCCCACCCCGGTGGCCACCGACTGGTTGTAGCCGAGCAGGTAGAGGAACCAGATGCCGCCGACCAGTGCGAAGGGAAGTGTGGCCATGATCAGCAGGGCTTCACTGAAGCGAGCGAACGTCAGGTAGAGCAAGACGAAAATGATCACCAGGGTCGCCGGCACCACCAGTTTGAGCCGGGCATTGGCGCGTTCGAGAAACTCGAACTGCCCGGAGTAGCTCAGGCTCATGCCCGGCTCTAGTTTGACCTGATCATCGATGGCCTGGCGCAGGTCACCCACCACTGAAGCCAGATCACGGCCACGCACGTCGATGTAGACCCAGCCAGACAGACGCGCATTCTCGCTTTTCAACATGGGTGGACCGTCAGTGATCCTGATCTGCGCCACAGTGCCAAGGGTGATCTGGCTGCCCTGGGGGGTATAAATCGGCAGCTCACGCAGCCCTGCCAGTGAATCGCGCCACTCGCGCGGATAGCGCAGGCTGATCGGGAAGCGCGCCAGGCCCTCGATGGTCTCGCCGATGTTCGCCCCGCCGATGGCGCCGGCGACGATCGCCTGCACATCGGCGATATTCAGGCCATAGCGCGCCGCCGCTTCGCGGTCGATATCCACATCGACGTAACGCCCGCCGGTCAGGCGCTCGGCCAGGGCGGAACTGACTCCGGGCACGAGTTTGGCGACCCGTTCGACCGCCTGGGTCATCTCGTCGATTTGCGCCAGGTTGCTGCCGGCGACCTTGACGCCGATCGGGCTCTTGATGCCGGTGGCGAGCATGTCGATGCGGTTACGGATCGGCGGAATCCATAGGTTGGCCAATCCTGGCACCTGTACGGTACGGTCCAGTTCCTCCACCAGCTTCTCCGGGGTCATCCCCGGTCGCCACTGCTCGCGCGGCTTGAACTGGATGGTGGTTTCGAACATCTCCAGCGGTGCGGGGTCGGTGGCGGTTTCGGCACGGCCGGCCTTGCCGAACACATGGGCGACTTCCGGCACCGTCTTGATCAGGCGGTCGGTCTGCTGCAGCAGTTGCGCCGCCTTCTGCGCGGACAGCCCCGGTAGCGCGGTGGGCATATAGAGCAGGTCGCCCTCGTCCAGCGGCGGGAGGAACTCGCCACCGAGACGGCTCATCGGCCAGAGCGCGCTGAGCAGAATCAGCACCGCAACCAGCAGGGTGATTTTCGGCCGCCGTAGTACCGCGTCCAAGGCCGGCTGGTAGATGCGAATCAGCCAGCGGTTCAGCGGGTTCTGTTCCTCGTTGGGAATCCGCCCGCGAATCCAATAGCCCATCAGCACCGGCACCAGGGTCACCGACAGGCCGGCGGCGGCCGCCATGGCGTAGGTCTTGGTGAAGGCCAGCGGACCGAACAGGCGGCCTTCCTGGGCCTCCAGGGTGAAAACCGGGATGAACGACAGGGTGATGATCAGCAGGCAGAAGAATAGTGCCGGGCCGACCTCCACCGCCGCCTCGGTGATCACGTGCCAGTGATGTTCGCCCTTGAGGTCCTCGCCCGGGTGTTCCTCGCGCCAGGCCTCGATCTTCTTGTGCGCGTTCTCGATCATCACCACCGCGGCGTCGACCATGGCGCCGATGGCGATGGCGATGCCGCCGAGGGACATGATGTTGGCGTTGATCCCCTGCTGCTGCATGACGATAAAGGCGATCAGCACCCCGACCGGCAGCGAGACGATAGCCACCAGGGATGAGCGCAGGTGCCAGAGAAACAGCGCACAAACCAGGGCGACTACGATGAACTCCTCGATCAGCTTGTGACTGAGGTTTTCTACGGCACGATCGATCAGCTTGCTGCGATCATAGGTGGTAACGATCTCCACCCCCGAGGGCAGGCTCTTGCCCAGTTCGTCAAGCTTGGTCTTGACCGCGGCGATGGCCTCGCGAGCATTCTTGCCGCTGCGCAGGATCACAACGCCGCCGACTACCTCGCCCTCGCCGTCGAGTTCGGCGATGCCGCGACGCATTTCCGGGCCGAGCTGGATATGCGCAACCTCGCCAAGCGTCACCGGCACGCCGCCACTGTCCAGGCGCAGGGGGATGGCGCGAAAGTCATTCAGCGTCTGCAGGTAACCCGAAGCGCGCACCATGAACTCGGTCTCGGCCAGTTCCAGCACCGCACCGCCGGTTTCCTGGTTGGCCCTGGAAATTGCCTCAGCGACCTGCTGCTGGGTGATGCCGCGGCTGGCCAGCTTGATCGGATCGAGCACCACCTGGTACTGCTTGACCATGCCACCGATGGTGGCCACCTCGGCGACATTGGCCAGGGTCTTCAGTTCGAACTTGAGGAACCAGTCCTGTAGCGCCCGCAACTGCGCCAGGTCATGCGTGCCGGTGCGGTCGACCAGGGCGTACTGATAGATCCAGCCCACCCCGGTGGCATCAGGGCCCAGGGCGGGCGCGGCGCCCGCAGGCAGACGGGCCTGCACCTGGCTGAGGTATTCCAGTACCCGCGAACGCGCCCAGTACAGGTCGGTGCCGTTCTCGAACAGCACGTAGACGAAGCTGTCGCCGAAGAAGGAATAACCGCGCACCGTTTTCGCGCCCGGCACCGAGAGCATGGTGGTGGCCAGTGGATAGGTCACCTGATTCTCGACGATCTGCGGCGCCTGCCCCGGGAAGGGCGTGCGGATGATCACCTGCACATCGGAGAGGTCCGGCAGCGCGTCGATGGCGGTGTTCTGCACCGACCAGACACCCCAGCCGACGGCGAACAGGGTGGCCAGCAGCACCAAGAAGCGGTTGGCCACCGACCAGCGGATCAGCTTGGCGATCATGGTTGCACCTCCAGCTTATCCAGCCGCTCGATCAACAGGCCGTCGTCCGTTTCGCGCACGCCAACGTGTACCGAGTCCCCTGCCTGTACGCCCTCCAGCAGAGTCGGATCTGCCAACGGAAAGGTCATGGTCATTCCAGGCATGCCGAGGGTCTTGAACGGACCATGGGCCAGGGTGACCGAGTCGTTGTCGATCTCGACCACCTTGCCTTCCGCCTCATGCAGGGCCTGCATCGGCTGAGCGTCGGGTGATGCGAGGTCCTGGGCGAGTACCCCGCGCAGGCTGGCCTCGGAATCGAGCAGGAACTGTCCGGAGGCGACTACCTGCTGACCTTCCTCCAGGCCCTCGACAATTTCCGCCTTGTCAGTCCTTTCCCGTCCAAGACGGACCTCAACCGGTCGATAACGACCCTCGCCTTCGACCAGCATCACCAGGGCACGCCGGCCGGTACGGATTACCGCTTCATTCGGCACGTACAATGCTCTCTGTTCGCTCGGGCGACTCAGCCGAACCTTGGCGGTCATGCCTGGCCGCAGACGGCCCGTCGGGTTATCCAGTTCGACCCGCACGCGCAGCGTGCGGCTATCCAGGTTGGCCTGCGGCAGGAAGGCGCTCACCGTGCCCGCCAGCACTTCACCGGGGAAGGCGGGCAGGTATGCCTCCACCGGCTGGCCGAGCTGTACGCCGCCGGCTTCGGCCTCAGGCACAGCCACGTCGAGCCAGACACTGCTCAGGCCGTTGACTGTGGCCAAGGGTTGGCCAGCGGCCAGGGTCATGCCTTCGCGGACATTGAGCTCCTGCAGCACGCCGGCAATCGGGCTAGTGACCGTCCAGAGGGCCTGGACCTTGCCACTACGCTCGACCCGCTCGATCAATGACTGCGGCATCCCAGCCAGGCGCAGGCGCTGCCGGGCTGCGTCCAACAATGCTCTTTCACCGACCTCGCGCAAGGCCAGGAACTCTTCTTGAACAGCCGCCCATTCGGGTACCAGTAGGTCGGCCAGCGGCGCCCCGGCGGCCAGCAGGTCCTCGGGCGCGCGCCGATACACGCGCTCGACGAAGCCCCCGCTGCGTGCCTGCACCACGGCGACATCGCGGTTATTGAAGGCTAGGTTGCCGACCACTTCCAACTCAGTGACCGAGTGTTCACGGGTGACAGTCGCTAGGCGCATGCCCAGGTTCTGGACGACGCTTGGGTCGATGCTGACCGCGGCACTGTCACTCGCCTCGCCGGCGTAGCGCGGCACCAATTCCATGTCCATGAAGGGAGACTTGCCGGGTTGGTCAAATTTCTGCTGCGGGTACATGGGGTCGTACCAATAGAGCACTTCGCGCTCGTCCGGTGCGGAGGACTCCTGGGCATTGGCCATGCTGGCCCCGGCCTCCACCAGGGGCTGAGCGAACCAGTAGCCGCCCGCTGCACCAATGGCGAGCGCCAAGCCCGTCAGCAACGCGCCTTTCCAGATTCGAGTCTTCATTGGCTACTTTCTCCATAGGCGAAATACAGGCGGGCACTGGTCTGTGCACGTTGCTGTTCAAGGTCGATGTGTTTCAGGCGGGCCTCGATGAGTTCGCGCCGCGCGGCCACTAGCGCCATTAACTCGCCACGGCCGGCGCGGTAGTCCGCCATGGCCAGGCGTACCTTCTCCTCGGCCAGCGGTACCAGGGTTTGTCGGCTGCGCTCCACGGCGCGCTCCAGGCGGCGGTGTTCGGCCAGATCGTCGGCCAGCGCTTGCGCGTGCTCCCGTGTCATGGCTTCGCGCTCGGCTTCCAGGCGCAGCACTTCGGCGCGCTTGGCGGCGATCTTCGGGTCCTGCCGGCTGGCGGTGAACAGGGGTAGGTCGAAGGTGAACTGCACGGAGACCATGTCGCCAAAGGCCTCGCCACGTTTTTGGTAGGCCAGCTCCCAGCTCCAGTCGGGTTTCTTGTCCGCTTCGGCTAGACGCACCTGGGCCTCTGCCTCCTGTGTCATCGGCGTGAAGGCCTGCAGCTCAGGGTGACGATCCAAACTGTGGCGGAAATGCAGGTCATCGACTCGCCAGCTCGGCCAAGAGCCGGACAGCGGCTCGACCGCCACCGGCCCGACCCAGCGGCGCAGGGCCGCGCGGGCCTGCGTGCGGTTGCGTTCTAGTTCATCTTCCTGCTCGGCGAGCAGTGCTGCTTCCTGCTTGGGCGCCAAACTGTCAGCCGCCTGGCCACGGCCGCCGGCCAAGCTGGCCTGTACGGCCTTGGCCAGCAGGCGATTCTCGTCGTACAGAGTCTGGAACAGTTGCAGTTTCTGCTCGACCGCGAAGCCGCCGATCCAGGCAAGCGCAGTTTCACGGCGCACCTTGAGGCGTTCGACCCGCTCCAGTGCATCGGCGCTGTCGATGCCCGCCTGGGCAGCCTCGACACGGGCACGGCGCTTGGCTCGGTTGGGAACTTCTTGCATGACCCCGACCATCTGCATGGTCATGAAGTCGCGCGTGAGGCTGCCACGGGCATCGCCCTCGATGGGAAAGTTCTGGATACCTAGGGCAAGCTTGGGGTCCGGTAATTCACCGGCGGGAATGGCGGCCTGCATGGCGGCATCTTGGTTGGCAGCCTGGGCAGCCAGTGACGGTGCCTCGCGCTCCGCCAGGCGCAGGGCTTCGTCCAGGGTAAGGGCGGCGGCCAGGCCGGGCACGGCCAGGGCGCACAGCGTGAGGGCGGCCAGCGAAAGGCGTCCTCCGCAGTAGCGTCGGAGATTCATATTCACGATTCCTGTGGATGATCCGGCGCGTACCCACACGGGCACACGCACACCGTCTCGCCGCCTAAGAGGGGGAAACGGGACTCAAGTCGGCACGGGAATCAGGCGCGGGGGGGACGCCACACCCCAGAGGGGGACGCGGTTGGAAGGAAATCGTGGGTAGGAGTGATTACTACGGAGCGAGAAAACAGAAGAGGCGTCTTGATGACCGAAACCTGCAGCATGCTGCTGCTCTTGCACTCTTGTCCGGTCTTGCAGACTTTGCCGCTGGACATTTGCTGCTGATGGTCTTCGCAGCAAGAAGCCTGCATATCCTCCATCGAGATGCCGTGCTGTTCCATGGGGCAAGGTTCGGAAAACGCGAGCACACCTGCGACCCCATTCAGGGGAAGGGTCAGGCTGAGCAGCAGGAGCAACAGCAGGTGCAGGCGTCGTTTCATGCGGCGGAGTCTAGCCCAGGTCGATAGGGGGAGCAATTCGTCAGTGTTCCGTTTTGCGGAAAGATCACGGCGCGTCAGTCGGATCACGCTCGATCGGCTTTACCTTCTGCGTGTCATCGCTAGCGGGTGGTCCTTTGTGCATGCCGCGCATGCAGAACAGCATTGACAGCGGACAGAGCAGTAGCAGGAAGATCAGCGCGTTCGCCGCAATCCAGGTTTGAAAAGCCGGGAACAGGACATAGGCAGCCAGCAGAAAGATGCCGGCTCCTATGCCAACCCGAATCATGGTGGATTTATCGCAGGTCATGATGTTCTCCTTTCATTCAGCTAGTGGGGGGGGCAGATCATCCAGAATCGGCCCCGGTGGTTGCTCAAGGTCGTCGCAATGCTCGGCCAGGTAGCTCAGACTGTCGCGCAGTGCCTGGAGCAAGACAATGCGTGCGTTCAGCGCGTCGATGTAGTGGTGGGCTATGACTTGAACTTCGCTGCTAGGGCGTTGGCGATCCCGCCATAACGCCAGCAAGGCGCGCACCTGCGTCAATGAGAAGCCCAGTTCTCGGGCGTGGTGGATAAAGCGCAAAACCTGTACATCCCTTTCCAGGTAGTCGCGATAGCCAGACCGGGTGCGCCGAGAAGCTGGGACCAGCTCGATGCGTTCGTAATAGCGGATCATTTTGGCGGTCAAGCCGCTGACGTTCGCCGCTGCGCCAATGTTCATGGATGCCTCCTTCTTGCTGAGCCAGCGCCTCCGTCCAGCTCTACCGGTGCCGGCCGCCATCGCTTGAGCAGCAGCGCGTAAGTGACCACCGAGACGCTGGACAATGCCATCGCCGCACCGGCCACCACCGGGCTCAACAGGCCGAAGGCGGCCAGTGGAATGCCGACCAGGTTGTAGACGAAGGCCCAAAACAGGCTCTTCAGAATCCGTCCGTAGGTATGGCGGGAGAGAGCCAAGGCATCCGCCACCAGCGCCGGATCACCGCGCATCAGGGTGATGCCGGCGGTGTGCATGGCTACATCGGTACCGGTCGACATGGCAATGCCAACATCCGCCGCCGCCAGCGCCGGAGCGTCGTTGATGCCGTCGCCGACCATGGCTACCACTGCGCCACCGGTCTTCAGCGCCTGCACCTCCGCGGCCTTGTCGCCGGGCAACACCTCGGCGCGCACCTCGTCGAGGCCGAGCATAGCCGCCACGCTCTCAGCCGCACCGCGGTTGTCGCCGCTGATCATCACGGTCCGTATGCCCAGTCCGCGCAGCCGCGCCACGGCCTGGCGGGCACTCGGCTTCAGCACATCACCGAAGGCGATCAGGCCCAACAGCAGTGGCTGTCCAGTCACGTCGGCGAGCCAGGACACGCTGTTGCCGGCCCGGGCCAGCGTTGCTGCGGACGCCGCCAGCGGTGACAGGTCAACGCCGAGCTCCTGCATCAGTCGTGTGCTGCCCAGGCGCAGCTCTCGCCCTGCGACCAAGGCCGCCAGACCGCGCCCCGGCAACGCCGTGACCTTGGATGCGGGCAATAAATCCGTGCCGTCCTGCTTGGCCTTGTCCAGCAGCGCCTGCGCCAGCGGGTGTTCGCTGCCGGCCTGCGCCGAGGCGGCCTGCAGCAGCAGGCGCGCGCTATCGCCATTCGCCACTTCCAGCGCGGTCACCCTTGGCTTGCCCTGGGTCAGCGTGCCGGTCTTGTCGAAAGCCACCACGCTGACCCGGTGGGCGATCTCCAAGGCTTCCGCGTCCTTGATTAGGATGCCGTGGCGCGCACCGACGCCGGTGCCGACCATGATCACCGTCGGCGTGGCCAGGCCCAGCGCGCAAGGGCAAGCGATGACCAGCACCGCCACCGCGTTGATCAGTGGGCCGGCCACCTCGCCGGTGAGCCACCAGCCGATCAGCAGGGTCATGGCAGCGATCACCAACACCACGGGGACGAAGACGGCGCTAATCCGATCCACCAGGCGCTGGATCGGCGCCTTGGCCGCTTGAGCGTTTTCGACCATGCGGATGATTCGGGCCAGCGTACTTTCCGCGCCGACCGCTGTGGTCTCGACCAGCAACAGTCCTTCGCCGTTGATTGCGCCGCCGGTCACCACATCGCCTTCAGTTTTCGCCACCGGCAGGCTCTCACCGGTCAGCAGCGACTCGTCGAGATGGCTGCGCCCGTCGCGTACCAGACCATCGGCGGGAACTCGCTCGCCCGGCCGTACCACCAGCAAATCACCGACGGCCAAGGTACTCACCGATACCTGATAGTCCACACCCTCACGGCGCACCCGGGCGGTGTCCGGCCGTAGTGCCTGCAGTGCTCGAATGGCGTCTCCAGTGTGGCGCTTGGCACGCGCTTCCAGCCACTTGCCGAGCAGGACCAGGGTGATCACCACCGCGGAAGCCTCGAAATAGAGGTGCGGGACGCCGGGGCCGGCATGCGTCGCCATCAGATAGACCGACAGCCCGTAGCCGGCACTGGTACCGAGCGCCACCAGCAGGTCCATATTGCCGCTGCCGGCGCGCAATGCTCGCCAACCGGCCCGATAGAAACGTGCCCCCAGCCAGAACTGCACCGGCGTGGCCAACAGCAGTTGTATCCAGCCCGGCAGGCTCCAGCGCGCGCCCAGCAACACGGCGATCATCTGCACCACCAGCGGCAGGGACAGCACGGCGGCCAGTGCCACCGGCCACCAGTCGCGAGACGGCGGCGCGGCGGCGGCCTCTTTGGCTGCCGGCACACCGGCCTCGTACCCGGCGGCCGCAACCGCCTGGATCAGCGCCGCCGGCGCTACCGCACCGGACACCACCCGGACCCGGGCCGCCTCGCTGGCCAGATTCACCGTGGCCGCCAGCACGCCCGGCACCTTCAGCAGGGCCTTCTCGACCCGGCCGACGCAGGAAGCGCAGGTCATACCGCCGATGACCAGGTCCAGTTGCTCTTCCTTCACGCGGTAACCCGCGCCTTCGACCGCCTCTAGCAGGGGAGCCAAATCGGCATCGGCTTCTACCATAACCGCTTCGCTGGCCAGATTGACCCTGGCGGCGGAAACCCTGGGTACTTGAGTCAATGCCTTCTCGATCCGTGCCACGCAGGAGGCACAGGTCATGCCTTCTACGCCAAACGTCCATTGCCGAACAAGGCCGGCGTGCGCAGCAGCAGTGGTTTCGGGGAATGCGCGGGTCATTGCCAACCTCCACGATTATCTCGTTATTGAGAGGTTGGACCTTACCGTTGGGGCAAGGTCAAGCAGTAAGGTGGCGACCATCCGAGAGTTTGGGATGATCACAAATCTGGGAGCACTACGCGGAGCTCCACGAGCAGAAGCGCTAATTCTGTGAGATCAGCTGCGCTCAAGAAGGCAAAGGCCATTGAATAACGGAGGCTGTGATGGAATGAATACCCAACTAAGCCCTTAATCTATCGTGAGGGGCGTTCCGACCGACTGACCTTCAGCTTACGGGGGCCGTAGAGCTAAGGTGGATCGGCGGTCTACCGGGGCTGCCAGGCCACCTACAATACATGATCAGGTGCAAGACCGAGCAAGGGGACGATCCCTGCTTGGGCTGATTGCACCCACTCAGAGAGGGCCTCAAGATCCTGTTGTAGCGACTCGGCTTCCGACCAGATGCAGGCATTCTCAGTCGGCACTGTCAGTGCCGAGCCCTCTACGAGAGTAAGAGCCATTGCGTGAAGCTTCAGCAACTCATCACGGACGGCCACAATTTCACCCAGATTGGCCAGACAGGCATCCAGTCGGTCAACCAATCGCAGAAGTTGGGAGGTGTCGAAGTCCTCTCGCAGCTTTTCCAGGGCCACAGCATCCACTTCGCCGTAGGGGGTAATGTGAAAAGACGCCGGTGGAATCTCGATCATGTTGCCTCCTCGGCATCGGCCCTGCTGGCCGTGTTGACTCGCAGCGAGCCGGCGGCTTGTTGAAACACCGAATCCTTGATCCAGGGTTCTGGTGGCCGGTTGAGCTTGAGGTTGAATTCGCCGAAGCGTTTGACGTTGCTGGTCAGGTAGGGACTGAGGAAAGACACGTCTTCATCGGTGAACTGCCAGCCCTCGCGGGCCAGCTTCTGCAGGATGCGCATCATATCCACAGTGTTCTGCAAGATCACCGACGAGGCCACCATGTCGTTGTAGCGCAGCCGCTTCTGCTGCTCGTCCGGATCGTTCTCAGCAATCACATCGCCGCCGAAGGACAACCACTTGGAGAATCCGTTGTAAGACTCGATCTTGTTGGTGTTCGCGGTGACCTCCTGGCGCAACTCGCGACTGCCGATCCAGTTGAGCAGGAAGATTGTACGGATCACGCTGCCCAGTGCCTGTGCCGCATGGTAGAGCTTGTTGCGCCGGCTGTAGGAGCCGAGTTTGCGCAGCAGCATAGGTGAGGATATTTTGCCGGCCTGGATCGATAGCGCGACCTGCATCAGATCCTGCCAATGGGTTTCGATCAGGTTCCAGTCGGCAGTGTCAGTGAACAGGCGGTTGATATGCTTGTACGAAGCACCGCGATCCGGCCGGCACATCACTAGGTCGCGCCAGTTGCGAATACGTGGCATCAGGTTGATGCCCAACAGATGGGTGAAGGCAAACACCGTGGCCGACTGCCCTTGGGTATCGGAGTACACCGTGTCAGCCTCGACGCTAAGATCAGCCTTGAGCAGCCCCTCAATCACGTAGATCGCCTCCCAGATGCCCGGCGGGATGAAGTGCTGGAACACTGCGATGTAGTTGTTGGCCACGTGCCGATAGGCCACGGCTCCCATCTTGCGGTAGCGGAAGTGATAGCCGGCCAGCAGGTTGTCGTCATAGAAGTCAAACTGCGTACCGTCCGCGGCCACCGCTTTGCCGTCGCCCCAGAGCTTGGGCAGGTCGAGCTGCAGGTAGAGTTCCACCAGCTCGCGGTTAGCTTTGTCCAACTTCTCCAGCGAGAGGTGACGGCGATTGGTATAGGAGAGCATGTGCGGCGTGACATTACCGGCCAGATGCCGCGCGGCCTGGTTAGGGCCTAGGTTGCAGCCCATGGCGAAGATCGTCATCAGGTAGCGCTCGGCAGGCTCTTTGAGCTTCGGCTCGTTACCGGACATCGGCCCGAAATGCCGTGTGAACTGAATCCAATGCTCGATGTTAGCCATGATGTCGAGCACATGCCTGGCCGGCATGCGCTGCATGAGCGCTGTCTGCAGCGAGATAGCCGAAGGCGGGATGTCCCGCGCGATTACTCGGCGCAGCACCGGCTCGCCGGCTTCATTGATCGATACGTCACCTCGGCAGGAGGGGAATTTTTCATCCAGCTGCTGCGCGGTTTCCTCCAACTGGGTTTTGAGGGAGGCAACAAACTCCTTCGCCGTACCAGGAAGCCCCACCTTTTCGCAGTAAGCTGGTAGTTGCTGGAGACATTCTTCCCAGGGCAGCAACTGTTTGCGGTAGTCAGCGAAAGATTCCGACCCCAGCACGCACATGTCGCCGGAGCGCAGCTCGCTGGCCAGGTAGGAGAATACGCAGACTTCCAGATAGCGCCGGTTGGTCGGTGGTCCCTCACTGGTAGGACGACGAACGACCTTGATCCAGCGCTCCGAGGCAAACGACAAGTCGACGTGCTCGCCGATCCATTCGCGGTGTAGATTTTCGCAGTCCTGGATGAGCAGAAGCGCCTGGATCAGTGATCGATCCTGAGTCGTGGGTTCCAGTTGGAGAAGGTGGCTGAGACGGAACAGCAGCGAACGATGGGACTTGAAGTGCTTCCAGATCAGCGGCAGGTAGTTATTGCCGCCGGTAGCTTGGACTTCGGCGCAAGTCTCACGCAACCGATCCAGATTGCCATCGGGGGAGAGGTATTCCCGAATCAGGCTGCCAGCTTCCTGGTCATCCGGTTCTTGAACCAGAATCTGCACCACGCCGTCCAGGGTAGCCGCCAGTTGCTCCAGCTTCTGGCGTTGCCGCGCATGGATTTGCTCCAACTCTTCCTTGGCGCGTTTGTGGATCGTCGATATTCGTCGGATGAACATCTCGGCCAGGTGATCCCGAGTTCGCACTCGCATTCGATAGATCAGGGCCAGCATCAGTGTGTAGCGTTTCGGCAGCGAACAGTCCTTCAGCTCGGAGACGTCCGACGCAGCAGCTTGGGCAGCAAAGTGGCGGATCTTGGCATCGACGATCCCGTCAAAAATGGCTTCCAGGTCCCCAAAGCTCTCTAGCCAGGCCAAGTGATCGATCAGCACTTCCAGGTGCTTGCGAGATGGCTTCTTGGGCGCCTGTTTCAGTGCATTGAAGTCGCTTTGGCGTCGACCGAAGTCAGTGTCGAGCAGCTCCTTTAGCTTATGGATCACCTCGATTGGCGTTCTGGTTACCACAAGGTTGAATATTGCCTCTTGGGATTCGGTATGAATCCGCTCAGCGAGATCATTCAGGGTCGAATACGCAGGTAGCTCATAATCCTGGCGGATCAGTTCTTCAATCACCGAGTTAATGATGTCGGCACGCTGATCAAGCACGAACGACATTTCTTTGGCGTGGCGCTCAGCAACCTCGATAGCATCTGAGCCATAAAATGCAGTCACGCCGAGACGAGCTCGGATGGCGTTCATATGGCGATATTGCTGAAACCACTTGTACTCAGCGAATTTCACCTTGCTACGCTGGCCCAACTCTCCACGAATGAACGCCACCAGTTGATCAGGCACGTCGGTGATATCAGGGAAATATCGAAGTACCTGAAAGGTCTTGAGGAGAACGGCGAGATTGAGGTGAAAGGGGGCCTTGGACTTGCTTCGTACCCACTTAATCTCATCATCGGAAAAGGAGAAATCACGCTGCAGCTCAGCTTTTGAATACGTCTTTGACAGAGTGGGGTACGCCGTGCGCTCTAATGAAGCCATAGAACCTCCTTTTCTGAGGAGTCAGAAAAGATAGTCCACGATCAGAGACTGTGCGCGCGATTTGAAAAACCATTCAGGATCAACCGCTTAAAAGCGAAGTGAGTGAATTTTCCCTTTATCTCGGCATGACCCGGTGAAGGTGTCGTTGTCTTGGATGTATGCGATGTCAAGTTCTACAGGCAATTCGCCGTCGAAACAAACGTGTTCTGCGCCGTAGGCGGTGATGATGGCGCGAGCCTGGTCTGCGGTAAGAGTGGTGCCGGTTTTGATGATCATAATCTTTCTCCTAGGTCCCGGTTCCGCCGGGTCGGTGATTTGACTCTCTCCAAATCAGGGCTCCATTATCGCCGGCCCTCTTTTGTTTGTCAATACAAACAAAAAATTAGACATCCCCTTTCTTCGCTGCGGGCTTTTTCATCTCGGCGCGGATCTCTTTCAGCTCGGCTTTCGCTTCAGATGCTGCGGCCTGCGCGGTTTCAAGTTCGCGGGTAATCGACTCCAGGCGGGCCTGCGTCGCCTGCAGAGCCACTTGCGCCTGGTGCGCTTCGCCAGAGGCCTTCTCGGCGGCTTGGCGAGCATCGCGCTCGCGTTCTTCTGCAGAGGTGATGCGCTGCGTAGCAGCTTCCAGCTGTGCTTTGTACTCCAGGCCTGCCCGTGCTTCAGCGCGAGCCGTCTGCAGCTCCTCAAGGGCCGACTGCAGCTGAGCAGTAGCGTTCTCTGCGTCAGAGCGGCTTTTCGCCAGCTCGTCGCCCGTCTTGCGTAGATCCAGGCGCAGGCGCTGGCTGATCTCAGCATCCTCGACATGTTGCTTTTCAGCAGCAGCCAATGCGCCAACAGCTTGCGCTTCACGTTCGCGGGAGGCTTGCTCGGCACGGCGTGCATCCAGGATGTCGGCCTGTAGTTCCTTTTCACGCTGCGCCGCTTGATCAGCCGCCTTCCCTGCAGCCTCTTCCACAGCGACCAGCCGTTCACGCACCTGGGCCAGCTCGACAGCCTGAGCCTGGCGCGCTGATTTTTCGCTAGCGAGTTGCTGCTCCAGGGATTCGATCAGCTCAACCTTCTCGTCGAGCTTCTGCTCCAGGTCGTCGACAGTCTGGCTGGCGTCTGCCAGCTCGCTATCAGCCTGCTCACGCTGTTCGCCTGCAGCGCGCACAACTTCAGCTACGCGACGTTCGCTGGCTTTGACTGCCTTGTCGTTCAGATCCACGGCCAGCGCTGCAAGCCTGTCAGTCAGCGCCTCAGTGACGACCTTCAACTGTTCGGCTACCTCAACGGGCAATTCCGCCACGGGCTCAGATTGGACTACAGACTGGCCAGCCAGGTGCTCGTCCCAAATGGCCTTGAGGCGGTTCGGGTTGCCGCCGCCGACCCGCTGGCGAAGGGCGAAGCCGGTGACTTTGCGGCCGGCTTCAATGAGCGCCTGGCCGGCCTGGATGATCTGCTCGGGTGTGAATTCTGCTGGTCGCATATCTACCCTCCTCTGGGATAGATGAATATTAGCAACAAACAAAGAAATAAACAAACAAATAAACTTATACGAATTGCGAATTAGTAATTGTGAATTATGATTTTCGCGGCTATAGTCGATCCGTAACCACCCAAACGGAGGCGTGAAGCCAATGGTGAAGCTGATTCTGTTCGGAATTGACGGGCGCCTAGTGGGTGCCGTGGAGCTCGGGCGCGAGGTGCGCCTGGTCGACCTTGAAAGCTTGAAGGCGCTTGGCGCTGTGCGAGCGCAGCTCGCTGGCGGGGCCTGATGGCCAGGCTGAAAGATGTGTTTTATTGTTAATTCGTAATTGCGAATTACGATGAAGGTGCTAGAATAGACCTTAGAAGCACCACCAGACCATCCCCGAGCAGCGGTAGGGATGCGATGGCAATAACTAGAAATGTCCTGTCGGATGCCCGCTGTTACTCGAAGCCACCCCTCCTGGAGCTCTGCTCCATGACCTCGATTAACAGATGGAGCCCCTACCATGACTGACATCAGCCGAAAAACTCTCACCATCGTGAAACGCGGCCGCAAATACTTTGAATGCACGCTCGGGCGCGCTAAAGCCCAGCTGGTGATCAGTGACCTGACCGCCCACCTGGAAGCGGGTGCGGTGGTAGAAATCCCGGTTCGGGATCTGAGCGAACGCTCAAAATACGGCGCGAACCTGCGATTTGAAGCCGTTTCCGAGGAGGCTGCTCAGCAGGTCCTGGCGCTTGTGGAGGCTGAGAAGTGGCTCGGCTTCGCTGAGCGTGACGTACAGAGTGGTTCGTACAAGAGCAATGCTGTCATCCAGGCTCGAACTCGTTGCCCTGCATTTCCTCAGCTTACCGATCGTCTGGCAGCTGTAGTGGCCAAAGCGCAGAAGAACGCCAATGAATATGAATCGCAGGCAGCAGAGCGTCAGCGGGTTTACCAGGAAGAGAAAATGGCCCGCGAGGAAAAGCAGGCTAGCCGCCGCGCTAACCGGATCTTGGTGCCGCTGGCTGTACGGCCAGCAAAGGGTATTCCGACCCGCCTCGCCGGCCGAATCCTTGTGATCGAGGATTTCGGCAAATCATTTCGTATCGACGAGAGCGCGCCGAGTTGCAGCGGCTCGCACCTCCTCGGCTATGAAGGCGAGATGGGGTGCTATGCCTACTATCGGCTGGCGACCGATGACGAGATCGCAAAACTCGAAGCTGAAGAAGAAAAAGATCACGCACACCGTCGTGTGGCGATGGATCATCAAGCGGCTGTAAAGCACATCGCCGATGAGATCCAACGTAGCGGTGAGTTGCCTGAAGGGGTACACCAGCCAGAAGGGAGCCGCTTTCTTGATACTCAGGACATCTACGGCCATGGATCCTGGTTTGTGATCGGCGAGGCTTGGATCTGGTACATCCAGAATAACGGATCTGACGGCGATGACTGGTCACGAAACAACGTTAGCACGGGAGGGGCCGGGGCAATCGGATGGCGTCTCCCCTACTCTGAGGCCGTTGCCGACGAGATTATGGCGCTTGCTTCATCTGTTAATTCGTAATTACTATTTCATAAATCACAATTCGTAAGGGGTGCGACATGGGCGACGTCACTGTCGTTGGCTGCAACAAGGGCGGCGCCGGGAAAACGACCACCGCCATCAACATTGCCGTGGCTCTGGCCGCAAAGGGGCATGATGTCTGCCTGGTGGACGCTGACCCGCAGCGCAGCGCTTCGCGTTGGTACGCCGAGCGTGAGGCCGCAGGCCTTGAGCCGAAAATCACACTGATCGAAAAGCGCGACAACATCTCCTCTACCCTGCGCACGCTGGGTGAGAAATTCGATTTCGTCATCGTCGATGTGGCTGGTCGCAACTCCCGCGAGTTGATCACGGGCGCAGCGGTTGCCGATCTGATCATCGCGCCCCACCAGTGCAGCCAGCTGGATCTGGACACGCTCAGCGAGCTCCAGGAGCAAGTGGTACGGGTGCGCGACCTGAATCCTGGCCTGAAGGTCTACGCATACCACTCGATGGCTTCTACGAACCCTGCCGTGCGCGAGACCGAGCGCCGCGAGTTCCTTGAGTTCCTGGCCGAATTCCCAGAGATCAAGCCGCTTGAGTCTGTAGGCTTCTATCGCAAGGCTTATAAGGACTCGATCCCTACCGGCAAGTCCGTCCTAGAGGGCGACAACGCTCAGGCAGCGGCAGAGATCAACGCCCTGCTGCAGGAGGTGTTCCGTGGCGCTTAAAAAACCAAGCCAGGCCGCTGCTGGTAAGAGCCCGGTCAGCTCCGTTGCGGCAGAGGCCCTTGCGCGGCAGCTTGCTGATCGCCCTTATGGTGAGCAGAAAACAGCAGGATCCTCGGCAGCGATCAAAGCAAAGCCAATCTCAATCAGTCTGCCGCCCAGCGTAATCGAGCAGCTGGAGGATACGGTGCGCGACAACAAACGCTCAGGTGAAGGCCCCAGAACGATCAGCGCGATTGTGCGCGAGGCCCTGGAGGCCGCGGGGTACAGAGGATAAATATTAATTACTAATTCGTAATTAGTAATTGGCAATTACGAATTAAGTGCTAGAATAGACCTTAGAAACACTACCAAACCTACCAGGATCAGCGACAGGGTAGGGGCGGCAAAACCAAGAAAAGCCCAGTCGGGTCTTCGCTGTGACACCAGTTGATCTGCCGCTCCCGCGGCTTCGCATGCCATTGCGTGCAAACCCAATCAACCCGTCGCAGTAAAGGACTCGACAATGAAAAAGCTCATCTCTTCCGCGCTGATCCTCAGCATCCTCTCCCTGGCCGGCTGCGCCAACCTCGGCCCGACCGATCAGGACGGCTCGCGCAATCAGACCCTTACCTGGGGCTCCATCGGCACTATCGCCGGCGCCGCTGCAGGCGCTCTGATCAACAAAGACAACCGCGGCAAAGGCGCACTCATCGGCGCCGGTATCGGCGGCCTGGCCGGTGCCGGTTACGGCGTCTACGCCGACCGCCAGGAAGCCGAATTGCGCAAAGCGACTGCTGGCACCGGGATCGAAGTGCAACGCCAGGGCGACGACATCAAGTTGGTTATGCCCGGCGCGATCACCTTCCAGACCGGATCGACTGAGCTCAGCCCCGCAGCCCAGTTCAACCTCGACAAGCTGGCCACCAGCTTCCGTGAGTACGGCGACAACAACATCGAGGTCACCGGCCACACCGATTCGGTCGGCAGCAACGCGAGCAACATCGAGCTCAGCCAGCGTCGCGCTGTAAGCGTCGGCAAGTACCTCATCGGCCAGGGCATCGCGAAAGAACGCATTCAGGTATACGGCGCCGGTCCGTCTCAGCCGATCGCCAGCAATTCGAGCGAGGAGGGGAGGGCGCAGAATCGCCGCGTTGAGATCAAGCTCAAGGCGCCGCTCCAGCCGGTGGTCATGGAAAAGGGGGCTCTGTAATGACCCTGCGCCTGGCGCCCTTGCCAGGCCTCGATACCGCCCTGCTGCTCATGCAGGGCGAGATCCTGGAACAGGCTGCGCTGATGATTGAATCAGCGACCGCCAACCAGGATGAAATCGAGGAGCTGCGCATACGAGCGGAAGAGTATTGCGTACTGGCCGATTCCGGCCGGGTCGCCTTAGTCCCTGGTACTGGTGCGAAGCTTCGCGCCGGCGCCGATGAGTTGAAGGCCCTGATCCGCGATTGGCGTGCTGCGCAGCAGGATCTGGCCGAGGAGTTGAACGATGAACGTGCTTAATATCGTATGGCCTGGTTTCACTGCAGCGCGCCGCATCGCCCGCAACCCAATCCGCTTCCTGGTTGCTGGTCTTGAGGCCTGCATCATGTTCCCACTGGAGCATGCGCCTTGGGGGTTCCGCATCATCGCCGGCCTGGTCATGGTCGCCCTAGTGTTCGGTTGTGGCGCCGCTGCCCTGGCCTGGCCGTTTGCAATTGCTGGACTGACGTATGTAGCTCATACCGGGCAAGCAACTGTTGGGTCTGCTGTGCTAGGGATGCTGTATGTGACAGCGGCGGCATATCTGGCGTTGCTTACTCACCTGGTGATCGAGCAATGAACCTGGCGAAAGGTGCCTTGGCCGCGCTGATCCTCATGGCTACCGTCCAGGCCGAGGCCGCGAGCGAGCCTCATCCGGTCCCGCTGTTGAAGTTTGCAGAGAAGTGCGTGATGAAAGCATTCCAGCTGAACTACGCAGCTCACGAACGCCAACTGCAGGATTTGCACGTTGAATGCCTGACCGATCCGGCATACCGGGACTGGCGTTCAAGCCTTCAGCGCGTGGGTATTCTCGATCAGCTGAAGAGCCCGAAGAACGGCCTTGTGCTCGCTGTAAATACTGGAGCTGGCAAGGTTGTCCAGGAGGGCGTCAAAGCCGTGGGCAACTTGAACCGCTACACCGCGACGGTTCGAACTCCGGTGGCAATCGTTTTCAACGGGAACGTTGATCGAGCACCTCAGGGATACGTGGAAACAGATGTAATCCGTGTGCGGCAGAACGACAGAATTGTCGGATACGCGATTCATGCGATCCGTTTGAGCATCAAGAAGTGAAAAGGACAGGAATCATGAAAATCAAAATTGCCCTGGTAGCTATCGCCTTCGCCGCCCTGGTCGGTTGTGGTGAGTCGAAAGAAAACAAAATCATGCCGGAAGAGGCAACAACTGATGCGGTCTACAGCGAGAAAGCCTCGCAGTACCTTGAAGATGCACTGGGTACTCCCAAGGCCAAAAGAATTGAACTGACTTTCTGGAATGAGGCGGCGAACCCTGATACAGGCTACCTGTCGCTTGTAGTGGACGGTGTTGAGAAGATTCGACCGATTGACAACTTTGGCGGCTATCGTCGCCGTACTGCAAGTTCGGAAGGCTTCAAATTCGTGTACAGCGATGGTGCCTGGAAAGCTTATGTCGCCACCGGCGAGACCTCTACTCATGGCGAGAATCCGCAAGAGTTCTTCAATGAGGTAACTGGAATAATTCGCAGGTACTAGATTGAATCTCCTGATTAAAAGCCCCTTGCGAGGGGCTTTTTTGTGGGCGATAGGAAGAGTTAATCAAGTTTTCAGTGCGCGGTTCAAGAAAATTCGTTATTCGTTAATTTTATATGTTCGCGCAATTGCAAAAGCATTTGCAGTTTTAGGTAAATGCAATTAGAGGGTTTTGTTATTACCTCTTATTATTTGTTCATCGGCTAACTGAATAGCTGTTAACAAATGAGAGGCAGACATGAAAATCAAGGTAAGCAATAAAGAAAAACTTTCTTCTGTGATTGAGCAGGTTGAGGCAAGGGCTCGTGTGCGCTGCATCAGCGTTGAAGACATCGAGAGCGCAGTGAAGCACATTGAAAAAAGGCTTTCTGCTGTTCTCTTCAAAAAGGACTGGGTAGGACTAACTTTCAGCGTAAGTCCGCACTGTGGGAAAGTGCCAAATTCTTACAAAGGTACTCCAGAGGCTACAAAGTTTAAGTTGGAGCGTTTAGCAAGTGGCTGGGTTGTGGTTGATGTAAGTCGTGGTTATATGGAAAGCGTATATATCAACTCGTTTGGCATGAAGGCGAAGGCCGATGCTCTTGTTGATTTTGTTTGTTCGAACAAATACTGGAACTGATTTATGGATACTCTCGATATCCAGCGCGCACTTGCAGCCTTACGCGAGATTCAAGTTAAAGCTGTAGAGCTTCCACCAAGCTGTGAGCATGACGCGCATGTCATTGCGGCGCTCGCGGTAACAGTTGAACAGATCCTGAGCCGAGAAATTAAAGATGCTGCCTAAATAGCAGTTGAATCTGAAAAAAACCCTGTTGCCCCCTTACACATGTCTGAGGTGAGTCATGAGCAAAATTAAAACATTCGTTGCGTATTTGACCGGATATGCACAAACAAAGAGCGCCGTCCATGGCGCTATTCGCGGGGTTAAAGACTCTGCCAAGCTTCCATTAAATTTTATTCGCGGAATACGATCTGTCATTCAAGAAATTCGGCGTCAAGCTAAAGAAGAAAATGCCCTAGCCGAATTGGATGATAAAGGTCTTTGGGACGATATGTGCCGACAGTATGAAATATCGACTGAAAGCGTGAAGAGGAAGTACAAAAGCGCGCTATTTGTCAACCTGCTGCTTATTCTAGGTATTGGCTTAATTATCGGGAATTTGTTATCAAATCTCGATGCAGGTTACATGATGATTTTTGCAAATGCAGTTTTCATTAACTTCCTTTTAATGCTTCTGTTCCAAAATGCATACCGCTTGAACATGGCATATACCCAAAGCGCACCCCCTGTAATGCGATTCCTGAAAGATATCCTAAAAAATCCTAGCCTTTTGGTTGGGCGCACCCTTCCGGATAATTATAAGGTCCGGCTGGAGACTTCGAATGAATAGCTTCTCTCAGCTTGTATTGTCCTGGATGTTCGGTCGCTGGATATTTAAAGGGCCAGAAGTCTCGAAAGTAGTAACTCAGGACGTTACGCCACTTACTATTTTCGCTGCAGCATTCGCCCAGATTGGCCTGCTGATGTTCGGTGTGCTCGCGTCTTGGGCAATGTTCCTAGGTATTTTTCGGCTGAAAAATAACGGCAACTTCTTCGGCGCCCGGGACGGAAATGAAGCGTTTTTCTATCCTCTTCGTGTGGTGGTCGCACTGATTCTTGTCGCGCCGGTTGTCCCTGTTTCCAGCGCTGGTGGTGTGGCGATCACCCTGACAACCGGGCACGCACTAATTGCAGGCCTATCAAAAACGGCTGCTGATTTTGGCGACACGATGCAGCACGACGCTTTCGAGCTGATGCACCGTCATAATCTTTTCAGCGATCCGAAGTTTCGTCCTAAGGTAGATCCAGGCGTTGCCCTGGACATGTTCAATTCCTGGAAGCTTTCAGCAGCTCAGTTGGCCGGCTTTGCTGTATTTAGGGATCCGACTGAAGAAAAGATAGTTGCCGGCCTTACGGGCGAACAGCTCGCCCTGGTGGCTCTGCGCAATCGTTGGAACGAGGTCTATGGGAGCACTCATCCAGCAGGCTCAGCCGATGCCCAGTCTCAAGCCGCTGAGGCATTTCTCAGTGTCGCTGGCCGATCGCTGCAGATTCCGCTAATTGCTCCAACAGACGCGCTTGCTCGCGAGGTGACTCTCGGTGCAAATGGCCTGATCGACTCCGGCGCTGTTGATGAAACAATCGGTCGTGAACTCGAAACTGAGGGATGGTTTTGCCAACTCGGCTGGATGAGCTCGATGACATGTTCTGATGAGTTCGTTCAAGTTAAGGCCAATAACGCAGCGTCGATTGAAGCTGGCATCTCTTCGGCACAGCGCCAAATCTGGATTCAACTTGTTGCCCATGCCCTTCAGTATGCAAAGTCTGTTCAAGATGGTGGAGTTCCCCAAGTAGAGCATAAGGAATACTTCGAGAAGTCAATAAACTGGACGGCTCAATCAGCTGATTGGTACAGCAAAACTGTTGAAATGACGATTGCCAATACGATTGCTGGCGATCAAGCACAACGTGCAGAGCCCTATTTTGATGAGGTGAAAAATTGGGGCTGGATGTTGGGTGGAACTTTCGTTTTGCGTGCCGCGAGCGATTTTAGTCGCGCAGCGAGTTATGCAGATGGCGCGACAAGCAAAATGATGCCTAAATCTTCACTGTCGGCGATGACAGGCGGGGAAGTGCTATCGAAAGTTGTTGAACAAGAAACACTAGCTCAAATTCAACCCGGCAATACTGGGAACAGCACAAAGTCTTTACTTTCCCGTGTTTTCAGTTTGGATATTCTTAAAGAGACAACAGGGCCGAGCATACAAAACATCCACACAATCGCAGCATGGGGCCGCTCACTGGTCGGAACAGGAATAGGTTTTTATGCCGGTGGGAAAATTGCGCAATACATGCCAGGCCTGTCGTCTCTCACTGATGGGGCGCTTCCGAAATCAATAGGCGCGCTGATGATCATCGGCGGGGGGATAATTGGCTACGTCATGCCGCTGCTTTTCGCTGTTTTTGGTCTCATGGGCGCGATCAGTTGGCTAGTTGCCGTCGCTACCACGTTTTTCGGAGTGACCCTCTGGAGCGCCGGCTTTGCGGCTCCGAAAGGTGAAGAACACACGTCTCAAATGTCTGCAAAAGGCTGGAATGCGTTGATCTTCATAGGCCTTTACCCTGCCTTAGCTGTGGGTGGCCTGGCCGCTGCGATCGTTATTAGCTCCATCGGCTTGGCGATGGTCCAGGCCATGGCTATGGGGTTATGGGGCATGTACGACCCTGGGACTGCTGAAGTAGGGCGGCCCCTGGAAAGTCTTGGCGGGATTCTGGTTGGCGGCCTATTTATGGTGGGTGTAATCATTCTCATCAGCTGGAATGTCGTCGTCACATCAGCTCAGTTAATCAACACATTCCCGCGTACCGTGCTGAACATGATCTCGTTCTCGGAACCTGGCCTGAACCCGTATGAAAACGCACCTCAGAATCTAATGGGTGGCCTATCAACAACCGCTCGGCAGGTGCTGTCTGGCTCAATCAGCCGAGCAATTACCCCGTCTCGTAACCCGAGCCCACCACAGGGAGGCGGGCAGTAAACTAGTACCGCACTTTATACGTCGGCGAGTCTTCCGGCCGGGAAGCTCGCCGATCGTATATCCGCGTTGTGCTGATATTTGCGTGGCCCAGCCACTGCTGGACTTTCGCAATGTCGGCCTCATGCTCAAGGGCATTTGTCGCCGCCGTGGCCCTCAGGCCATGGACGCCCAGTCCCGCGACCTCGATGCCGGCAGCCCGGGCGTAAATGCCGACCAGGGCATAGATCCCCTCAGCTGATACCCCCATCCCTGTTTTCCGGCCCCTCAAGGGCGCGAACAACGGCGCGTCGGCCTGTTCCTGGTGATGACCCGAGGCCTCAAGGTACGCATGTATGCGCTCCAGGGCGACCGGATGTAGTGGCAAATAGCGCAGCTTCCCGCCCTTGCCGTGCACACTCAGGTGCTTGATTCCACGCCGCTCCAGGATGTCTTGTACCGTCAGGCGCGCCGCTTCCTCCCGACGCAGACCGTGGTACAGCAGCACCGCGAGTATCGCCCGGTCACGCAGCCCCTTGATCGTCGCCGGATCAGGAGCATCGAGCAGTGCCTTCGCCTGGTGATCGCCCAGCGCCGGCGTCTTGCCTTCAGAGCTCTCAATCCGTGGACGTTTCACCCCGTGCACTGGGTTGCCGCCAGCTACAGCGTTTGCATCGAGCAAGTGATCAAATAGGCTGGCCAGCGCCGCCAGCTTGCGCCGGATCGTGGCCCCGGCCAGGCCGCGCTGTTCCAGCTGGCGGCGCCAGGCCAGGACATGTGCCCGGGTGACTGCGCGGAACTGGTCGGGTGCAGTGATGCCCAGGAAACCGCTGAAGTCCTCGATGTCGCCCTGGTAGGCGCGACGTGTGCGCGGGTTGTCCAGGTTGGCGAACCACTCGGCCGCGGCCGGCACCTCGGCCAGGCCCTGGAACTCGGCAGCGGTGAGCCTGCGCTCGCCGGCGACCTGCAGGTCACCGGCTGGCTTCGCGATCAAATCATTCATTCACGTCCTCTGCCGTGCAGGCGCACAGTTCATCGTCGTCCTGGAAGCTCACCAGGTCGGTGAAGTCGTCACCGATCCCGCTCAGATCCTCGAACCACTCAACTGGCTCGAAGGGCAAACCGCAGTGTGGGCATACGTTGTCGTCGAACATGGGGAACATCCTCTGTGATGGGTTCCCCAGTTCATTAGCGATCACGACCTAGGCTGACGCAAATCCATCGGCGCCGGCGGCGTCGATTTATAACGATAATGTATTTTATCGAGAATTTTCGATCCGCTGGGAATTGAGGCGAGGAGGGTGGCCCGGTAGCATCTAGGAATGAAACATAAGAATAAAGTCATCTTAACCAGCGGTGGTCGAATGAGCAGAACCCGAAAACACCTCACCCCGACCGAAGCCGAGGCCAAGGGGCTTCTATGCCGTAAGCACCTCAAGGAACGCCTCCGCCTCATGCCGGGGCTGAATACCCGCCCCGCTGGCAGCGTCTGGCAAGGTCAGGGCGCTTACTATGTGTATAACCCAGCCGAGTGCGTGCCGTGGCGCTGGATGCCTGGGCGTGCCCAAGTCCGTCGCCAGCACGTCGCAGCGCAGGCAAAAGACCTGATCGCCGCAGACTGCATAGTGCTCGATACCGAAACCACCGGCCTCGGTGACGATGCCGAGGTATGCGAGATAGCGATCATCGACGTGACCGGCGCGCCGATCCTCGACACATTGATAAAGCCGACCCGTCCAATTTCGGCAGAGGCGAGCGCATACAACGGCATCACCAACGCCATGCTGGCTAGCGCACCGAGCTGGTTAGACGTGGCAGAGCAATACGCTGCCATCGTCGCGGGGCGCACTGTCGTTGCGTACAACGCGGCCTTTGATGCGCGCCTGCTGCGGCAGACCCACCAGCTCCACGGTATAGCCGCGCCGGCATTGACGACTGCCTGCGTGATGCGGATGTATGCCAAGTGGCATGGCGAGTACAACCGAGACCGCGATGACTGGCGATGGTTGAAGCTGATCGAGGCTGCGACCGACTGCGGCGTGGCAGAAGACGGCGCACACCGCGCCCTTGCCGACGCCCGCATGACGCTGGGTGTGCTGCGCTACCTGCATCACCGCATAAATGGACGACGACCAGCACAGCAGACGTAGGATGAAACTCTATTACTAAGGATGGTACGAGATCGAGGCACGGAGCCCCAGAAAAAACTAACCCCCTGGTGCGCAGTGCCAGCAGAGCCGGCCCGAGGCGTGGGGGTTATTCTTGCTGACAAGGGTATTTCCCGAGGAAGCAGGCGTCAACTCGAATCCGGCGCACATTTTCCCCTTCTGGGCTTGGCCCGCGCAGCGGGCAAAAAGAACCCGGCCGAGGCCGGGATCCTTATGCGCTTGGGCCAGGCTCTGGGTCTGGCTTTTCCTCAACTCGCGTATGAATTGCCTGCTGATCTTCCCAGGCCTTTTTGAGATAGGGCTTCAACAGCTCGCTGATTTCATCAGCAGATAAGCCGGGGCATACAACCTGTAAAATGCTTGTAGCTGTAGCTGCTGTTTCTCTCGCCGCCCGGATCGCCTTGGCCCGTGCCGAAATCGCTTTTTGATCTTCCTTCGCTGCTCGCAGCGCCGGCGCGAAAAATTCCTTCAGTTCCTCAGAAGGAGTCTCGCGGAAAATGCGATATAGCGGGCTTTCAGGCAATTTGCGTTTCACAGCATCTGTACTCAGTAGAGCCCCCGAAGGGGCTCGTTCATTTTTACCAGTCGAGTACCTGGACCTTGCCAGGCACCCCAGTCGGCGCCGTGCGTGGTTTCGGCGCCGCAGCCGCCGGCGCGGGTGCAGGCGCAGCGGCTGGAGCGGTTGACGCTGGGATCTCCAGCGGCATGACCGGCTCAGGCGCCATCGGCACGGCCGACGCCGCAGGCACAGAGCGACGAGCTTCCGGCTTCGCCGGGGCCCCGTGATCTTTCAGCTCACGAGTCTCGGTTTCAGAGCCAGAAGCAAAGCGCTCATAACCCATCCACGCTGGCAGGCGCTTGCCCTGATCGATCAGTTCCAGGGCCTCGTTGATGTACCGCAGGTAATCGGCACCGGCCTGAACCTTGGCACGCTCTACCTGGTAGTGCTCATCGAGCTTCGGGCTCGTGCCCGAAGAAATCCAGCTCTGGCGATCCAAATCAATAAATGCGTCGAAGGCGGTTGGATCAATGCCCTGGAGCGGCCGGTGCGGCGTTGGGTAGCGGCGCACCATTTCGGCCACGACGGGGTCTTTGTCTTTGTCCGCCAGCAGCCGCTGGAAACGCTGCTGAAGGGCATCACGCTCGGTGCTGATCTGGGTCTGCATAGCCGTGAGGCGTTTCTGCAGGCCGGCAACTTGCGCCGCAGCAATGCGCTTTTCCTCGGCCAGCCGCGCCGCTTCGGCTTTCTCTGCCGCGGCTACCCGAGCCGCTTCCTCGCGGACGCCTTGGGTGATGTGGCCAGCACCGGCGGCAAAGGCGATACAGAGAGCAGCGACGCAGACCGCACTCAGGAAGCGCGGCGACTTGTCGCCCAGCGGCTGGCCGGTGATAACAGGGCCGACCTGGAGCAGCTCGCCGTGTTGTGCGAGGAGGTGAGATGCGTTGTTCATGCTGCGACCTCCTCAGCGGCCTGTTCGGTTTTCGTTTCAGTTGGGAAGGAAAACATCGGGGTCAAACGGATCTGGGCGCGACGAATTGTGCCGCAGCGATTCACTGCAGCCAGGGCCGTGAATTTATTCATGGTCAGCGCCCGAACCTCATCCGGTGAAACAAGCGGGATTTCGCCAATCTTCACGCTGCCGGCTGGGCGCTCACGGCGAATAGCAGCAGGTAACTGCTGCCAGGCCTGTTCGACACCCAGCTTTTTCGCCAACTCGGCTACGGTGCTGATCGCCTGGCCAACATGGCTATAGGAGCGACCCACTTTGATCATCTCCTCCGACGTTTGAGCCCTAGCTGCTAGGGTGCCTGTGGAGTAACCACCGGCATTGGCACCATAGAGATTTGCGGTGGCCGCCGGATCAGTTGTGTTTGCATTCACCTCGCTGAATACAACGCGAGGGGCCGTGCCGAGGCGCTGAGACACATAGTTGAGAGTCATATCAGATCCGACCTGCAAGCTCACAACCGAGCGGAATTGGTCGAGCAGCATGATCGTCGCTTGCTCGTCTTTGAGCGCGACCTGGAGGCCGTCGAGCCCTTGAGTGGAGTAGAGAGCGCATAGACCGAGCGAGCGCGCTTTTGGCAGGATTGCCAGCTCCTCATGCGACACCAGATCCTGCGCCTCGTCGACTACCAGCAGAACAGGTTCCTGGCCTTCGGATTTCCAGCCATCACCGCGCCGCTTGATGGCTGTGTAAAAACGGCGCTTTGCCAGGGCCGAAATAGCAACACCAGTTTGGCTGTCAGGTAGCGCGAGCCCGATTTTTTCACCGTACAGGCAATCCTCGATCTCTACGCCGTCCACACAATCAGCCCAGGAACCAAGTTCCTGGTCGTTGATCAATGTGCCCAGCCATGTTTCCAAATTGAGTTCGATGGAGGAGCGCGTTTCGTTTGCTTTCTGCATGTGGCGGACCATAAACGAGCTGTACGCACGGTGCAGATGCCCGGGAAGAAGGTGCATGTGCTCGTTTTCGATCAGTGCTTTTGCCGCGTCCCGGCTACCGGCCTCGAACGCCAGTCGATAGATCGACGAGAGATTCCAGGGCCACTGAGCAGGCTCAAGTGCATTCATGAGAGCAAGGACTTTGGCAGTGCTACGGAGCAGTTCGCGGGCGAACTGTTCCCATTCATTGCCACCGACATCGCCGGAATTGCCCTTGGTCGACGTGAAAAGCTGGAACAGCGTATCGGCGACTTCATCTGGCGGCAGGTTCTGGATCGCGTTGAACTGCGATGATTCAGGGCTGATGACCTGGTAGTTGGGCAATCCGGCCAACTCCTTGGGAAGCTGTCCTTTACCGTCCAGTACCAGCAATCCACCGGCTTTCGCCTCTTGCCATTGCCAGACCACAGGTCGGATCACAGCAGCCGTTTTGCCTGTACCGGTCTGGCCGAGAGCAAGAATGTGCGTCGAGAGGTCAGCGATAGACAAGCCGAACGGCATGCCCGCTTTAGGCGGGCTGTAAGGATCACGTCGCTCAGCAAAAAGATCAGTAGCTGTGCCCAGGGTGATGAACATGGAATTTTCGGCCATCGCTCGTTCGAGCTGTTCATCCAGGGCGCGATCAAAGTCCGCAAACTTCGACTTCCCTTCCTGTTCAATCAGCTTGGGGTAAGCGCTTACAGCGAGCGCCTCGCGAGCAGCAGCGGCGCGAGTCTTAGCGATCGACGCCAGATCGAAAATGGCCAGTAATGACCATACCGCCGCGGCACCCGCCGCGATGGGGGCGATGAACCAACTCAACGAGTCTGTGGCGACGAACAGGCCGGCCAGCAGAATCGCAATGCCAGCGACAGCCATCGGCACCGACTCGTCAACCAGTGCCTTGCGCAGATAGGAAACAGATAGATCGTCAGGGACGATCTGACCATCAACGGGGTTGCCGTCGCGGTCGTATGTCCAGGAACGATACGATCCCACCAGGTCGGCAGGCGTCTGGGGTGGAGTCACGCGCAGGAGTGCGCGGGCACCGAACTCTTTCACGTCCTGGATCTCTTCCTCAGTCAGCAACGCGCCGGCCGGGACCATCGCCCGCCACGCTGCAGGCGAAAGGCCGAGAGATAAGCGGAAAACATAGGCGCCGGCGACGGCAATGCACAGACCTGCAGCGGTCGAGCCCCATTGCCACGCTAGGCTGGCACCATTGCGGCCCAGCAGGTAGGCAGTTGCGGATACCAGGACCAATGCCACGATGCTGAGCGCGAAATTCCGGGCGCGCAGTCGGCGCTGGAGGCGGGCGCCGGCATGAAATGCAGCGCGACCGAAAAATGCGCGGCGCGTCAGCGCCGCACGATCTGACGGCAGAGCTTCAATCACGTCATCGTGCAGGATCTGGTTGACAGGCCAGCCGCGGGTGTCAGCACTGAGTTGCGGGCCGATCGCTGCGCGAATCGCCATCGTACGGCGTTCCCGCCAGGCGCGTTTGGCCGCTTCCGGATCGGTGATCCAGAGAAGCAGGCTTTTCATATGCTTCTGAAATTGCGTTACCATGTAATTTCTTCCTTTCGTGGGTTTTCCCGACCGCGAAACCGGCTCACCTGAGTTGCCGCTCAGGTGAGCCACCTATTTCACTCGATGATCCGACGCGGTTTACGCGGCTGGCCGAGTTCCTCAGCAGCTTCCTCAATCATCGATCGCAGAACACTCGCGTGGATGCGTTGATCGAGTCGATCGAGCTGCGGCATGCGCCCAGTCGTCAGCACCTGGAGCACATCCGAAGCGATCGCGTCATGCAGACTCTGATACGAAGGCAACTGACGCATGCTCGTGAAGTCGGGCTCTTTGCCTGTTTCAAGGGCGCGCCGCAGAGCCCGGTTTTCGGCTTGGATCATTGCCACTTGCAGGCGCGATGCGATCAGCGCGGTATGCTGCATCGCCTGAACTGGATCTTTCAGATCCTGCATCCGCTCGAACCAGTCTTTGCCCATCGCAACGACATAAGCCTTATCCTCGTTCGAGCCAGCCAGCTCGGGCATGCACTCGCTGAGAGGGCAGGCCGACACAGAAACGCTCGCCAGCAGAGCAGCGATCATCACCGCAATTTTTTTCATGTCCATCACATCGATCTCCCCTGGCTCTCGTTCTGCTGCTGTTGTTCGTTTCCCTGGTGAAGCTCCTTCTCCAGAGCACTGATCTCGTTCGTCTGCACCAGGATGCGCTCACTGCGCTCGCGCAGCTGAGACGCTTCGGACTTAGCCTGATCGGCCTTGTCATGCTCCGCTTGCCGCAGTTGGTGCTGTTTCTGGACTTCATCCATGTGGGGATCACGAGCCAGCACATCGAGGCCGTCTTTGTCGTGACCTTCTATATCTCGGAATTCCTTTCGCGACTCCGTATTGGCTTTGATCCATGCATCGGCGTCGTAGCCGAGGATCCGGGCCTGTCTCTTACGGCCACGGAAATCTTCATCTTCGCTATGGGCAGCCATGCGATTTCTCCTTGCTGTGGTGTGCGCGTTAGCGCTGTTGGTGGTGTTGTTGCGATGGGGCTTTGAGGTATTGCTCAACAGCTGGGTACAGAGTGCTCATCGAAATCACGAGGGCGATCAAGGCACCGACTCCGACATCGATCAACCGAGCGCTACCGGAGCGCTTGCTCACCTGAGAAAACTCGGCGGACAGCAGGCGAAGGGCGTTGTCTTTGTCCTGTTCGAAATACGCCATACGCTTAACAAGCGCGGCGTTCTTCTCCCTCTCTGCTTCGAGTTGGCCTTTCAGCACGTTGCGCTCAGCGAAATAGTTCGCCGAACTCTCACCGAGCTGGGCCATAGCGGCCTTGATCCGGCTAACCAGGTCGCTAACCGCAACATCGACCGCTTCACTCTCGACCTGGAGTTTCGCGTCGATGATCGAATCAGCGAGAACTTGAGCGATCCCCTCGCGCAGCGAGGCACGGAAATCCATCTCATCAGCCGGCTTCAGCAGACGACCAGGCAGGCCTGCAATCTGATTGGAGAGCGAAACGAGTACCTGGGAGAAACCATCCAGGTTCATCCCTTGGATAGTTGAAGCTGCACCACGGATCTGGACAGCAGCATCCAGAAGCAGCTCAGCAAGGCCAGGCTGTTCGCCCGTGCCATGCAGCGAGCGCTCAACATCTGCAATCTGTTGTGCGACAGCCTCGAACTGCTCAGCCAGCTTGTACTGCTCGCCGAACAGAATCCTGAATTTTTCGGATTCCAGGTCGAAGGGATTCATTACTGAATACCTGCGGTCACGCGCTTAAACAGATTATGGCAGTCGGCAGCAACCAGCTTGGCCAGACGCATGGCGGCAAAAGCATCCCTCACACGCTTGTGCTCTTCGGGGTCGGAAACAGTGGCCCGCATTTCAGCCGCGTAATCGGTTTTGTCCGCCAGAGCTTCGGCGAGGGTCTGACGAGAGCGGCTGAGGTGGTCAAACAGGTTGGACTTACGCAGGGCAGCCTTCGGATCAGCAACGCAGCTTTTCTCCGACTTGGAAAAATCCAAAATCTCCGCGAAAGAACGCTTAACGGCGCTTTCCAGAGGTTCGGCCAGGTCTTGCAGATCGACCATGTTGAACACGATGGGGATTCGGTCAGCCGGTACACCAAATGCACGCAGCTTAGCGACGGTTTTCATGGTTTCGAGCGACTCACGCTTACCCGGAACGGTGGGAACTACGAATAAATCGAAGTCCTCGACACCAGAAAACTCGGTGAGCCCAAGGAAAAACTGCTCAAAGTTCGAGGCGCCGACATCAAGCAGTACATGGTCTGCAGTCATCACCTGGGAAAGGATATCCAGGGTGTCGCCACCACGATGCTTGGTCAGCTCAACTCCGAATTGCTCTGCTCCGTCGTTCAGCGATTCGATGCTGAAAAATTGGGTGCCTTCGGGCATGAACGGCAGAAAGGCGTTGCCGGCGATGCTCGACTTACCGATTCGGCCCTGCTGGTTGGTGATTACAATTTTCATAGTGCTTACCTCTTCCTCGCGTACCTAATTTTTAGGCTTATGGGGTTTGTTGTACGTCTCTTCGATTCGGCGGGCCTCTTCGTCGGCCATCGCCTTTCGTTCCTCCGAGCTCAACCCGATGGCGGCTGGATCGATTCGAGGGTTTTGAGACGTAGGTAGTTGCTGTTCGCCGGTTGCCGCCGGCTTCGTCTCTTTAATAGGTGCTTCTTCCTTCCGATTGCCTACTCCAATTGGGTTTCGTTCGTCCTCTTGATCTCTTTGTGTGCCTGATCCTGAAAGAAAGAGATCAACACTTTCCTGCTCCGCTTGGCTCAACTCAGCTGGCATTGCCTTGCCTGGGCCGATGGCCATGAACTCGCGGTAGTCGGCGGGCATGTGTTTGATCAGGAATGTCCGCAGGCTCTGGTAGCTGACCATCACTCCCGCCTCGGCCAAGGTTTTCGTCATCTCAGCCAAGCTCATCCCCAGGATCATCATGTCCCGCAGATCGTCCATGCGTGGGCGCAAAACCCTCGTCGCGTGACCCCGAGTGCGAGGGTGCTCTCCCTCAAGCGCGTCGGCCCGCTTTTTGGCGATCAATGCCTTCAGTCGGTCAGCCACTTCTCTCTCCCGTAGCTCCATTGCCTCGATGGCATCGTGAGCGTTTTGTTTGTCGTGATCCGGCTCTTTACGCATGGAACCCTCCTCAGGGTGTCTTTCTTGATAGATGGCATAAAGATTCTACAAGAAGGTTTCGATTCCACTGCGTTTCAACCGTGATTCGTTTGTCTTGAGCTAAATCTATTCTTGCGTTTCTATAAAGTCAACGAAAGTTAGCAAATAAGCTTGCGATGGTTGATCCATGCGTTATAGTTGGGTTGTGAAAGAGCAGAATCGTTAACACATCTCCACCCTTCGGGTGGCGCGTGCCGGCCAAAGCCCACGCTCCGCGTGGTTTCGGCCGGAAAAGCCAATAAAGCAAGAGCAAGGTACGCCGGCTAAAGCCGGCTACCTGAAAGCGTTCTCAGAAGGGAAATGGAAAATGGCGAGGAAGAAGGCAGGGGCGAAGTCCTCTACCCAATACCTAGATGAAATCGCGGCCGTACGCCTTGAGCGCCTGTCGGCGCGCCTCGGCATAGCCCAGGGTCGCGTTCTCGACGCACTCCTGAGCGCTCGCTCAGATGAGCAACTGGCGGGCTTCCTGGAAGCGCGGGAATACCTTGCAGACCCGTCCAGGCCGCTTCCTGTTCTCCTCGACGGTCCGGTCGTTGCTTCGATGGCAGGAGCTATTACCCAGTCCGTTTCTTCCCTTCTGGGCTCCGCTCTTCCAGAAATGGCGCTTCAGGTTTTGGCTTCTTACGCGGAGCGGCGTCCTGAGCTCTTCCAGGGGTTGGTGGATCCGATCGTGGACCGGATCGTGCCGACCGTCCTTGATCGCCTGATCACCGAGGCTCAGCGAGCGGAGCCTCAGCTATGAGCCACTACGGCATCTCGAACCAAAAAACGACGGCAGGAAACTTCGCAGCAAAGGCTTCGTACTTTGAGAAGAAACTGAAGGAGCTCCGGGCTCTGCGCGAGGAGCGCATTGCCTTGGGGGCAGATCGTGGCCTGACAGATCAGGTCATGGCTGCCGAGATGGCGAAAGTCGATGCTGAGATCGCAAAAATTCTCAGCCAAGTCGAAGGTGAGCAAGGCACCGGGCGCGAGGACTACTACCACAAAAGCGGTAACGACACTCTGGCGTCAGGGATCGTTGGCCCGCTGGCATCGAAGCTTGGCTTGGGTGAACACCCTCAAGATGGCGATTACCTGGCTCTTTTTCGTGGCGTTAATCCACGTACTGGCGAGGCCTTTTTGAGCGATCGCCGACTCAAGCAAATCGACAAGGCCATCCAGGAGGCTGAAGAGCGGAAATCGAACCCTTCAGCGAAAAAGAAGCTCGACGCTAGTGACCTTGATCAGCTGGTAAAAGATGCCAAGGAGAAGTCAGCCAAGGATCCAGTCCTCGGATTTTCCTCCTGTGTCAGCCTGCAGAAATCGATCAGTGTTTACTGGGCACAGGCCGACGATCAGACGCGCAAGGTGATCCAGGAATGCATGATGGGAGCGGTCAACGACGCTATCGACCGCGAACATAAAGTTGGCCGCATTCGAGGTAAGGAAGGTGCACAGGGCGCTGAGTCTGTGGAAGGCGAGTGCGTTACGTTGACCTACGCCCACTGTACAGCGCGCCGAGTCCAGGGAGAGGAATACCCTGATCCGCAACTTCACGTACACCTCGAACGGCCGAACTTCGTTAGAACGAAGGACGGGAAGTATCTGAGCATTCATGCTGGCTGGCTTTATAAAAGCCAGCGAGAGTTCGGCGCAGTCGTCGATATCGCATTTTATCAGCGCCTTCAGAAAAGGCTTCCCGAGTTGGCCTCTGCGATGGTGGTTGATTACACCGGCCATGGCCTGCGCCTTAACGAGTCTTCGGTTCCAAAAGATATCGTCGTAGAAAAATCAAAGCGGCGCGGACAGATCCAGGAAGAGAAGCAGAACTTGGCCACGTCTGGCCAAGGCGCAGTGCAAGCCATCGCGCTTCGTACACGCGATGGCAAGGCTGTGGTGCTAGGCGAAGGCCTAGACAATCACTGGCGTTCGACCATCCCTCCAATTGAGCTGAAGGCATCAACCGCAGAAGAGTTGAAAGGGCCGACGCTCAATCAGGTCCGTCGCCTGATTTTTCGAGGCAATACCGTCATCGATGAATTCGCGATAGACGCTGCTGCTGCGAGCCTGACTATTGGCCGTGGAGGTTTTGATGATATCGCCGCTACAAAAAGCGCCATTTTCAAGCAACTGGGAATCATCGAGATCCCCCAGGAACCTGATGATGAAGGACGCACCCCGCCCAAGCGTTACACCACAAAGGGGTTAATCCGTCTCGAAGTTGATTGCCTGAAGGCCGTTTACTCTGGGCTGGATGATCCGCGCTGGACAGTGGATCGAGCATTCGTAGACAGCATGATCGATGCCTACGAGAAGGAGAAACAGTCTAAGCAGAAGCCCGGCGCGAAGCCGTTCAAGTTGACAGATGAGCAGCGTCAAGCTGTCTACGATCTGACTCAAAAAGGTCAGTTCTGTTTTTTGAAGGGTGCTGCGGGTGTTGGTAAATCAGCGTCACTCGCGCCTGCGTTCCGCATTTATAAAGCGATTTTCAAAAATAATGGCCGTCGAATTATCGGCGTTGCTCCGGGCAACAAGCAGCATAGTGAACTCGGCAAGTCGACAGGTATCGCGACGCAGACTGTTCACTCCCTGCTTATCAAGCATCAGGCGGCTATGGCTGCTAAGGCATCTGGTCAGCGCTACAAGCCCGAACACCTGATCAATAGCGGCGATATTGTCGTATGCGATGAAGCCGGCATGCTCGACACCTACTTGATGCACCACCTGGTTGTTGCTTGCCACCAGGCAGGGGCTCGACTGATTTGTGTTGGTGACCGCAACCAGCATGGAGCGGTTGAAACTGCAGCACTTTTTGGCCTCCTCCACACCGCTGTCGGCGATCGCTGCGCCAAAATCGAAACAATCGCTCGACAAGTCGAACAGTACAAGCCGACCGCTCAAGCTCTGTACCAGGGCAAAACAAAACTTGCCCTGGATTACATGCTGCGCGACGAGCAGCTCAGGGTCTTCGCCGATGGAGTAAACGAGGCTGATGAATTAGTTGGCGACCTTTTCGAGGATATGAAGGCCGGTCTGCCTGGCGAAGATAACGTTGTTCGTGAATTGGACTGGAAGGATGTTCTGGTTCTTGCGGACACCAACAATCAAGTCAGAGCGCTCAACGACAAGATCCGTGACGGCCGCTTTGCCAGAGGGCAACTTTCAGCCGATGGCAGTGTTTCTATCGAAACTGAAGTTCTGCCTGGCCAACGCTTCACTATTCAAGTCGCCATTGGCGAGCGCCTGCTTCTGCGTAAAAACGCAAAGGATGCAGACAGTCAGCAGATCTACAACGGCGACCTTGGAACCGTAACCGGAATCGAGAGGATCACTAGGGCGATTGATGGTGAAGTTATTGAGGATATTCAGTTCACGATCATTCGCGATGACGGAAAAAACGTAAAGATCAACGCCAGTGAATATCAGTCACTGCAGTATGCCTACAGCATGACCGGGCACAAGGCACAGGGCATGACGGTCGCTCGGGCGTACGCGATTGACCCCATTTCGCTGGAATCGCTTTACGTCAACTACACCAGAGGGATTTACGGCGCGAAGATTTACCTGAACTCAGCTAACTGGACTGAATTCGTCAAGAACGTCGAGAAATTCAAGCCCAAGGAAAACGCGCTTGAGTTGATGCCAAATCTGCAAGCGTCGATCCGTGCAACTGCTCAATCAGGCGTAATGGCGCCGCTCAAGGCTCAAGAAACTTCCGTTATCGACATGGTGACGGACACATCTTCGCTGTTCGAATTCCCGACCCTATCGAACGCACCTCAGCAGCCTGCCGCGGCTGAGAGTGAAAAGCCCGAGCAATCAGTCACTGTCATCCCGCCCGTAGAGGCTGAGATCGAGCACGCCAAAGCATTCGGCGCTGCCATAGTCGACCTGCGCAGTGACGAACAAACGTGGCCGACCGATGCCCGTCGCGTTGCTGTCGTCGCCGCCGAGAACCCCGCTCCAGGTGTGGAAGTCGAGCCCTGGAAAAATCCCGGCTCGTCCGTACCTGCTGAGCAGCGCCGCGACATCTGCGAAACCCTCCAGGGCATGACTCCCGCCCTGACCACCACCAAATATCGCTACATCAAACCAGTGCCTCAGGAGGCCAACCATGAGCGACTTGCTGCCGCCGATTCCCGGCGAGGAACAGAAAACCAACCAGGCCGAGCTGATGACCGAGGAGATGCAGAGTCTTCTGGCCGGTCTGCCCGCGGATTCGGCGTCTACCGACTCGCCCCAGGAGCTGATCGTCTCCAGCGCGACCCCGCCAAGCACATCGAGCACGCAATCCCGCGAGCTGATCAGCTGGACCCTTTCGCGGCTGGACCGCGAGCCCCCGCCCACAACTTGCGCCAGGTGCCGAGCAGCAATCTGGCAACTGGAGGAGAAAGGCGAACTCAAGGTGTATTGCCGCCTGATGTACAGGTTCATGGAGGAGAACCTGCAGAGTTGCGACGGCCAGCAGATGGCCGCAGAAATTCTGCAGCAGTAAAACCCATGGCTCGATTCGACAAGCAGGCCGATAAGGATCTGATCGCCAATCTGAAAATCATGGCGGATCTACCTGGCTATGCCGAAAAGCTCGGCATGCACTTGGACAAAAAGGCCTCCTACGAGGGGCATCAGGTCTATCGCTACGGCGGCGGGAAGTTCGACATTTACCGTGCAGCTGATAGCACCTGGCGTTGGCAAGAGCGCCACAGCGCCCAGAACGGTGACATCTTCAAGCTTCACATGGAGGTGGCTGGCGGATCCTTCGCCGAGGCGAAGCAAGCTGTTGCCGACTTCCATGGTGTCGGTGTGACCGTTACCAAGGAGCAGCTGGCCGAAAGCACCCAGCGCACCATGACCGAGTTGAAATCAGACGCGCTGGACCGTCAGGCAAAAATCGAGGCTGGTACTGAAAAGGCTCAACGATCGTTCGGCCTGATGAGTCGCGGAAATGCCAGCTACCTGGAGTCCCGTGGTATTTCGCCGGAAGTTCTGGCCGCGACCAGGTGGAAAACCAATATCTACGGTAGCGCCTGCTTTCCGCATTACGACGCCGACCGGAATTTTAGTGGCTACGAGTATCGAGGCTTCGATTACAAGGACAAGGCGACCGGCGAAAACAGGCAGGCAAAGGGCTTCAGCCGAGATACCGAAAAAGGCATCTACATCGCCAACCGCGACTGCGCCAACCCCACCGAAATCCGCTTCAGCGAGGGCGGTGTCGACACCCTGAGCACCTATCAGCTGGCCACCCCAGAAGAGCGTCAGCGGATCCTGTTCGTCGGCACCACTGGCGAGCCCGGCCCTAAAACCGAGGCAGCAATCATCGCCCTGGCCGAGCGCCACAACATCAGCCGCTTTTCGCTGGCCTATGACCGCGACCAAGGCGGCGACAGCCTCACAGCGAAGCGCACCGCCCGCCTGGCCGAGCGCTTCCCCGATGCCCAGATCGAGGACGTGCGCGAGCGCATTGGCCTGCAGATCGGCGAAGACCCCAACCAACTCGTGCAGCGCCTGCAGGGCATGACCGCCGAGCCGGCCGAGATCATGGCCACGCCGGTTCAGGCTGAGCAGCCACCTGCAGCCGCTACGCCGACACAGGCCACCGAACCCGAACACGCCGCGGAGCATGAAGCCGAAGTCCGGCCAGGCCCCCGCCGCATGTAACACCCACCAGGGGGCGGCAACCCCCTTAATACCCACGAAAGGAAGACCAGATGCAGTACGCAATCACTGAAATCGGCAATCAGAAACGCCTGATCGCGGCACGCGAATACTTTGCCTGGAGGGAGGGCGCCATTGCTCACGGCGAGCCCTATGATGAGACGGTTCTACCCTTCCACATCGCCTATGGCGCCTTTATGCCTCAGCCTGAGCTGAGCGATGAACAGGCAGTCGAGAGCATGCAAAAGTACCTGGGAGCGTGGCATGCGACGTTGATCGAGCAGACCCTAGAGCTGGTTGCTCTTCACGAAGTAGAGGCCTTGCCCATGATCAGAAGCATGGGGCGAAAAATCCCCTTTGCTGCGTTGATCCAGGCGCCTGAAGCCATCATCGGGAAAATCTCGAACCTGGACACAACAGAGTCGACGCCTGTGTTCACCCACTTCCACGAGATGAGTGCGATCAACAACATCTTCAATCGCTCGGGGATCTGGGCAATGAAGGGCATCGAGCGCCGCCGCGGCGTTATCGAGAAGGAAACATGGCGTGCGGCTGTAGACCGCGAGCGTGTTCAGCGTACAGCCAAGTCGATCAAGTGATCACGGAGAGCAACGACCATGTTGATCAATATTCCAATCCAGGATCACAAGATCACCCCCGCCGATCTCCCCGGCGCCCGCCTGTGCCTCCTCACGCCAATCTCTGCCGGCCGCGGCTGGCTGCCACTCGTGCGCGAAGCCCTGGCCGTGCTGCCGGCCGATGCCGAGGTGCTGCAGATCAAGGAAAAATTAGGCGGTCTGCGCGTCCTGACGAACGCCTGTTCTCCTGATCTCCGCAAAGCGCTGCAGCCGATCGAGCATCGTTCCTTGGCGGTCTGCGAAATCTGCGGCGCCGATGGCCACCTTTGGCATGACGGCGAACCTGGCAAGCCGGCCGGCTGGCTGCGAACCCGCTGCCATGTACACGCCCACACCCGAGTCCTGGAGGTGGCTGGTGTCTGACACTCTTTCGGAGATCCAGAGCCTGGCCGAGCGGATGCGCGATCACCAGATCGCCACACTGGAGGCGCAGCTCGCGGAGCTGCGCAACTCCCCGGGCAATGCCCTGGCCGGCCCTCTGATTCTGACCATGACCATCTGCAACCTGGTGGTGCCCGTGAGCGCGGCTTTTGTCGTACCCAGTCACATAGTCGCACCAGGAGGAGAAAACCCAAGCGGATGGCACCTGGCGCTATTCAGCCCGTGGCCACCGACCGAGGCCGTTCTCCTCGATCTGCGCAACGCGCTTTTCGACGACGCGCCCAGCAGCGTCCGGGATCGAGTCGAACTGTTTTTTTACGACAATTCCGCGATGCTAGCGAAGTGCAAGTCGGCCGGAATTCAACTCCATCTGCACGGAGCCACAAAATGACCATGGGTCTCACGTTGAATCTCGATTTGAACACCAACGACCTTGATGCGCTGTTCACGCTCGTTGATCGTTCTGAAGCCGCAGCAGCAGCGGCAGCACCTCATGATCCTCGCGAGCAGTCTCGGATCATCGACGTTTTGGCTGAGATTAAATCGCAAATCGCAATTCAGAAAAAAACGTCGAACGCCATTTCTGACGTCGAGGACTGATCATGCGTATCCACCTGCTGTCCGACCTGCACAACGAGTTCGATCCCTTCACTCCAGAGCCGCTTGACTGCGATGTGGTCATTCTGGCCGGAGACATTGACCTCAAAGCCCGCGGGGTTGAGTGGGCCAAGCAATCCTTCTCCGGGCCGGTGCTGTACGTCCCCGGCAACCACGAGTTTTACGGTGGCCACCTGGCCCATACCCTGGAAAAACTCAGGGCTGCTCAAGATGATCGCGTTCTGGTGCTGGATCGTGATGAAGTGATCTTAGCCGGCGTGCGGTTTCTCGGTGCGATCATGTGGACGGACTTTGCGGCCACCGGCAACCCGCATATCGCGGCGTTCAGCGCCCAGAATGCGCTCAACGACTTCCGGCAGATCCGTGCTGAAAACTATCGGCGCATCCGGCCCGCTGATCTGATCGCTCAGGCCGTGAAGACGAAAGACTGGCTGCGCGCCCGACTTTCCGAGCCTTTTGACGGGTCTACTGTGGTGATCACCCACCACGCACCGACCTTGCGGTCGCTTCAGGACAACCCCCATGCAGGTACTCACCTGGACGCCGCTTTTGCGAATCGCTGGGAAGACCTCATGTGCGGTGACCAGGTGGCGCTGTGGGTGCACGGCCATTCGCACACAGCCGTCGACTACGAGGTGGCTGGCACCCGTGTGGTGTCCAACCCGAGAGGGTATCCGGGCGAAGAAACTGGCTTCTGCCCTGATTTGGTCATCGAGGTTTAGACGTGATCCTCTTCCTCGACATCGACGGCGTTTTGCATCCTGATCCGCCACAACCAGATCAGCGGCTGCGCTCGCTGCCACGCCTGGTCGCGATCCTGCGCGACTTCCCCCAGGTCGAGGTGGTCATCAGCTCGCTCTGGCGCGAGCACCTTACACTCGATCAGCTGCGCGAAATTTTCCCGGCCGATCTGCGCGAGCGCATCATCGATGTGACTCCCATCGCCGAGCGGGTAGACGGCTGGTTACCTGCCAGGCGTGAGGGCGAGATTCTAGATTGGCTGGAGGCCTCAGGCCGTGCCGCCGAGCCATGGCTAGCTTTAGATGACGCCTGCTGGCAGTTCACCCGGCACCGGGACCGGCTGATCGAGTGCGTGTTCTACGATGGAATCACCGACTCGATAGAAAATGAGCTGCGCCAGAGGCTGGCGACCCATGAGCGTGGCGTAAACGCATGAAAAGACTGCTTTTTCTGGACTTCGACGGCGTACTCCACCCGGACGCCGTTTATCTGCGCCACAGCGGCCAGATAGAGCTGCGCGCCGAGGGCGAGCTTTTTATGTGGGCGAATCGACTCGCGGCAGCGCTTCAGCCCCATCCTGACGTGAGGATCGTGCTCTCGACCTCGTGGGTGCGAAATATCGGTTTTCATCGAGCGCGAAAGGCACTGCCAGCCGAGCTGCAAACCCGGGTCATCGGCGCCACCTGGCACTCCGCGATGGGCCGGGGCTGGCCCGACTTCATCCCCTGGGACGTGCAGACCCGTTATGAACAGATCCAGGCGTACCTGTCCCGGCTTACAGCGCCGGCCAGCTGGATCGCGATCGATGACGATGATCGAGGCTGGGCAGACGCCGACCGTGATCGCCTGATCCTAACCGACCCTGATCATGGGCTTTCCGATCCAGCAGTAGCAGCTGAGCTTTCCCATAAGCTGGAGGTCACAGCATGATCCCTGTCCCCGCGACATCGCGACTGCGATACCTTAGTGGAATGGCTGCGCTCAACTTGCCGGGGCCCAACGGAACCGGGGATTGGCATATGGCGCAGACGTTCTTTCGCCCTCGGGCGAGGCGGTCTCGCTCTTTCATTTCCGGCATCGGCTGTTCAACAGATACAACCTCGATTCTTGGTGATATTGGGGTTTATGACTGTACTGCAGTCCTCGACGAGTTGGGTATTCAACATGAAAGTGCGGTCGTCTTTGCTGCGGATCATGCGAGAGCCATAGTCGACCTTGTCTTAGCAGCGGTTTTTAGAGGTGAATCCCCAGATTTTGTAGTTCTGGATGATTGGATGCCCCGCGATGCTGATAAGCAGCAAGTCTTTGGTTTGCTGGAGAAGACACATAGTCATCTCACGCCAGAACAACAGGACAAGGTGTGCGAGTGGCAACGCAAGAACGCAATATGACTCCTCTTGATCCAGTACCGTGACCGCCTCGTCGAGTGTGTTTTTTATGATGGTCTCGATGATCGAATCGAAGCGCTGCTACGCAAGAAGTTGGCCGAGGTGAGTTGTGATAACTGATCGAGCCGTTATTTTCGACGTCTTCGGCACACTGCTTAAAATCCAGGGCGGCCGGCATCCATATCGCCAGTTGCTTCAGCTCGGCCGTGCACAGGGCCGCCGTCCACGCCCGGACGACGCCGAAGTCATCATGCGGTCACCTCTCGATTTTTCGCAGATGGCCGCTCACCTCGGTATCGAGGTCGCAGTTGACCAGTTCGTCGACCTGGAGCAGCAGTTGGCCGACGAGGTGGAAGGCATTGAGCCGTTTGATGACGGCCTCGCGGCGGTCGACCTGCTCCAGGGCGAGGGCGTCCGCGTCGGCGTCTGCTCGAATCTCGCGAGCCCGTACTGTGCCGCGATTCTCCGTCATTTCCCCTCGCTGGATGCGTATGCATTCAGCTGCGACCTAGGCGTGATCAAGCCGTCGCCCGGTATCTACGAAATGACATGCGAGATGCTGGGCACTCCGCCGGTGGAGACGCTCATGATTGGGGACTCGCTTCGCTGCGACCGCGACGGTCCGCGTGCTGTCGGCATCCGAGGCTTCCTCCTCGACCGCGTAGGCGGAGGCGACTACACAGATCTAGCCAGCTTTGCTGGTCACGTTATGAGAGCTCGGAAATGATCACGCGAATCTACCTGGACACTGAATTTACCAGCTTGAACCGCTATACCTGCAAATTGATCAGCCTCGCCCTGGTCGTGCCGGGAGGCCCGGAGTTCTATGCCGAACTGACCGACACCTGGACGCTGGCGGACTGCTCGCCATTCGTGACCGACACCGTTCTCCCCTTCCTTGATCACGCCAACCACGGTCGCACCACCGACCAAGCTAGGGCCGAGCTGCTGGACTTCCTGCAGACCCTCGGGCCAGTGGAGATCATCACAGACGCACCAGACCATGACTGGCCCCTGCTGCTGTGGCTTGCAGGGCCTGCAGGCCTACCGACCAACGTGCAGCCGGAACCCGGGCTGCTGAGCATCGACCTCGATGCCGACTACGCCGGTGAAGAACCTCCTCACCACGCCCTGCAGGATGCCCTCCTACTCGCCGCCCTGATTGAGCCCAGGCATTGAAATTAACTGGGCCAACCAAGTGGGTAATGCGGCACGCGCACCACATACAGCCTCCCATTCGGCCCCTAGCAGCCTGGAGTGCAGTTGCTTCAGCGCTGCCGGCGCGGCATCTGGCCCCAACCACGCGAGCGCCCGAATCACCTGACCTGCCGGACGAGTACCGAGCAACAGTTGCCAGCGGTTACCGTGCTTGAGCTCTACGCAACGACTGCCAAGGTGTAGGGTTCGGGATGCACCGGAAGTGAGAAAAACCTCTTGGATCGGCACCTGCGTGGTCAGACCCAAAGCATTCGCTTCTGCAGCACCGTGGGCCACCACCATTTCACCGCAGCGGGCCTCAATGCTCTGAAGCACAGACTCAGTGGACGGGGGACGCACGCCAAACCTACCTTGAACAGGGCAGACATAAACGCCGCGACTCACGCGCTGCAGCCTCCCCCCCTGAGCTAGCCTGGACAGGGTGTTGTTGATCGCGGCTGATGACCCCAGATTCAGGAAATCCTTAGCCGACATCATGCTGCCCTCGGGCATCGCCCGGGCAACAGACATAATATTTTCAGCAAGATGGCTCATGGCTCAATTCCCATCAGATCAGTACAGTCGTCATGTACGGCTAATCACATATCTGTGACTTTCCGCGCATGACTAAACCGGCTTTGCCTCTGCCAACACTTCGGCCCGCCAGCTATCCGGCAGAGCATTCGGCGTCACCACATCGACAGGAACACCCAGCAGCTGTAGCAATTCGTGTCGAATCGCGCCAATGTCGAAAAGGGTTATTTCTGGAGTCGGATCAATCAGCAGATCCAGATCGCTTGCATCGTTATCGGTGCCGTCGAGCACCGAGCCGAACACCCGGGGATTTCGGGCGCGATGGGCTTCCACCACGCGGCGAATCGCTTCACGATGAGTGTTCAATGCTGCAGACGGTTTCACCTGGAAGGTACTCGTGGACATAGCTAAATGCATCTTAGCCGCTGAATCCTGGATCTAGCACCTGACGCGCAGCAGCTCGCTCCAGGACGTGGTGAATTTGGGGCTCAACCGCTCGCGCTTCATCGAGAAACCCAGATCCGCCGCCAGCCTGGCAGGCCTGATCGTCCCCCTGCCCTGCTTTGCATTGATCGCATCGACTACCGACATCAGCCGATCGCTTCCAGGCCTCGGCGCCGGCGCGAACAGATCCGGGGTGAATCGCCCAGGTTCAACGAAATCCATCAGCACCACCCCAGCTTTCGCGTAGGCCGGACCCTGCCTGTAGATCGCCTGCAGGCCGGCCAGCGCAGCCGCTACGAGGTCGCGGGTGTCAGCAGACGGATACGGCAACGGCACGCACACAGCGCGGCTATAGGGCTCCCCTCGCTGGTCAAACGGACTCGACCGGATGAACACCTGCAGAGCCTGGCAAAGCTGTCGCTGGCCACGCAGTTTCTCCCCTGCCCGAGCGGCATACCCCGTGACCGCCTCCTGCAGCTCCTGCAGGCTGTGTTTCCGCTCACCGAATGACCTGGTGCAGGCGATCATCTGCTTTGGCTCTGGCCCATCCTCCAGCGCAAAACAAAGCTCTCCGGCGAGCTCGCGTGCAGTCCTTTCAATGTTGACGTTAAAAATGCGGCGCAGCGTCTTGCTGTCGTAGTCGGCCAGCTGCAGCGCGGTGGCCACGTCCATCGCGCCCAGCCTGGCCGAGATCCGGCGACCGATACCCCACACCTCCCCCACCTCGGCCAGGGCGAGCAATCGGCGTTGTCGAGCTGGATCGCGAAGATCCACCACCCCGCCCGTGGCCGGCCACTTTTTCGCGCCCCAGTTGGCCAACTTCGCCAGGGTTTTCGTGGGCGCGATGCCCACACCGACCGGAATGCCGACCTCACGCAACACCCGGGCGCGCATCTCCCGGCCCAACTGCTCCAGGTCGCCTTGCATGCCCTGGAGATCAAGAAACCCCTCGTCGAATAGACCTCTACTCTGGGTGCCATCGTGCGCAGCGTCCGCATCACGCGGCCCGACAAGTCGGCATAGAGCGCGTAATTGCTGCTGCAGGCAATCAGGCCTTCCCGGGTCACTAGGTCGCGCAACTCATGGAATGGCTGGCCCATCTTCACGCCCAGCGCCTTAGCCTCATTGCTTCGGCTCACCGCACAGCCATCGTTGTTGCTCAACACCACCACCGGCCTGCCCCGCAGCTCAGGGCGGAACAGGCGCTCGCAGCTCACATAGAAGTTGCAGTCGACCAAGGCGAACATGGCCATCACCGCCGGCGCAGTGAGTGCAGGTTGTCCGTGACCACGCCCCAGATCTCCAGCTGCTCACCCTCCTGTAGGATGATCGCGGGATATGCTGGATTGGCGGCCAGCAATACCGGCCGGTCGTTTGCGTCATAGCTCAGCAGCTTGGCCGTAAACTCCCCGTCCACCAGAGCAATCACCACTTCGCCCTTGTTCGCCACCGCGGCGCGATCGACCACCAGGACATCACCGTCGAAGATCCCGACACCGTTCAGGCTATCGCCGCCGGCGCGCACCAGGTACACGCTTGGAGCGCGTACGTTGACCAGCTCATCGAGCGATAGGTATGTCTCGGCATAGTCGTCGGCTGGACTGGGAAAGCCCGCACTAACGCGGGCCTCGACCATACGGACGAGGACAGAAGAGGGACGAATGCGGCCAAGGATTGCTGTCATAGGGTCATGGAATAACTGTATAAATATACAGATATTAACCCGACAGCAGCCTGTGGCAATGTCGGATCATCCGAATCACCAGGGCAGAGCATGACCAAAGACGAGTTACGCGCAGAGCTGGAGCGCCAGAAGCAACGATTTGAAGAAGTTTACGGCGGGGAAGTCGTGACATACGCGGCTCAGCCAGAGCCAGACAGGAAGCCCTGGAGGAAGCGGCCGAGCCTCCTCGATGAGGCGTTCCAGGAAGAAGTCAGGAAGGAAGAGCGCAGGCAGGCAACATTGCATCAGGACTGATCATGCGCGACACTGCGCCCCAACAACTAACCCTCATGACCGGCGTGGCGTGACCATCTGGTTCGAGGGGGGAAAAGCCGGCCTAGCGCCGGTTTTTTCGCTTATGGATCCAGTGAAACTGTCTCGACATGAAGTCCCATAAAAACGACATCCGTTATCAGGCCTACCGTTCGCAGGCACGCAAACTGTCTGCTGAGCTGCTACGCGACCAGCCTGACCTATTGCGTGAGGGGATCGATCCGCACCAGGTGAGATTCGAGCCGATCAACGATGAGGCAATCCAAGCCTCCCACCTGTGGGGCGAAGAAACTACGCTTTACCCGTGGGAGGATGTTTCTTCCTGGAAGGCCGATGATCGCAAGGGCTTCGATCTCTCGCTGTGGTACGGGCCTGAACTCTGCGGGCTCTGCTACGCAACACCGAGGAAAAGCAGCATCTGCATCAAGATCATCATCCTGGAAGGCAAGCCGGATCGCTCCCATCCACTGAAGGGTGAAGTGGCTTCCCTGGCGTTGTTGGCCATCGACTACTACGCCCGGATGATCAAATGCACAGAGATCGAGGTCCAAGACCCTGAACCGCTTGTCGTCCCTTGGTATCAGGAGCTTGGATTTGATTTCTCTGAGGATGGCCGACTTGTCATCCAGGTCAATGCCTAATACGATGAACCCCAAACCTATCGACACTGAGGTGTCTATGATCGCCACCAAGCGCCAACCAAAACCGCTGATTGCCAAGCTCGATGCCATCGCGCAGTTCGAGGCTGAAGCACGTCGCCTGGCTGGCCGGGTGTCCGAGAATCAACTCCGCTTCCTGAAGGTCGCCAAGGCCAAGGGCAAGGAAATGGAACCTGTCGGCCGGATGGCCGGCGCCCGCGCCTAAGCGCAAGGATCACAAGAAGCCGCCCACGGGCGGCTTTTTTGCGCCTGCAGGAGAACAACATGGATCGTCGCAAAGAATCACCCTCCTCCCCGGCCAGCGTTCAGCTGGTACAACTCGATGACCTGCAGGTAGAAATCCCGGCCCAGGCTCTTGCAGCCCTTGCCGAGGCCCTGGATCAGATTGCCAAGGGGCGCGCCGTCGACCTGCAGGGCGTTCCCCCCGAGGTGGCCACCCGCGAAGCCGCCGCACTGCTGAACCTCCCCCACCCTCGCCTGCTGCAGCTCCTCGATGACGGTGCGATCGCCTCACGCATGGCCAACGGTCGCAGGCGCGTCCCGGTGGTCGACCTGGTTGCGTATAGGCAGGCGCAGGCCGAGGCCAGCAGCACGGCCATGAATGAGTTGGCCACCCTCTCAGAAGACTTGAAGCTGGGTTACTGAGTTAAATCCCGACGAACGGTCAAGTCCAGCAACGGCGCGGCTTCACGCGCATTTCAAAAGACGAATGTTTTTCTTTCGGAATTGCGCGAGCAAAGCACCCGAAATTATTGGGGTTCCCCTCATTCAGCTATCAGAGTACCCTGCCCGCAGCGTCATCCTGCGCGAGTAACTTTATAAATTCTCACGCGCAGGCTAAGCTGGTGGTAACTCATCAACGAGGTGGATATGAACGTGGATCTCGCAGCCTGCAAACAGCTATTCGCCTACGGCGCACTGCGTGGCGCTGTGGTGACGCCATATCCGATGACGGAAGGTGCATGGAACATCCTGATCGAGCGTCAGGATCGAATCCTGGAGCCACTTAATGGCTTCCGGAAAACTGAGCCCAAGGTCTACAAATCCCTGAATGCCGCGCTGGCAGACGCTGCGCGCATTGGGTTCAAGGAAGTGCGAGTGCAGATCAACCAGGCCGCATAAACCCCAGAAACCACAAAGCCCCGGCTGCAAACCGGGGCTTTGTGGATGACATAATGATCGACTCTTTATCTTGGCGGATGACAGTCGATCACCGATAGGTGAGCTGATTATGAGCATCACAGGATTCTTTCGCAAGTCGAAAAGCATCCGTTCATCAGCTTGCCGCCTTCATGGCGGTGAGAGATGGCGACGAAGTTAAAAGCCGTCCGGCTTGATCCGGCAGACCCCCATTCCGCGCTCCGTAGAACGGCTAGAAAGCTGCCGTTGCAACGTGCTGCCCCTCGGAAGCTCACTGAGCAACAACTCAAGAACCCGCTGATTCGCGCAGCGCACGAACGCCTGGGCAACATTGTCTCTCTGCGCGGTAAATACCTGCGTCGCCTTGATACTGTGCATGGCGATCGCCGCACTCGCCTGGAGAAATTTCAGGCAATCGAGCAAGTTGAAGAGCAGCTGCTCGTGCGCCTCGATCTAGCAACCGGTGTGCTGGGTTACATCGATGCGGAAAACGGGCGATTCGTCCTGAATACCCAGTGCAACATCGCCGCGGATGCAGGCATATCGGCGCCTGTGCTAAGCCGTCTGCTGGCCACCCTGGATGATGCTAGCTATGTGTATCGGCGCATCGAGCGTGTACGCCTCGAAGAGACTGACGAGAACGGGCTTCACCTGGTGAGAACCCGCGTTCTGGTCCGTTTCACCAAACAGTTCTGGGCTGATCTCGGATTACGTTACGTCTACGAACGAGTCCAGAAGGCAGCAAAGAAGCGCCGCGAAGCTGAGTTGCGCGAGCTAGGCCAGCGCCGATTGGCTGAGATGGAGCGCCATTCCCTAGAGCTGCACCGCCGCGAGGTTTCACGCCAGCGCTGGCAGGCTAAGGAAGCTCGCAAGAATGGCATAGCTCCCCCAGAGCCAAGCGCATCAGATAGTCAGCCACAGACAATAACCAAGGCCACCAGCCAAAGTGTCCAGTCCGCCCTAGACCGTTTGATGGCGAACAAGCCCACCGGCAGCGGCTAACTCTCCCCCCTTCATCGAATCCGACATGCTCGGAGGATTCGGCACGTCTACGCTCCAGATAACCCCATCAACCAGCCTGATCACAGCATCAGAAAGCCTGTTTTGCCTAGCTTTTCGACCGCATTAGCGACCCAACCCACCGTGCAGCAGGCAAGCGCCAGGGCCTAGTGGCATGCTTTTGAAATAAATGGAATTTTATACCCCCTTCAGTTTCCCCCTCCGGGTATAAAAAGGGACTTCCGAGGTATCCACAAGCACCGTAGCCCTGGCACATAAGGTATTGCCTGGCCTTCGGCCAGCTCGGCTTCGCCTCGATTCTTGATGAACAACCCCTCACAACCCCCAAACCCCCATCTCCCCTACTCGGGGAGCTTGGGGGCTTAGCTATGCCCGCCCACTTCGCGGCTACGCCGCGGGGCGGAAACATCCTGGGGCTCCTTGCCCCAGACCCCCGGCAAGAGCCTACGGCTCCTGCACCTGTGGCCGTTAAAAGCAAATCAAGAGCATGCCTCCGGCGGCTCTCGCCCGCGAGGCGTCGGGAGCGCAGGGGGAAGAGCGCCCCCTGCCCTCCCTTGCGGAGGCTTGGGGTCGCTACATGCGCATCAAGGCCCCGTGGCTTCGCCGCTACGCGGCTGCAGGCCGCGCCAAGGCCTTGACCCGCACTCCGCTCGAAAGGCTCACCAGGGAGCTCCTGCGCAGGCAGAAGAGCAAAGCAAAAGCAGCCCAGAAGGGAAGGAAGTGATTTCAGCGCGGTGCAGGCGGCAAGCCGCCAGTGAACGGGGTTTGGGGAGCAACGGAACAGAAAGTGCACTTAAGCCCAGCGCCTGCCCGCAAACCCTTGTGGCGTCTGGTTAGTTCGGGAAAACCATCCTTTTGTCGAACCCTGGCAGGCACTGACCCAGGCCGTCCAAACGCATGAAAAGCAGTGCAGAAAAGTCGTTCAGTAAAACAAAGTCTGGATAACCGCCCCTATTTTCGGCAGCGGTGAACTCTAGCTGGGGGGCTCGCAGAATTCGGAAAAAATCGTACGCTAAGGTTTTCCGGGCATCCGTAGGGGCCGAAACTTCCCGTCTTCCAGTCTGCGGCTCTGCCGCCAGACGTAATCGCCGGTTAGGTTGATGTGCTCCCAGCCCAGCGGCGACAGGAATTGCAGCAGCTCGCCGTCCACCGGCTTGCCGGCCTCGACCAACCCCTGGGTGGCGCGCTCCAGGTACACCGTGTTCCACAGCACGATAGCCGCCGTCACCAGGTTGAGGCCGCTGGCCCGGTAGCGCTGCTGCTCGAAGCTCCGATCCCTGATTTCCCCAAGGCGGTTGAAGAACACCGCCCTGGCCAGCGAGTTGCGCGCCTCACCTTTGTTCAGGCCGGCATGCACGCGGCGGCGCAGCTCAACACTTTGCAGCCAGTCTAGGATGAACAGCGTGCGTTCGATCCGGCCCAGTTCGCGCAGGGCGACAGCCAGGCCGTTCTGACGCGGATAGCTGCCGAGCTTGCGCAGCATCAGCGAGGCGGTAACGGTGCCCTGCTTGATCGAGCTGGCCAGGCGCAGGATGTCGTCCCAATGAGCGCGCACGTGCTTGATGTTCAGGGTGCCACCGATCAGCGGGCGCAGCGTCGGGTAGGCCTGCACGCCCTGCGGCACGTACAGTTTGGTTTCGCCGAGGTCGCGGATGCGTGGCGCGAAGCGGAAGCCCAGCAGGTGCATCAGGGCGAAGACGTGATCGGTGAAACCGGCCGTGTCGGTGTAGTGCTCCTCGATCCGCAGGTCGGACTCGTGATACAGCAGGCCGTCGAGCACATAGGTGGAATCTCGGACGCCGACATTCACCACGCGTGTGCTGAACGGCGCGTATTGGTCGGAGATGTGGGTGTAGAACAGCCGTCCTGGCTCGCTGCCGTACTTCGGGTTGACGTGCCCGGTGCTCTCACCCCGGCCGCCAGCGCGGAAGCGCTGGCCATCGGAGGATGAGGTGGTGCCGTCGCCCCAATGGGCAGCGAAGGCATGGCGGTACTGGTGATTGACCAGCTCGGCCAAGGCCGCCGAATAGGTTTCATCGCGGATATGCCAGGCTTGTAGCCAGGACAGCTTGGCGTAGGTCAGGCCGGGGCTCGACTCGGCCATCTTGGTCAGTCCGAGGTTGATTGCATCACCGAGGATCGCGGACAGCAGCAACGTCCGGTCTTTGGCCTCGGCCCCGTCCTTCAAGTGGGTGAAGTGGCGGCTGAAGCCCGTCCAATCGTCCACGTCCATCAGCAGTTCGGTGATCTTGATGCGCGGCAGTAACTGACTGGTCTGGTCGATCAGCGCCTGCGCCCGATCCGGCACCGCCGCATCCAGCGGGGTGATTTTCAGGCCGGACTCGGTGAGGATGGCATCGGGCAGCTCGTTGTCCTTGGCCAGGCGGGCGACAGTGGCCAACTGCTCGTCCAGCAGCTGCAAGCGCTCCTCCAGGTACTGGTCGCTGTTCGGGTTGATCGCCAGCGGCAGGGCCTGTTCCCGCTTGAGCGCGGCGAACTTCTCGGCCGGCAACAGGTAGTCGTCGAAGTCGCGGAACTGCCGCGAGCCCTTGACCCAGATGTCGCCGGAGCGCAGGGCGTTCTTCAGCTCGGACAGCGCGCAGATTTCGTAGAAGCGCCGGTCGAGGCCTTCCGGGGTGATCACCAGCGGCTTCCAGCGCGGCTTGATGAAGGCGGTGGGGGCATCGGCCGGCACCTTGCGCAGGTTGTCGGCGTTCATCTCGCGCAGGGTCTGCACGGCTGCCAGCACGCCTTGTGCGGCCGGGGCGGCGCGCAGCTCCAGTACCTCCAGCAGGGCCGGCGTGTAGCGGCGCAGGGTGGCGAAGTTCTCGCCGACCAGGTGCAGGTGGTCGAAGCCCTCCGGCCGGGCCAGCAGCTCGGCTTCGCTGACGCTCTCGGTGAACTCGTCCCAGGGGATCACCGCCTCGATGGCGGCATAGGGGTCGCTGCCGGCTTCCTTGGCCTCCAGCAGCGCCTGGCCGATCTTGGAGTACAGGCGCACCTTGTCGTTGATCGCCTTGCCCTGCTTCTGGAACTGCTGCTGATGCTTGTGCTTCGCGCCGCTGAACAGCTTGACTAGGATGCGGTCGTGCAGATCCACCAGCTCATCAATCACGGTTGCAGTGCTCTCCAGCACCACGGCGGCCAGGGTCGCATAGCGCCGCTGCGGCTCGAACTTGCCGAGGTCTTTGGGCGTCATCTGCCCACCCTCGCGGGCCAGCTTGAGCAGGCGGTTCTGGTGGATGTGCCGGCCCAGGACTTCGGGCAAGTCCACCAGCTGAAATGTCTTCAGCCGTTCGATGTGCTCAAGCATGTGGCGGGAGTTGGGTTTCAGCGGTGCCTGCCGCAGCCAGGTCAACCAGGTGATGCTGCTGCCGGCCTTGAGCTTAAGCAACTCGTCCAGCTTGGCCCGATGCGAGTCGGTGAGAGGTTCGACCAGGGCGCGGTAGACCCGCCGATTGGCCCGTGCAATGGCCTCCGAGCAAGCCCGGTCGATCACGCTCAACGCCGGCAGGATGCGTCGCTTCTGCCGCAGGCTCTCCAGCGCCTGGCCGGCCAGCAGCAAGCCCTTGTCGGTCTGCTGGGCCAGTTCGGTCAGCTCGCGCACCAGGGCGCGGAAGTCGGACAGGCCGAACGGGGCCAGTTGAAGGTAGGTGCGCAGTTCCTGGGCGTGCTCGCGACGGGTCACATCGCGCTCGCCGTACTTCGTCCAACTCGCCGGATCGGTCTGGACTTGCTTGGCCACCCACAGGATGACCGGTTCGGGCAGCTCGCTGTCAGTGCCCAACGCATAGCCGGGGTAGCGCAGCAGGCAGAGTTGCACCGCAAAGCCCAGACGGTTGGCGTCGCCGCGCCGCTGGCGGATCAGTGACAGGTCGGAATCGTTGAAGGTGTAGTAGCGGATCAGGTCATCCTGGCTTTCCGGCAGCGCGAGCAGGGTGTCCCGCTCCGTGGCCGAGAGGATCAAGCGACGCGGCATGTGTCAGTCGTCCGTGCGGAGGTACTGGTAGAGAGTTTCGCGGCTGATGTTGAACTCGCGGGCGAGCTGCGCCTTGGGCTCACCTGCCGCCGCCCGCTGCCGCAGGGTAACAGTCTGCTCGTCGGACAGGGCCTTCTTGCGGCCCCGGTACGCGCCGCGCTGCTTGGCTAGGGCGATACCCTCGCGCTGCCGCTCACGGATCAGAGCGCGCTCGAACTCAGCGAAGGCCCCCATTACCGACAGCATCAGGTTGGCCATCGGCGAGTCCTCGCCGGTGAATACCAGCCCCTCCTTCAAGAACTCGATTCGCACGCCGCGCTGGGTCAGCTTCTGTACCAAGCGACGCAGGTCATCGAGGTTGCGGGCCAGCCGGTCCATGCTGTGCACCACCACTGTATCGCCTTCGCGGACGAAGCTCAGCAGCGCTTCGAGCTGGGGGCGCTGGGTGTCCTTGCCCGATGCCTTGTCGGTGAACACCTTGCTCACCTGTGTCTGTTCCAGCTGGCGTTCCGGGTTCTGGTCGAAGCTGCTGACCCGGACGTAGCCGATACGGTGCCCCTGCACGATGTCTCCTTGGTTGAAGGCGGCTTAAGTGCTCCTTCTGTTCCGTTGTGCCTCAAACCCCGTTTCTGTCAGGCTGAAATCTATGACCTTCGCAGGCATGTTGTCACTTTCAGAAGGCGACAGCACGAAATATCAAAAGTCGACCGCACGGTCTTTTCTGACGTTGGAGTCGCCTCAGAAAACGGAAAATAAAGCACGCTAAGGCGTAGTTCCCTCGGGCTACACCGCGTCCGCACTGCGCGGTTCTTTCTTCCCTTGCAGTGACGCAATCAGCGGGCAGGAAACGTTCCCCTTCCGCGCATGGCAGGCGCACACCAAATCAGACAGCACGGCCTCCATGCGCGCCAGGTCAGCCATCCTCTCGCGCACGTCCTTGAGCTTGTGCTCGGCCAGGCTGCTGGCTTCCTCGCAATGGGTGCCATCCTCCAGCCGCAGCAGCTCGGCGATCTCATCCAGGCTGAAGCCCAACCGCTGGGCTGATTTCACGAAGCGCACCCGCGTTACATCCGTCTCGCCATAGCGGCGAATGCTGCCGTAAGGCTTGTCCGGTTCCGGGAGCAAGCCCTTGCGCTGATAGAACCGGATGGTCTCCACATTGACCCCGGCCGTCCTGGCGAAAACGCCAATGGTCAGGTTCTCCAAATTGTTTTCCATATCGCTTGACTCCGTACATAACTACGGAAGTAAGCTTAAGCTATCCAATTCAGATTCGAAAGGACAAACGTATGTCTGAACCTCAAAACGGGCGCGGCGCGCTCTTCACTGGCGGGCTGGCCGCCATCCTCGCCTCGGCTTGCTGCCTCGGGCCGCTGGTTCTGATCGCCTTGGGGTTCAGCGGCGCTTGGATCGGCAACTTGACGGTGTTGGAACCCTATCGCCCCATCTTTATCGGCGTGGCGCTGGTGGCGTTGTTCTTCGCCTGGCGGCGCATCTACCGGC
>NZ_QASO01000118.1 GCF_003052605.1 Ectopseudomonas oleovorans | reverse complement strand
GGGACTCGAACCCCTGTTACCGCCGTGAAAGGGCGGTGTCCTAGGCCACTAGACGAAGGGGACCTTGGAACTTCGTTTGAAATCCTGCCGAAGCAGCATTTCCAAATTTTGGAGCGGGAAACGAGACTCGAACTCGCGACCCCGACCTTGGCAAGGTCGTGCTCTACCAACTGAGCTATTCCCGCATTACAGCTTAGAAGTGGCGTCCCCTAGGGGACTCGAACCCCTGTTACCGCCGTGAAAGGGCGGTGTCCTAGGCCACTAGACGAAGGGGACACACCCCGGAACATCAAACAACTTTCCGGCTTCCTTCGCTCTGTTTCTAGCATTGCTCTGGAAGTGGCGCGCATTCTATGGAGCCTTTCGAGGGTCGTCAACCTCTCTCTAAAAAATTTTTAAAATCAAAGACTTCAGCCCATAAATCGATATGCCACTAGGAGCCATGCAGCCAAGCCACTACACTCGGTCGAAAAGTCGATTCTCGAGAGGTCCCAAGCAGTGTCCGCACTCGTGATAACCATGCTGATCGTCGGCGGCATCGCCCTGCTGATGGTGATTGCCTACATCAACCACGCCGTCGAGAACAGCAAGCTGGAGAAAGCGCGCCAGCGCGCTGATCTGCTCGACCGCATTCGTCGCTGCCAGGATATCTCCGAACGCATGCCTGGGCAGCTTATGACACCGCAGCTGAAGCTACTGCTGAGCCAGTTGCAGCTGCAAGTCAGCGAACGCCTGCTGCCGCTGGACAAGCAGAACGCCAAACTGAAGACCGATATCGACACGCTCAAGGCCCAGGTCGCTCAAGGCGAATCCATTGCCGTGAAGAACCCGCCGCAGCCCATCGCCAACGAAGCCAAGGCCAAGGACGTGCGTTTCCTGCTGGAAAATCTGCATGCCCTGATCACCGGTTCGGTTCAGGCCGGCCTGCTACCCGCGGGCGATGGCAAGCATTGGCTCAAGCAGATTCGTCAGATGCTGGTACTGGTGCATATCGAGTTCTTCAGCACCCTGGGCCAGACGGCCATGCAGCAGAATCAACCCGGCCAGGCCCGCCTGGCCTTCGAACGCGGCGTGCAATACCTGCGCAAGCAACCTGACCCGACCCCTTACCAGACGCAGCTCAAGCGTTTCGAAGAGCAATTGGCGCGCGCCAATGCCTTGGTGCTCAACAACAACGTACCCAACGCGGATGAACCCAGCCAGTTGACCGAAGGTCTGAAGGACCTGGAAGACGACTGGAAGAAGAAGAACATCTACGACTGAGCAGACGACCGCCTTCACTTAGTCAACCACGTTGACCGCCGAATAGGAGCTGTAATGAGCCTGACCGTTTACGGAGCCCCCCTGTCTCCCTTCGTTCGCAAACTCTGCCTGTGCCTGATCGAAAAGGGCCTGGATTACGAGCTCGAGGTGGTCATGCCCTTCGGCCAGCCGGACTGGTTTCGCGAGCTCAATCCGCTAGGCCGGATTCCCGCCTTTCGCGATGGCGACCTGAAGCTGGCGGACTCCAGCGTCATCTGCCAATACCTGGAAGAGCGCTACCCTGAGCACATGCCGCTATATGGCGACGGTGCGGAGCAACGCGCCAAGGTACGCTGGCTGGAAAAATACGCGGACTACGAGCTGGCGCCGCTGTGTACCTTCACCGTATTTCGCAACCGCGTGCTGAAAGCCACCATGGGTCAGCCATGCGATGAGGAAAAGGTGCAGCAGACGCTCAAGGACAAGCTGCCCAACCACTTCGACTATTTCGAGGCCACGTTGGGTGACGCGCCCTACTTCCTTGGCGAACAACTGTCCATGGCCGACCTGGCGCTGGCCAGCCAACTGATCAACATGGAGCACGGCGGGGAAACCCTGGATGCCGGCCGCTGGCCGAACCTGCTGGCGCACTACGAGCGCATCAAGGCCCGCGCATCCACACAGCAACTGCTGCCGCGTGAACTGCGCACACTGGAGAAGATCGGCGCCAAGCGCTGACCACGCCCGCTTCACAGGGTGCGCCGTGCGCACCGATTGCGAAATCAGCTTCGGCGGCGTCTCAAGCCAGCGGTGCGCGCGGCGCCCCTAGCGGATCGAGTCTCCGCGCATCGCCAAAGGCGTATTCAGCAGTCGCTGGCGGCCAGGAATATCGCTGCCAGCGCTTCGATACCGGCCTGATCCACCTCGGTGAACCGCCCCACCGACGGGCTGTCCAGATCCAGCACGCCGATCAGGCGCCCCTCCTTCACCAGAGGCACCACCAGCTCACTGTTCGATGCACTGTCGCAGGCAATGTGCCCCGGGAAGGCATGCACATCCTCGACTCGCTGGGTTTGCAGGCTGGCAGCCGCGGCGCCGCAGACACCACGACCGAAGGCGATGCGCACGCAGGCCACCTTGCCCTGGAACGGGCCGAGCACCAGCTCGCCATCCTTCGCCAGATAGAAGCCGGCCCAGTTCAGATCGGCCAGCTCGTGAAACAGGAAGGCGGCAAACTGCGCAGCATTGGCGATGAAGTCGCGCTCGCCGCTAAGCAATGCCTGCAATTGCGCACTCAGCAGCGGGTAACCGTTGAGATCACCACCAGTCTGAGAAAGATCGATCATGCCTGTTGCTCCAGCAGTTGCAGCCCGACCCAGTGGCGGGCGAATTGATAGGCGCAGCGGCCATTGCGGTTACCGCGACCCAGCGCCCAGCGAATGGCGGCTTTCTCCAGCGCCTCGTCCCAGCTCCAGTTGAGCCCGACCTGACGCGCCTGCACCTCTACCCAGTGACGCACGACGAGCAGGAAGTGATCCTGGCTGAAGGGATAGAACGACAACCACAAGCCAAAACGGTCGGACAAGGCGATCTTGTCCTCCACCGCCTCGTTGGGGTGCAGCTCGCCGTCGACCCTCTTCCAGTTCTCGTTATCGCTCTGATGCTCGGGCACCAGATGGCGACGGTTGGAGGTGGCGTACAGCAGCACGTTGTCCGGCGCCTGCTCCAACGAGCCGTCGAGCACGCTCTTGAGTACCCGATAGTCGCCCTCGCCTGCTTCGAACGACAGGTCGTCGCAGAACAGCACGAAGCGTTGCGGCAAGCCGGCCAGCAGCTCGACCACGCGCGGCAGGTCGGCCAGGTGATCACGCTCGATCTCGATCAGGCGCAGGCCGGCCTTGGCGTGCTCGGCTAACAGGGCACGCACCAGCGACGACTTGCCAGTGCCACGCGCGCCCCAGAGCAAGGTATGGTTGGCCGGCATGCCGCTGACGAACTGACGGGTGTTACGCGCCAGTTGCTCGCGCTGGGCGTCCACACCCAGCAGGTCACTCAGCGACAGGTCGAGGCTGACATCCAGCGGCAACAAGTAGCCACTGCGGCCATCACGCACCCAGCGCGCCGCCACGCACTTGCTCCAGTCCACCTCCGGACGCAGTGCAGGCAGCAGGGGTTCGATGCGCTCCAGCACCTGCTCGGCGCGGGCAAGAAAATCCAGTAACCGGGAATCCACGATCTACTACTCCTTTTGCGCAGAGCCGCACGTTGCAGGCTCTGCCGGTACAGGGTCGCTATCAGCTATGCTTGGCAGGCGCCCAAGGATCAGAGACCACGCACGCCTTTATGGACATTTCGCTCACCAATCGCCTGTCGTTCAAACAGGCCGGCCTGACCGTCCTGGTGGCGTTTATCCTTGGTACGCTGCTGAGCGTCACCCAGGTGGCGGTCGATTATGCCAGCGAAGAGGCCTCCATCAACCGCGAGATTCGCGCGCTGCTGGAAATCAGCCACAACCCCGCCGCCCGTATCGCCTACAACATCGACGCGGAACTGGCGCAGGAGCTGGTCCTCGGCCTGCTACGCTCGCCCGCGGTGACCCGCGCCGAACTGATCGACAACAACGGCCTGGTGCTGGCCAGCGTCAGCCGTCCACGTAGCGAAAGCCGCTATCGGGTATTCAGCGACAGCCTGTTCGGGGCCCAGCGGCAGTTCCAGGACCCGCTCCACGTCAGCCATGCCCCCAACGAAGCCTTGGGCTTTCTGCGCCTGGAAGTCGACACCTACGCCTTCGGCAGTCACTTTCTCAGACGTTCGCTGTTGACTCTGCTCACCGGTTTCGCGCGCAGCCTGCTGCTGTCACTGATCCTGTTGGTGCTGTTCTATTTCATGCTGACCAAGCCCCTGACCGGGGTGATTCGCGCACTCAGCGAACGTAACCCGCAAGACCCGCAGCACCGCCCCGTGCCGTGCCCCAAGGGCCACGAGCGCGACGAGATCGGCACCCTGGTGGAGGTCACCAACCGCCAACTGTCGAGCATCGCCCAGGAGATCGAACAAAGGCGTAACGCCGAAGACCGCCTGACCCAGTACCTGAACGAACTGGAAAATATCGTCTCGGCGCGCACCGCCGAGCTCAAGGCCACCAACGCCCGCCTCAGCCAGTCCAACCGCGAACTGGAGGTAGCGCGTACCACCGCCCTGAACATGGCGCAGGCGCGCTCGGCCTTTCTAGCCAACATGAGCCACGAGATCCGCACGCCGCTCAACGGCCTGCTGGGCATGCTTGCGCTGGCTCTGGACGGCCCACTCAGCGCCGAGCAGCGCCAGCAGCTGGGCATTGCCCATGACTCCGGCAAGGTGCTGGTGGAACTACTCAACGACATTCTCGACCTGTCCAAATTCGAAGCAGGCCAGCTCGAACTGGAGGAAATTCCCTTCGACCTCGGCGCCTTGGCCGAGGAAACCGCCAGCCTGCTGTCACAGAACGCCGCCAGTGCAGTCGAGCTGACCTGCCTGATCGACCCGGCACTGCCGACCCAGGTGCTGGGCGACCCGACACGGGTGCGCCAGATCGTCAGCAACCTGCTGTCCAACGCGCTCAAATTCACCCGTTTCGGCCGCGTCGACCTGATCGTCGCCTGCTGTAAGGACGGCATCAGCATCCGCGTACGCGATACCGGCATCGGCATCGCCGAAGATGCCCAGGCGCGCATCTTCCAGCCCTTCGCCCAGGCCGAAGTGGGCATCACCCGTGAGTACGGCGGCACCGGGCTCGGCCTGGCGCTGACGCGGCGCCTGTGCGAAGCGATGCATGGCAAGCTGACGCTGCAGTCGAAAGAGGGCTTCGGCAGCGAGTTCTGCGCCCAACTGCCGCTGCCCGCCCATGCGCAAGCCGGCTCACAACCTGTGCTTGACGGCCGCATAGTCGCGCTGACGCCGGCCAGCAGCGGCCTGCAGCAGATGCTCAGCCAGTGGCTGCCAGCCTGGGGCCTGGGTTATCAGCGCCTGGATACCGATGCCAGCCTGCACGGCGTGGATGCCGACCTGCTGGTCAGCGATTGCCCGGAGTGCCTGCTGGGTATTCGCCCGGCGATCAGCACGCCGGTACTGCTGGTCACCGCCTATGGCAACTTCCTGCCGCACGAGCAGGCGCAGCGTCTCATGCCGCTGCTGCAGATCGCCCGCCCGCTGGCGCGCAGCGGCCTGCTACAGGTGTTGCGGCACATCCTGCACAGCGACGACGGCGACCTGCACAACAGCGCCCAGACGCAAGCTGCGCGAGAAAGCACAGCGCGCGTGCTGCTGGTCGAAGACAACCCGGTCAACCAGATGGTCGCCAAAGGCATGCTGGCCAAGCTCGGCTACCAGGTGCTGGTCGCCGCACACGGCGCTGAAGCATTGGAGGTGCTGGAGCAGGAGCCCATCGATCTGATCCTGATGGACTGCAACATGCCGGTGATGGACGGCTACGAAGCCAGCCGACGCATCCGCAGCAATGGTCGCTGGCCGGAGTTGCCCATCGTCGCCCTGACCGCCAATGCGCTGTCCGACGAGCGCGAGCGCTGCCGCGCTGCCGGCATGAACGATTACCTGGCCAAACCCTTCCGCCGTGAAGAACTGGCAGTCATGCTCGATACCTGGCTGCCCGATGAGGTCAATCGCTGAGCCGAGCCAGTAGCCGATCCAGGCTGCGCCGCAGCCCTTCCATTTCCAGCAGATCCTGGTCACCGAACTGGCAGAGCAACTGCGCCTTCAGCGGCAGGACCTGCGCCTGCAGCGCCCTGCCAGCCTCGCTCAGGGCCAGATGCACCTCGCGTTCATCCGCCTGCGCGCGGCGACGCTGCACCAGGCCCATCTGCTCCAGACGCTTGAGCAGCGGCGTCAGGGTGCCAGAATCCAGCTGCAGGCGTTGCCCGAGCGCCTTGAGCGTCGGCTGCTCGGGCGCCCGCTCCTGCCATTCCCACAGCACCAGCATCGCCAGGTACTGCGGGTAGGTCAGACCGAGGGCATCGAGCATCGGCTTGTAGGCGCGGATCACCGCACGCGAGGCGGCGTAAAGCTTGAAGCACAGCTGGTTGTCCAGCTGCAGCCCGGCGGTGTCGAAAGCACTCATTTCAGCAGGGCCTCGATCTCGCTGCTCAGTTCTTCGGGCTTGGTGGTCGGGGCGAAGCGCTTGACCACCTTGCCGTCCTCGCCAATCAGAAACTTGGTGAAGTTCCACTTGATGCCCTGGCTGCCCAGCAGGCCCGGCGCGCGCTTCTTCAACTGCACGAACAGCGGGTGAGCATCGCTGCCATTGACGTCGACCTTCTTGAACAGTGGGAAGCTGACGCCGAAGTTCAGCTCGCAGAACTCGGAGATCGCGCCCTCGTCACCCGGCTCCTGCTTGCCGAACTGATTGCAGGGGAAACCGAGCACTACCAGCCCTTTGTCCTTGTATTGCTGCCAGACGCTTTCCAGCCCTTTGTACTGCGGGGTGAAGCCACATTTACTGGCCGTGTTGACCACCAGCACAGCCTTGCCGCCGAAGTCGGCCAGGGTCTTCTGCTCGCCCTTGATGGTGGTGACCGGAATATCGAAAAGTGCGTTGCTCATGGGGAATCGTCCTGAATGGGCTTGAAGTGACGAACAAAGTAGCGAGCAATTAAATTGCATGCAATTTAATTAGCGCGAAATAAGGCATGCGAATACACGCTATCTCGTAGGGTGGGTTAGCGGCGCCAAATGCCGGGCGTCCAAACGCAGATGAACCCAGCGCGCTCGGATGGCCGCCCCACGTAACCCACCGGGCGATGGATCGCGTTGCACCGATGGTGGGTTATCGCGGGGCGGCCATCCGCCGCACCGGGCTTAGCAAACTGTTCTACAAGCGTGACAGGCGGCTAACCCACCCTACGAAACGGTGGCGCCCAGGGCTCGTACCAGAGCGGCCAGCGGCGCTGAATCGCCCTGAATACGTACGCGTAAGCCATCGATCTCGCGGCGCATGGGGTAGTGCTTGCGCAAGCGATCGAACGCAGCCTTGCGGGCATCGGCATCGCCAACCAGGCTGCGGCGAAAGTCGGCATCGTCGCGACGCGGGTCGTACACCGCGCGGCAAATACTGGCCAGCGCCCATGTCGGATCGGCGCTGCTATCGATACTCAGCTCACTCAACCAGGGCGCCGGCAACAGATCGGCCAGGCTCACCTGCTCGGCCACGCCCAGCGCCCGGCAGCAGGCTTGATAGATCTGCGCCGTGCCGCGCAGCTTGCCGTCCAGGCTGTAGCCGGCAATGTGCGGCGTCGCCAGTTGGCACAGGGCGGCCAATTCGACATCGGCCTGCGGCTCGCCTTCCCAGACGTCCAGCACTACCTTCAGATCAGGCCGCTGTGGCAGCAGGCTGCGCAGCGCAGCGTTGTCCACCACGGCACCACGACTGGCATTGATCAGCCAGGTGCCGGGTTTGAGTGCGGCCAGCCGCGTCGTATCGAACAGATGGCGCGTCGAAGCATCCAGCGGCGTGTGCAGGCTGATCACATCGCATTCGTCGATGATCTGCTCCAGGCTGTCGAAGTCGCCTCCCTCGGCAGCCTGGCGCGGCGGGTCACACACCCGCACCTGCCAACCGAGACCACGCAACAGATTGACCAGGCGCCCACCGACCTGCCCCGCTCCGACTACGCCGTAGACACGCGCTGCCGGATCGACGCCCTCGCGCTCGGCCAGAGTCAGCACACTGCCCAGCACGTAATCCACCACGCCACGGGCGTTGCAACCAGGCGCACTGCTCCAGACGATGCCAACCTCAGCGAAGTAATCGAGATCCAGATGGTCGGTGCCGATAGTGCAGGTGCCAACGAAGCGCACTCGGCTGCCTTCGAGCAAGGCGCGGTTCACCTGGGTCACCGAACGCACCAGCAACAGATCGGCATCGCGCACGTCCTGTGCGGTGATGGCGCGCCCTGGCAGGCGGTGAATGGTGCCGAAGTCGGAGAAAAACTCATCGAGCAGGGGAATATTTTCGTCGGCGACGATATGCATGGCAGGCTCCATCGGGCAGGTCGCCATTCTAAGTCAGCCGACACCTCAGCGTCGCCCCACAGGCCGCCAGACAGAGGGGCAGATCGTACTTTCCTGACCGACACGTCAAAGCGTAGACTACGCGGTTTCCTGCTATCCCGAAGAATCGAAATGTCCACCGACACCCGCCTTGGCCGCGTGCGCACGGAACTGCGCAGCCTGCTCATCCTGGCCACGCCGATCATCATCGCCCAGTTGGCGCACACCGCCATGGGCTTCGTCGATACGCTGATGGCCGGGCGCGTCAGCCCGCAGGACCTGGCTGCGGTGGCGTTGGGCAACTCGATCTGGGTGCCGGTGTTCCTGTTGATGACCGGCATCCTGCTGGCCACCACACCCAAGGTGGCCCAGCGCTTCGGCGCAGGCGAAGAGGCCGACATCGGCCCGTTGGTGCGCCAGGCACTCTGGCTGGCGCTGGCCGTCGGCGGTAGTGCTGCGGCGCTGCTGTGGAACGCCGAGTTCATCCTGCGCACCATGAATGTCGACCCGGCGCTGATCACTCCGGCGATGGGCTATTTGCGCGCTGTGGCCCTGGGTTTCCCGGCTGTGGCGCTGTATCACGTGCTGCGCTGTTTCAGCGACGGCCTTGGTCATACGCGCCCGGCCATGGTGCTGGGCATTATCGGCCTGCTGCTGAACATCCCGGCCAACTACATCTTCATCTACGGCAAGTTCGGCCTGCCGGCCATGGGTGGCGTTGGCTGCGGCTGGGCGACCGCCCTGGTGATGGGTTTCATGCTGATCGGCATGCTGGCATGGGTGAAGTGGGCGCCCTACTACCGCAGCAGCGCGCTGTTTACCCACTTCGAATGGCCGCAGTGGACGGTGATCAAACGCCTGCTGAGCATCGGCGTGCCAATCGGCATCGCAGTGTTCGCCGAATCGAGCATCTTCGCGGTGATCGCCCTGCTGATCGGCGGCCTCGGCGCCACTGTGGTAGCCGGGCACCAGATCGCGCTCAACTTCAGCTCCATGGTGTTCATGATTCCCTACTCGCTGGCCATGGCCGCCACCGTGCGCGTCGGCCAGGCGCTGGGCCGTGGTCAGCCGCGTGAGGCGCGCTTCGCTGCCGGGGTAAGCATGGCGGCGGCGCTGGGCTACGCCTGCGTATCGGCCAGCCTGATGTTCCTGCTGCGCGAACAGATCGCGCAGATCTACACCCCGGACAAGACGGTGATCGCCGTGGCGGCAACGCTGATCGTCTATTCGGCGCTGTTCCAGTTCTCCGATGCCATCCAGGTGACCGCCGCAGGCGCGCTGCGTGGCTACCAGGACACGCGCATCACCATGTTGCTGACCCTGTTCGCCTATTGGGGCATCGGCCTGCCGGTGGGTTATGCGCTGGGGCTGTCCGACCTGTTCGGCGAACCCAGCGGCCCCAGTGGCCTGTGGCAGGGACTGGTGGTCGGGCTGACCTGCGCCGCCGCGATGCTCACCGTGCGCCTGGCGCGCAGCGCGCGCAAGCGCATTCGCCGGGCCGCCTGAGTCATTGGATAGGCAGGAAATCAGCTCTAGACTGAGCGCATGATTCGACCTGCCCTGCTCCTCTGCTTCCTTCTGCTCTCTGGCTGCGGCCCGGCCAACGATGGCCTGGCCCTGCAGAGCGATTACCTCGAACGCCTGCAGCGCTCGCTCGATGCGCCGGACGTCAGCTCGTTGGATAGGCGCAGTATCAGTCAGTACCGCCTGCCAGCCCGGCGCGAGCGGCTTTCGGATATCTCCGAACTGCGCATCGGCCTGCTCGATCTGGTGATCGACGCGCGGCGCTGTCCGCACCTGCAGCAGTTGATCAGCCAGCGCAACAGCAGCCTGGGCAAACAGTTGATGCCCAGCCAGCGCCTGGGCTACGAGGGCGATCTGCTGCGCGCCATCGACGACTGCCTCCCCCATCTGCAGGAAGGCTCCAGCCTCAAGGCTACGCTGCAGCGCCTGGCCAGCGACAAGCGCCAGCAACTGCCTGCAGTATTCTGGAATGCGCTGAACGGCAGCCCGGAGTTCGAGAACTACCTGCGTTTCGCCGACCAAGCCTTGCCGGTGGACACGCTGGAAGACAGCGCCGCGCTGGACGCATTGCAGCGGCTGGCCAGCGTCGGCGCCGGCCTGCCTGCACAGCTGCCGCCGAGTGCCGATCAGCTGGAACCGCTGTTCTTCGCCCTCTATGCCAGCGAACAGGGCAGCCAGTTGATCACCAGCCTGGCCAGCCTGCGCCACACCCTCGACGTTGGCAGCGAACTGCTGGAGCAACGCCAGCACAATCGCCCACTCTGCCCACTGGGCCAGGCGACGCCACGCGGGCGCATCCTGCAGAACATCTTCATCAAGTTCTACGCTGGCAGCCTGCAACCCTACCTGGCACAGGTCGACCAACGCGGCCGGGAGTGGCAGGCGGCGCTGCTGCAATTGCAGCGCATCGACGGTATTCCCACCGCCACCCGCGAGCACCTGCAGAGACTGGCCGGCGAGCAGGATTCGTTATGGCAGGATTTCCGCGCCGCCACGGCGCGTCACGTCAAGGCCTGGCAGACGCTACTGAACAGCTGCGGCCTGGCACCGGGACAGGCGGGATGGAACAGCGAAAGCTAGCAAACCGTAGGGCGGGTGCAACCCGCCATCGCGACCAACAACATCCGCTATTTGGCGGGTTGCACCCGCCCTACGAGATAACTGTCTAATCGGCCTTCTTGCGAATCCAGAGCCGTAGGGCGGACTCAGGAGCCCAAGCGAACAGTCCGCCAGAATATCTGGCACACCGCATACAACCGGCAGCTAATCGGCCTTCTTGCGAATCCAGTACAGGTAGGTGCCGTCTTCCTCGGCCTGGCCGAGCAGCTCGTGGCCAAGAAACACGCAGAACTTGGGAATATCACGACGGGTCGACGGATCGGTAGCGATCACCTTGAGCAGGCCGCCCGGCGACAGGTCGCGCACCTTGTTGTGCAGCATCATCACCGGCTCAGGGCAATTCAGGCCGCTGGCGTCGAGCAGGTCATCGTGATTGAGGGTCAGGGCTTCGGACATAAGGGGCTCCACAAACAGGCGCGCATTGTCGCGCAAAGCTGACCTTCAGGTCACCTACACGCAGATCATCACTTGCCATGCCGACGCAGATGGCAGGTCACTTCCTCACGGTCGTGATACAGCTGCTTGCAGCCGATGCTGACCTTCAGGCCCCGCTCGACCAGCCCCGACTCAATGCGATCGAGCAGGCGCCGCACTTCGGCGTAACGCTGCTTCATCGGCAGCTTGAGGTTGACCACCGCCTCGCGGCACAACCCCTCGCCCAGCCAGGTTTCGATCATCGCCGCCGTGCGCGCCGGTTTCTCGACGATATCGCAGACCATCCAGTGCACTGGATGCTGCGGGCGAAAGGTGAAGCCATCGGCGCGCTGGTGCACGACGAAGCCGGAGTACATCAGGCTTTCAGCCATCGGCCCGTTGTCCACGGCGGTAACGCGGATTTCCCGATTGACCAGTTGCCAGGTCCAGCCGCCTGGCGCAGCGCCCAGGTCAACGGCGGTCATGCCCGGCGCCAGGCGCTGATCCCACTGCTCGCGCGGGATGAAATGGTGCCAGGCCTCCTCCAGCTTGAGCGTGGAGCGGCTCGGCGCCTCGCGCGGGAACTTCAAGCGCGGAATGCCCATCGGCCACATCGCCTGGTTGTCCGCCTCGGCAATGCCGGCGAACACCTCACGGCCGCTCTTGAAGGTCAGCAGCAGACGCGGCTTCCTGGCGTCGTCCACCAGTTTGCCGGCCTTGAGCAAGGCCTTGCGCAGCGGCGCCTCGAACTTCTTGCAGAAGGTCGAGAGCTCCTTGCCGTCGTTGGTATCCACCACTTCCAACCACAGGCTGCCGCATACCGGGTAGTCGGCCAGCGCCTTCAGCAACACGCTGATACGGTCACTTTCCGGCAGGATGACGTAGGCCCCGCGCGCCCATTGCCGCGGGAAGATCAGCTGATTGAAACGCACGCTGCGCATCAGCCGCTCGGCATCGGCCGCCTCGCTGCAGACGAACTCGGCGCACGCGCTGCCGGGCTTGGTCTTGGAGTAGCCCGCTACATCCAGGCGTGCGGCGAGGTCGGTGACCTCGCCGCAAACCTCCCCTTCGAAACCGGGGCGGCAATGCAGAAACAGGGTATTCATCAAAGGGTCTCCTCGAGGCCCGCATGATACCCGAGACCGGAACCCAGAGCCGCTAAACCTGTCCAGCTACATATGCGCTGCCCACAGATAGGGAGCCGCCAGCCATCGCGTTTCGATGAGCCCCCCCCCCAGAACAGGTAGCGCATAGCAACCGATAAAGGATATGCGCTAGGGTCTGTTGCCGTTTCGCGCACAGCTCGCGTCGAAACGGCAACAGACCCTAGCCAGACTGCTCAAGCTGAACTAGCTTGAAGGTCTGCCGCCATCAGATACAGCCCGTACCGTGCGGGCCCAAGGAGATGTGCAATGCCCTCCCTCGATAGCCTGAACTGCCGCCGCGAACTGAAAGTCGGCGACGCCACCTACCACTACTTCAGCCTGCCCGAGGCCGCCCAGCGCCTCGGCAACATTGACCGCTTGCCCAAGTCGCTCAAGGTGCTGCTGGAAAACCTGCTGCGCAACGAAGACGGCCAGACCGTGCAGCCGCCGGATCTGCAAGCCATGGTCGACTGGCTCGACCAGCGCACCTCCGACCGCGAGATCCAGTACCGCCCGGCGCGCGTGCTGATGCAGGACTTCACCGGCGTGCCGGCGGTGGTCGACCTGGCCGCCATGCGCGACGCCATGGCCAAGGCCGGCGGCGACCCGCAGCGGATCAACCCGCTGTCGCCGGTGGACCTGGTCATCGACCACTCGGTGATGGTCGACAGCTACGCCTCCTCCAGCGCCTTCCACGACAACGTCGAGCTGGAAATGCAGCGCAACGGCGAGCGCTACGCCTTTCTGCGTTGGGGCCAGCACGCCTTCGACAACTTCAGCGTGGTACCGCCGGGCACCGGCATCTGCCACCAGGTCAACCTCGAGTATCTGGCGCGCACCGTGTGGACCAAGGAGGAAGACGGCGTCACCCTCGCCTACCCCGACACCCTGGTCGGTACCGACTCGCACACCACCATGATCAACGGCCTCGGCGTGCTCGGCTGGGGCGTCGGCGGCATCGAGGCGGAAGCGGCCATGCTCGGCCAGCCGGTGTCGATGCTGATTCCCGAAGTCATCGGCTTCAAGCTCAGCGGCAAGCTGAAAGAAGGCATCACCGCCACCGACCTGGTGCTCACCGTCACCCAGATGCTGCGCAAGAAGGGCGTGGTGGGCAAATTCGTCGAGTTCTACGGCGACGGCCTGGCCGACCTGCCGCTGGCCGACCGCGCCACCATCGCCAACATGGCCCCGGAATACGGCGCCACCTGCGGCTTCTTCCCGGTGGACGAGATCACTCTCGGCTACCTGCGTCTGTCCGGCCGCCCGGACGCCACCGTGCAACTGGTCGAGGCCTACAGCAAGGCCCAGGGCCTGTGGCGCGAGCCAGGCGCCGAACCGCTGTTCACCGACAGCCTGAGCCTGGACATGGGCAGCGTCGAAGCCAGCCTGGCCGGGCCCAAGCGCCCGCAGGATCGTGTCTCGCTGAGCCAGGTCAGCCAGGCCTTCGATGACTTCCTCGGCCTGCAGCTCAAGCCAAGCGCCAAGGAAGAGGGTCGCCTGCTCAGCGAAGGCGGCGGTACCGCCGTAGGCGGCAACAAGCAGAGCGGCGAAATCGACTATGAGGACGACGGCCATACCCATCGCCTGAAAGACGGCGCCGTGGTGATCGCTGCCATCACCTCCTGCACCAACACGTCCAACCCCAGCGTGATGATGGCCGCCGGCCTACTGGCCAAGAAAGCCGTGGAAAAAGGCCTGCAGCGCCAGCCCTGGGTGAAGAGCTCGCTGGCCCCCGGCTCCAAGGTGGTCACCGAGTACTTCAATGCTGCCGGCCTGACGCCCTACCTGGAGAAGCTCGGCTTCAACCTGGTGGGCTACGGCTGCACCACCTGCATCGGCAACTCCGGGCCGCTGCGCGAGCCCATCGAGAAAGCCATCACCCAGGCCGACCTGACCGTCGCCTCGGTGCTCTCCGGCAACCGCAACTTCGAGGGCCGCGTGCACCCGCTGGTGAAAACCAACTGGCTGGCCTCGCCCCCCCTGGTGGTGGCCTATGCCCTGGCCGGTAGCGTGCGCATCGACATGACCCGCGACGCCCTCGGCACCGGCAAGGACGGCCAACCGGTCTACCTCAAGGACATCTGGCCGACCCAGGCCGAGATCACCCAGGCCATCGCCCAGGTCGACACCGCCATGTTCCGCAAGGAATACGCCGAAGTCTTCACCGGCGACGAGAAATGGCAGGCCATTGCCGTGCCCAAGTCCGATACCTACGCCTGGCAAGGTGACTCCACTTATATCCAGCATCCGCCGTTCTTCGAGGACATCGCCGGCGATCCGCCACGTATCACCGATATCCGCCAGGCGCGCATCCTCGCCCTGCTCGGCGACTCGGTGACCACCGACCACATCTCGCCAGCCGGCAACATCAAGGCCGACAGCCCGGCCGGGCGCTATCTGCGCGATAACGGCGTGGCCCAGGCCGACTTCAACTCCTACGGCTCGCGCCGCGGCAACCATGAAGTGATGATGCGCGGCACCTTCGCCAACATCCGCATCCGCAACGAAATGCTCGGCGGCGAGGAAGGCGGCAACACCCTGCACGTGCCCAGCGGCGAGAAGCTGGCGATCTACGACGCAGCCATGCGCTACCAGGCCGAAGGCACACCGCTGCTGATCATCGCCGGCAAGGAATACGGCACCGGTTCCAGCCGCGACTGGGCGGCCAAGGGCACCAACCTGCTGGGGGTCAAGGCGGTGATCGCCGAAAGCTTCGAGCGCATCCACCGCTCCAACCTGGTGGGCATGGGTGTGCTGCCGCTGCAGTTCAAACCCGGTACCGACCGCACCAGCCTCAAACTGACCGGCAAGGAAGTGCTGGCCATCGAAGGTCTGGAAGGCGTGGAACTGCGCCCGCAGATGCCACTGACGCTGATCATCACCCGTGAAGACGGCACGCATGAGGAAGTCGAAGTGCTGTGCCGCATCGACACCCTCAACGAGATCGAGTACTTCAAGGCTGGCGGCATCCTGCACTACGTGCTGCGCCAGATGATCGCCAACTGATGCACCTGCCCTGCCGCGCCACGCGGCAGGGCCTCACCGTCGGGCCAAGGACGGCTCATGCCGTGACAAAAATGTGACGTCACTCAAAAAATTGCCGGGAGCAATTTTTGACGTCGCTCCGCGACGGCCCGCAGGGTGGCCGCCATGGACGGCGGGCCACAAAAAGCGTTTACACTCGCCAAAAATGGATTCAGCCCTCAACTTTGCCGTCCGTCGGCCGATGACAGGGCATTACAACGACGGATACCTGCCATGCGTAACAACCAGCCGGTCACTCAGCGTGAGCGCACTTTTCCTGCGCAACAGCGCCTGATATCCACCACCGATCTCAAAGGACAAATCAGCTACTGCAACGACGCCTTCGTCGACATCAGCGGCTTCACCCGTGAAGAACTGCTGCGCGCGCCACACAACATCGTGCGCCACCCGGACGTTCCATCGGCCGTGTTCGAGCATATGTGGACGACTCTAAAGAAGGGCCGCCCGTGGATGGGCATCGTCAAGAACCGCTGCAAGAACGGTGACCATTACTGGGTCAACGCCTACGTCACGCCCGTGACCGAAAACAACCAGGTCGTCGGCTACGAATCCGTCCGCGTCAAACCGACCGCCGAGCAAGTACGCCGCGCCGAAACGCTGTACGCCCGTATCAACGCCGGCAAGTCGGCTGTTCCAGCCAGCAATCAGTGGTTGCCCATCGTCCAGGCGTGGATGCCCTTCATCCTGGTCAGCCAGATCGGCTTCATGATCGGTCACTGGATGGGCAGCAACTGGGGCTTCATCCTCGCTGCCGTGCTCTCCGTGCCGCTGGGTCTGGCTGGCATCGCCTGGCAGACGCGCGGCGTCAAACGCCTGCTGAAACTGGCCGAGCAAACCACCTCCGACCCGCTGATCGCACAGATGTACACCGACAGCCGCGGCGCCGAAGCACGCCTGGAAATGGCCATGCTCAGCCAGGAAGCGCGCCTGAAAACCTGCCTCACCCGCCTGCAGGACACCGCCGAACAACTGACCCTGCAAGCGCGTGAAGCCGACAAGCTGGCGCACAACAGCTCGGCCGGCCTCGAGCGCCAGCGCAGCGAGACCGAGCAGGTCGCTACCGCCGTCAACGAAATGGCCGCCACCACCCTGGAAGTCGCCAGCAACGTCGCCCGCACCGCCATCGCCACCCAGGAAGCCAACCGCCTGACCAGCGAGGGCCGCACTATCGCCGCAGAAACCCGCGAAGCCATCCAGCGCCTGTCGCAGTCGGTGGGCGATACCGGCGAGACCGTGACCCGCCTGGCCCAGGACAGCAGCGAAATCGGCGGCGTGGTCGACGTGATCAAAGGCATCGCCGACCAGACCAACCTGCTCGCCCTCAACGCCGCCATCGAAGCCGCCCGCGCTGGCGAAATGGGCCGCGGCTTCGCTGTGGTGGCTGACGAGGTGCGCTCGTTGGCGCAACGCACCGCCGAGTCCACCGAACAGATCCACGCCCTGATCGCCAAGCTGCAACGCACTGCCGAAGAGGCCGTGCTGACCATGGAAATCGGCCGCAAGCAGGCCGATGAAGGCGTCGAGCGAGTACTCAAGGCCGATCAGGCCCTGGCCGGCATCAGCGACTCGGTGGCCAATATCGCCGACATGGCCAACCAGATCGCCGCAGCGGCGGAAGAGCAAAGCGCCGTCGCCGACGAGATCAACCAGAACATCACCACCATCGCCCAACTGGCCGACCAGACCGCCGGCGAAGCCAACGATACCGCCAAACTCAGCGAAGCCCTGACCAACACCGCACAGGGCCAATACGCCCTGGTCGAACGCTTCAACCGCTGAAACAAAAGGCGCAGCGGCTCACCGCTGCGCCTCCCCTCCCCGCCCTGCTTTTTGTAGGAGCGAGCTTGCTCGCGATCTTCCCTACGCCGTTCCCATCCGTCCCCGCTTTCACCGTAATTGCCAATTGCCAGCAATTATCTGACATGGTGTATAACCCCCAAACACATTAAAAGCCAGGTGGCGGTGACTCCTAACTAGTTTTTGCTGGTGAGCATTGCCTTCACGGATACGGATGCCATTTATGAACTCAGAGGCCGCTACAACCATCCACGGACGGCAAAACCTATCTAGTGATTGAACACGATAACGGTGGTGGCTGTGGAGCGCTCTCGGTAGACGACGAACACTGGCCTCATCAGCTTCACGAGGTCGGGGAGATAATGCCCGGAACGCGCACGATCAAGTGCGGTGGGGAAATCGATATCGAGATCAAGCCCGGCAACATCTACTACTTCAATTATTGGGGCCCGTAGGCGCTGGAAAAATCGGCGCTCACGCGCTTTAGAGCCTGGCACTGCAAAGGCTTCGCCCCGGGGCGGGGCTCCTACCGCATGGCGTCCAATAACCCTTGTAGGAGCAGCGCCGCTCAGGGAATAGGCTCTCGCGTGACGGCGATGTATCGGTTAACCGCACGACGATGCCATATCTCCAAACGATGAGAGATCTCCTGCCAGGCCAGAAGCAACAGAGCTATTGTTACCCGCTCTTTGGGGACGTCAAAGCCCAGCCAGTTTCAGCCAGTGCGCGTAGAAACCCTCGGCCACCTGATTCAGTAACCTGACCCTCTCGCTCAGACCTTCGCGCATCTCGGCGATGCTCTGCTGACTGGGCTGGCTAGCATCGAGCAGATGTGCCCAGTCGTCGAGCCAGAGTTCGATCAACGCCTCGGTCATTTCCGGATGCCCTTGCAACGCCAACACCTTGTCACCCCAGGCGAAGGCCTGGTTGTCGCACCAGCGGCTGCACAGCAGGGGCTGGGCGCCGTCTGGCAGCGCGAAAGTGTCGCCATGCCACTGGAAAATGCTGCACGCTTCAGGCAAATGCGCCAACCAGGGGCTATCGGCTGTTTCTGAGCGACGCTGAATACTCTGCCAACCGACCTCGGTGTAGGGCATACGGCGGATAGTGGCACCCAGTGCCTTGGCCAGCAGTTGGCCGCCCAGGCAGTGACCAATGATGGGAATGTCGCGCTCGATAAAACGCTGCAGCGCAGCCACTTCGTCGGCGATCCAGGCCAGTGGGTCGTTGACGCTCATCGGCCCGCCCATCACGGCAACCGCCTTGGGTCGCTCCAGGTCGTAACCGCGCAGTTCACCCAGATCGACACGCAACACGTCGAAGCTGCAGCCACGCACCTGCAGCACCTGCGCCAGATGGGCTGGCGGGCAATAATCGATATGAGTCAGGATCAGAACATCGGCCATGAGCACCTCCGCCGCGAAGTCTGCGCGAGAAGGATTGGCAAGTCGAGGTAGGCTGGGGTTTGAAGCCATCGGCCGGCCAGCCGGCCGATGGTCTGAGCGGATGGACGCCGCTGCATCCACATTTGAGGATGTCCTGAAAAAGCCGGCTATCGTCACTCCCGCGAAGGCGGGAGCCCAGATAATTCGCTGGTTCTGGATGCCCGCCTGCGCGGGCATGACAATTTTTTCAGTGTTTCCCTAACGCATGGCTGACGCTTTCACCTCCTGGGTAACGCCCCAGCCATCCATCTTGCCGCCCAGCGGGACGACGATGGACTCCAGGTCATGTTCAAAGGCGCCGATACCGGCATGGGTGGCGTACATCACTTTGCTGATTTGCAGGTGCCATATACCGTCCTCGCGGGCGAATATCTGGGCGTTGAGCGACTCGCCGCGAAAGTTTCTGGCCGCCATTCTGGCCCGTTCTTCGTCGGGAAAGATGGCGTAGAACTCGATCGGGTGAAACTGGGCGAAGTCGAATCCCCCTTCTTTCATCCGACGCAGCACCGACGTGCTGGAGTCTTCGTGGAAGGCTGTGCTCATAAACGACCCCCTCTCAGGCTATGGATGGATTAACCGCTTTCCCAATACGACCGTCCTAGGTACGGTGTCGCGGCCTCTACCGGAAACCTCTGAAAACACCCTGCGTTTACAGAAGCATCCAAGTGACGCCACCCCGAGAATCGAGCTGGTGCTCGATGTGTCTACTGCAAGCGTATCGACGACTGCCCGACAGAACGCCGGGCTGAAAACCGTCACCCCAAGAGTAGCCGCTAAACGCGAGATTGGCGTCGCCCAGAAAGCCTTTGTGACAAAGCCGACGACCGACGGCAATTGGCCAGCCTGCATGCCTCGCCGGAACGCACGGGCGACTCAGCCAGGCCATCAGCAACCTGTTGATCAAGCCCAGCGTGATCTACCCAGGGCTGAACACCAGGCCGAATTGCAGCCCCACCGGGCGATGCACGGTGCTGCCGTGGGCCTGCTTCCAAGCTGCTTCGGCGATCTGCTCGGCCTCCAGACGCACGCCGAGACGGCGCATCACCGGCGGACGCTTCGCCTGGCTGCGCACCATCGGCGTGTCGACGAATGGCGGCATCAGATCCCCCACGCGAATGCCGTATTCACGCCACTCCAGCTCCAGCGCCTCGGTAAGCCCACGCACGGCGAACTTGCTGGCCGAGTAGCTGGCCAGTTGCGGCACGCCATAGAGCGCCGAGGCCGAGCCCATGTTGATCACTTGCGCCGCTGACGTGACCTTGAGATAGGGATAGGCCGCATGGCAAAGATTGAGCACGCCGAGCACATTGATCTGTACCTGGCGCGTGTGCTGCTCCAGCTCGATATCGGCGAAGGCACCGGTGCGCAGAATGCCTGCGCCATTGAACAGCAGGCGCAACTGACCGCCGCTCAGCGCGCAGAAATCGCCCAGCGCGGCCTTCACTGCTGCGGCCTCGACCACATCCAGCGGCGCATGCCACGCGCCGCCCAGCTCGGCGACCAGCGCCTTTTCATCGACATCGAGCAGTCCGACACGCCAGCCCCGTGTGTGAAACAGTCGCGCGGTGGCGGCGCCAATGCCCGATGCAGCACCGCTGATGAGGATGCTGCTCATCACAAGCCCCGTTCACGGAGAAAGGCCGCCACGCGGGCAATGGCGTAATCTGCCGTACGCAACATGCCGACGTGCGCCTGGAACACGTGCCACAGCCCCGGATAACGCTCCAGGCGCACGTTCACCCCGGCCGCCTTGGCGCGCTCGGCCAGTCGCAGGCTGTCGTTGAGCAGCAACTCGTCTTCGCCCACCTGAATCAGCGTCGGCGGCAGTTGGCTGAGGTCGGCGAACACCGGTGACATGCCCGGGTCGTTGCGCGGCAGGTCAGCCGGGCAATACAGATCGGCAGCCTGTTCGATCCAGCTGGGGTGGATCAGCGGATCGCCGGCGTGCGGCTCGTGCATCTGCTCGCCAGTGAAATCGGTGGCCGGCGAGAAGCACACCAGCGCGGCGGGCGCCGGCAGACCGAGTTCGATAATGCGCAGGCAGCCGACCAGGCTCAGGTTGCCGCCGGCCGAGTCGCCGCCAATGGCGATCTGTTCAGGTCTATAACCGGCGTCCAGCTGCGCCTGGTAAGCCGCCACCACGTCATCGCGCGCCGCCGGATAGGGATGCTCCGGCGCCAGTCGGTAATCCAGCGCGCAGACCTCCAGGACACCACGCTTGGCCAGGCTGGCGCAGATGCCCCGGTGCGTATCCGGCCCGCCGATCATGAAGGCGCCACCATGCAGATAGAGCAGTTGCTAGGGTCTGCGCGCCAGAGGCTCTGCACGCGGACGCAGGGGAAAAGCCAGAATCAGCCCCTCGCCCGACGCCGGAAAGATGCCGGTCAGGGCGGTGATATTGACCTGATGGGAAACCAGCACCAACGGCGCGCCAGCAGGCAGTTGGTTGACCGAGCGAATCAGCTCGTCGGTCTGCTCGGCACCATCCTCGGGCTTGCCGAAGAACGAATCCAGCGCAGCCAATGGTTGTACCGGGCCGCGCTGCATGTTGCTGGCCGTGTCCAGCGCGCGGCACCAGCGACTACTGAGAAGCCGCGGCTGTTCGATCCCCTGACGCGCGAGCAACTCGCCCCAGCGCCGGGCCTCGGCACGCCCTTGAGCGTTGAGGTTGCGCTGGGTTTCGCAGTGCCCCAGGCGAAAGTTCGCCGGGTCGCCCGTACCCGGCGCGGTGGCGTGACGCATGAGTATCAGCGCACGACCTTCGCGCAATGCCTGCCAGGCGTCGGCGTTATCTGCCGCCACACTGAACAGCGGCAGCAGCACCAAGGCCAGCAGCCACAGGCGAGTCATATTCTGACGTTGCCGCGCGGCCCCATCAGCGCCCAGATGATCAGACCGATCACCGGCAACAGCACGATCAGCAGAATCCATAGAATCTTGATTCCAGTTTCCGCGTTGCTTTTGACCACGTTGATGATGGCCCAGATATCCAGAGCCAGGATGACCAGGCCGAGCAGCCCATTGAAGGTGGAACCCATGACGACACTCCTGTCTGAAAGGTTGCCTGCATAGGATAGTCGTTGATTGGCTGGGGTTCCCTCAGTCCCCCAGGCGCGGAAAGCGGCTGGCGATATCGTCGCCCGTCCGCTCTGGCGTCTCGTCGCCAAGGCTCAGGCGCAGCGCCAGCACGTGCGGTTCTTCACCCAGGTCGAACCAGTGACGAGTGCCGGCCGGCAGCGTCAGCAGGTCGCCACGCTCCCCCTGCAGCACATACACGTAGCCATCCAGATGCACGCTGAGCTGGGCGAAACCACCCAGGAACAACCAGGTACTGGCGCTAGACTGCACTTGCTCGTCCAAATACCGAGCGCGCAACTCCAGTTTCTGCGGATGATTGCGCTGCAGGTTGAACAGCTCCTGCTGCACATAGCCTTCCTTGCCCAGGAACGCCTGCAGCCACAGACCGTAGGCAGCGTCGAACTCGGCCTGCTCGCAACCAGGGCGCAACGCAGCCGGCAATTCCACCTGGCGATAGTCGATGTCCACCGCGGACAGGGTGCTGGCGATATCGTCGGCGTGGTTGAGAACCTTGTTCGGCAGTTCCGGGGAGGTGTGCAGGTAGACGGCGAGGCTGCTCATGGAGGGTTCACTCGATTCAGGGTCGCTCGGGCGGCAGACGGGTGGCAATGATGAAGGCTGCCAGCAAGGCTACCAGACTGGCGATGGCGAAGGTCCAGGCCGGGCCCAGGCCCTTCCAGCTGTAACCGGCATATAGCGCGCCCAACGCACCGCCGATGCCGGCCAGGCTGACATAGAGCGCCTGGGCCTGCCCCTGCTGGCGGTCCGCAAAACTGCGCTGCACGAAGTGGATACAGGCAGCATGGAACGCGCCGAAGGTGGCGGCGTGCATGCACTGCGCCAGCAGCAGCACCGGCAGGTACTGGGGCAGACTGCCCAGCAGCAGCCAGCGCACGGCGGTGATCAGGAAGCTGGCCAGCAACACGGCGCGCAGTGAATAGCGCTGCAGCAGTCGCGCCATGACCAGGAACAGCAGAATCTCCGCCACCACCCCCAACGCCCAGAACAGGCCGATGGCGCCGCGGCTGTAGCCAACACCCTCCAGGTGCAGGGTCAGGAAGGTGTAGTACGGACCGTTGCTCAGTTGCATCAGCCCGACGCAAACGTAGAACGCGAGGATGCCGGGGCGACGCAATTGGCGCAGAAAACCATCCGACTCCAGCGTGCTCGGACGCAGCACAGGCTGTGCATTGGGCACCCACAAACTGCTGGCGACGATACCAGCCATGATCACCAGCAGCGCCGCCGGATACGCATCCAGGCTCAGCCACTCGAACAGCAGGCCGAGGCCGACCACGGCGACGATGAAGCCGATGCTGCCCCACAGGCGAATCTGGCTGTAACGCGCCGCCTGCTCGCGCAGATGGGCCAGGGTGATGACCTCGAACTGCGGCAGCACTGCATGCCAGAAGAAGGCGTGAGTGGCCATGATCAGCGCCAGCCAGGCGTAGCTTTGACTGAAGAAGATGCCGGCGAAGCAGACCAGGGTGCACAGCGCGCCGAAACGTACGATCAACAGGCGCTGCCCGGTGTGGTCACCCAGCCAGCCCCACAGGTTCGGTGCCAGACAGCGCATCAGCATGGGAATGGCGATCAGCTCGCCGATCCGCGCCGGAGAAAAGCCCAGGTGGTCGAAGTACAGCGCCAGGAACGGCGCCGTACCCCCGAGCAGAGCGAAGTAGAAGAAGTAGAAGCCGGACAGCCGCCAGTAAGGCAGGGCCGCACGCGCCCAGGTCACAGCTGTGGCAGCACCGGTGTGGTGACGCGCACGTCGGCGTTCTGCGCGCGGTGACGCAGCAGGTGATCCATCAGCACGATGGCCATCATCGCCTCGGCGATCGGCGTGGCACGAATGCCCACGCAGGGGTCGTGACGGCCCTTGGTGATCACATCCACCGGGTTACCGTCGACGTCGATGGAGCGCCCCGGCGTGGTGATGCTGGAGGTCGGCTTGAGCGCCAGGTGGGCAACGATCGGCTGGCCACTGGAAATACCACCGAGAATGCCGCCAGCGTTATTGGAGAGGAAGCCCTCCGGAGTCAGCTCGTCGCGGTGCTCGGTGCCACGTTGGGCGACGCAGGCAAAGCCGGCGCCGATCTCCACGCCCTTGACCGCGTTGATGCTCATCAGCGCATGGGCCAGTTCGGCGTCGAGGCGGTCGAAGATCGGCTCGCCGAGGCCCGGCATCACCCCTTCGGCGACCACGGTGATCTTCGCGCCGACCGAATCCTGGTCACGGCGCAGCTGATCCATGTAGGCCTCCAGCTCCGGCACCTTGTCCGGGTCGGGGCTGAAGAAGGCGTTCTGCTCGACGCTGTCCCAGGTCTTGAACGGGATCTCGATGGGGCCGAGCTGGCTCATGTAGCCACGGATGACGATGCCCTGGCTGGCCAGGAACTTCTTGGCGATGGCGCCGGCCGCCACGCGCATGGCAGTTTCGCGCGCCGAGCTGCGGCCGCCGCCACGGTAGTCGCGGATGCCGTACTTGTGGTGGTAGGTGTAGTCGGCGTGGGCCGGGCGGAACAGATCCTTGATCGCCGAGTAGTCCTTGGACTTCTGGTCGGTGTTGCGGATCAGCAGGCCGATGGAGCAGCCGGTGGTCTTGCCCTCGAACACGCCGGAGAGGATTTCCACCTCGTCGTCTTCCTGGCGCTGCGTGGTGTGGCGGCTGGTGCCAGGCTTGCGGCGATCGAGGTCGCGCTGCAGGTCTTGCAGAGTAATCTCGACACCAGGCGGGCAACCGTCGACGATGGCGACCAGCGCCGGGCCATGGCTTTCGCCAGCGGTGGTGACGGTGAACAGCTTGCCGTAGGTATTGCCGGACATGGGAAGACGCTCCGCGAAATTCAGCTCAGGCCCGGCGCTGCGCAGGCCCGATTCACAAGGTGGGCGAGTATACCTGCCGATAACTTGCAGTTCACCCCGAACGGGCATTTCTAAAAACGTAAGCGAGGCAGTCAGCACAAGGCTGAAAACAGGCGAAAAGCGGAGTTTACGGGCTGTAAATGAGCATTTGAGCCTGTTTTCTAACGCAGTGATGATAACGCAGCTAGTTTTTAGAAGTGCCCGAACCTTGGCCAGCCGAACGCGTCCAACGCCAGTCTGCCACTACCTTGTTCCCATCATGCTACGAGCTCTACTCTTGTCCCTCACCCTGATCACCGGCCTGGCTCAGGCCAACACCACCCAGCAATCACCCATCAGCCTCGACACCGACCAGGGCACCCTGTACGGCAGCCTGCTGGTGCCGCAAAGCGACAAGCCGGTGCCAGTGGCGCTGCTGATCGCTGGCTCCGGCCCCACAGACCGCAATGGCAACAACCCCGAGGGCGGCCATAACGATGCACTGAAGAAGCTGGCCCAGGTCCTGGCGCGCAATGGCATCGCCAGCCTGCGTTACGACAAGCGCGGCGTCGCCGCCAGCCGCGCTGCCACGCCGGACGAAAAGGACCTCAGCGTCGAGCGTTACGTGGCCGATGTCGAAGGCTGGGCCAAGCTGCTCAGGGACGATCCGCGTTTTGATCGACTGATCCTGATCGGTCACAGCGAGGGCGCACTGATCTCCAGTCTGGCCGCGCCCGCCAGCCAGGCCGATGCACTGGTGTCCATCGCCGGCCCCGCCTACCCCGTTGGCCAGGTGCTGGATATGCAGCTGGCCATGCGCCTGCCGCCGCCGCTCCTGGCCGAGAGCAGGCACATCCTCGCCAACCTGATCCGCGGCAAGCTGCAGCCCGAGGTGCCCAAGGAACTGCAAGCGATCTATCGCCCCAGCGTGCAGCCCTACCTGATCAGCCTGCTGCGCCAGGACCCGGCGGAGAACTTCGCCGCGCTGCAGATCCCCGCCTTGATCGTGCAAGGCACCCACGATGCCCAGGTCAGCCCCGACAACGCCGAAGCCCTCAAGCAGGCCAAGCCCGATGCCGAACTGGCGATGATCGCCGGCATGAACCACGTCATGCGCATCACCCCGGCGCCCTGGAACGAACAGCTGGCGTCCTACGACGATCCGCAGCTACCCTTGGCCCGTGCGCTGGGCGAACGGATCCTGTCCTTCATTCGCTCCAGTACTGAGGAAAATGGCCGATAACGCATCGAAGGCCACCGAACGGTACACAGGACGCCCATGAGCGAAAACCCAGCCCCGCAGGCACCAGCGCCAGATGCCGAAGCTGCGACAAGCGAAACGCCTGCCGCGCCGCATCCCTGGGCGGACCTGCCAGCCGAGCAATTCAGCCTGCTGCGTCTGGCGCCACTGCCCGTCGACCGGGAAACCGGTCCGCGGCCGCTGCGCTTCGTCCAGCTTGGCCGGGTGGAACGCCACGCCAAAGACACGAGCCTACTGCGCCTGACCATCCAGGTGCCCGGCCAGAGCCTGCATCGCCAGCAAAACCTGCTGGAGGTCTGGGCCGACCATCAGCGCAAGGAAGTTCGCTTCGGCCCGGACAAGGGCCTCAGCGTAGAACCGGCCAATCGCGGCCTGGGGCGTTTTCTCATGGCTCAGGGCATTGCCTGGGCGCGCAAGCAGTACGCGCACTACCAGGTCGAGGGCGCCGCCCTGCCGACCAAGGACAATTTCAACGACGCCGCCCGCGCCCGCCGTGACCACGCGCTGAAGGCGCAGGGTTTCACCATCGAGTACAGCGACCCGTTGCAACTCAAGCCCTTCTACAGCGCACCGCGCGTCAGCTCGCTGCATGGCGACTGGCATGCAGAGAAGGTACAGATCATCGAGTTGCTGGACGCCGCGGCGATGCTGCAGCAGGCCGACCAGACGCTGCAGCAGCAGGACGTCAAACTGCGCAAGCTGGAAGATCGGCTCGAGCGTCTCAAGCGTGACGACAGTGGCCTGCGCTTCACCATCACCTGCCTGGTGGCGTTCAGCCTGTTTCAGGCGGGGTTGCTGATCTGGATCGCCACACGCTGATCCATTGCGGCGGAAGCCGCGAAAAATCAGCCCGTAAAGTAATGCCATTCAGTTGAGCCGTTGCCCTCGGTCCTTGTAGGAGCCGGCTTGCCGGCGATCCGCCATAAAAAGCATCGCCAGCAAGCTGGCTCCTACAGAAAGTGCCCCCTCCACTGTAAGTGAGAGGGGTAAAGAACTTATCTGATCAGCCTTAGCCCTACGCTCTAACAGCCCTTGGTGCGCACCGGCGAATCAGCCTTCACCCGCGAACGAAACAATGCCTGATGCTCGCGGCACTGCTTGGCCGCCAGCAGGAACACGCCATGGCCGCCACGCTGGAAGTCCAGCCAGGTGAAGTCCACCTCCGGGTACAGCGTTTCGACATGCACCTGGCTGTTGCCCACTTCGACGATGAGCACGCCACGCTCGGTCAGGTGATCGGCCGCTTCAGCCAGTATGCGTCGCACCAGATCCAGGCCATCATGACCGCAGGCCAGGCCCATCTCCGGCTCGTGCTGGTATTCGGCAGGCATGTCGGCAAAATCCTCGGCGTCGACATAAGGCGGGTTGGAGACGATCAGGTCGAAACGCTGCCCCGGCAACCCGGCAAAGCCATCACCCTGCACGCAGTACACGCGCTCCTCCAGGCCATGACGCTCGATGTTGAGGTTGGCCACCTCCAGCGCGTCGAACGACAGATCGCCCAGCACCACTTCAGCTTCGGGGAATTCGTAGGCGCAGGCGATGCCGATGCAGCCGGAACCGGTGCACAGATCGAGAATGCGCGCTGGCTCGGTTGGCAACCAGGGGGCGAAGTGACGGTCGATAAGCTCGGCGATCGGCGAGCGCGGCACCAGCACACGCTCATCGACGACGAAGGGCAAACCGCAGAACCAGGCTTCGCCGAGCAGGTAGGCGGTGGGTACGCGCTCTTCGATGCGGCGCTTGAGCAGCGTCTGCAGGTGAGCGTGCTCGTCGTCTTCCAGGCGGCAATCGAGATAGGCGTCGGAGATTTCCCAAGGCAGGTGCAGCGCGCCGAGCACCAGCTGACGCGCTTCATCCCAGGCATTGTCGCTGCCGTGGCCGAAGAACAGTTGCTCGGCCTGAAAACGACTGACGGCCCAGCGGATGTAATCACGCAGGGTACGTAAACGGGTAGTGAGAGCAGTCACGGGCGGCCTCCGGGTGAAAAGTGCGGAAGTTTAGCCCAGTGCGGGTGGCCAGCGCATGAATGAGCGGTTAACGAACATTCATGAGCGCTCGCGCTTCTTGCGCAGTGCATCGTCATCAGGACGGCGCAGCTCGCGCAGAACGGCGATGGAGAACAGAAGCCAGAAATGCGGGGAAAACTGCGACAAAAGTGACATGGCAACTCCTTTTGCGTACGACCCTGAGTCCTTCAGGGCAGTTCCGATTCTGCTCCGGCATAATGCACCGAGCAAGCCTTGGCGCAGATAGAGGTTCACAGAGCGCCCTGGCAAGCGGACAATGGCACATTATCACCATCAGCCAGGAGCCCGAGATGTCCCATCCGCAAACCATGTTCCAGCTCACCGGCCGTGGCCACGCAGCGGCCAGCCTGAGCAATGCGACCTTGCTGATCATCGATGCCCAGGAAGAATACCGCAGCGGCATACTGGCACTTCCCGGCCTGGACCCGGCACTGGCGGAGATCGCCAGCCTGCTGGCAGCCGCCCGCGCCGCCGGCACCGACATCGTTCACGTCAAGCACCTTGGCATCCCGGGCGGCCTGCTCGACCCCAGCGGCCCACGCGGTCGTCATCTACCGGAGGCAGCGCCACTGGCAGGCGAAATCGTGGTGGAAAAACGCCTGCCCAACGCCTTCGCTGGTACCGAGCTGCATGACCGCCTGCAGGCGCTCGGCCATCTTGACCTGATCGTCTGCGGCTTCATGACCCATTCGAGCGTCAGCACCACCGTGCGCGCAGCCAAGGACTACGGGTATCGCTGTACCTTGGTCGATGCTGCCTGCGCTACCCGCGACCTGCCTGCACCGGATGGCAGCGTGATCGCCGCCGCCGAGGTGCACCGCATCGAGATGATCGCCTTGGCCGACAATTTCGCCACCTTGGTGCCGCACGCCAAATCGCTGGTGTGAAACCTGAAGCAGTATCGCCAGCACTGCGGAACCCGGACGCGACCAGCCGGTCATACCGGGGATAAGCCAAAGGAAATCGGAATGAAGCTGTCCGACGATTTCGATGCACGCCGCTTGCGTCCACGCCCGCCGAAAAACTGGCGCCTGCGTATCGGAGCCGGCCTGGGCGCCCTGCTCGCTGCCTTCGGCATTCTGCTGGCGATGGCGGGTGTCGCCTCGCTGGCAGGCCGCGCGCCGGTACTGGGTACGCTCAACGACTCCACCGGCGAGGCCACCGTCCTGCTGCTCGGCCTGTTCCTGCTGTGGGCCGGGATCGCCTTCTGGCGTCGCTGCCGCAGACGCCTGCGTCGCCCCAGCGATCTAAGCCTGTCGCCATCATTGATGAAAAAGCGCGACTGATCACCCGAAAACACAGCACCAAAAACCGTAGGAGCCGGCTTGCCGGTGATGCTCTTCTTCAATCGAATTGATGATCGCCCGCAAGCGGGCTCCTACAAATTCGTCTTTCTACGCTTACACGGCCGGCATTTGGGTAAAATGCCAGCCTGTTTCGCGGAGCCACCGATGCAAGACGACGACTTTTCCCTGTTCCAGGCCGAGCTGCGCGGCGTCAAGCCGATCAAGCACGACCGCGCCGATACCGGCAAACCCAAAACTGACCGTAAACAGTTCAACACCCTGCGCCAGGCTGCAACCATCAGCCAGGGCGAGATCAAGGTGGACGGGCTGTCCGACCAGTTCGTCATCGACGTTGGCGCTGAAGACCCGCTGTACTGGGCCGGCAACGGCGTGCAGGACGGTCAGATGCGCAAGCTCAAGCTGGGCCAGATTCCGTTCGACGGCAGCCTCGACCTCCACGGCATGAGCGTCGAGAAAGCGCGACACGCTGTGGGAGTTTCTCGCCGAAGCCACCAAGTTGGAGATTCGCTGCGTACGCGTCACCCACGGCAAGGCGGTGCGCATGGATGGGCGCAAACCGATGATCAAAAGCCATGTGAACACCTGGCTGCGCCAGCACCCGCAGGTGCTGGGGTTCAGCTCCTGCCTGGCCAAGCACGGCGGCACCGGCGCGGTATACATCATCCTCAAGCGCACCATGATGGATGGTCGCGACGAGTAATCAGAGAACCTGGCACTCTTGCCAGGCCCCTGTCGGCGCCCTACCCTGCGCCCATTCGATACCCAACAGGATTTTCCATGTCCCTGGAACAACAGTACACCGCGATCCTTGGCCAGCTTGGCGAGGACGTTTCCCGCGAAGGCCTGCTGGACACGCCCAAGCGCGCCGCCAAGGCCATGCAGTACCTCTGCCGTGGCTACCAGCAGACGCTGGAAGAGGTCACCAACGGCGCGCTGTTCAGCTCCGACAACAGCGAGATGGTGCTGGTCAAGAACATCGAGCTGTATTCGCTGTGCGAGCATCATCTGCTGCCGTTCATCGGTAAGGCCCATGTTGCCTACATTCCCAACGGCAAGGTGCTCGGCCTGTCCAAGGTAGCGCGCATCGTCGACATGTACGCCCGCCGCCTGCAGATCCAGGAAAACCTCAGCCGGCAGATCGCCGAAGCAATTGAGCAGGTCACCGGCGCACTCGGCGTGGCAGTGGTCATCGAAGCGCAGCACATGTGCATGATGATGCGTGGCGTGGAGAAGCAGAACTCCTCCATGGTCACCTCGGTGATGCTCGGCGAATTCCGCAGCAACCCGGCGACCCGCGGCGAATTCCTCAATCTGGTTCGTTGACACCACTCAAGACGACGGCCGCTCACTTCGGTGAACGGCCGTCGCCGTTTAGCGTGAAAGTCGCGTAGCGACGCCTTCCTCGATGACCCTTCTCCCACCGGGAGAAGGTGGCGCGAAGCGCCGGATGAGGGTGGGCACGCCGCAAAGATCATTTGCAGTGCCGCCCGCGGCATGCCCGTTCAGGAGTTAGAAAGATGTTGCTCAAAGCCCTTCGTATCGGCCTGGGTCAGCTCGTCGTGTTCGCCGACTGGATCAGCCGCCCGCGCAAGCTAAAGCGCAGCCCCGAGGCGCAAGCCGAGGTCGAGCGCGCCACGGCCAACCTGGCGCTGTACCAGTTCCACGCCTGCCCGTTCTGCGTCAAGGTCAGGCGCAGCCTGCACCGCCTCAACCTGCCGGTGCAACTGCGCGACGCCAAGAACAACGCCGAACATCGTCAGGCACTGGAGCAGCACGGCGGCCGCATCAAGGTGCCGTGCCTGCGCATCGAGGAAAACGGCCAGAGCACCTGGCTGTACGAGTCCAAGGCGATCATCGCCTATCTGGATCAGCGCTTCGCCGGTTGAGCCGCGCTTTCGTAGGAGCCGGCTTGCCGGCGATGCTTCTGCATAAAGGATCGCCGGCAAGCCGGCTCCTACAGATTCTGGGTTCGACACCTAAATTCATGCAATCCGGGAGCCTTGGAGCTACCCTGCACCGGTCATTTCGCGGCTGAAGCCGCTCCTACAAGATCGGCGTATCTTCGCCTGCCTCTTCAGGCGCGAGTTCTGCTCGCGAACAGCGCCTACGCCTCGATACCGTAGACTTTGAGCTGGTCGAGGAACTGCGCTTCGTCCAGCACCTTCACCCCCAGCTCGCTGGCCTTGGCCAGCTTCGAGCCGGCACCTGGCCCGGCAACCACGCAGTGGGTCTTGGCCGAGACAGAACCGGCCACCTTGGCGCCCAGGCTCTCCAGCTTTTCCTTGGCGACGTCGCGACTCATCACCTCCAGCGTGCCGGTGAGCACCCAGGTCTGGCCGACCAGGGGCAGACCTTCGGCAACTTTCTTCTCGCTTTCCCAGTGCATGCCGAAATCGCGCAGTTGCTGCTCGATAGCGCGCGCGAGCTGGGCGTTATCGGCATTGTCGAAAAACTCGCGTACAGCCTTGGCCTGTTTCTCCGGCAGGGCCTGACGCATGTCCAGCCAGTCGCCGCCAAGCACACCCTCCAGACTGCCAAAACGCTCCGCCAGCTTCTGCGCCGCTCCGGGGCCGACACTCGGAATGTTCAGCTTATCGAGCATGTCCCCAAGGGTGGCGACGGCCGAGAACTCGGCGCTCAGCTCACCCTCTTCCTGCAGTTCGAGACCGCATTCGCCCAGCAAGGCGCTGATCACCTGCTGATTGTGTTCATCCTCGAAGAAGCTGTGGATCTCGTGCGCGACCTCCAGACCAATATCCGGCAGATAGGTCAGCACTTGCGGCAGTGCCTTGCGCACTCGCTCCAGCGAGGCCAGGGAGCGCGCCAGCACCTTGGCGGTTTCCTCGCCCACATCGGGAATACCGAGCGCATAGATGAAGCGCGCCAGGGTCGGCCGCTTGCTGTCCTCGATGGCCTTCAGCAGCTTGTTGCTGGAGACTTCGGCGAAGCCTTCCAGGCCGATGATCTGTTCGAAGGTCAGCTTGTACAGGTCAGCCGGCGAAGCAATCAGCTTCTCGTCCACCAGTTGCTCGATGGTCTTGTCGCCGAGGCCTTCGATATCCATGGCACGGCGCGAGACGAAGTGGATGATCGCCTGCTTGAGCTGCGCCTGGCAGCTCAGGCGACCGACGCAGCGATACACCGAACCTTCGCTGACCGATTCCTTGCCCTTGCTGCGCTTGACCAGTTGCGTGCGCTCCACCGCCGAGCCGCACACCGGGCATTGCTCGGGAATGTGCACCGGGCGCGCGTTCTCCGGGCGACGCTCGGGCACCACGGCCATCACCTGCGGGATCACGTCGCCAGCACGGCGGATGATCACCGTGTCGCCGATCATTACACCCAGGCGTGCCACCTCATCCATGTTATGCAGGGTAGCGTTGGCCACCATCACACCGGCCACCTTGACCGGATTCAGACGCGCCACTGGCGTCACCGCACCGGTACGCCCGACCTGAAATTCCACGTCGAGCAGTTCGGTCAGCTCTTCCTGCGCCGGGAACTTGTGGGCGATGGCCCAGTGCGGGGTACGCGCGCGGAAACCCAGTTGCTGCTGATCTTCGATATTGTTGACCTTGAACACCACGCCATCGATGTCATAGGCCAGGCTCATGCGCCGCTCGGCGATATCTCTGTAGTAATCCAGGCAGGCCTCGACGCCCTTGGCCAGCTTCAGTTCGCGACTGATGGGTACGCCCCAGGCCTTGAGCTGCTGCAGCATGGCCACCTGGGTGCCCGGCAGCTCGCCGCTGACCTGACCAACGCCATAGCAGCAGAACTCCAGCGGGCGGCTGGCAGTGATCTTCGGGTCGAGCTGACGCAGGCTGCCGGCAGCGGCGTTACGCGGGTTGGCGAAGGTCTTGCCGCCGCTCTCGGCCTGGCGTGCGTTGAGCTCCTCGAAACCGGACTTGGGCATGAACACCTCACCGCGTACCTCCAGCACCTGCGGCCAGCCCTCACCCAGCAGCTTGAGCGGCACGTTGCGGATGGTGCGCACATTGCTGGTGATGTCTTCGCCGGTACTGCCGTCGCCGCGCGTGGCGCCGCGCACCAGTTGGCCGTTCTCGTAGCGCAGGCTGACGGCCAGGCCGTCGAGCTTGGGTTCGCAGCTGTACTCGATCTCGGCGCCGCCGCCGAACAGGTCGCCGCCCTGTACGCCGAGGCCGTTCTGCACGCTGCGGTCGAAGGCACGCAGATCGTCCTCATCGAAGGCGTTGCCCAGGCTGAGCATCGGCACTTCATGGCGCACCTCGCCGAAGGCGCTGAGCGCCTCGCCGCCGACACGCTGGGTCGGCGACTCCGGCGTGACCAGTTCCGGGTGCTCGGCTTCCAGCGCCTGCAGCTCGCGGAACAGTCGGTCGTACTCGGCATCGGGAACGCTCGGCTCATCCAGCACGTAGTAACGGTAGTTGTGCGCGTCCAGTTCGTTGCGCAGTTCGGAAATACGTTGGGCGGCGTCGGTCATGCTCGGTCTCTCAAACGAAAAGAGCAGCCTTGGCTGCTCTCTTTCGACTTCGTGTACGGGTCAGCGTTTCTGGGTCAGTTGCCGGCGCTCGAATTCGACGATGCGCTGGCGATAGTGTTCGATGGTCTGCGCAGTCATCACGCTGCGCTGGTCGTCCTTCAGCTCACCGCCCAGTTCATGGGCCAGCTTGCGCGCGGCCGCGACCATGACGTCGAAGGCCTGCTTGGGGTGACGCGGGCCAGGCAGACTGAGGAAGAAACTCACCGCGCGGGTGCTGAAGCCTTCGATATCGTCGAGATCGAAGGTGCCCGGCTTGAGTGCGTTGGCCATGGAGAACAGCACCTCGCCATTACCCGCCATGCTTTCGTGACGATGGAAGATGTCCATCTCACCGAAGCGCAGACCGCTTTCGAGGATGTTCTGTAGCAGCGCCGGGCCCTTGAAGCCGAAGTCGTCGCGGGCGACCACGTTGATCACCAGCACCTCTTCTACCGGTGCGGCATCGGCAGCCGGCTTGGAGGCTTTCTTCGGTTCGACGGGTTCGTCATCGACCGGGTTGAGCAGAGTCGGCACCGGCTCATCGACAGCCAGATTGAGGTCGCCCTGTTGCGGCTCGTTGCGTGGACGACGTGGCAGGTCCTTGGCGCTCATCGACGGCAGTTCGTCTTCGTCTAACTGCGGCTCGTGGTCGCGATTTACCACACGTGGCGTACTGAGCAAATCTGGGTCACTGTCGTCATCAGGCATGTTGGCGAAGCTGCGATCGAGCCTGAATTTGAGCTTGCCCTTGCCACCGCGCATACGGCGCCAGCCGTCGAAAAGGATGCCAGCGATAACGATGATGCCAATAACGATCAGCCACTCGCGCAGACCGAATTCCATGAAATACCTGACCCTTAAAAATTCTGGTGAAAAAAAGATCCAATCAACCGGATCACAACTCAACTATAAAACGCGGCGCCAACTTGATGTTCTATCTGACGTTTTCCGCGTGTAACAAAAGTGGGCAATAAGCTAGCACGACGAAAGGCAACTTTACACAGGGAGCCGCATAAGGTTTTGTCTGTATTCAGTTAATCTCGCGGCGCTCTGCCATCACGCCTCCACCATCGCCAGCGCCTCCTCGACATCCACCGCCACCAGACGCGAGCAACCCGGCTCGTGCATGGTGACCCCCATCAACTGATCGGCCATTTCCATGGCGATCTTGTTGTGGGTGATGTAGATGAACTGCACCGTGGCTGACATCTCCTTGACCAGTCGCGCGTAGCGCCCGACGTTGGCATCGTCCAGCGGTGCATCCACTTCGTCCAACATGCAGAACGGCGCCGGATTGAGCTGGAAGATGGAAAACACCAGTGCCAAAGCGGTCAACGCTTTCTCTCCACCGGAGAGCAAATGAATGGTGCTGTTCTTCTTGCCCGGGGGCCGCGCCATGATGGTCACACCGGTATCGAGTAAATCTTCGCCAGTGAGTTCCAAATAAGCGTTGCCGCCACCGAAAACTTTTGGAAAGAGCGCCTGCAAACCGCCATTGATCTGATCGAAGGTATCCTTGAAACGATTACGCGTTTCCTTGTCGATCTTGCGGATGACGTTCTCCAGGGTTTCCAACGCTTCGACCAGATCCGCGTCCTGCGCATCCAGGTAGCGCTTGCGCTCGGACTGCTGCTGATACTCGTCGATGGCCGCGAGGTTGATCGGACCGAGACGGGCGATGCGTGCGGCCATGCGCTCCAGCTCTTCTTCCCAGGCGCTTTCCGTGGCTTCGGCCGGCAACGTGGCGATCACCCCGTGCAGATCGTAGTTGTCCTCGGCGAGCTGATCGGCCAGCGCCTTGCGCCGCACGTTGAGCGACTGCCAGTCCATGCGCTGCTGCTCCAACTGGCCGCGCAGCAGTTGCGCCTGCTGCTCGGCCTGGGTGCGGCGCTTCTCGGCATCGCGCAGTTCGCGGTCGGCGTCCTCCAGCGCCAGGCGTGCCTGGCGTAGTTCGTCGTCCACCGCCATACGCCGTTCGAGCAGTTCCTCGAGCTTGATACGCAGCTCTTCCAGTGGCGCCTCGCCCTCTTCCAGGTTCAGCGACAGTTGCTCGCGCCGCTCGTGCAGACGCTCGGCTTGCATTTCCAATCGTTCCAGCGCCTGGCGGGTAGAGTCGTGCTGCGCCTTGAGCGAGCCGACGCGCACCGCCAGTTGATGAGCGTGATCCTTGTGCTGGCGAGCCTCCTGGCGCACCCGGTCGAGGCGCTCACGCAGGCTGTCGCGGCTGGCTAGCAGGCTTTCGCGCTGCTCGTTATCCAGCGCCATGGCGTCCAGCGCGTCCTGCAATTGCAGACGCGATTCGCCCAGTTGCTCCTGCTCGATCTCGCGCTGCTCGGCCGCTTCCTGCAGCTCATCCTGCAGACGGCGACGGCGCAGACCCAGTTGCTCGGCCTTGGCCTGACTGGCGGACAGCTTTGCCTTCAGCTCACTCAACTGCCGCGCCAGTTCCTGGCCCTGGCGACGCAGTTGCTCACGCCGCTCTTCCTGGCGACGTTGTTCGTCGCGCAATACCAGCAGGCGTTCATCCAGCTGCGCCAGTCCCGCCTCACCCTCCTCGCGCTCAAGCTGCAGACGCTCAAGTTCCTGGCCACGCGCCAGCACACCGCTGTCCGCCTCGGCAGCGCGGCGCACACGCAGAAAGTGCCGGCCAACCCAGTAACCGTCGCGGCTGATCAAGCTCTCGCCTTCAGCCAATTGCGCACGAGCAGCCAGGGCCTGCTCCAACGACTCGACCGGCCGCACGCCGGCCAACCAGGGCGCCAGATCATGGCTCGACTCGACCTTGTCCAGCAGGCTGCCGGCACGACGCGTACCGCCTTTGCCGGGATTGACCAGGCGCAGCTCGCCCTGCTCCAGCGCGGAGAAATCCAGGCCAGCAAAATCATCCAGCAGCACGGCCTGCAGATCGGCGCCAAGCACGGTCTCCACCGCCAGCTCCCAGCCGGCCTCGACACGCAGGCCTTCGGCCAGACGCGGGCGTTGCTGCAAGCCCTGCTCGCGCAGCCACTCGCCTGCGCCCTGCCCCGGATCGAGCGCAGCTTGTTGTAACGCCTCCAGCGACGCCAGGCGACCGTTCAACCGCTGCAGTTCGCCTTGCGCCTGCTGCTGAGCCTGGCCAGCCTGCTGCAATTCCTCGCGCAGTTGCTGCAGGCGTTCGGCCTGCTGCTCTTCGGTCAGTTGCAGCGCTTCCTGCTCCAGCTCACCCGCTGCAAGCTGTTCGTTCAATTCGAGAATGGCGGCGTCTTCCGGGTCGGCCACCAGTTGCTGCAATTCTTCGTTCAGGCGCCGCTGGCGTTCGGCCACACGTTCCAGGCTCTGCTCCAGCTGGGCGATGCGCGACTGCTGTACTTCGGCCTGACGGCGCGGCTCGGCGCTGCGCTGGTTGAAGCTGTCCCATTGCTCCTGCCAGCCATGCATGGCGGCCTCGGCCTCTTCCAGCGCGGCGGCGGATTCCTCGGCTGCGGCGGCGGTCATCTCCTGCTCGGGCAGGAGCATCTCCAGTTCTTCGCCGAGGGTGGCCAGCAAGGTGCGGTCGTGGCCGAGGTGCGACTCGGTCTCCAGGCGCGCCTTTTCCGCCTCACGCAGGTCGTCCTGCAACTGACGCAGGCGCTGCTGACCGTGCTGGATGCTCTGTTCGACGCGGGCGATATCGCCACCCACCGAGTAGAAACGGCCCTGAACCAGATTGAAGCGTTCCGACAGCTCGTGATGTCCGTCGCGCAAGCGTTCGATACTGGCATCGGCGCTGCGCTGCTCGGCCACCAGCGCCTCGAAGGCCACTTCCTGATCGCCGATCACCTGCTCGCGGCTGCCGACCTGCTGGTTCAGCGTCTGCCAACGCAGGGCCAGCAGTTGCGCCTTGAGTTGGCGCTCCTCGGCCTTGTATTCCTGGTACTTCTCCGCCGCCTGAGCCTGACGGTGCAGGCGTTCGAGCTGGCGTTCCAACTCTTCACGCAGGTCGGTCAGGCGCGCCAGGTTTTCCTGGGTGCGGCGGATGCGGTTCTCGGTTTCGCGGCGGCGCTCCTTGTACTTGGAGATACCGGCCGCTTCCTCGATGAAGTTGCGCAGCTCCTCGGGTTTGGCCTCGATCAGCTTGCTGATCATGCCCTGCTCGATGATCGAGTAGCTGCGCGGGCCCAGACCGGTGCCGAGGAAGATGTCGGTAATGTCGCGGCGGCGGCACTTGGTGCCGTTGAGGAAATAAGTGTTCTGCCCGTCGCGAGTCACCCGACGGCGGATGGAAATCTCGGCGAACGCCGCGTATTCGCCCACCAGCGAGTTGTCGCTGTTGTCGAAGATCAGCTCGATGGAGGCCTGGGTCACCGGCTTTCGCGTGTTCGAGCCGTTGAAGATGACGTCGGTCATCGACTCGCCACGCAGGTTCTTCGCCGAGCTCTCGCCCATCACCCAGCGCACGGCGTCGATGATGTTCGACTTGCCGCAACCGTTGGGGCCGACCACGGCCGCCATGTTGCTGGGAAAGCTCACCGTCGTCGGATCGACGAAGGACTTGAAGCCCGCCAGCTTGATGCTCTTCAGGCGCATCGGGGCTTAGCGCTCGGTCAGGGTCGCCAGCACTAGCTGGCAGTTGTGCTGACCGTAAGCCTGCAGCACTTCGCGTGCGCGTTCGTGGTCACGGGCGATGATCGCCTGCAGCAGGCTGGCGAAGGTGTTCATGAACTGGCCCATCTCACCTTTGCGCCGTTCCAGCGCCAGATGATAGGTGCGGCTGATGGCCGGCAGCAGATTCTCCAGGGTTTCCTGCAGGTAGGGATTGTCGGCGAAGGGAAAGGCCGCGCGCATCACATCGAAACTGTTCTCGACGAAGGCGCTGATATCGTCGCGCTCGAGGCTGTCCTGCAGGCGGTTTTTGATCTCGATGAACGGCGCCAGATCGGCCTCCACCTGCCAGCGTTCGATCACCGCGCGGGCCAGCATGGCGTACAGCTCGATGCTCAGCGCATAGAGACTGGTGACGTGGTGCGGGGTCAGTTCGCTGACCTGGGCACCGCGGCGCGGTAAGATCACGATCAGGTGGCGGCGCTCGAGAATCAACAGGGCTTCGCGTACCGAGCCACGACTGACGTTAAGGGCCTGGGTAACTTTCTGCTCCTGGATACGTTCGCGCTCCTTGAGCTCACCGCGAATGATCCGCTCTGCCAGGTAATGGGCAATTTGCTCGGCGAGGCTGTCCAGGGCCTTGAACGTCATGACATTCCTTAAGTTGCGTCGATCCAGAGGCAGGCGGTCGAGTCTGAGAGCCCCGCTGCAGCTGGGCAGGAGCACGAAAATTCGACGGCGAGTTTAACACAGGGCGCATCCGGGCCAAGCGTACGGCATGACACTTGCTGCATGAATGGCCAGATTCACGGATCAGGCTGCCAAAATCATACTGACTTTCAGGTCAGAAATTTATTGACCCAAAAGTCAGATAATTCTAGATTGCCTCCATGGCCAATCACGTCCGGGCCTTGCAATGCGTGCACTTATCCGGCGAGCCAAACGATTCATAACAATAAAGTGCCTGGAGGTCGTCCTTGATCCAGTTTTTACTCAACCGGGAGCTGCGCACCGAGCATGCCCTGGACCCCAACGTCACCGTGCTCAACTACCTGCGTGAGCACGTCGGCAAAACCGGAACCAAGGAAGGCTGTGCCTCCGGCGACTGCGGTGCCTGCACCGTGGTGGTAGGCGAGCTCGAGGGCGACCGCGTACGCTACCGCACCCTCAACTCCTGCCTGACCTTCGTCTCCAGCCTGCACGGCAAGCAACTGATCACCGTCGAAGACCTCAAACACCAGGGCAAGCTGCACAGCGTGCAGCAGGCGATGGTCGACTGCCATGGCTCGCAGTGTGGCTTCTGCACACCCGGCTTCATCATGTCGCTGTTCGCCCTGCAGAAGAATTCGAGCGGCTACGACAAGGGCGCCACGCTGGAAGCCCTGGCCGGCAACCTGTGCCGCTGCACCGGCTACCGCCCGATCATCGACGCCGCCGAGCAGGCCTGCTGCCAGAAGCAACCGGATCAGTTCGATGCCTTCGAGAGCAACACCGTGGCCCAGCTCAAGGCCATCGCCCCGCGCGAGACGGCCGAACTCAATAGCGGCGACAAGCGCTGCCTGGTGCCGCTGACCGTGGCCGACCTGGCCGACCTCTACACCGCCAACCCGCAAGCCCGCCTGCTCGCTGGCGGCACCGATCTGGCCCTGGAAGTCACCCAGTTCCACCGTGAACTGCCGGTGATGATCTACGTCGGCCACATCGAAGACATGAAGCGCATCGAAGTGACCGACAGCGCCATCGAGATCGGCGCTGCCGCTGCGCTGTCCGGCTGCTACGCAGCGCTGTCACGCGAATACCCGGACTTCGGCGAGCTGCTGCACCGCTTCGCCTCGCTGCAAATCCGCAACCAGGGCACCTTGGGCGGCAATATCGGCAACGCCTCGCCCATCGGCGACGCCCCGCCGCTGCTGATTGCCCTCGGCGCGCAGATTGCTCTGCGCCAGGGCAACACCCGGCGCATCCTGCCGCTACAGGACTACTTCCTCGACTACAAGGTGACCGCGCGCCAGGAAGCCGAATTCATCGAGAAGATCATCGTGCCGCGCGCCCAGGCCTACCAGGCGTTCCGCGCCTACAAGGTGTCCAAGCGCCTGGACGACGACATCTCCGCCGTCTGCGCCGCCTTCAACCTGACTATCGTCGACGGCGTGGTCACCGAAGCGCGCATCGCCTTCGGCGGCATGGCCGCCATCCCCAAGCGCGCCAGCGCCTGCGAAGCGGCCCTGGTCGGCTCGACCTGGTATCCGGGCGTGATCGAACGCGCCTGCAACGCACTGGCTGAGGACTTCACCCCGCTGTCGGATTTCCGCGCCAGCAAGGAATACCGCCTGCTCACTGCCCAGAACCTGTTGCGCAAGTTCTTCCTGGAGCAGCAGTCGCCCGAGATCAAAACCCGGGTTACCGCTTACGCCTAAGAGCCTGTTCTAAGGGCGCAGTGAATTGATCCGCCGCCGGCCAGCCCGGCTGGCATGCGAAGTTTTGGAGGCGAAGATGTCCAGTCATATCGAACACAAATCCCAGGAAGAGCTGGCCGCCCTGTTCCGCGCCGGCATGACCAGCGGCGTCGGCCGCAGCGTCAAGCACGAGAGCGCAGACAAGCACGTGTCCGGCGAAGCGGTCTATGTCGACGACCGCCTGGAGTTCCCCAACCAGTTGCACGTCTATGCGCGCCAGTCGGATCGTGCCCATGCGCGCATCCTGCGCATCGACACCCGCCCCTGCTACGAGTTTCCGGGCGTGGCCATCGCCATCACCAAGGATGACGTGCCGGGCCAGCTGGACATCGGCCCGGTGGTCGCCGGCGACCCGCTGCTGGCCGACGGCAAGGTCGAGTACGTTGGTCAGGTGGTGCTGGCGGTAGCCGCTGACAGTCTGGAAACCGCGCGCAAGGCGGCCATGGCCGCCATCGTCGAATACGAGGACCTGGAGCCGGTGCTCGACGTGGTCGAGGCCTACCGCAAGAAGCATTTCGTACTCGCCAGCCACACCCACCGCATCGGCGACTCGGCCAGCCAGTTGGCCAGCGCCCCGCGTCGCCTGCAGGGCACCCTGCATATCGGCGGCCAGGAGCACTTCTACCTGGAAACCCAGATTTCCTCGGTGATGCCGACTGAAGACGGCGGCATGCTGGTCTACACCTCGACGCAGAACCCCACCGAGGTGCAGAAGCTGGTCGCCGAAGTGCTTGGCGTGCCGATGAACAAGATCGTCATCGACATGCGCCGCATGGGCGGCGGCTTCGGCGGCAAGGAAACCCAGGCCGCCGGCCCGGCGTGCCTGTGCGCAGTGATCGCGCACCTCACCGGCCGGCCGACCAAGATGCGTCTGCCGCGCATGGAAGACATGAGCATGACCGGCAAGCGTCACCCCTTCTACGTCGAGTACGACGTCGGCTTCGATGACGACGGCCTGCTGCACGGCATCGAGATGGACCTGGCCGGCAACTGCGGCTACTCGCCGGACCTGTCCGGCTCCATCGTCGACCGCGCCATGTTCCACTCGGACAACGCCTACTTCCTCGGCAACGCCACCATCAACGGTCACCGCTGCAAGACCAACACCGCCTCGAACACCGCCTACCGTGGTTTCGGCGGCCCACAGGGCATGGTCGCCATCGAGGAAGTGATGGACGCCGTGGCCCGCAGCCTGGGCAAGGACCCGCTGGAAGTGCGCAAGCTCAACTACTACGACAAGACCGAGCGCAACGTCACCCACTACCACCAGACCGTCGAGCACAACGTTATCCACGAGATGACCGCCGAGCTGGAGGAAAGCGCCGAGTACGCCAAGCGTCGTGAAGAAATTCGCGCCTTCAACGCCAAGAGCCCGGTATTGAAGAAAGGCCTGGCCATGACCCCGGTGAAATTCGGCATCAGCTTCACCGCCACTTTCCTCAACCAGGCCGGCGCGCTGATCCACATCTACACCGACGGTTCGATCCACCTCAACCACGGCGGCACCGAGATGGGCCAGGGCCTCAACACCAAGGTCGCGCAGGTCGTCGCCGAGGTGTTCCAGGTCGATATCGAGCGCATCCAGATCACCGCCACCAACACCGACAAGGTGCCCAACACCTCGCCGACCGCAGCAAGCAGCGGCGCCGACCTCAACGGCATGGCGGCGAAGAACGCAGCCGAAACCATCAAGCAGCGCCTGGTCGACTTCCTGGTGCGCGAGTACAAGGTCACCCCGGAGGACGTGGAATTCCGCAACGGCCAGGTACGCGTGCGCGAGCACTTCCTGTCCTTCGAGGAGATGATCCAGAAGGCCTACTTCGGCCAGGTCTCGCTGTCCTCGACCGGCTTCTACCGCACGCCGAAGATTTACTACGATCGCGACAAGGCGGCTGGCCGCCCCTTCTACTACTACGCCTACGGCGTGGCCTGCGTGGAAGTGCTGGTGGACACCCTGACCGGCGAATATCGCATGCTGCGCGGCGACATCCTGCATGACGTCGGTGACTCGCTGAACCCGGCCATCGACATCGGCCAGGTCGAAGGCGCCTTCGTCCAGGGCATGGGCTGGCTGACCATGGAAGAGTTGGTGTGGAACGCCAAGGGCAAGCTAGAGACCTGCGGCCCGGCCAGCTACAAGATCCCGGCCATCGCCGACATGCCCATCGACCTGCGCGTGAAGCTGGTGGAAAACCGCAAGAACCCGGAAGACACCGTGTTCCACTCCAAGGCCGTGGGCGAACCGCCCTTCATGCTCGGCATCGCTGCCTGGTGTGCCCTGAAGGACGCCGTGGCCAGCCTGGCCGACTACAAGGTGCAACCGCAGATCGACGCCCCGGCCACGCCTGAGCGCGTGCTCTGGGGTGTGGAGCAGATGCGCAAGTTGAAGGCTACGGCCAAGGCTGCCAGCGCTGCCGAGGTCGAACCGGCCTGACCTGGCGCAGCCTCAGGCCGCCGTGGGAGGGGCTTTAGCCGCGACTGTCGCCGCTGCAACTGCAGGGATGCAGGAGGTAGAGCGAAGCAGGATGCCCGAGCCGAAAGCGCCTCCCACAGCCCTGCGACTGCGAACGAATGATGAATGGGTGTACAACAATGACAAAACACACCGAACCGAATAATCCACCCGCTCGTCCGGCGCCGGAGCCGATTCTCGACCCGTCGCCGAGCAACTGGCGCCTGCCGCGCCCGGGACAGACCACGCCTTCCTGGAGGCTGAGCAAATGAGCTGGATCAGTGCCCTCGCCGAGCTGCAGCAACAAGGTGAAGCCTGCGTGCTGGTGACCAGCATCGAGGAACGCGGCTCGACGCCGCGTAATGCAGGCTCGAAGATGGTGGTCACCGCCGAGCGCATCTTCGAGACCATCGGCGGCGGCCATCTGGAATACAAGGCCATGGAAATGGCCCGCGAGATGCTCGCCAGCCGCAGCCAGGACACCCGCCTGGAGCGCTTCTCCCTCGGCGCCAGCCTCGGCCAGTGCTGCGGCGGCGCCACCGTGTTGTTGTTCGAGCCCATGGGCCAGCCGCAGGCGCAGATCGCCGTATTCGGCGCCGGCCATGTCGGTCGCGCGTTGGTACCGCTGCTCGCCAGCCTGCCGTGCAAGGTGCGCTGGATCGATTCGCGGGAGAACGAATTTCCCGAGCACATCCCCGCCGGCGTGGAGAAGATCGTGGGCGACGAGGTGGTCGACGAGGTGGAGAACATGCCGCCCGGCAGTTACTACATCGTCATGACCCACAACCACCAGCTCGATCTGGAGCTGACCGCGGCGATTCTCAAACGCGGCGACTTCGCCTATTACGGCCTGATCGGCTCGAAGACCAAGCGCGTCAAGTTCGAGCATCGCCTGCGCGAGCGCGGCTTCGAAGAAACCCTGATGGCGCGCATGCGCTGCCCCATGGGCCTGGCCGAAGTGAAAGGCAAGCTGCCGGTGGAAATTGCCGTGTCCATCGCCGGCGAGGTGATCGCCACCTATAACGCAAGCTTCGGTCAGGACGTGAAAAAGGGTGAGTCCAGCGTCGCCAAGCTATTGCCGGCCTCGCGCCGGTCCTGACTCTGCCTAATTCGCAGCGCGCCCAGTAGGGTGCGCCGCGCGCACCAATAACACCGCATTGCCCGTGGTGCGCACAGCACACCCTACGCACTGCCTGCCCCAATCGAGACGTAATAGATGACCACCAACATCAAAGCCTACCGCGCCGCCATCCTGCACAGCCTCGCCGACCCGGCTGTCGTCGGTATCGAGCAGTCCTACCAGTACTTCGAGGACGGCATCCTGCTAATTGAAAATGGCAAGGTCGCCCAGATTGGCGCGGCTGCCGAGCTGCTGCCCAAGCTGGCCGGTGTCGAGGTTCAGCACTACCGCGATGCGCTGATCACACCCGGTTTCATCGACACCCATATCCACTACCCGCAGACCGGCATGATCGCCTCCTACGGCGAGCAGTTGCTGGACTGGCTCAATACCTACACCTTCCCCACCGAGAAACAGTTCGAAGACAAGGCGCATGCCAGCGACGTGGCGGCGATCTTCCTCAAGGAACTGCTGCGCAACGGCACCACCACCGCCCTGGTATTCGGCAGCGTGCACCCGCAGTCGGTGGATGCCTTCTTCGAGCAGGCCGACAAGCTCAACCTGCGCATGATCGCCGGCAAGGTGCTGATGGATCGCAACGCCCCGGACTACCTGACCGACACCGCCGAAACCGGCTACGCCGAGAGCAAGGCACTGATCGAGCGCTGGCACGGCAAGGGCCGCCTGCACTATGCGGTCACCCCGCGCTTCGCTCCCACCAGTACACCGGAGCAACTGGAGCTGGCCGGTAAGCTGTTCGGCGAGTACCCGGGCCTGTACATGCACACCCATATTTCCGAAAACAAGGCTGAGGTGGCCTGGGTCAAGGAGCTGTTCCCTGCGCGCAAGGGCTACCTGGACGTCTACGACCACCATAAGCTGATCGGCCCGCGCGCGGTGTTCGCCCATGGCGTGCACCTGTGCGACGACGAGTGCAAGCGCCTCGCCGAGACCGGCTCGGCTGTCGCCTTCTGCCCAACCTCCAACCTTTTCCTGGGCAGCGGCCTGTTCGACCTGAACAAGCTGGAAGATCATGGCGTACGCGTCGGTCTCGGCACCGACGTCGGCGCCGGTACCAGCTTCAGCCAGCTGCAATCGCTGAACGAGGCGTACAAGATCATGCAGCTACAGGGTAAGAAACTCGATCCGTTCAAGTCGCTGTACCTGGCCACGCTGGGCGGCGCCAACGCCCTGTACCTGGACGACCAGCTGGGCAACTTCCTGCCCGGAAAGGACGCCGACTTCCTAGTGCTGGACTACAACGCCACGCCGCTGATCAGCTACCGCATGCAGCAGGCCAAGAGCCTGGAGGAGCGCCTGTTCGCCCTGACCATGCTCGGCGATGACCGTGCCGTGAAAGAGACCTTCGCCGCGGGTGTATCGGTGCACCAGCGCGATTGAAACGAACAGCCTGATCGCCTTGTAGGAGCCGGCTTGCCGGCGATCAATTCACTAGCGCATCGCTGGCAAGCCAGCTCCTACAAAAAAACGCCTCAACGTAGACACGCCAACAAGAAAGCCCCGATGCGCGAGCACCGGGGCTTTCTTGTTACACGCAGTCGATCAGCGATTGGCAGCGCTGCGGCCGGGTTTCTTCTTGGTCTGCAGCAGGTGCGAGAACACCGCGTGCAGATCGTCCGAGGCGCTTTCCTCGTCCAGGTTGAGTTTGCTGTCGATGTGATCCATGTGGTGCATCATCAGGTGCACCGCACGCTCGGCATCGCGCGCCTCGATGGCATCGATCAGCTGATTGTGCTCGTCATAGGAGCAGTGCGAACGGCCGCTGCTTTCGTACTGGGCGATGATCAGCGAGGTCTGCGACACCAGGCTGCGCTGGAAGCTTACCAGCGGCGCATTACGCGCGGCCTCGGCCAGCTTCAGGTGGAACTCGCCGGACAGGCGGATGCCAGCACCACGATCACCACGGGAGAAGCTGTCCTGCTCGTCCTTGACCATCTGCCGCAGCTCGGCCAACTGCTCGGCTGTCGCGTGCTCGACGGCCAGTTCGGTGATGGCGCGCTCAACCAGGCGGCGTGCATAGAAGATCTGCCGAGCTTCTTCGACGCTCGGGCTGGCGACTACCGCACCGCGGTTCGGACGCAGCAGTACCACACCCTCGTGGGCCAGTCGTGAGAGGGCGCGACGAATGATGGTGCGACTGACGCCGAAGATCTCACCCAGCGCCTCTTCACTCAGCTTGGTGCCGGGCGCCAGACGCTGCTCGAGAATGGCATCGAAGATATGGGCATATACGACATCGTCCTGAGTCCCGCTGCGGCTGCTTTTGCCCACGCGCGGCTGCTTCTTGAGAGGCTGCAATTGATCGTTCATTCTGGCTCGCGTCAATGAGAGTCGGCGACACTGCGACTCTACTGTGTTCTACCCGGTAGCTGACAAGCTCCGAGCGAAAAAACATCAGAAAAATTTGAGACAATTGTACACAAGTCAATCAGCCATCACACCCTTCGCTGTATGACGTCATAGCTGACCCTCGCCCGCATATCACCCACCTCTGAGCGCAGAACAACAAATTCTTTCTTTATATACAGCCGTCCTCTAAGTTCATTAGTTGCTAAGAACCCGGTCAGGCTGCTGAGCCGACGCTCGATCGAGCGTCGTCCTCAACCAAACCAAAATTCCATCCATTTGTTTTATAAGCATTTTATTTAAAGCCCTGAAGGGATTGTCGCCAAATCCATGCGCTTTTCCATCCGCAGGTTCGACTGGTGCGATTAATGCAACACTAAAAACATTAATTGCATTTTTTGTATACAAAAGCATAATCGCGCCTGAGTGACTTCTTGACCGCTCGGTCAACAACTTAGCCAGGAAGCACCACCGAAAACACCGCCTGCCTCAGAGAGCATTGTTCTTGCGCAAGGCTCTGGGCGGTACACAACAAGAGAGATGAGGAGTACCCGCTGTGGAAAGCGTCAAACAAGAACAACACGCGAATCAACTGGCAAGAGGTGGCCTGCTCGACCGCTTCTTCAAACTGACCGAGCACCGCACCACCATCAAGACCGAGCTGCTGGCCGGCCTGACGACCTTCGTCGCCATGGCCTACATCATCTTCGTCAATCCCAACATCATGGCCACTGCCGGCATCGATCATGGCGCCGCCTTCGTCGCCACCTGCATCGGGGCGGCCCTGGGCTGCTTCCTGATGGGCCTGTACGCCAACTGGCCAGTCGGCCTGGCGCCGGGCATGGGCCTGAACGCGTTCTTCACCTACACCGTCGTCGGTGAAATGGGCTACAGCTGGCAGATCGCACTGGGCGCGGTGTTCATCTCCGGCGTGCTGTTCATGATCATGAGCCTGTCGAAGATCCGCGAATGGCTGCTCAACAGCATCCCGATGAGCCTGCGCTTCGCCATGGGTGCCGGGGTCGGCCTGTTCCTTGGTCTGATCGGCCTGAAGACCGCCGGGATCGTCGTCGACAGCCCGGCCACCCTGCTGACCATGGGTTCGTTCAGTAACCCGTCGGCGCTGCTCGCCGCCGTATGCTTCCTGATGATCGCCGTGCTCAGCCACCGCAACGTGTTTGGCGCCATCCTCTTCAGCATGCTCGGCGTGACCGCCATCGGCTGGGCACTCGGCCTGGTGGAATACGGTGGCCTGGTGTCGATGCCGCCGAGCCTGGCCCCGACCTTCCTGGCCATGGATATCGCCGGCGCGTTCAACGTGGCGATGATCAGCGTGATCCTGGCGTTTCTCTTCGTGAACATGTTCGACACCGCCGGCACCCTGATGGGCGTCGCCCACCGCGCCAACCTGGTGGATGAGGATGGCAAGATCCAGAACCTGTCCAAGGCGCTGAAAGCCGACTCCACCTCGAGCGTTGTGGGCGCCATGGTCGGCTGCCCGCCGGTAACCAGCTACGTGGAAAGCGCTGCAGGCGTCGCCGCGGGTGGCCGTACCGGCCTGACCGCCATCACCGTCGGCCTGCTGTTCCTCGCGGCGATGTTCTTCGCCCCGCTGGCTGGCATGATTCCGGCCTACGCCACCGCAGGCGCGCTGATCTACGTAGCAATGCTGATGATGAGCGGCATGGCTCACATCGATTGGAAGGACCACACCGACACCATTCCGGCCATCGTGACCGTGGTGATGATGCCGCTGACCTTCTCCATCGCCAACGGTATCGCCCTGGGCTTCCTTACCTACGCCACACTCAAGCTGCTGACCGGTCAGAGCGACAAGGTATCGCTGAGCCTGTACGCCCTGTGCATCATTTTCATCGCCAAGTTCGCCTTCCTCTGACGGCTAACACCAGGCGCTGAACGAAACCCCGGCCTTGGTGCCGGGGTTTTCGTTTGTCTCGGTAACGGCAGGCACGCGAGCCATAAGCACGGCGCCAGCCCATACCCGGATTTGATCCGGGCTACGCAAGCAAGATCGCACGGTAGGGTGCGCCGTGCGCACCGCCTATATGCGCCCGGTGGAAACATCTCGAATTCGGTGCGCAAGGCGCACCCTACGCCGCCCATCACGCTATTCGTAATAGGCGCCCCACCGATGGGCCGTGTGATGGCTCACCCAGCAACAGCACCCCGAAATACAGCCAAAAAAAGCCCGCAGTGTGAGCGGGCGTAAGGACTCAAACGAGTCTGAGGGTGACAAGCATTCGTCTGGCAGGCTATTGGCCCGCCAGTCACTCAGCTACCGCGGTAGGTGGAGTAGCTGTAAGGAGAAATCAGTAGCGGCACGTGGTAGTGCTCCTGACCGGCATCGATGCCGAAGCGCAGGACCACGACATCGAGAAATGCCGTATCCGGCAGTTTCACGCCGCGTGCGCGGTAGTAGTCGCCAGCGTGGAAATGCAGCTGGTAGACGCCCGTGCGGTAGTCATCACCCTGCAGTACCGGCGCATCGCAACGGCCGTCGTGGTTGGTGGTAACGCTGTTGATCAGTTCCAGCTGCGCGCCTTCGACGCGGTACAGCTCGACCTTGATGTCACTCCCTGGGCAGCCGTGCGCGGCATCCAGTACATGTGTAGTCAAACGTCCCATGGGTCTCGGATGCCCGCGGCGCCTGGCGCCCTACGAACACCACACCTCCTCTACTCTGTTGAAATCGGCTCGTCGCAGTGCTCCGACGCAGTGGCAGGATAGCACGCAGATCGAATATAAAACACTTTTCCACTAAATTGTACACAATAAATCCAATTGAAATGCTGCCCATGCACCAAACCGGATCACTGCTCACATCATCGCCAGCCAGCAACCACGGCATGACCAGCGCACATTGCTGACCACCTCGGCAATTTTTTCGCGGTGGCACGCAGAGAAGAAAATGATGAAAAGTCGATTTACAAACGGCGACTAACTTTGTATACAATTACTCGTCCCGGTCGCGTAGCCGTCGATTACCCGGCACGCAGTGACCGCAACGTTCCAGATAGGAAGACTGCAGTGAACGCTGATTACCCACGCGATTTGATCGGCTACGGCGCAAACCCTCCCCACCCGCACTGGCCGGGCGATGCCCGCATCGCCCTGTCCTTCGTGCTCAACTACGAAGAAGGCGGTGAACGCAACATTCTTCACGGGGACAAGGAGTCCGAGGCCTTCCTCTCCGAGATGGTCGCCGCTCAGCCGCTGCAGGGTCAGCGCAACCTGTGCATGGAGTCGCTCTACGAGTACGGCAGCCGCACCGGCGTCTGGCGCCTGCTCAAGCTATTCAAGAAGCACGACATCCCGCTGACCATCTTCGCCGTGGCCATGGCCGCCCAGCGTCACCCCGAGGTGATCCGCGAGATGGTCACCGCCGGGCACGAGATCTGCAGCCATGGCTATCGCTGGATCGACTACCAGAACATGGACGAAGCCACCGAGCGCGAGCACATGCTCGAGGCCATCCGCATCCTCACCGAGCTGACCGGTGAACGTCCGCTGGGCTGGTACACCGGGCGCCTGGGCCCGAACACCCGACGCATCGTGCGCGAGGAAGGCGGTTTCCTCTACGACTCCGACACCTACGACGACGACCTGCCCTACTGGGACCCGGCCAGCACCGCAGAGAAGCCGCACCTGGTGATCCCCTACACCCTGGACACCAACGACATGCGCTTCACCCAGGTACAGGGCTTCAACAAGGGCGACGATTTCTTCGAATACCTCAAGGATGCCTTCGATGTGCTCTACGCCGAGGGTGAAGCCGGCGCGCCGAAGATGCTGTCGATCGGCATGCACTGCCGCCTGCTCGGCCGTCCGGCGCGCCTGGCTTCGCTGGCGCGCTTCATCGACTACGTGAAGAGCCACGACAAGGTCTGGTGCGCCCGCCGCGTCGACATCGCCAGGCACTGGCACGCCACTCACCCCTTCCGCGCGACCGAACAAGAGAGCCGCCCATGAGCCGTTTCCAGACCCTGACCCCTTCCAAGCTGAGCCGCGACGAGTTCATCAAAGCCTTCGCCGACATCTACGAGCACTCGCCCTGGGTCGCCGAGAAAGCCTACGACCTCGGTCTGGACCAAAGCGTGGACGATATCGACGGGCTGCAGCAACGCATGGCCGATATCCTCCTGTCCGCCAGTCATGAGGCGCAGCTGGCACTGATCAACGCGCACCCGGACCTGGCCGGCAAGGCTGCCGTGCGCGGCGAGCTGACTGCCTCCAGCACAGCCGAACAATCCGGCGCCGGTATTCATGAATGCAGCGCCGAGGAGTTCGCCCGCTTCACTGAACTCAACGACGCCTACAAGGCCAAGTTCGGCTTCCCCTTCATCAAGGCCGTCAAGGGCAGCAACCGCCACCAGATCCTGGCTGCCTTCGAGGAGCGCATTCACAACACGCCGGAGCAGGAGTTCGCCACCGCACTGGCCGAGATCAACAAGATCGCCCTCTTCCGCCTGCAGCAGCTGTAAGCGCTGCATCCCTCAACTCGAACAGAACAAGTAGAACAGCCATGCGTAGCCTGACCATCGAGCCCCTGAGCAAAGAAGCCTTCGCCCCTTTCGGTGACGTGATCGAAACCGAAGGCAGCGACTTCTTCATGATCAACAACGGTTCCACCCGCCGCTATCACAAGCTGGCCACGGTGCAGACCGCACAGCCGGAGGATCAGGCCATCATCAGCATCTTCAGCGCTGAGTCGCTCGAAATGCCGTTGACCATCCGCATGCTGGAACGCCATCCGCTGGGCAGCCAGGCCTTTATTCCGCTGCTCGGCAACCCCTTTCTGATCGTGGTCGCGCCAATTGGCGATGTACCTGTATCAGGGGCCGTCCGTGCCTTCCTCAGCAATGGCAGGCAGGGCATCAATTACCATCGCGGCGTCTGGCACCACCCGGTGCTGGCGATCGAAAAGCGGGATGACTTCCTGGTGGTTGATCGCAGTGGTTCCGGCAACAACTGCGATGAGCATTTCTTCAATGAGGACGAGCTTCTCCTCCTCAACCCCCACCAATAAGAGAAGCCCGGGGCTGGCGTGCCTATCCCGGGAAAGAGGTACAGATCGTGGAAGCACATTTCACCGAATGGCTAAACCTGGGCATCCGCTGGATCCATATGATCACCGGTATCGCCTGGATCGGCGCATCGTTCTATTTCGTCTGGCTGGAGAACAACCTCAACCGTAGCAATCCCCGCGAGGGCCTGTCGGGCGACCTCTGGGCAATTCACGGCGGCGGTATCTACCACCTGGAAAAGTACAAGCTGGCGCCGCCGAAAATGCCGGAGAACCTGCACTGGTTCAAATGGGAGGCCTACGCCACCTGGCTGTCGGGCGTCGCCCTGCTGCTGGTGGTGTACTACCTCAACCCGAGCCTGTACCTGGTCAAGCCAGGTGTCGACCTGGCACCAGCAGCAGCCATCGCCATCGGCCTCGGCTCCATGGCGCTCAGCTATGTGATCTACCACTTCCTCTGCGATTCGCCGCTGGGCAAACGCCCCGCCCTGCTCGGCGCCGTGCTGTTCGTGCTGATCATCGCCGCGGCCTATGGCTTCAGCCAGATCTTCAGCGGCCGCGCTGCGTACATTCATGTCGGCGCCATCATCGGCACCATCATGGTCGGCAACGTGTTCTTCACCATCATGCCGGCCCAGCGCGCACTGGTTAAGGCCATCGAAAACAACACCACGCCCGATCCGCTGCTGCCGGCCAAGGGCCTGCTGCGCTCGCGCCACAACAACTACTTCACCCTGCCGGTGCTGTTCATCATGATCAGCAACCACTTCCCGAGCACCTACGGCAGCCAGTACAACTGGGCAATCCTGGCCGGTATCGCGATTCTGGCGGTGCTGGTACGCCACTACTTCAACACCCGCCACGACAGCAGCAAGTACGTCTGGACCCTGCCGGCCGCAGCCCTGGGCATGATCTGCCTGGCTTACGTCACCGGCCCGCAAACGAAGTCGGTCAGCGCACCGGCAACGGCTCAAGCCCCGGCGATCAAGTACGCCCCCGTTCCTGCTACCGGTCGCCCTGGCAACCCCTCCACAACCAGCGAGCCTGCTGCCGAGGAAACCCAGGCAAAAGCCGATGCCAGCGAGGACTCAACCACTGCCGCTGACAGCGCGGCACCTGCTGCCAGCACCGATTTTGCCCAAGTCGAAAGCGTGATCCACGAGCGTTGCACCGTGTGCCACTCATCGAGTCCCACCAGTCCGATGTTCAGCACCGCGCCGGCCGGTTTCATGCTCGACACCCCGGAGCAGATGAAAGCGCAGGCAGCGAAGATCCATGCGCAAACCGTGGCCACGCAGATCATGCCGCTGGGCAACATCACCCAGATGACCCAGGACGAGCGCGACCTGATTGGCAGCTGGATCGCCAAAGGCGCTCAGATCAACTGATTGCCACACATGTCGCGCCCGTAACTGGGCGCGACATTTTTTAGGCTATGCCCCTAGGGGCTGTTGCCGTTTTGCACTAACCAGTTGATATGCAAGAGAAAATTCGTATCGTTGAAGCTCTTGCCCAACATCGATACGAGTTTACAATGCCCCGATTATTGCTCAGTGATGAGCATTGGTCGAAGCTGCGGGAAATTCTGCTGCGCAAGGCCATCTACAATAAGCGTGATCTACGAATAACCGTGGCGGGCATGCTGTACCGCATGCGCACGGGATGTCCCTGGAGAGATCTACCCAAGGCGTTCGGTAACTGGAATAAGGTCTATAAACGCTTCAATGCGTGGTCCGCAACTGGAAAATGGCTCAAGGTT
>NZ_QASO01000117.1 GCF_003052605.1 Ectopseudomonas oleovorans | reverse complement strand
GAAACTGCCAAAGCCAACGGGCAAGAGCCTTACGCCTGGTTGCGCCACATCCTTGAACGCCTGTCAGCGGCGAGCCGCGTCGAGGATTACGAAGCGCTGCTGCCGTGGAACTGCTCGCCAGCTTCTGCCTCTGCTTCCTGAAAAAAACCGTCCGCCAAGGACGGGGTTCATGGAGCGGTTACGGTAGTCGCTCATGCCCGCAGCCAGGCAGCGTTCGCGGTCGCCGCTGTGGCTGTGCGCGGTGATCGCCAGCACCGGCAGTTCGGCGCAGCCCGGCAGGGCGCGCAGCGCACGGCAGGTGCCGAAGCCGTCCATCACCGGCATCTGGCAGTCGAGCAGCACCGCATCCACCGTCTCACTGCGCAGCAACTCGAGGGCCTCGGCGCCGTTGTCGGCAGTGCGCACGAGGTAGCCGATCTTGAGCAACATGCCGCGAGTTACCAACTGGTTGATCGCATTGTCCTCGACGATCAGCATCGTGCATTGCTGCGCCTGGCGCTGCAGCGCGCCGCCCTGCGGTCGTGCCGGGCGAACATCGCTGACCTGCGGTTGCAGCGGCAGAGTCAGCGGCACATCGAGGCGAAACCGACTGCCCTGCCCCGGCTGCGACTCGTGACTGAGCACGCCACCAAGCAGGTCGACCAGTTGCCGGCAGATCGCCAGGCCGATGCCCAGGCCGCCGTACTTGCGCGTCATCGAGCCATCGAGTTGATGGAAGCGCTGGTAAAGGTCGCCGTTGCCGGGCACGAAACCGATCCCCGTATCGCTGACCACCACGCTCAGCGGCAGCTGGCTGCCCCCACTACCGGCACGGCCGACCTGAAGGGCCACGCCGCCCTGGCTGGTGAACTTGATGGCGTTATCCAGCAGATAGCCCAGCGCCTGTGCCAGCTTGGCTGCGTCCCCTTCCAGGGTATCGGGCAGGTTGTCGTCCAGTTCCAGGGCGAACGTCAGCCCCTTGTCTTCAGCGCGCGCCGCATACTGGGCACGCAGACCATCGAACAGCCCGCGCAGGCTGAACGTCTCGCGCCGCGGATAGAGCTTGCCGGCCTGCAATTCGGTGAGAGCGAGGATGTCGTTGACCATGCGCATCATGTCGCGCGCGGACGCTGCAGCGGTCTTCTGGTACTGCTCCAGTTCGATGTCCATCTTCACCGTTTGCATCAGCTCCAGCGAGCCGATCACCCCGTTCATCGGCGTACGCAGCTCATGGGTCACGGTGGCGAGGAATTCATCCTTGAAACGGTTGCTGTCGGCCAGTTCCTGGTTCAGCGTTTCGAGCTTGCGTCCGGCTTCCTGGAGAATGCGCGCGCTCTTCCTTCATCGCGTTGATGCGGTCGGCCAGCGCCAACGACAGCAGGCCCACTTCCAGCGCCGAGCCGATCTGGCTGGCATACATGGTGAGAAACACGTTGGGCAGGTAGCCCAGCACCATCAGCGTGTTGACGATGCCGCCGATGAGAAAGGCGGTCCAGGCGAAGATGAAGTACCGCGCCACGCGCATACCGCGCAGCCAGGCGAGGATACCGGCGGCGAAGATAACCACGGTGAACAGCAGGGCCAGGTAGGTGGCCAGACGCAATGCCGTGGCATAACTGATGCTCAGCGCCAGAATCATCACCCCTGCGCCGCAGGCCATAAGCAGCAGCAACAGGCGATCGACCCAGGGGCTGTGTTCGCCAGTGTGCAGGAAGCTGCGAGCGAACTGGCAGCCGAACAAGGCGGCCGATCCAATCAGAAATGGCGTCGCGGCATTGGCCCACCAGGGGTTGTTGGGCCAGAAATACTCGATGCCAGCACCGTTGACCGAGACCTGATACAGGCCGAACGAGGCGATATAAAGGATGTAATAGAGGTAGCTGGTGTCGCGCACGCTGAGGAAGATGAACAGGTTGTACACCAGCATCACCAGCAGCACGCCGTAGATGATGCCAAGCACGTAGATACGCGCGGGCTGCTCTTCCAGATAGGCGTTGGGCGCCCACAGGGTCAGCGGCGCCTGGATCGAGCCCTGGCTTTCCAGGCGCAAATAGATGCGCTTGTTCTGGTTCGGCTCGAGATTCAGCTCGAACAGGTAGTTGTGCTGGCGGATCTGGCGGGTGTCGAAAGGCAAAGAATCGCCGGTACGCTGTGCCAGAGTGAAACCACCGGCCTCGTCGGGGAGGTAGAGCTCAAGGTGATCGAGCGGCGGATAGGCCAGTTCAAGCAGCCAGTTGCGTGGGCCCTGTGCCTGCTGCGGCAAGTAGTGCAAATCCAGCCGCAACCAGAATACCGAGCGTGAATAGCCGGCGTTGAGCACGGGTTTGTCATGCAGACGGAAACTGCCTTGCACGGCGGGTGAGGCAATGTCGTCAATGCTGGCATCGCCGCGCACGTCCTCGAACACGTACATGCTCTGCCCCAGAGGCAGAGTGCGCATATGTTCGTCGAAGGTAACGGCGCCCACGAGCGAGGAAAAAACGAGGCTCACGATGAGCAGGAGCAGCCGGCACATACGACTCCAAAACCCTGTCAGACAACGCCCAGGCCCCCATTAGCCCATCAAATGGCACCGTCACGTACGGCAGACTTATATTCGAATCGCTCTACTCTAGGGACTGTTGGGTCGCTTTTCCAGATTCAGACGGCAGTTTAAGCAGCGCTTCACCTATGGCCTCGGCCAGATACTGCAGGGAAAACACCCCGCCATAGGTCCAGGTCGAGGGCATCGCGGCGAAGCGCTGCTCACGCACGAAAGGCATCGCCTGCCACAGTGGCGAGGCGAACAACTGCACCTCCTGGGCAAAGGGTTCGATATGCAGCACGACGCCCTCTTCGATGCGCCCCAGCGCGGTGATCGGTACCTGAGTGATGCCCCAGGGGCTCGGCGGCAGATCCAGTGCCGGCTGCAGGCCGAGCAGCGCCAGCGCATGTTGCGGCATGGAGTTGGGGCCGTTGATGAAGGCGGCCGTCGGCGACGAGAGGCGTATCACCGTGACGGCCGGCAGGCGCTGCCCGTAATGAGCCCGCAGCCGCTCGCGCCATTGCGCCAACTCGGCGTCCATCGCCTGCAGGCGTTGCTTGGCCAATGCCTCGCGGCCGAGCGCGCGCGCCAGGTCGAGAAACGCCTCGTGATGCACCTGCAGATTGTCGCGCTGCTGGCTGAAGCCCTGATACACCTGCACCGGCGCGATACGTTCGAGCAACGGGCGAATGTCTTCCAGCACCGGTGGAATGACGATCAGCTCAGGCTGTAACTCGGCCAGCAACTCGAGGTTGGGCTCCAGGCGCGAACCACTCGACGGCACGCCTGCGGGCAGCGTCGGCCGCACCACCCAGGCGCGGTAGTCACCGGCATCGGCGACGGTCAATGGCGTCACATCGAGCATCAGCAGATGCTCGGTGGCCTCCCAGCTCAGCGCAGCCACCCGTGGCGCATCACTCGCCCAGGCAGGTGTCAGCCACAGCAGTAGAAAGCCGAGTAAGCAACGCTTCACGCCAACCTCCCACGGATGAGCAGGTAGACGAAATAGCTGCCACACAGCACCGAGGCAACAATGCCCACCGGAATCTGCAACGGGAAGATCAGGGTGCGGCCAACCCAGTCCGCCAGCAGCATCAGCACCGCGCCCAGCGAGGCCGCCAGCAGCAGTTGCGGCAGTACCCGGCGCGCGCCGAGCATCACCGCGATATGCGGGGCCAAAAGCCCAAGAAACGCTACTGGCCCGAGCAGGCTGGTGACCAACGCACACAGCAGCGCCACCAGCACCAGCAACGCCAGACGCAAGCGCGGCACGTTCAGGCCACGGCTGGCGGCCACCCCATCGCCGATGCCGATCAGCGTCAGGGCGCGCTGAAACAGCAGCGCCAGCGCGCCGAATAGCAGCACGCCCAGCGTCAGCCCCAAGGCTTGCGCCGGTGTGGCGCGGTAGGTGGAGCCGGCCAGCCAGCCGAGCAACGCGAACGAGTCACCCGTGCCCTTGGCCAACACGAACTGCAAGGCGGCGTTGAGCAGCGCGCCCAGGGAAATCCCCAACAGCGCCATCAGCGCTGGTGAGTAGTGATGACGCCGGCCCAGCAGCATCAACACCGCCAGCACCGCCAGACTGCCGACGAAGGCCGCCAGCGGCGCGACCGCGCCTAGCAGCGCACCACCGAAGATGATCAGCGCCAGCATCACCGCCAGCGTGGCCCCGGCGGATAGGCCGAGAATATCCGGGCTGGCCAGCGGGTTACGCAGCAGGCGCTGCAGCAGCAGGCCGGAAATCGCCAAACCGGCGCCGGCCGAAGCAGCCGTGAGCACACGCGGCCAGCGTAGCGACCAGACCAACGCCGACGGCCATTCCAGACGCCAGCCATCGATACCACGCGCCAGCCCGAGCGCCACGGTCAGCGCCAGCACGGCGAGAAGCGCCACCCACAGCGCACTGCGCCAGCCGAAACGCTCGGCGCCGCGCGGCAACTGCAGGCCACGCGGGTCTTCCGCCGCCAGATGTCGGCGCGCCAGCCACAACAACACTGGCGCACCGATCAACGCCGCCGCCGCGCCACTGGGCACCAGTTGGCCGCTGAGACGATTGGCCAGCAGCGCCAGGGCGTCGGTGCCAAGCAGCAGCAAGGCACCGAGCAACGCGCTGTAAAAAAGCTCATCACGCGCCGTGCGGGCGCCGAGCATCTTCGCCAGATTCGGCGTGAGCAGGCCGATGAAACCGATCAGGCCGACCGCCGTGATCGACACCGAACATAGCCACAGCGCCGCCAGGAACAGCACCAGCATCACCGGCCACAGCGCCAGGCCACGGCCCTGAGCAGCATCGCCGCCAAGCTGCAGCAAGCTCAACGGCCGCGGCGCCAGGATCAGCACTGGCACTGCCAGCAACAGCTTGGGCCACAGCCACTGCACCCAATGCCAGTCGATCTGCGCCAGATCACCCGCGCCCCAGACGAACAACCCCTGGGTGTACTGGTTGTTGATCAGCACCAGCCCGGCAGCCAGCGCGCCGAGCAACAGGTTCATGGCCATGCCGCCCAGCACCAGCGGCAGCCCGCCGATGCCACTGCGCCCGGCAATCAGCAGCACCAGACCGACCGCCAGCAGTGCGCCGAGCAGTGCCGCCCAGTGTCCGTGGCTGGCCGCGAAGGTCGGCACCAGCAAGGTGGCCAGCACCAGCCCGAGCCAGGCCCCGGACGAGGCGCCGATGGTCATGGGCGACACCAGGCGGTTCTGCGTGATCTGCTGCAACAGGCTGCCGGACAGGCCCAGCGCAGCGCCGGTCAGCAGCGCCATGCTCAGCCTGGGTAGAGCCGACAGTTGCAGTTGCAGAAACTCGAAGCTGTGTTCGGCAGAAGCCAGCATCGCCCACAGCTCGAACGGACCAAGATCTGCCGCCAGCCACAGGTGCAGGAGTGCCAGGGGCAGCAGCGCGAGTAGCGTCAGAAGGTGGCGTGACGGCGCCGAAACTGCAGCCATGCTCAGGCCACCACGGCAATCTTGCGGGCGCTGCCGGGCTGCTCGATCAGTTCGATATCGATGTCGTAGAGCTGGCTGAGCAATGGCCCGCTGAGCAACTCGTCCGGGCTACCGTCGAAGAAGATCCGCCCCTGCTTGAGGGCGATCACCCGGTCGGCATGCCGCGCGGTGAGGTTGATGTCGTGAAGGATGGCGACGATGCCGCGCCCGCTGTCGCGATTGAGCTGCCGCAGCAGGCCCATCAGCTCGTACTGATGCGCCAGGTCCAGCGCCGAGGTGGGCTCGTCGAGCAGTAACAGCGGCGATTGCTGGGCCAGCAGCATGGCGATCCAGGCACGTTGGCGCTCGCCACCGGAGAGGCGGTCGGCCAGGTGATCGGCGTAATGGGCGACATCGGTCTGGGCCAGCGCCTGATCGATGGCTGCATGGTCCTCGGCGCGCCAGCGGCCGAGCAGCCCGCGCCAGGGAAAGCGCCCCAGACGCACCAGTTCGCGCACGGTCAGGCCAGCGACATCGGGCAGGTGTTGCGGCAGAAAGGCCACACGGCGGGCGAAGTCACGGGCGGAAAAACCGGCCAGGTCGCGCTCATCGAGCTGCAGCGAACCTCGGGTCGGCTGCAGCTGCCGCGCCAGCAGGTTCATCAGGGTCGACTTGCCCGAGCCGTTGTGGCCGAGGATCACGGTGAAGCGATCCCCTTCGAGGTGCAGTTCGTCCAGCGCCAGCGTCACCCGCTCGCCGCGGCGTACTTCGATATCACGCAACGTCAACATGCCAGGGCCAGCTCCTCGCGCAGGCGCAGCAGGCGCTCGTCACGCCGCAATTTCGGGCAGGTGCTGCACAGCCCGCCGTCGCAACGCCGAAAATGCTGGCAACAGGCCTTGCGCTCCAGGGTCAGGCAGTCGCGGCCATCGTCCAGGCGCACCTCCAGCAGGTCGCTGCCACCACGCAAGTCCAATGCCTCCAGCCAGCGTGCCGCCAGCGCGCGCAGTTGCTGGTTATCCAGAGTCAGTTGGCGCTGCACCAGCAACAAGGCGGCCAGCACGTAATCGGCCGCCAGGCGCTGGGCCAGCTTGCCGTGAATGTTCTGCACCTGGCAGAACTCGGCGTGCTGGCGGCGCAGCAGTTGCTCGAGCTGGCTGGCAGCCAGGCCGATCAGCTGATCTTCCGTAGCTTGCTGCGGGCAGTGCTCGGGCAGACAGAAGCCCGACACCACGCCGCCCTGCACCGCCTGCCCCAGGCTCGAAAGACTGGGCACGCGCTGCGCCAGGTGCACGCCGAGCAAGGTCAGGTAGATGGGTTGCCAGACCAGATAGGTCCAGCTGCGCACCGTCCAGTAATGCGGCCCGGCCTCGGGATGGGCCTGCTGCCAGTGCTGGTAGAGCGCGGCGATACGCCGGTCGTTGCCCTCGCTACCGCACACCAGCAGGTCAGCCCCGGCATGCCCGATCCGTCCCTGCAGCCCGGGCAGGCTGCGAGAAATGACATCGAGCAGATGGTGGAGGTCTTGCATCGCGGCGAATCCAGATGACGGCGGCAGTGCGGAGGGCGAATTTAATCACCGAAACGCATCTGCATCAAATTATCATTCGCCACTCAAGACTCAGGCCACCTTGGGCTTGCGCACCAGCACCGGGAACAACGCGGCGGTCAACAGCAGCCCGGCAGCACCGACCCAGAACGGCATGGCCTGGCCGTAGTGGCTGACCAGCAAGCCCGCGCCGTAGGCCGAGCCCATGTTGCCCAGGCACTGGAAGATATTGATCTTGCTGAAGTCCACCGCGTAGTGCTCCGGCGAGCTGAGCTCGAACAGCAAGGCATCGAGGCGCACGGTGACCTGATACAGCGCCCAGCCAAACAGCACGCGGCCGAGCAGGATCAGCCACTGATCGCCGAAGCCCTGGATGAAGGTGGCCGCCGCGCCCAGCAGCAGACCGGCGAGAATGCCGTCACGGGTGTTGCCCTGCTTGGTCGCGCGGCGCCCCCACCACAGCGCCAACACGGCCACGGCGCCGGGCAACGCATAGACGAAGCCGGCCGCCATCTCGCTGTTCCAGTGCGCCACCTGCTGCCAGTAGACGGCAAAGAACGGCCGGGTGACGTAACCGACGAAGTAGAACAGCAGCATCACCAGGCACAGGCGGTAGATCGCCGGCAGGCTGCGCGACTCGTTCTTCACCGGCGCGTCGTCGCTTGCCGGCTGCTCGCCTGGTGCCGGCAGGTAGCCACGCACCAGATGCATGCAGATGGCCATCTGGATGAAGTCGCCAGCAGCCATTACCAGAAACACGTCGCCAATGTTCATGATCTGCAGGATCAGGCCGCCCAGCGCGGCACCGAGAATGGCGCCGAAGTGCACCACCACCGACAACGTGCCGATGGTCTGGGTGTGGTTGTCCTGCTGCTGCAGGCTCATCACGTAGGGGTACATCAGCAGGTAGCTGCCCTTGAACACCACCATCAGCAACGACACCACCCAGAACAGCGGCAGCGAGTCGATGAAATAGCAGGCGGCGGTCAGGCTGCCGGCCATCAGTTGCGCGCTGATCAGGATGCGCACCGGGTGCACGCGCTTGGCCAGGCGCGCCCAGAGCGGAAACACCGCCATCACCACCAGGCTGACCACCGCCAGATAGAGACCGACATGCTGCTCCGGCGGATTGTCGAAACGCTCGGCGAAATACTGCGGGTAAAAAGGAATGATCAGGTTATCGGTGATCACCGCCAGGGCGGTCATCATGATCAGGCAGGTACGCAGCGTCATTGGAGGCATTCGGGCAAGGCGGCAGGGGCGCGCATGATGCCACTTCCAGACCAGCTAATGCCAATACAGACGAGAATCAGAAAGACTAACGACCGGCATGGCGTGCAGCGACTTGATGCCTGTTAGTGATAAGCTCGCGCACCATGAAAACGCCAAACTTCCGCCCCGTAGTGCTGTGCATGTCTGGTCACGACCCCAGTGGTGGTGCTGGTCTGCAGGCCGATATCGAAGCCCTGCTGGCCCAAGGCTGCCACGCCGCACCGACGGTGACCGCCCTGACCGTGCAGGATACCGTCAACGTCTCCGACTTCCGTGTGCTCGACCGCGACTGGGTGCTGGCCCAGGCCCGCGCGGTGATCGCCGATATGCCGGTGGCCGCCGTCAAGCTGGGCATGCTCGGCTCGGTGGACATGGTCGACACCGTGCTCGAGGTGATGGGCCAGTTGCCTGGCGTGCCGCTGGTCTGCGACCCGGTGCTGCGTGCCGGCGGCGGCGGTTCGCTGGGCAAGGACGACGTCGGCTATGCCATGCGCGAGCGTCTGTTCGCCGTGTCCACCATCGCCACGCCGAACCTGCCGGAAGCGCGCATCCTCGCCGAACTGCCGGAAGGCAGCGCCGACGATTGCGCCGAGAAACTGCTGCCCTTCATCGAGCACCTGCTGATAACCGGCGGCCATGGCGACGAAGCCGAAGTGCACAACCGCCTGTACAGCCGCGATGGAAGTCGCCACACCTTCACTTGCGCGCGCCTGCCGGGCAGCTACCACGGCTCCGGCTGCACCCTGGCCAGTACCCTGGCTGGTCGCCTGGCGCTGGGCGAGGAACTGGTGAGTGCCGTGAAGAGCGCGCTGGATTACACCTGGCGCACCCTGCGCGACGCCGAACAACCGGGCCACGGCCAGTACGTGCCGCGCCGTCTGCCGCTGGACTTCGCCCAATGACTGCGGCGCTGCGCGGCCTTTACGCCATCACCGACACCCCGCTGCTGGCCGGTGGCAAGCTGCTGCCCTATGCCGAAGCGGCGCTGATCGGCGGCGCGCGCCTGCTGCAATACCGCGATAAATCCGGCGATGCCGGGCGCCGTTTCGATGAAGCCCAGGCGCTGGCCGAACTGTGCCAGCGCCATGGCGCCACGCTGATCGTCAACGATGACCTGGAGTTGGCTGCACGCCTGGGCGTCGGCCTGCACCTGGGTCAGAGCGATGGCTCGCTGGCCGCCGCCCGCGCCCGCCTCGGCGCTGAAACCGTGATCGGCGGCACCTGCCACGCCCAGCTGGAGCTGGCCGAGCGCGCCGTCGCCGAAGGCGCCAGCTATATCGCCTTCGGCCGCTTCTTCAACTCCAACACCAAGCCCGGCGCCCCGGCCGCCACCGTGGAGCTGCTGGATCAGGCACGTGCGCGCTTTGCCCAGCCCATCGTCGCCATCGGCGGCGTGACCCTGGAAACCGCACCCAATCTGATCGCCCGCGGCGCCAGCATGGTCGCCGTGATCCACGCCCTGTTCGCTGCCGACTCCGCCACCGAGGTGGAAGACCGCGCCCGCGCCTTCGCCGCGCTGTTCGACTGATTCGTTTCCAGAGAGCCCTGCCATGTCCCGTTCCGAAATCCTCTTCGCCAACGCCCAGAAACATATCCCCGGCGGCGTCAACTCGCCGGTGCGCGCCTTCCGCAGCGTTGGCGGCACGCCGCTGTTCTTCAAGCACGCCGAAGGCGCCTATGTCGTGGACGAAGACGACAAGCGCTACGTCGATTACGTCGGTTCCTGGGGCCCGATGATTCTCGGCCACAGCCATCCGGACGTGCTCGATTCCGTTCGTCGCCAGCTGCAGCACGGCCTGTCCTACGGTGCGCCGACCGCGCTGGAAACCGAGATGGCCGAGTTGGTCTGCTCGCTGGTGCCGTCGATGGAGATGGTGCGCATGGTCAGCTCCGGCACCGAGGCGACCATGAGCGCCATCCGTCTGGCCCGCGGTTTCACCGGCCGCGACAGCATCATCAAGTTCGAGGGCTGCTACCACGGTCACTCCGACAGCCTGCTGGTCAAGGCCGGCTCCGGCGCCCTGACCCAGGGCGTGCCGAACTCCGCAGGTGTGCCGGCGGCCTTCGCCAAGCACACCCTGACCCTGCCGTTCAACGACATCGACGCCGTGGCCGAATGCCTGGCGCAAGTCGGCAAAGAAGTGGCGTGCATCATCGTCGAGCCAGTGGCCGGCAACATGAACTGCGTGCCGCCGGCCCCAGGTTTCCTCGAAGGCCTGCGCGAGCAGTGCGACAAGCATGGCGTGGTGCTGATATTCGACGAAGTGATGACCGGTTTCCGCGTCGCCCTCGGCGGTGCGCAAGCGCACTACGGTGTGAACCCGGACCTGACCACCTTCGGCAAGATCATCGGCGGCGGCATGCCGGTGGGCTGCTTCGGCGGCAAGCGCGCGATCATGGAATGCATCGCCCCGCTCGGCCCGGTCTACCAGGCCGGCACCCTGTCGGGTAACCCGCTGGCGATGGCTGCCGGCCTGACCACCCTCAAGCTGATCAGCCGTCCAGGCTTCCACAGTGAGCTGACCGACTACACCTCGCGCATGCTCGCCGGCCTGCAGCAGCGCGCCGATGCTGCCGGCATTCCATTCGTCACCACCCAGGCGGGCGCCATGTTCGGCCTGTACTTCAGTGGCGCGGACGACATCGTCACCTTCGCTGACGTGATGGCCAGCGACAGCGCACGCTTCAACCGCTTCTTCCATCTGATGCTGGATGGCGGCGTGTACCTGGCGCCGAGCGCCTTCGAAGCGGGCTTCACCTCCATCGCCCATGGTGAAAAGGAGCTGGACATCACCTTCGCCGCCGCAGAACGCGCCTTCGCCGAGCTGAAAAAAGCCTGATGCAGTACAGCACGGCCTTCAGTGATGCGTTGCTGGCCCTGGCCTGCGTTGCCTGCGTGTGGCTGATCGGCCGGGCACGCGGGCGCTACGGCGAGGGCGATCAGCCGGCACTGTTCTGCGCCCTGCTCGGTTTTCTGCTGCCGGCTGCGGCGGCCAGCGTCGGCGTGATTCGCTACGGCTTCGACCCAAGCTGGCAGGCCGCGCACCTGTGGCTCTCGCAGGCCAGCAGCTTTCTCGGCCTGCCGCTGCTTGGTGCCGCAGCACTGGCGCTGGGCCGTGGCTGGGCCTGGAGTCGACCGAACTGGGGGCGCATCCTGCTCGGCCTGTGCGCCTTCTTCGAGCTGTTCCGCCAGCTTGGTTATATGGAGGACTACCGCCTGGCGCTGAACCTGGCCACGCTGGTGCTGATTCTCTATGCCGGCGCAGTCCAATGGCCGCGCCGCGCGCCAGCGATCAGCGCAGCTGTGGTGGTGGGCCTGTTCCTGCTGGCCGGTGTGGCAGTCGGCACCGAAGGCGTGATCGGGCCGCTGCGTCGCATCGACCTGTTCCACGTGCTGCTGACACCGGCTTACCCGCTGCTGGCCTGGCTGCTGCTGAGCCTGCCGGGAAGTGCGAAACGACAGACCGGGTAAAGCCTTTGTAACAAGCCCACGGTTATTCCATAATGCGAGGGTCGGCACGTTTTGCGCCGACCGGGCACGTCACCCGCCCTGAACTGCCGAGGTCCCGTTATCCAGATGAACCGCACCGGCCGCACCCTGTCCCTGGGCTGCCTGTTGCTTTTCCTCCCGCTGTTTGCATTCGCAGGCGGTAATTCGCTGTTGATCCCCGCCAGCGGCAGCTGCGCGCTGAACGCCTCCCCCGAAGAGATGCCCGATGCCCTGGCCAGCTGCCAGGAAATGGCGCGCGCCGGCAACATGCAGGCCGCCTATGAGTTGGGTGAGTACTACTACGACGGCAAACGTACCCCACGCGATTTCAAGCAGGCCCTGACCTGGTTCGAGCGCGCCTCGCTGCAGGGCCACGCCGAAGCGCAGCTGCGCCTGGGCACCATGTTCTTCCGTGGCGAAGGCGTACCGGCCAACAACGTGCAGGCTTACATCGTATTGAAGATGGCATCGGTCAATGGCTCGGACGAAGCCATGGACAGCGCCGACCTGGTGTCGGCGCAGATGCGTCGCGATGAACTGGAAATCGCCAGCCAGGTGCTGGGCCAGATATTCCGTAGCTACCTGCTCGAACTGCAGACAGCTGAAGGTCGTTCACCTTTCGCGCCGCTGCCCTAAAGCGGCCTTGGCGCCGTAGGGTGGGCTTCAGCCCACCAAGTAGCCTCTCGATACCGCTGGTGGGCTGAAGCCCACCCTACCTAGCTGAAGCCCACCCTACATCCAACGTTCCTGCGCAGCCGCTTACTTGTCCGGCATCGGCATGGGGAACGGCATGACGTTGCCGCCGCCCTTGGCTTCGCTGATCTTCGCCGTACCCAGACGCTCTACCTCGTCGATGCGGATGATCGCGTGCATCGGTACGAAGCTGCGCACCACACCCTCGAACTGCGCCTTGAGTTTCTCCTCGCTGGGGTCGACCACCAGTTGGCTGCGCTCGCCGAAGACGAACTCTTCAACCTCCAGAAAGCCCCACAGATCACTTTGAAAGATCTGCTTGGCATACATCTCGTATACCTGGCCCTGGTTGAGAAAAATCACCTTGTAGATGGGATCACGCTTGCTCATGAAGATTCGAAGTCAGGAAAAACGGGGCGCGCAGAATAGCACAGCGCCGCACACGTACGGATGCAATCCGGAGATAGGCGATGGCGCGCTTGCCCATGGCCTGAAGCCTGTAGCCTGTAGCCCGCCGCTCCCCTATAATACGCGGTCATTTTTTAACCACCTCAGACAGTGCCATGACCAAGAAGCTCTATATCGAAACCCACGGTTGCCAGATGAACGAGTACGACAGCTCGCGCATGGTCGACCTGCTGGGCGAGCATCAGGCCCTGGAGGTCACGGAAAAACCCGAAGACGCCGACGTGATCCTGCTCAATACCTGCTCGATCCGCGAGAAGGCGCAGGACAAGGTGTTCTCCCAGCTCGGCCGCTGGCGTGAGCTGAAGCTGGCCAACCCGGACCTGGTAATTGGTGTCGGCGGCTGCGTGGCCAGCCAGGAAGGCGTGGCGATCCGCGACCGCGCGCCCTATGTCGACGTGGTCTTCGGCCCGCAGACCCTGCACCGCCTGCCGGAAATGATCGACGCCGCACGCACCACCAAGACCGCGCAGGTGGACATCAGCTTCCCCGAGATCGAGAAGTTCGACCGCCTGCCCGAACCGCGCGTCGACGGCCCCAGCGCCTTCGTCTCGGTGATGGAAGGCTGCAGCAAGTACTGCACCTTCTGCGTGGTGCCCTACACCCGCGGCGAGGAAGTCAGCCGCCCGCTGGTCGACGTGTTGATAGAAATCACCTCCCTCACCGAGAAGGGCGTCAAGGAAATCACCCTGCTCGGGCAGAACGTCAACGGCTATCGCGGGGAAGCGCCGGACGGCCATATCGCCGACTTCGCCGAACTGCTGCATGCCGTGGCGGCCCTCGATGGCGTCGAGCGCATCCGCTACACCACCAGCCACCCGCTGGAGTTCTCCGACGCGATCATCCAGGCCCACGCCGAGATCCCGCAGTTGGTCAAATACCTGCACCTGCCGGTGCAGTCCGGCTCCGACCGCATCCTCGCGGCGATGAAGCGCAACCACACCGCGCTGGAATACAAGTCGCGCATCCGCAAACTGCGTGCGGCAGTACCGGACATCCTGATCAGCTCGGACTTCATCGTCGGCTTCCCCGGCGAGACCGAGAAGGATTTCGAGCAGACCATGAAGCTGATCGAGGACGTCGGCTTCGACTTCTCCTTCTCCTTCATCTACAGCTCGCGCCCAGGCACCCCGGCCGCCGACCTGGTCGACGACACCCCGGACGAGGTGAAGAAACAGCGCCTGGCGCTGCTGCAGCATCGCATCAACCAGAACGGCTTCGAGAACAGCCGGCGCATGGTCGGCACGGTGCAGCGCATCCTGGTCAGCGACTACTCGAAGAAGGACCCGGGCATGCTCCAGGGCCGCACCGAGCAGAACCGCATCGTCAATTTCCGCTGCGATAACCCGCGCCTGATCGGCCAGTTCGTCGACGTGCACATCGACGACGCCCTGCCGCACTCGCTGCGCGGCACCCTGCTGGATGCCGAGACCCTCCACTAACGTAGCGGTCGTCCACACTTTGCGTTGTGGACGACCAGCGTTATGCTGCCTTTTCATACCCAGACAAGTGACGATCACTCCATCACCTTGAACGCCTCTCTAGAACTTCATCGTTTCACCCTCGAACCTTTCGAGGCCCGCCGTTTCGCCAACCTCTGCGGCCAGTTCGACGAGCACCTGCGCCTGATCGAAGAGCGCCTCGGCCTGGAAATCCGCAACCGTGGCAACCAGTTCGAAATGCTTGGCAGCGCCGACAAGACCCAGGCCGCCGAGCAACTGCTGCGCAAGCTGTACCGCGAAACCAAAGCCACCGAGCTGTCGCCCGACCTGGTGCACCTGTATCTGCAGGAGTCCGGCGTCGAAGAGCTGGTCAACCCCAGCAACCTGCCGCAGGTGACCCTGCGCACCAAAAAGGGCGTGATCAAGCCGCGCGGCGCCAACCAGCAGCGCTACGTCAAGGCGATCCTCGACAACGACATCAACTTCGGCATCGGCCCAGCCGGCACCGGCAAGACCTACCTGGCCGTGGCCTGCGCGGTGGACGCCCTGGAGCGCGAGCAGGTACGACGCATCCTGCTGGTGCGTCCGGCGGTCGAAGCCGGCGAGAAGCTCGGTTTCCTGCCCGGTGACCTGGCGCAGAAGATCGACCCCTACCTGCGCCCGCTGTACGACGCGCTCTACGAGATGCTCGGTTTCGAATACGTGGCCAAGCTGATCGAGAAGCAGGTGATCGAGATCGCGCCGCTGGCCTACATGCGCGGCCGCACCCTTAACAACAGTTTCATCATTCTCGACGAGAGTCAGAACACCACCGTCGAGCAGATGAAGATGTTCCTCACCCGTATCGGTTTCGGCTCCACCGCCGTGATCACTGGCGACATCACCCAGGTCGACCTGCCGCGTGGCACCAAGAGCGGCCTGACCCACGTGATCGACGTGCTACGCGACGTGCCCGGCATCAGCTTCACCCACTTCAAGCCCAAGGACGTGGTGCGCCACCCGTTGGTGCAGCGCATCGTCGAAGCCTACGAGCGCCACGACGCACGCCTGAACGGCAAGGGCGACGGTCACGATGCTTGAACTGGACCTGCAACTGGCCACTGACGGCCGGCACCCGGACGAGGCGCAACTGCGCCGCTGGTGCGAGCTGGCCCTGCGTCAACGCACGGCCGATTCGGAGCTGACCATCCGCCTGGTCGACGAGGCCGAAGGTCGCGAGCTGAACCACACCTGGCGGCACAAGGACTACGCCACCAACGTGCTGTCCTTCCCTGCCGAGATTCCCGATGGGATTCTCGACATCCCGCTGCTCGGCGACCTGGTGATCTGCGTGCCAGTGGTCGAGCGCGAAGCGGCCGAGCAAGGCAAGGCGCTGGAGGCGCACTGGGCGCACCTGGTGATCCACGGCTGCCTGCACCTGCTGGGCTATGACCACATCGAGGAAGACGAAGCCCTCGAGATGGAAGATCTGGAACGACAATTGCTCGCCGAATTGGGTCATCCCGACCCGTATGCCGGTGACGAATCTCCTAATGAAAAGGACCCCGAGTAAAACGCCATGAGCGAAGACCGATCGAGCAACGAGCAGAAGTCCTGGTTCAACAAGCTGACCCAGGCTTTTGCTCATGAGCCGAGAAACCGCCAGGAACTGCTGGAAGTCCTGCGCGAAGCCCACCAGAACAAGCTGCTCGACAGCGAAGCACTGGCCATCGTCGAAGGCGCCATTCAGGTCGCCGACCTGCAGGTACGCGACATCATGGTGCCGCGCTCGCAAGTGATCAGCATCAAGGCCAGCCAGACGCCCCGCGAATTCCTGCCCGCAATCATCGACGCCGCGCACTCGCGCTATCCGGTAGTCGGCGAAAGCCTTGATGACGTGATCGGCATCCTCCTGGCCAAGGATCTGCTGCCGCTGATCCTGCAGGGCGAACAGCCCAACTTCAACATCAAGGACCTGCTGCGTCCGGCCACCTTCGTGCCCGAGTCCAAGCGCTTGAACGTGCTGCTACGTGAGTTCCGCGCCAACCACAACCACATGGCCGTGGTCATCGATGAATACGGCGGCGTCGCCGGCCTGGTGACCATCGAGGACGTGCTCGAGCAGATCGTCGGCGATATCGAGGACGAGCACGATGTCGAGGAAGACGGCTACATCAAGCCGCTGCCCTCTGGCGACTACCTGATCAAGGCGCTGACCCCCATCGAAAGCTTCAACGAAACCTTCGACAGCGAGTTCTCCGACGACGAGTACGACACCGTTGGTGGTCTGGTGATGAGCGCCTTTGGCCACCTGCCCAAGCGCAACGAGGTCACTGAGATCGGCGAATTCCGCTTCCGTGTGCTCAACGCCGACAGCCGCCGCATCCATCTACTGCGCCTGACGCCGGTTAGCCGCTGAGTCTCAGCCGCCCTTGCCCAGCGAGGGCGGCCGCTTCCCCCTGCGCCATTTCCGCTCTATCCTTGCGCCACCCTGATTCCAAGGATCTAACCATGCTGCAATGGATCACTCGTCCAGGCTGGCCCGGCCACCTGCTTGCCTGCGGCGCAGGCGCCCTCACCCCCCTGGCGCTCGCCCCTTTCGATCTCTGGCCATTGGCCGTGCTGTCCATTGCCCTGCTCTATTTCGGCTTGCGCCATCTGCGCCCCGGCCAGGCAGCGCTGCGCGGCTGGAGCTACGGCTTTGGCCTGTTCGCCGCCGGCACCAGTTGGGTGTATGTCAGCATCCATGACTATGGCGCGGCATCACCGGCACTGGCCGGCTTTCTCACCCTGGGTTTCGTCTCCGGCCTGGGCCTGCTCTTCGCCCTGACAGCCACCCTCTGGGCGCGCTGGATACGCCGCAACGAAGCGCCACTGGCCGACGCCCTGGCATTCGCCGCGCTATGGGTCGCCCAGGAAGTGTTTCGCAGCTGGTTCCTCACCGGCTTCCCCTGGCTCTACGCCGGCTACAGCCAGCTCGAAGGACCGCTGGCCGGCCTGGTGCCAATTGGCGGGGTCTGGCTGTCGTCCTTCGTCATCGCCCTGTCGGCCGCGCTGATCATCAACCTGGAGCAATTGCGCAAGCACAAACCGCGCTACCTCTGCGCCCTGCTCCTGCTGCTGAGCCCCTGGCTCGCAGGCCTGGCACTGAAGGACCACAACTGGACCCACGCCGCCGGCAACAGCCTGACGGTCGCCGCTGTGCAAGGCAACGTCGAGCAGAACATGAAATGGGACCCGGCCCAGCTCAACGCTCAGCTCGCCCTATACCGCGACCTCAGCTTCAGCGCCAAGCAGGTCGACATACTGGTCTGGCCGGAAACGGCGATCCCGGTACTCAAGGACATGGCTCAAGGCTATATCGGCGTGATGGATCGCTTCGCCCGTGACCGCAACAGTGCGCTGATCACCGGCGTACCAGTGCGGCAGTCCAACGAGCGCGGGGAGATTCGCTATTACAACGCGATCACCAGTTTGGGCGAAGGCCAGGGCACCTACTTCAAGCAGAAGCTGGTGCCGTTTGGTGAATACGTGCCCCTGCAAGACCTGCTGCGCGGCCTGATCGCTTTCTTCGACCTGCCGATGTCCGACTTCGCCCGCGGCCCGGCCGACCAGCCACCGCTGCTGGCCAAGGGGCATCGCATCGCGCCGTTCATCTGCTATGAAGTGGTCTACCCGGAGTTCGCCGCAGAACTGGCCGCAGACAGCGAGATACTCCTGACGGTGAGCAATGACGCCTGGTTCGGCACCTCCATCGGCCCGCTACAACACCTGCAAATGGCGCAGATGCGTGCGCTCGAGGCCGGACGCTGGATGATCCGCGCCACCAACAACGGCATGACCGTGGTGATCGACCCGCAGGGCCGTATCCAGTTCGGCTTGCCGCAGTTCGAACAAGGCGTGCTCTACGGCGAAGTGCTGCCCATGCAGGGGCTCACCCCTTATCTGCAATGGCGCATCTGGCCGCTGGCGATTCTCTGCGCCCTGTTGCTGGGTTGGGCCCTGCTGGCCAGCCGCATGGCCAAGACGGTATAGAAGCGGCGGCAGCGAACGTCGCTTGGAGTGCATCCGAGCGATGCGCTTTTCGTAGAAGCCAGCTTGCTGGTGATCAGTGCGGCCAAATGCCCCAGGATCGCTAGCAAGCCAGCTCCTACAGGAATCACGCACGCCCTCAATCACGAGCGTAAATCAGCCCTCGGAACGCAGAACCCGCAGGCGTACTGCCTGCGGCGAGTACGCCCTACTGCTTGCCGTAGACAATGGGATACGCCAATAACCCAATGACTTCGTTGAGCACCTGACTGCTCTGCCAGATAGCCCTCGACTCTGGCAGCCAGCCCCCCAGCGGGCGCTCGTAACCCGAACTGAGATAGCCCATCGGCGCGGTGATCACCTCGAAGCCGGCCTGCTCAAAACTCCAGCGGGCACGCTGCATGTGCCAAGCCTGGGTGACCAGCACCACGCGCCGCACGCCCTGGGGCTGCAACAATTCAGCGCTGAGCACTGCATTCTCCCAGGTGGTGCGGCTTTGCTCCTCCAGCCAGCGGATCTCCAGCCCGTAGTCGCGGCGCATGGCATCGGCCATCAGTGCCGCCTCACTGGGCGGCTGGCCATAATGCAGGCCACCGGTAGCCGCCATTGGCAGGCCGGATACGCGCGCCAGGCGAGCGGCATAGCGCAGGCGCTCCAAGGCCATCAGCCCAGGCTGATCGGCTCCACCCCAGCCCGGGTCGCTCTGCTCACGCCCGGCGCCGAGAATCACGATGGCGTCGGCGCGCTGCGCCAGGGTCGCCCACTGCGCCTGCTCCAGGACCGGCTCACGCTCCAACCAGGCGGCACTCCACTGCGTCACCGCAGGCAGGCTCATCAGCCATAGCCCACTGAAACCGACGGTAAAGCAGGCAAACGCGAGCCGGGGAAAGCGACGACGCAGCCACCAGCCCAGTGCGATCAGCAGGAGTAGAACGCCTGGTGGCATCAACAGTTGTTTAAGGATGAAACGAATCGGCATCAGGCACCTCCGGGGCGCCCAAGCCTAGCAGGTTGGTTTTCAACTGGCTGCTAATGCGGATTACCGCTGCGAAACAACCTGGAGCCACAGGCCTGGCAAGCTCGTACATCCTGCCCTCGATGCCAGCTGACTGGCGCACCGCAGAGTGCGCAACAAAGCGCCTGACGCCGCGTCATCACGGATTTGATCCTGCCCATCGGCTTGCTGTCAACGGTCTTGGCACTGCGCAGTGGCTGACGCTGTATCAGCGCCAACTCTTCTGCCGCCGCGTGCCAGCCGCGCAGCCAGTGCAGGTCACGATTGAGATAGGCACGGATCAGCTCCAGCTCCGCCGGGCTCAGCCCATCAAGCTCCAGCTCGCGCAGCGGCTCGGCATGCAGGCGACTCGCGGTATCGGCCTCTTCCAGCGCCAGGGCAAGCCGTTGCAGCAGTCGCTCGTAAAGATCACCGCCTCGTTCCACCCGCCGTGCATCCGCCATCTGCCACCTCGCGAGCCCCGACAACCGCGGGCCTTGAGTAAAGCTTAGCGAAGGCCCCGCACGCAGCCAGGCGCCGCGACAAACGGCGGACGCGGCACAATCTGGGTTTCCCTCGATAGACGGCGCTCATGTATGCTACGGCGTTTTCCGCAAGCCCCATTCCTTCAGCGCCAGAGCCATGCACGAACAGTACTCGCCCCGTGAAATAGAAGCCGCCGCGCAGTCCCACTGGGACGCGCAACAATCCTTCGTCGTCAGCGAACAGCCGGGCAAGGACACCTTCTACTGCCTGTCGATGTTCCCCTACCCCAGCGGCAAGCTACACATGGGGCACGTGCGCAACTACACCATCGGTGACGTGATCGCGCGCTACCAGCGCATGCAGGGCAAGAACGTGCTGCAGCCGATGGGCTGGGACGCCTTCGGCATGCCGGCGGAAAACGCGGCGATGAAGAACCAGGTCGCACCGGCCAAGTGGACCTACGAGAACATCGCCTACATGAAGTCCCAGCTCAAATCGCTGGGCCTGGCCATCGACTGGACGCGCGAAGTCACCACCTGCAAACCGGACTACTACCGCTGGGAACAGTGGCTGTTCACCCGCCTGTTCGAAAAGGGCGTGATCTACCGCAAGAACGGTACCGTCAACTGGGACCCGGTGGACCAGACCGTACTGGCCAACGAGCAGGTCATCGACGGCCGTGGCTGGCGTTCGGGCGCGCTGATCGAGAAGCGCGAAATCCCGATGTACTACTTCAAGATCACTGCGTATGCCGAAGAGCTGCTGAGCAGCCTGGATGAACTGGATGGCTGGCCCGAGCAGGTCAAGACCATGCAGCGCAACTGGATCGGCAAGAGCTACGGTGCCGACATCGTGTTCGACTATGACGTCGCCAGCATCGGCATCGACGGCCAGCTCAAGGTCTATTCGACTCGACCCGATACCCTGATGGGCGCCACCTACGTCGCCGTGGCTGCCGAACACCCGCTGGCCCAACGCGCTGCCGAGGGCAATGCGGCCATCGCCGCCTTTATCGCCGAGTGCAAGGCCGGCTCCGTGGCCGAGGCCGACATGGCCACCATGGAGAAGAAAGGCCTGGCCACCGGCCAGTTCGTCATCCACCCGCTGACCGGCGACAAGCTGCCGGTATTCGTCGCCAACTACGTGCTCTGGGGCTACGGCGAAGGCGCGGTGATGGCCGTGCCGGCCCACGACGAGCGCGACTTCGAGTTCGCCCACAAGTACGACCTGCCGATCCAGCCGGTCTACGCCGGCGAGGGCAAGGACTACGACAGCGGGCAATGGCAGGCCTGGTACACCGACAAGGACGGCCTGACCACCGTCAACTCCGGCAAGTACGATAACCTCGACTTCAGCGCAGCCTTCGATGCCATAGTCGCCGACCTCGAAGCGACCGGCCACGGCGCGCGTAAGACCCAGTTCCGCCTGCGCGACTGGGGCATCAGCCGCCAGCGCTACTGGGGCTGCCCGATCCCGATCATCCACTGCGACGCCTGCGGCGACGTGCCGGTGCCGGAAGACCAACTGCCGGTCACCCTGCCCGAAGACGTGGTGCCGGACGGCGCAGGCTCACCGCTGGCCAAGATGCCCGAGTTCTACGAGTGCAGCTGCCCGAAATGCGGCGCACCGGCCAAGCGCGAAACCGACACCATGGACACCTTCGTGGAAAGCTCCTGGTACTTCGCCCGCTACGCCAGCCCGCACTACGAGGGCGGCATGGTCGACCCGCAGGCAGCCAACCACTGGCTGCCGGTGGATCAGTACATCGGTGGCATCGAGCACGCCATCCTGCACCTGCTGTACGCGCGCTTCTTCCACAAGCTGATGCGCGACGAGGGCCTGGTCTCCTCCAACGAGCCGTTCAAGAATCTGCTGACCCAGGGCATGGTGGTCGCCGAGACCTATTACCGCACCCTGGAAAACGGCGGCAAGGACTGGTTCAACCCGGCCGATGTCGAGCTGGAACGCGATGCCAAGGCCAAGGTCATCAGCGCCAAACTCAAGTCCGACGGCCTGCCGGTGGAAATCGGCGGCACCGAGAAGATGTCCAAGTCGAAGAACAACGGCGTCGACCCGCAGGCCATGATCGATGCCTACGGCGCCGACACCTGCCGCCTGTTCATGATGTTCGCCTCGCCGCCCGACATGAGCTGCGAATGGTCGGATGCCGGCGTCGAGGGCGCCAACCGCTTCCTGCGTCGTGTCTGGCGTCTGGCTCAGGGCCATGTCAGCGCCGGTCTGCCGGGCAAGCTGGATGTGAACACTCTCACCGACGAGCAGAAGGCTGTACGCCGCGCCATTCACCTGGCGATCAAGCAGGCCAGCAACGATATCGGCCAGCACCACAAGTTCAACACCGCCATCGCCCAGGTGATGACCCTGATGAACGTGCTGGAAAAGGCCGCCACCGCCACCGAACAGGACCGCGCGCTGGTGCACGAAGGTCTGGAAATCGTCACTCTGCTGCTGGCGCCGATCACCCCGCACATCAGCCACGAGCTGTGGCAGCGCCTGGGCCATGCCGATGCGGTGATCGATGCGCAGTGGCCGCAGGTCGATGAATCCGCCCTGGTGCAGGACAGCCTGACGCTGGTGGTACAGGTCAACGGCAAGCTGCGCGGCGAGATCATCGTGGCGGCCAGCGCCAGCCGCGAAGACGTCGAGGCCGCCGCTCGTGCCAACGAGAACGTCCTGCGCTTCACCGAAGGCCTGAGCATTCGCAAGGTCATCGTGGTGCCAGGCAAGCTGGTCAACATAGTCGCCAACTGATTAAGCTCGGCGCCACACATGTGTGGCGCCGTGATCCGCCAAGGGGATATGAGAATGATGAAACGGAATCTGCTGGTCATCGGCCTGGCTGGCCTGCTCAGCGCATGCGGCTTCCAGCTGCGTGGCACCGGCGATGTGCAGTTCGCCCTCAAGGAACTCGACGTCAGCGCGCGCGATGCCTACGGCGACACCGTGCAGCAAGTACGTGAAGTGCTGGAGAACAACGACGTTCGCGTCTACTCCGGCGCCCCCTACAAGCTGGTGATCGCCCGCGAGACCGAAAATCGTCGCGGCGCCAGCTACAGCAGCGGCGCACGTACCGCCGAGTACGAGCTGACCATGGGTCTGGAATACGAGATCCGCGGTGCGAAGAACCTGCTGCTGACCGGTAACAAGGTGGAAGTGCAGAACTACTACCAGCAGGACGACAACAACCTGGCCGGCTCCGACCAGGAAGCGACGCAGCTGCGCAGCGAGCTGCGCCGTGAAATGATCCAGCAACTGATGTTCAGCCTGCAGCAGATCACGCCCGAGCGACTGGACCAACTGCAGCAGACCGCCGAAGCCCGCGCCAAGGCCGAAGCCGAAGCACTGGAAGCGCAGCGCCGGGCTCGTGAGAGCCAGGTCGCGCCGCAGCAGTCGCCGATCGAACTGCCGTCCCGCTAAAGGCCCAAGGGCCGCAGCCGCGGCCCGACGCCCTGCCCCTGATGACATCACCCCGATGAAGCTTGCCCCCGCGCAACTCGGCAAACACCTGCAAGGCGCACTGGCACCTGTCTATGCGATCAGCGGCGACGAGCCATTGCTGTGCCAGGAAACCGCTGACGCCATTCGCAATGCCTGCCGCCAGCAGGGGTTCGGCGAACGCCAGGTGTTCAATGCCGAAGCCAACTTCGACTGGGGCAACCTGCTGCAGGCTGGCGCCAGCCTCTCGCTGTTCGCCGAGAAGCGCCTGCTGGAACTGCGCCTGCCTTCCGGCAAGCCAGGCGACAAGGGCACAGCCGCCCTGCTCGAGTACCTGGCCCGCCCGCCCGAGGACACCGTTCTCTTGCTGAGCCTGCCCAAGCTTGATGGCAGCACGCAGAAATCTAAATGGGCCAAGGCCCTGATCGACGGCCAGGTGAGCCAGTTCATCCAGATCTGGCCGATAGATGCCAATCAGTTGCCGCAGTGGATTCGCCAGCGCCTCGCGCAGGCCGGCCTGAGCGCCAGCGCCGATGCGGTGGACATGATCGCCGCGCGGGTAGAAGGCAACCTGCTGGCCGCCGCCCAGGAAGTGGAAAAGCTCAAGCTGCTCGCCGAAGGCAATCAGGTCGATGCCGAAACCGTCCAGGCCGCCGTAGCTGACAGTGCGCGTTTTGACGTCTTCGGTCTGATCGACTGCGCCCTCGCTGGCGATGCCGCACACGCCCTGCGCGTCCTCGAAGGGCTACGTGGTGAAGGTGTGGAAACCCCGGTGATTCTCTGGGCGCTGGCGCGCGAGATTCGTCTGCTGGCCGGCATCGCCCACCAACAGAGCCAGGGCATCCCATTGGACAAAGCCTTCTCCAGCGCCCGCCCGCCAGTCTGGGATAAACGTCGCCCCCTGGTTTCCAAAGCCTTGCAGCGTCACAGCAGCAAACGCTGGGGCCAGTTGCTGCAGCAGGCGCAGTTGATCGACGCACAAATCAAGGGCCAGGCGCCCGGTGATCCGTGGAGCGAGCTGGCACTGCTGACCCTGCAGTTGGCCGGACAGCGTCTGCGCCTGTAATTGTTGCTGCCCACCCTACGAGCTGAAAGGCTTCGCGAGCAGAGCTCGCTCCTACGAGCTCCCCATCCAGACCGCAATCTGGACATTTTCTGTACAGCGGCGCATAGTCTCCGCCGCCTGCATTGGCGCAGGCCAGTCTGCATGAGGAAACGCCATGAGCAAGAAAGCCGGCAAACGGCCGAACAAGGCCAAATCCATCGTCGCCCAGCCACTGTTTCGCTCCCGCCAGGAACGACCACAGAAAGGTAAAGGCAGCTACCGCCGCGAAGCCTCCCACAATTGGGAGGCTTCTTGCTTTATGGGCCTCTTCGCTTCGCTGATAGCCCAGAATCCCCGTCGAGCATGCTAAGGTAACCGCCTGCTTAAACGCCTTGAGATAGACATGCCACACCAGCTTCCACGTCGCGCCCTGGCTCTGCTTCCTCTCCTGCTACTGGCGGCCTGCGCCCAGGCCCCAGCGGAAAATCTGCCTACCACCACTGCCCCGGCAGCGGTCCAGACTGCAGCCGAAACGCCCTTGCCCAGTTTTGCCGACTGGCGCCAGACGATGCGTAGCGAAGCGATTGCCGCCGGCATCGACGCAGCGCTGTTCGATCGCGTATTCGCCGGCGTCACCCCCGACCCTGCGGTGCTCAAGGCAGACAGCAGTCAGCCCGAGTTCACTCGCCCGGTGTGGGAATATCTCGACGGTGCCGTCTCCTCCAGCCGCATCGGCCGCGGCCGAGTATTGCTGGCCCAGCACAACACCATGCTGCAACGTATCGAGCAGCAATATGGCGTCGAAGCGCAGATCCTGGTGGCCATCTGGGGCCTGGAGAGCAACTTCGGTAACAATATCGGTAGCCACAGCGTAATCCGCTCCCTCGCCACCCTGGCCTATGACGGTCGCCGCCAGGGCTTCTGGCGTGCTCAGTTGCTGGCCGCCCTGCAAATCCTGCAGAACGGCGATGTACCCAGCGATCGCATGATCGGTTCCTGGGCCGGCGCCATGGGCCAGACCCAGTTCATGCCCACCACCTATAACCAGCATGCGGTCGACTTCGACGGCGACGGCAAGCGCGACCTGTGGAACTCCTCGGCCGATGCCTTGGCCTCGGCGGCTCATTACCTGCAAGCCTCGGGATGGCAGCGCGGCCAGCCCTGGGGTTTCGAGGTGCGCCTGCCGAGCGACTTCGACTATGCCCTGGCAGACCCGGATCAGCGTCGCAGCCTGACCGAGTGGGCCGAACTCGGCGTGCGCCCACTGGCACCGACCGGCGCAGCCGCCAGCGCGCGCGCCAGCCTGCAGCTGCCTGCCGGGCACCAAGGCCCGGCCTTCCTGCTGCTGGATAACTTCCGCAGCATCCTCAAGTACAACAACTCCACGTCCTACGCGCTGGCCATCGGTCTGCTCGCCGACAACCTGCTACGCAGCACCGAAATCAAGGGGCAATGGCCCCGGGGTGAGCGTCAGTTGGGGCGTAGTGAACGTGTTGAGCTGCAGGAGCTGCTGGCCCAAGCCGGTTTCGACCCGGGTCCGGCCGACGGCATCATCGGCGCCAACACGCGCAAGGCCATACGCGCCCTGCAACTGCAGTTGAACTGGCCAGCCGATGGCTACCCCAACACCCAACTGCTGCAACAGCTGCGCACACGCTGAATCCAGCACTGACACCTCAGGGGGGCTTGCCATCATCGGCAAGCGCCTTGCCGAGCGGTCACAGCGACGCCCCCCAAAAAAACGCCTTGGCGGTGTTTTGTCGACAGGCGGCCTCAGCGTCTGCATACACCTTCTGTGATAGACTGGCCGGCGGCCAAAAGCCACCTGCCCACGGAGCCTCTACCGGAGCCCAGATTTCCGATGTCCGACACCTCCTCGCCCAAATCCGTCGCCAGCGGCGAAAAATTTCGCACCGCCCAAGGCATCAGCGCGATCAAGGATGGTCAGAAGCGCCGCGCCTCGGCCGAACCCCAGGTGTTCGAACCCAAGCCCAAGTGGCTGCGGGTCAAGGCTCCTGGCGGTAGCCGTTTCGAGGCGGTCAAGCGCAACGTCGGCGAACACCGCCTGAGTACCGTCTGCCAGGAATCGCACTGCCCGAACATGGGCGAATGCTGGTCAAACGGCACGGCCACCATCATGCTGATGGGCTCGGTGTGCACCCGCGCCTGCCGCTTCTGCGCCGTGGATACCGGCAACCCCAATGGCTGGCTGGACCTGGAAGAGCCGCAGAACACTGCCAAGTCGGTGGAGCTGATGGCCCTGCGTTATATCGTGCTGACCTCGGTGGACCGTGACGACCTCGAAGATGGCGGCGCCGGCCACTATGCAGCCTGCGTGCGGGCGATCAAGGAAAACACCCCGCAGGTGGTGGTCGAAGCCCTGACCCCGGATTTCGATGGCGATCATCAGGCCATCGAGCGCGTGGTCGACTCCGGTCTCGAAGTCTTCGCGCAGAACGTCGAGACAGTCAAACGTCTCACCTATGTGGTTCGCGATCCACGCGCCGGCTATGAGAAGACTCTCAAGGTGCTCGAGCACGCCAAGAAGCACCGCCCCGACGTGCTGACCAAGACCAGCCTGATGCTCGGCCTGGGTGAAACCGACGAGGAAATCCTCGAGACCATGGATGACCTGCGCGCCATCGGCGTGGACATCCTCACCCTCGGCCAGTACCTGCAACCCACGCGCAACCACCTCAAGGTGCAACGCTGGGTCAGCCCTGAAGAATTCAACCGCCTGCGCGATATCGGCCTGGAGAAAGGCTTCATGGAAGTCGCTGCCGGCCCGCTGGTGCGCTCCAGCTACCGCGCCGACCGCGTGTTCGAGAAGAACAACCTGGGTCTCGCCGCTCCGGTTCCGGTGCCTGGCCAGGAAGTTAATGCCAGCCTGATTCCGGCGCTGAATCTGAACTGAGACAGATCCTCTCGGAAAACAAAAGGGACGCCTCGGCGTAATGCTGATCAGATAAGTTCGTCACCATCCCCTCCTACTTGCAGTAGAGGGGGCGCTTTTCGTAGGAGCCAGCTTGCTGGCGATGCTTTTTATGGCGGATCGCCGGCAAGCCGGCTCCTACAAAAATCGAGTGCAACGGCTTAACTGACTGGCATTACGCCTCGGCGTCCCTTTTTCGTTACTGTCATTAAGCATGCGTGGCTACGCGCCTGCGTAGGAGCCCCGCCCCGGGGCGAAGCTTTGGGCGCCGCGCCTACGCATTCGCTCGCATGAGCTTACACGTAACCCAGACGGGCACGCAGCGCCTGTTCCAGACGTCGCGACACCTCGTCGAACACGGGCGGCGCTTGCAGCAGGTCACGCATCTGCACCATCTTCAGCCCCGCGTAGCCGCACGGATTGATGCGCAGGAAGGGCGACATGTCCATGTCGACGTTCAGCGCCAGGCCGTGGAATGAGCAACCACGACTGACGCGCAGGCCCAGTGAGGCGATCTTGTCGCCGGCCACATACACGCCCGGCGCATCGGCCTTCGGCGCAGCCTCGATACCGTAGCCGGCCAGCAGATCGACCAGGCTTTGCTCCATGGTCGTGACCAGTTCACGCACCCCAAGGTCGAGGCGGCGCAGATCGAGCATCAGGTAGGCCACCAGTTGGCCAGGGCCGTGATAGGTCACCTGGCCGCCGCGCTCGACCTGCACCACCGGAATATCGCCCGCTGCCAGCACATGCTCGGCCTTGCCGGCCTGACCCTGAGTGAAGACCCGGGGGTGCTGCAGCAGCCAGATTTCATCCGGTGTCCGCTCATCGCGCTCACGGGTCAACTGGCGCATGGCCTCCAACGTCGGCTGATAGTCGACCAGCCCGAGGTGACGAACGACGAGTTCGGGCATGAGGATCACAGCACCATGTGCACGCGGCCAGTGGCACGCAGATCGACATGAATCGCCTGCAACTGCTCGACGCTGGTGGCGGTGATCAGCACCTGCACGGAGAGGAAGTTGCCGTTACGGCTGTCGCGCAGCACCAGCGTGGAGGCATCCAGATCCGGCGCATGGCGCTGGATCACCTCGATCACCAGATCGGAGAAACCCTCACCCGCAATGCCGATTACCTTGATCGGGTAACGCTCGCAGGGAAATTCGATTTTAGGGGCTTGAACGTCGTTATCGGTCATGGCGTCAGCGGGCTCGCGGCCCGTCCAGAAAAGGGCCGCTCCATCAGGAGCAGCCAGGCTTGTCAGTTGAAAAGGCCGAAGAAGAACAGGCGAATGCTGTCCCACAGACGGCGCATCAGGCTGCCCTCGTCCACCGACTCCAGAGCCACCAGGTCGGTGCTGCGCACCACCTCGTCACCCAGTTTGACTTCGACCTTGCCGATCACATCGCCCTGCTGGATCGGTGCGATCAGTTGCGGGTTGAGGGTCATGCTGGCCTGCAGTTTTTCCAGTTGGCCCTTGGGCATGGTCAGGGTCAGGTCTTCGGCGAGGCCGGCCTTCACCTGATGCGCAGTACCTTTCCAGACAGTGGCCTGAGCCAGCTCGGCGCCTTTCTGATAGAAGGTGCGGCTTTCGAAGAAACGGAAACCATAGGTCAGCAGCTTCTGGGTTTCCGCTGCGCGGGCCTGCTCGCTGTCAGTACCGAATATCGAGGTAATCATGCGCGAACCATCACGTACGGCCGAGGCGACCAGGCAGAAGCCCGCCTCCGAAGTGTGGCCAGTCTTCAGGCCATCGACGGTGCGGTCACGCCACAGCAGCAGGTTACGGTTGGGCTGCTTGATATTGTTCCAGAGAAACTCTTTCTGCGAGTAGATCGCATAGTGCTCGGCATCTTCATTGATGATCGCACGGGCCAGGATCGCCATGTCATGGGCGCTGGAGTAATGCTCAGGATGCGGCAGGCCGGTCGCGTTCACAAAGTGGCTGTTCTTCATGCCCAGACGTTCGGCAGTGGCGTTCATCATGTCAGCGAAGGCATCTTCGCTGCCGGCGATATATTCGGCGATGGCGATGCTGGCATCGTTACCGGACTGAATGATGATGCCGTGCAGCAAGTCGTCGACCGTGGCCTGGCTGTTCACCGGCAGAAACATGGTGGAGCCACCGGACGCAGCGCCACCTGTGCGCCAGGCGTGCTCGCTGATGGTTACCAGATCCTGCTCGCCGATCTTGCCATTACGGATTTCCAGGGTCGCGATGTAGGCCGTCATCAGCTTGGTCAGGCTGGCGGGCGGCAGGCGCTCGTCAGCGTTGTTCTCGACCAGGACATTGCCGCTGGCAGCGTCCATCAGCACGTAGGATTTCGCGGCCAGTTGCGGCGGCGCCGGCACCACCTGCGGGTTGGCCATGGCCAGGGGGGCGGCCAGAAGGGTAAGAACCAGTGAAGCACGTTGCACGAAGCTGGTGATGTTCATCCGTCTCTCGAAAATCATTGCTTGGGTTGTACGGCCCCACAGGGCCATCTTTCGACTCGCACCAGGCAAGCCTCGGATTTAGTCCGGCAAAGGCCGGTTAAGTTGCCATCAGTCGGCGCGCACCAGCGTGGCCTGGCCGAGGTTGGCCAGGCGCACGCTGCTCTGCAGCTGCTCAGCCTCGCCCTGATTGCTGATCGGCCCCATGCGGACGCGGTGCAGTATCTGCTGGTCGCGCACCACTGAGCTGATGAACACCGGCACACTGCTGGTCTGGCTCAGCTTGGACTTGAGCAGCTCCGCAGCGTCCGGATTGGCGAAGGCTCCCACCTGGAGATACAGGCCAGAGGCTCCGAGTAAATCGTTTTTTTTTGCGTCGATCTGCACCGGCACCACCGCAGCGGCGTGCTGCGTCGGCGGCGGCGAATAGTGTTCGACAGGCTGCGACACAGGCTGCGCGACGGGCTGGGCAACGGCAGCCTTGGCCGGCTGATTGTTGGCCAGCACCAGCGGCACCGGACGGCCCTGCTGCGCCCACCACTCATGCGGATCGATACCTTCGACCTTGACCCGTGCGGTACCTTTCTCGGCATAGCCGAGCTTCTTCGCCGCAGCGAAGGACAGGTCGATGATGCGGTCGGAGTAGAACGGCCCACGGTCGTTGACCCGCAGGATCACGACCTTGCCGTTCTCCAGGTTGGTCACCCGCACGTAACTGGGCAGCGGCAGCGTCTTGTGTGCTGCGGTCATGCCGTACAGGTCGTAGGTCTCGCCGTTGGCAGTGGCCTGGCCATGAAACTTGGTGCCATACCAGGAAGCCGGACCGACCGCCTGGTAGCGACGGGCGTCCTGAATCGGGTAGTACTGTTTGCCGAACACCACATAGGGGCTGGCCTTGACCGGTCCGTAGTGCGGCATGGGAATGGCGTCCTGAATCTTCGAGACGTCGACATCCCACCAGGGCGCGCCATCCTTGTGCGGCCGGTTGTAATCATCAGGCCCGGAGATGCCCGTCGACTGACCGGGCACCACAGCGGGCTGCGGTGCCCGATTGGACGAGCAACTCGCCAGCAGCAGGGCTGCCGTTATGCAGGCAGCCAGCGGCAGCAGTTTGTGCGCACTCATTGTTGACTCCGCGCTTCGACCAGCAACTCAGCCAGTTGGTTGACCGCCATGGCATACATCACGCTGCGATTGTAGCGGGTGATGGTGTAGAAGTTGGGCAAACCGAACCAGTATTCGTCGCCTTGCGCACCTTCCAGACGAAATGCGGTCACCGGCAGATCTTCGGGCAGCTTGTCCTGGCTCTGCCAGCCCAGTGCGCGCAATTCGGCAACATTCTTCACCGGATCCAGGCCCTGGGTCAGGCCTTCATCGACGCGCGCACCGCTGACCTGGACGCGGCTGGCCACCTGGCCGCCGGCCTGCCAGCCGTGACGTTTGAAATAGCTGGCAACACTGCCGATGGCATCGGTCGGGTTGCTCCAGATGTTGATATGGCCGTCGCCATCGAAGTCCACGGCGTAAGCACGGAAACTGCTCGGCATGAACTGTGGCAGGCCCATGGCACCAGCATAAGACCCCTTGAGGGTGATCGGATCGACCTGCTCCTCACGGGTCAGCAGCAGAAATTCGCGCAGTTCCTTGCGAAAGAACGGCGCACGCGGCGGGTAGTCGAAGGCTAGCGTGGACAGGGCGTCCATCACCCGCCAACTGCCGGTGTTGCCGCCATAGAAGGTTTCCACGCCGATGATGGCGACGATGAACTGCGGCGGCACACCGTACTCGGCCTCAGCCTTTTCCAGCGCAGCCTGGTGCTTGTTCCAGAACTCCACGCCCTGGGCGATGCGCTTGTCGGTAATGAAGATCGGCCGGTAGTCCTTCCAGGGCTTGACCTTCTCTGCCGGGCGCGAGATGGCATCGAGAATCGCCTGCTTGCGCTCGACCTCGGCGAACAGACTGACCAGTTGCTCGCTGGCGAAACCATAGTCGCGGGTCATTTCCTCGACGAACTCGGCCACCTGCGGCGAGCCGTCGTAATCGGCCGCCAGCGCCTGTGCGCCAGAACCAAGCGCGCCGGCGATACCGACTCCAATGAGCGTACGAGCAGCCCAACTACGCAGAGAATGCATTAACTCAAAACCCCCAAAATCAAACCTGAGCGATCCACTTTCTGTGGGTGTGGATCGCCATCAATACCCCGAAGCCAGACAACAGCGTGACCAGATGGGTTCCGCCGTAACTAATGAAGGGCAGCGGCACCCCAACCACCGGCAGCAGCCCGCTGACCATGCCGATGTTGACGAATACGTAGACGAAGAAGGTCATGGTCAGCGCCCCGGCCAGCAGCTTGCCGAACAGCGTCTGCGCCTGGGCGGTAATCACCAGGCCACGCGCCAGCAGCAGCAGATAGAGCAGCAACAACAGACAGACGCCAACCAGGCCGAACTCCTCCGCGAGCACGGCAATGATAAAGTCCGTATGGCTTTCCGGCAAAAAATCCAGGTGTGACTGGGTACCCAGCAACCAGCCCTTGCCCAATACGCCGCCAGAACCGATGGCCGCCTTGGACTGGATGATGTTCCAACCCGCCCCCAGCGGATCGCTCTCCGGGTTGAGGAAGGTCAACACACGGCGCTTCTGGTAGTCATGCATGACGAAGTACCACATGCCTATCGCAATCGGCACCACCGCCGCCGCTGCACCGACAATCCAGCGCCACTGCAGACCGGCCATGAACACGACGAAAGCGCCCGACGCCAGTACCAGCAGCGAAGTACCGAGATCCGGCTGCTTGAGGATCAGCACGAAAGGCACGCCAATCATCGCCAGGCTGATAACGATGTGCTTGAAGCGCGGCGGCAGGTTATGTCGCGACAGGTACCAGGCGACGGTCATCGGCATGATGATTTTCATCAGCTCCGAGGGCTGGAAGCGGATCACGCCCGGGATGTTGATCCAGCGAGTCGCCCCCATCGCGGTGTGGCCCATCACCTCCACCGCCATCAGCAAGGCGACGCCCGCAACGTAGGCAAGGGGTACCCAGCGCGCCATGAAGCGCGGGTCGAACTGGGCGATCACGACCACCGCGAGCATACCGATGCCGAAGGATGATGCCTGCTTGAGCAGCAGGTCGACATTCTTGCCACTGGCCGAATAAAGAATGAACAGGCTGCCGGCACCCAGAATCAGCAACAGCAACAGCAACCAGCCGTCGATATGCATGCGCTGTAGCAGGCTGGCGCGACGACGCAGGACGTCCTCATCGGACAGGGTGCGGTCGAAATTGCTGATCATCGCTGGCTGACCTCGGCAGTCTGGGGCAAGGCGAATTCGGCTTTGAGCTGACCGGTCTCTTTATCCAGCAGCCAGGCGTCCATCACCTGCTTGACCACCGGGGCGGCGACGCCGGAGCCTGACTCGCCGTTCTCCACCATCACCGCGACGGCTATCTGCGGGTTATTGGCGGGTGCAAAACCGACGAACAGGGCGTGATCGCGGTGGCGCTCCTGCACCTTGTTGCGGTCGTATTTCTCACCCTGTTTGATCGCCACCACCTGGGCCGTGCCGCTCTTGCCGGCGATGCGGTAGACCGAACTGTCACCGACCTTGCGCGCCGTACCACGGGCACCGTGCAGCACGTCTTCCATAGCACGAATGCCATACTCCCAGAACTTCGGATCACGCAGGACGATATCCGGCATCGGGTTGGGGTCCACGGGCAAGCGTCCGTCGACACTCTTGGCCAGGTGCGGACGAATCCACTTGCCACGCGTGGCCATCAGCGCGGTGGCCTGCGCCAACTGCAGCGGTGTGGTCTGCATATAGCCCTGGCCAATGCCGAGAATCAGCGTCTCGCCCGGGTACCAGGGCTGGCGATAACGCGCCCGCTTCCAGTCACGCGAAGGCATCAGGCCGGCGGTCTCCTCGAACATGTCCAGCGCCACGCGCTGGCCGAGGCCGAAGCGGCTCATGTATTCATGCATGCGATCGACGCCCATCTTGTGCGCCAGGTCGTAGAAGTAGGTGTCGTTGGAACGGGCGATGGCCAGGTTGAGATCGACCCAGCCATCACCGCTGCGGTTCCAGTTACGGTACTTATGGCTGTGATTGGGCAACTGATAGAAGCCCGGGTCGAACACCCGGGTCTGCGGGGTGACCACGCCAGCATCGAGACCGGCCACAGCCACCATCGGCTTGATAGTCGAGCCCGGCGGATAAAGGCCACGCAACACGCGGTTGTACAGCGGCTGGTCAATGGAGTCGCGCAGTTCGCCATAGGCCTTGAAACTGATGCCGGTGACGAACGGGTTGGGGTCGAAACTGGGCTGGCTGACCATCGCCAGCACTTCGCCATTGTTCGGATCGATGGCCACCACAGCGCCACGACGCCCACCGAGGGCGTTCTCGGCCGCTTCCTGCAAGTGGACATCGAGGCTGAGCACGATGTCCTTGCCCGGTTTCGGATCGACACGATTGAGCACACGCAACACGCGACCACGGGCATTGGTCTCGACCTCTTCATAGCCGACTTCGCCGTGCAACTCGTCCTCGTAGAAACGCTCGATACCGGTCTTGCCGATATGGTGGGTGCCGGCGTAATCGGTCGGATCCAGACGCTTGAGCTCCTGCTCGTTGATGCGCCCGACGTAGCCGACCGAATGCGCGAAGTGTTCCTGCTGCGGATAATGCCGCACCAGTTGCGCCGCCACCTCGACGCCAGGCAGGCGGAACTGGTTGACCGCAATGCGAGCGATCTGCTCTTCGGACAGTTCGAACAGAATCGGCACCGGCTCGAACGGACGCCGCCCCTGGCGCACGCGGCGCTCGAACAGGGCACGATCATCCTCGCTGAGTTCCAGCACCTCGACCACCGCATCGAGCACGCTTGGCCAGTCACCGGCGCGTTCGCGGGTCACGGTCAGGCTGAAGCTGGGGCGGTTGTCGGCGATGATCACGCCATTGCGGTCGAAGATCAGCCCGCGGGTCGGCGGGATCGGCTGCACATGGATGCGGTTGTTCTCCGCCAGGGTGCTGTGATGCTCGTACTGAATCACCTGCAGGTAGTACATGCGCATGATCAGCACGCAGGTCAGCAGGATGATCACGACGCCGCCAACGAGCACCCGGCGCTTGACCAGGCGAGCGTCCTTTTCATGATCCTTGAGGCGAATCGGCTGCGGCATGACTAGGTGATCACTTGTGGTACGGATGACCGGACAATACGGTCCAGGCGCGGTAGATCTGCTCGCCAAGAAGGATGCGCACCAGCGGGTGCGGCAACGTCAGAGGCGACAGCGACCAGCGCTGCTCGCTACGCGCGCAGACCTCCGGTGCCAGCCCTTCCGGGCCGCCGACCATGAGGTTGACGTTGCGTGCATCGAGACGCCAGCGCTCCAGCTCCGCTGCCAGTTGCTCGGTGCTCCATGGCTTGCCATGGACCTCCAGCGTGACGATACGTTCGCCGGGCTGCACCTTGCTCAGCATGGCCTCACCCTCCTGACGGATCAGGCGGGCAACGTCGGCATTCTTGCCGCGGGTGTTGAGGGGAATTTCCACCAGCTCCAGCGGCAATTCGGCAGGCAGACGCTTGACGTACTCCTGCCAGCCCTCTTCGACCCAGCGCGGCATGCGCGAACCGACGGCGATCAGTTTGATCCGCACGGTTTACGCTTACTCGGCCGAATGTTGCGCGCGGCTCTGCTCGGCGCCCTGCCACAAGCGCTCGAGGTCGTAGAACTGACGCGCGGTCGGCAGCATCACGTGCACGACGATGTCACCCAGGTCGAGCAGGGCCCATTCGCCGCTGTCCAGACCTTCGCTACCGATCGGGCGCACGCCCTGCTCCTTGACCTTTTCCAGCACGTTTTCCACCAGCGACTTGACCTGACGGCTGGAGCTACCGCTGGCGATCACCATGAAGTCGGTGATGCTGGTCTTGTCCTTGACGTCGATCACCGTGATGTCGGTCGCCTTGATTTCTTCCAGCGCCGCCACGGCGATCTTGACCAGCTCTTCGCTGGGCATGTTCTGCTTGCTCATAAATGACTCATTTGCCTCGTGTAATGGACGCCTGCGCACATGCGCGACGTTTCAAGCATTGGGCGCACGGTACAGATCGTGCGCCTGGATGTAGGCCAGTACCGCATCCGGCAGCAGATAGCGCGCCGAGCGGTCGGTTGCCAGTAAGTGGCGAATCTGCGTGGCGGAAATCGCCAGCGGAGTCTGCCAGATGAAACTGATTTGCCCGCCTGCACCCTGCAGGCTCAGCGGGTCGCTGACACTGCGCGCGGCCAGCAGATCGCGCAGCGCCTCCGGCGCTTCGCTGTCGGCATCCGGCCGTTGCAGCACCAACAGGTGGCAATGCTCGAGCAGTTCCTGCCAGCGATGCCAACTCGGCAAGCCGCAGAAAGCGTCCCAGCCGAGCAGCAGAAACAGCTGATCGTCCGCTGCCAGCTCGGCGCGCACCGACTCCAGCGTGTCCACCGTATAAGACGGTTTGTCGCGGCGCAGCTCGCGGTCATCGACCGTCAGCCGCGTCTCGCCGGCCACCGCCAGCTGAACCATGGCCAAGCGCTGCTCGGCTGTTGCCTGCGGCGCGTCGCGATGCGGCGGCCTGGCGCTGGGAATCAGCCGCAGCTGGTCCAGCGCCATGAACTCAGCCACTTCCAGTGCCGCACGCAGATGCCCGATGTGCACCGGATTGAAGGTACCGCCGAGCAGGCCGATGCGTCGGGCGCCGATCCGTTTCATTTATGTGCGAATGTGTCCATCGCCGAAGACCACGTACTTCTCGCTGGTCAGCCCCTCCAGGCCAACCGGGCCACGGGCGTGCAGCTTGTCGGTGGAGATACCGATCTCCGCGCCCAGGCCGTATTCGAAACCATCGGCAAAGCGGGTCGAGGCATTGACCATCACCGAAGCGGAATCCACCTCGGTGAGGAAGCGCCGCGCATCGCTGAAGTTCTCGGTGATGATCGAATCGGTGTGCTGCGAGCCGTAGTGGTTGATGTGCTCGATGGCCGCATCCAGCGAGTCGACGATGCGAATCGCCAGGATCGGCGCGTTGTACTCGGCGAACCAGTCGTCCTCGCTCGCCTCCAGCACATCGCTGCCGAGCAGTTCGCGGGTGGCGGCATCGCCACGCAGCTCCACGCCCTTGTCGCGGTAGATGGCGGCTAGCGGCGGCAGCACGCGCGCGGCGATAGCCTGGTGCACCAGCAGGGTTTCCATGGCGTTGCACGGCGAATAACGCTGGGTCTTGGCGTTGTCGGCAACGCGAATGGCCTTGTCGAAGTCGGCAGCGACGTCGACATACACGTGGCAGACGCCATCCAGGTGCTTGATCACCGGCACCTTGGCGTCGCGGCTGATGCGCTCGATCAGGCCCTTGCCACCGCGCGGCACGATCACGTCGACGAACTCCGGCATGGTGATCAGCTCACCGACGGCAGCGCGATCAGTGGTTTCCACCACCTGCACGGCAGCTGCCGGCAGGTCGGCCTCGGCCAGGCCCTGCTGGATGCAGCGGGCAATCGCCTGGTTGGAATGAATGGCCTCGGAGCCGCCACGCAGGATGGTGGCGTTGCCGGACTTCAGGCACAGGCTGGCCGCATCGATGGTCACGTTCGGCCGCGACTCGTAGATGATGCCGATCACGCCCAGCGGCACACGCATCTTGCCGACCTGGATACCGGACGGCAGGTAGCGCATGCCCTGAATCTCGCCGATCGGGTCAGGTAGGGTCGCCACCTGGCGCAGGCCTTCGATCATGCTGTCGATCACCTTCGGCGTCAGCGCCAGGCGGTCGACCATGGCCGGCTCCAGACCGCTGGCGCGGGCGGCTGCCAGGTCCAGTTCGTTGGCGACGGTCAGCTCGGCACGAGCGGCGTCGAGGGCATTGGCAGCGGCCTGCAGCGCGCGATTCTTCTGCGCGGTGCTGGCACGGGCGAGCACCCTGGAGGCCTGGCGGGCGGCCTGGCCCAGGCGGGTCATGTAGTCGTGCACGGACTCGGTCATGGCGGCGGAGGTCTGGCAGTTGGAAAAAGGGGCTGATTATAGCGGGCTCGCAAGGCCACGCCCAGCGGCGTCTGGCAAGCGGTAGGCAGCTCGTCCGCCAGGTGATGAATGCTGGGCAATGCCGGACCTAGCCGGGGTAGCGCACCGATGGGCAAACATGGGCGCCAAGGGTGCTGGAACGTTCAGGCATTTTTAAGCTTCTTGTTGTTATGCTCGCCGCCCGAGACCTAGCCCCCCGTACGATAGATGAAGCCTGCCGAACCCACCCTCAGTTTGCCCTGGCCCGGTGCCCGGCCACTGCCCGATGCGTTCTTCGACCGCGACGCGCAGCTGGTTGCTCGCGAACTACTCGGCAAGGTGATCCGCCATCGTGTCGGCGCGCAGTGGCTGAGTGCGCGGATCATCGAGACCGAGGCCTATTACTTGGTCGACAAGGGCAGCCACGCATCGCTCGGCTACACCGACAAGCGCAAGGCGCTGTTCGCCGACGGCGGGCACATCTATATGTACTATGCGCGCGGTGGCGACTCGCTGAACTTCAGCGCCCAGGGGCCGGGCAACGCGGTGCTGATCAAGTCGGCGCATCCGTGGCTCGACGCCGTCAGCGGCGCCGATGCTCTGGCCGCGATGCAACGCAACAACCCAGGCAGCCTCGGCCAGCCGCGCGCCCCCGAGCGCTTGTGCGCCGGACAGACCCTGCTGTGCAAAGCGCTTGGTCTGAAAGTGCCGGATTGGGACGCACGCCGCTTCGACCTGCAACGACTCTTCGTCGAGGATGTCGGCGAACGACCGCACTCGATCATCCAGTGTGCGCGACTGGGCATTCCCAAGGGCCGTGACGAGCACCTGCCTTACCGCTTCGTCGACGCCCGCTATGCCCGCCACTGCACGCGCAACCCTTTGCGCCGTGGACAGGTCGAAGGGCACGACTATCAACTACACACGCTGGAGCCTACCCGACCATGATGCAATGGTTCGACAGCATGACCACCTGGCTGCAAGGCAGCCCGCACTGGCTGGCATTGGCCATTTTCCTGGTCGCCTGCCTGGAGTGCCTGGCAGTGGCCGGCATCGTCATCCCTGGCACCGTGGTGCTGTTCACCCTCGCCGTGTTGGCCGGCAATGGCGCCCTGGAGCTGTGGCAGACGCTGCTGCTCGCCTATACCGGCGGCCTGCTCGGCGACGCGATTTCCTACGGGCTGGGTCGCCGCTTCCACCAGGGCATCCGGCGCCTGCCGGTGCTGCGTGACCATCCCGAATGGTTGACCGGCGCAGAGAACTACTTCCAGCGCTATGGCGTGATCAGCCTGCTGGTCGGCCGCTACATCGGCCCGCTGCGGCCGATGCTGCCATTGGTCGCCGGTATGCTGGACATGCCGGCCGTGCGCTTCGCCCTGGTCAGCCTGCTGGCTGCCGCCGGCTGGGCAGTGGCCTACATACTGCCCGGCTGGGCCACCGGCGCCGCCTTGCGCCTGCCGCTACCAGAAGGTTTCTGGGGTGCGGCCGGCATCGTCAGCGCAGCCCTGGCGGTGATGTTGCTGCTGATCATGCAGGCCAGCCTGCGTGAACGGCGCTGGGCCGCCAGCCTGGCCGCACTGCTCGGCGCCATCGCCCTGGCCGCCATGCTGATCGGCTTCCCGCGCCTGGACAGCCTCGACCAGGGCCTGATGACGCTGGCGCAGGACGAGCGCAGCGCCGCCTTCGATCCCATCGCGGTGTTCATCACGCGCTTCGGCGACTTCCATATCCAGTTCGCCGCCGGCGTCCTGCTGGTGGCGCTGCTGTTCGCCGCACGTCGGTGGCAGGCCGGACTGTTCGTCGCTGGCGCCCTGCTGCTCGCCTCCACCGCAACCACGGTGCTGAAGAACCTACTGGCCCGTTCACGCCCGGATGTCCTGCTGCAGCCGCTGGAAAGCTACAGCCTGCCGAGCGGACACAGCTCTGCGGCATTCGCCTTCTTCCTGGCCCTGGGTGTGCTGGCCGGTCGTGGCAGCGCGGCGCGCACACGCCTGACCTGGCTGCTGGTGGCGAGCCTGCCAGCCCTGACCATCGCCCTGTCGCGGGTGTACCTGGGGGTGCACTGGCCCAGCGACATCATCGCTGGTGCCCTGGTGGCGGCGACCAGTTGTGCGCTCAGCCTGGCCCTGATTCAGCGCGCAGCGCCGATGCAGCCGTTGCCGGAGAAGGTGTGGTGGTTGGTGATTCCGGCCTGCGCTGCGCTGTTTGGCGCCATGGTCGCCTGGGAGCTGTCGGCGACTCAGTTACGCTACAGCTATTGAAGCCTGGAGCGTCGCCGGGTCACTCACGCATCGAGGGGTGCACGGCGCCCCCCCTATGAGGCATCGCCCTGCAGGTGCTCCACCATGGCCTGCAACTGGCTCAGGCGCAGTTCCGGGTCATCCAGTTGCAGCAGCTGCAGCTTCTGCCCCGGCTCCAGCGGCAACAGATAGGCCAGCTGATTGGCCAGCTGGAGTTGGCCGCTGGGCAAGCCGGCCATGCCCAGCCCTTCCACCAGCGGATGCTGGGCCAGTGCCGAGAGCAGCGCGGCCAGATCGGCATGCTCGGCCTGCAGTGGGCTGTCTGGCTGTTCCTCAAGCCACTGCACCTCGGCGACGGTCAGCTGGTCAGGCAGAACCTGGGCGCGCTCGACACGAAAACGCCGCCCACCTTCGACGCGAATACCCAGCAAGCCGTTGGTACGCTGCTGAAAGTCGCGCACCAGTGCCTCGCAGCCAATCGCGGCAAAACTACTGGCAGCTTCGCCCACTTCAGCGCCCTCGACGATGCACACCACACCGAAACCACTGCCCTGTTTCATGCAGCGGCTGATCATGTCCAGGTAGCGCGCCTCGAATATCTGCAGGTCGAGTACGCAACCGGGAAACAGTACGGTATTGAGCGGGAACAGCGGCAGATTCATGGTTTAACAGCCTGTTATCGATGCAGGGGTACCAGGGCATCAGTGATCATCGGGGGAGGCTCTCACAGCAACAAGACAATCGCCAGAGGCAACAGCACGGCGGTAATCATCCCCATCAGACTCATCGCCAATGCCGCGAAGGCACCGCACTCATCGCTTTCCTGCAGCGCTCGCGCCGTACCCACGGCATGCGCGGTGATGCCCAGGGCCATGCCCTGCGCCGCCGGATGATGAACCCTGCACAGACGCAGAATGGACGGCCCGACGATAGCGCCGATAACCCCGGTGATCATCACGAACACCGCCGCCAGCGCCGCGATACCGCCGATCTGATCAGCCACCAGCATGGCGATCGGCGAGGTCACCGACTTCGGCGCCATGCTCATCAGCATCAGCCGCTCGGCCCCGAACAACCAGGCCAGCCCCGCCCCGAGCACGGTGGCGAAGGTGCCGGCAACCAGCAAGGTCAGGATGATCGGCCAAAACAGCTGACGAATTCGCCGCAGGTTGAGATACAGCGGCACCGCCAGGGCCACGGTGGCCGGGCCGAGCAGCAGGGTCAGCGCTGCAACGCTGCTCCGGTATTCGGCAAAACTCAGACCGCACAGCAGCAGGATGCCAATCACCGTGAGCATCGACACCAACACCGGCTGCAGGAACACCCAGCGGGTGCGCTCGTAGGCGGCCATGGCCAACTGATAGGCGCCCAGGGTGATGCCGATGCCAAACAGCGGGTGATGGGTCAGCGCCTGCCAGGCGTCCTGCCAATCGGGACTCATACATCCTCCCGGCGCTGCTGGCGCTCGATCAGTTTCTGCATCAGCCAGCCGGCGAAGGCCAGCGATACCAACAGCAACAGCACCAGCGCGCCGACCACGGCCCAGAAATCGGCGGCGATATCGCTGGCATAGGCCATCACACCCACCGCAGGCGGCACCAGAATCAGCGGCAGGTATTTGAGCAGGCTGCTGGACGCAACGCTCAGCGGCTCGCCCACCTCGCCGCGCAGCATGAGAAAAACGAACAACAGCAGCATGCCGATGATCGGCCCTGGCAACATCGGTAACAGCAGGACGTTGAGAACGGTACCCAGCAACTGGCACAGCACCAGCCAGGAAAGGCCGCGAAGCAGCATGTTTGAGGTCTCCAGAAGACGAGCGATGGCCGTATTTCCGCTCGCGAGTAGGCCGCTGAAAAACGTAGGCGAGGCAGTCAGTGCAAGGCAAAAACAGGCGAGGAAGCGCAGTTTACGAGTTGTAAATGAGCATTCTGATCGGACTCGCGCACGAGCCTGTTTTTAACGCAGCAATGGCAACGTAGGTAGTTTTTCAGCGACCTACCAGAGGGGATTCCGGGCATCTATTGAGGCATGTCGGCCATTATAGGCGCGCTGGCCTCTGTATTGCTTCGTCAGGCTGGCCTATGCCGCGTCATTCATTACGCCAAGGCAGGCTTGACCCGCTGCCGGCCCCGTGATGATCTAGGCCGCAACGGTTTCACGCACACAAGAAAAACACCCGCGTCCTCAAGGAGGAACTATGCCGTTCGTACCCGTAGCAGAGCTCAAGGACTATGTTGGCAAGGAACTTGGCAAGTCCGAGTGGCTGACCATCGACCAGCAGCGCATCAATCAGTTCGCCGAGTGCACCGGCGACCATCAGTTCATCCACGTCGACCCGGAAAAGGCCAAGCTGACCCCCTTCGGCACCACCATCGCCCACGGTTTCCTGTCGTTATCGCTGGTGCCGATGCTGATGGAAAACATCATGATCATGCCGCAGGGTCTGAAGATGGCGGTGAACTACGGCCTCGACAGCGTGCGTTTCATCCAGCCGGTCAAGGTTGACTCCAAGGTGCGCCTGGTGGTGACGCTGACCGACGCCACCGAGAAGAACCCCGGCCAGTGGCTGCTCAAGGCCCGCGCGGTACTGGAGATCGAAGGTCAGGAGAAGCCGGCCTATATTGCCGAACCCTTGACCCTCTGCTTCGTCTGACCCCTGCCTGTTTCCGTTTCCGGTGTCATCCGCCGGAAACGGTAACGCTCTCACATCAGCAAAGCGTGCGGCTGAGCAGCGCAAGCGTCCAGGCTTGCGGCATACTGCGGACAAAGCACCGACCTGGACGTCCCTCATGAATCCCCTTGCCATGCGCTTGCTGCCTGTTTGCCTGTCTCTGCTGCTTGCCGGTTGCGACGAAGCACGCCCGCTGCTGCCGGCCAATGCCACCCTGCCGGATGGTGGCCAGTATCGCGGTGAGATAGTCGAGGGTCTGTTGCAGGGGCCGGGGCGCCTGGACTACCGCAATGGCAGCTGGTTCGTTGGCCAGTTCAAGGACGGCATGCTCGAAGGCAGCGGTGAATGGCAAGGCCCGGGTGGTGAGCACTATCTGGGCGAGTTCCACGAAGGCATGTTCCATGGCCAGGGCACCCTGACCTACAGCGATGGCAGCCGCTACCAGGGCGGTTTCGAACGCAATCGCTTCAGCGGCGTCGGCCTGCTCGAACAGGGCGGCCAGCGCTACCAGGGTGAATTTCTCAACGACCGCTTCCATGGCCTGGGCAAACTGGAGATGGCCGACGGCAGCAGCTTCCAGGGCCAGTTCGTCAACGGTCAGCCAGAGGGCCAGGGCGTGCGCAGCGACGCCTACGGCAACCAGTACAGCGGCGTGTTCGCCCAAGGGCTGCTCAGCGGCCAGGGCAGTTACCAGAATGCCGATGGCGACAACTACAGCGGCGGTTTCCAGAATGATGAATTCCACGGCAAGGGCCGCTACCAGAGCGCCAGCGGCGAAACCTGGGCCGGGGAGTTCATCGAGGGCGTGATGCAGGGCCCCGGTGAATATACCGACGGCGCCGGCACCCGCTACCTCGGCGAATTCGCCGACTGGCAGTATGAAGGCGAAGGCCTGCTCACCCTGCCCGATGGCAGCGCCTACCGCGGCCATTTCTCAGGCGGTGATTACAGTGGCGTGGGCACCCTGACCCTGGCCGATGGCAGCCGTCAGTCCGGCACCTGGCAACGCGGCCGCCTGGTCCGTGACGAACAGGGTCAGGTGCTGCCCGACAGCCTCGAGCTGGGTCTGCTGCAACAAGGGCACCTGCTCGATGAAGCCATCGCCGCGATTCCAGCCTCAACCCCGGCGCGCGAGCTGTATGCACTGACCCTGGCCGGCGACGGCAAGCAGAGCGTATTCATGCGCGAAGCCGACTACGTCAGCCGGCTGATGCGCGAGCGCTTCGGCGCCCATGGCAGCATCAGCCTGATCAACCACCGCGACCATCTCGCCGACCGCCCACTTGCCACCCGCGAGAATCTCACCCGCGTGGTGCAGGCGCTGGCCGCACGCAGTGGCGAAGAAGACCTGATCTTCATCTATCTGACCAGCCACGGCTCGCGCCGTCACGAGCTCAATCTCGACCAGCCGCGCCTGCAACTGGCCGACCTGCCCGCCAGCGAGCTGGCTGCCCTGCTCGCTCCACTCAAGCAGCGCAACAAGGTGGTGGTGATCTCCGCCTGCTATTCCGGCGGTTTCATCCCGCCGCTGAAAGACGAAAAGACCCTGGTGATGACCGCCGCACGTGCCGACCGGGTGTCTTTCGGTTGCAGTGAAGAGAACGACTTCACCTACTTCGGTCGCGCCCTGTTCGCCGAGGCGCTGGGCGAAACCGACAACCTCGAGCGGGCCTTCGAGCTGGCCAAGGAACGCGTCGCCGAGCGTGAGCAGAGCGACGGCTTCGAACCTTCCGAACCGCAGATCTGGGCGCCACGCGGCGTACTCCAGCACTGGCGCGACCTGCGCCAGAGCCAGGCCGAGCGTGCGCTCAGTGCCATGGCCAGTGGTCCGGCAAAGGACTAAGCTGAACTGTAACGGACAAGAGACAACTGCATGTACCTGACCCCGCAGCACATCCTTCTCGCTGGCGCCACCGGGCTTACCGGTGAACACCTGCTCGACCGCCTGCTCAGCGAGCCGACGGTTGCCCGCGTGCTGGCGCCTACCCGCCGCCCCCTGGCCGCCCACCCGCATCTGGAAAACCCGGTGGGCGACCTGCAAGCGCTGCTGCCGCAGTTGTCCGGCCAGGTCGATACCGCTTTCTGCTGCCTGGGCAGCACCATCAAGCAGGCCGGCTCGCAGGAAGCCTTCCGTGCCGTCGATCATGACCTGGTACTGGCCTTCGCTCGTCGCGCTCGCGAGCTGGGCGCACGGCATCTGGTGGTGATCAGCGCCCTCGGTGCCGACCCCGGCTCAAAGGTGTTCTACAACCGCATCAAAGGCGAGACCGAAGAGGCGCTGAAAGCCATGGACTGGCCGCAACTGACCATCGCCCGCCCGTCGCTGCTGCTCGGCGCGCGCCATGAGTTTCGTCTCGGTGAGCGCCTCGCCGCCCCGTTGCTGCGCTGGCTCCCGGGCAAGTACCGCGGCATCGACGCCTGCGCCCTGGCCCGCGCCCTGTGGCGCCTGGCCCTGGAAGAGGGAGACGGCGTGCGCGTGATAGAGTCTTCCGACCTGCGCCGGCTGGGGCGCTGATACCGTGGATGAAACGATGAAACCCACAAGCCTGATCGAGGCCCTGCAAGACGCCGACATGCTGGAGATCGACGGTCTGTATGCCTGGCAGTTCGACCTCGACACCGAATTGCTGGCGCAGATCAGCGCCGGCACGGCTGGCAGCGACAGCGCCGCCAAACCCCTGCTGCAAGTACATTGCATCGACGGCCGCGAACGCCGCCTGTGGAAGTTTTCCCTGGCTTCGGTGCAGGCCGCGCGTTACAGCGAAGCGGACGACAGCTGGCTGATCGAGGGCAGCGAAGTCAGCCACAGCCTCAAGTGCTTCGCTGCCTATCGCGGCGACAACGATGACGGCGACGACGAGCAAGACGAAGCCTGAACCATGGGCCTCTATGACCGCCACGTCCTGCCGTATCTGATCGATTTCGCCTGCGGCATGGGCGCGGTCATGAAAGCCCGCTCGCAGATCGTGCCGCTGGCGCAGGGCCGAGTACTGGAGATCGGCATCGGCAGTGGCCTTAACCTGAGTTTCTACGATCCGCAACGGGTCGCGGTGGTCGTTGGCGTCGACCCGTCCGCCGACATGCAGCGCCTGGCCCGTGAACGCGCCGCACGCTGCCAGATGCCGGTGGAAATGATTGCCCTGGAGCTGGGGCAGATTCAGACTGAGGACGCCAGCTTCGACGATATCGTCTGCACCTTTACCCTGTGCACCATCCCCGATGCGCTGGCCGCACTCAAGGAAATGCGCCGGGTGCTGAAAGCCGGTGGTCGTCTGTTGTTCTGCGAACACGGCCTGGCGCCGGATCTGCCTGTGGTGCGCTGGCAGAAACGCCTGACGCCGCTGTGGAAACCGCTGGCCGGCGGCTGCCATCTGGATCGCGACATACCCGCACTGATCGAGGCCGGGGGCTTTCATATCCGCCAGCTGGATAGCGGCTACCTGAAAGGGCCCAGGCCCATGACCCACGTCTATCGCGGCTGGGCCGACTGAGCACCGTCCTGAGCTCGCATACTCGGTATAGGCGGCCATACTGCAGGACAGGCTGCTGGAATTCTGTCCATGGAAGTCGACCCGCGCATGAAGCCCCTCCCGTCACCCCGCTTCGTTAACCTGCTGCTGTGTCTGTGCCTGCTGGGCTGCGCCTGGAGCACCGCCGCAGAAGCACGCACGGTCAGGGTCGGCGTGTACGCCAACGAGCCAAAGATCTTTGCCGATGCCAACGCACAGCCATCGGGCATTCTCGGTGAGCTGCTGCAGGCCATCGCCAACGAGGAACGCTGGCAGCTGCAGACAGTGCCCTGTGCCTGGCAGCAATGCCTGCAACTGCTGCAGGACAGCGAGATCGATCTGCTGCCTGACGTCGCCTTCAGCGAGGAACGGGCACAACTGATGGACTTCCACCAGGTACCTTCGCTATTCAGCTGGTCACAGCTGTACAGCCACGAAGAGCTGCGCCTGCAGAGCGTGCTCGACCTGCGCGGCCTGCGTATCGCAGCGTTGGAGGGGTCGATTCAGTTCCAGTATCTGCAGAGCCTGCTCGACAGCTTCGGCCTGCAGGCGCAGATGATTCCGCTCAGCGACCTGAGCCAGGGCTTTGCCATGGTGCTTGCCGAGCAGGCCGATGCAGTGGTGGCCAATCATCTGTTCGGTGACTATCACGCCGCCAACTACCGCCTGAGCGCAACACCGATCATGTTCCAGCCTGCACAGCTGTTCTACGCCACGCGCAAGGGTGCCAACGGCGAGCTGCTCAGCGCCATCGACCAGCACCTGCAAAATTGGCAGTCTGCGCCTGGCTCAATCTACTTTCAGGTGCTGCAGCGCTGGAGCGGAGCGCCTCAGCAGCGCAGCGTGCCCGTCCTGTTCTGGTGGGGCCTGGCGCTGCTCGCCGCACTGCTGGCGCTGGCCATTGGCGGCAGCCTGCTGTTGCGCCGCCAGGTCGCGGACAAGACCCGACATCTCAAGACCAGCGAAGCGCACCTCAATACCATCCTCGACAGCGTCGAGGCGCATATCTACATCAAGGACCCGCAACTGCGTTATCAGTACGTCAATCGCAAGGTCTGCGAGCTGTTCGGACGCAGCGCCGAACAGGTCATCGGTCATAGCGATGCCGACTTCTTCGACAGTGACACGGCGCAAGCACTGGGCATCAACGACCGACGCGTACTGGCTGGCGAGCGCATCGAGAGCGAGGAAACCAACCGTGATCGCCACGGCCGTAACGAGCGCACCTACTTTTCGGTGAAGCTGCCGCTGCGTACGGCCGATGGCAGCATCTATGCCCTGTGCGGCATTTCCACCGACATCACCGAGCACAAGAAGAACCTCGAACAGATCCATCAACTCGCCTATTACGACGCGCTCACCGGCCTGCCCAATCGCCGCCTGCTGCTCGAACACCTGCAGTTCGCCCTGGCCCGCAGCGCACGCAGTCGACGTGAGGGCGCGTTGCTGTTCATCGATCTGGACAATTTCAAGCAGCTCAATGACACCCTCGGCCACGACATGGGCGATCTGCTGCTACAACAGGTCAGCGACCGCCTGCTCAATCAGGTGCGCCTCGAAGACAGCCTGTCGCGCCTCGGCGGCGACGAATTCGTATTGATCCTGGAGAACCTCGAGCCTGAGCCTCAGGCTGCCATCGCCAGCATCGAGCAAGTCGCGGAAAAACTGCTGCGCGCTCTGGCCACCCCGTTCGAGCTGCCCGGCTATAGCCACAGCGGCAGCGCCAGCATCGGTGTCGCACTGTTCTCGCAACCCCATGACAAGCCCGAGGAACTGCTCAAGCACGCCGACTTGGCCATGTATGAAGCCAAGGCCGCCGGGCGCAATACCCTGTGTTTCTTCGACCCGCGCATGCAGCAGGCACTGGCCGCCCGCGCCACTCTGGAGCATGAGCTGCGCCGCGCCCTGAGCGAGGCTCAACTGCTTCTGCACTACCAGCCGCAGGTGGATGAACGGGGTGAGCTGCTCGGCGCCGAGGCGCTGGTGCGCTGGCAACACCCGCAGCGCGGTCTGGTACCGCCCGGCGAGTTCATCCCGCTGGCGGAAAGCACCGGGCTGATCCTGCCCATGGGCCGCTGGATCCTGCACACGGCCTGCCAGCAACTCGCCTCATGGGCCAATGACCCGCAGCGCGCCGAGCTGACCGTGGCGATCAACGTCAGCGCCCGCCAATTCCATCATCCGGACTTCGTCACCGACGTACTCAGCGCGCTGCAGAAGACCGGAGCCAACCCGCACAGGCTGGAGCTGGAGCTGACCGAGAGCCAGCTGGTGCAGGACATCGAAGCGCTGATCAACAAAATGGGCCAGCTCAGAGCCCGCGGCGTGCGCTTTTCGCTGGACGACTTCGGCACCGGCTACTCATCGCTCAGCTACCTGAAACGCCTGCCACTCGACCAGTTGAAGATCGACCGCAGCTTCGTTCGCGACCTGCTCGACAATGCCAGCGATACCGCCATCGTGCGGACCATTCTCGCTCTGGGGCAGGCGCTGGAGTTGCGCGTCATCGCCGAAGGCGTAGAGAGCCAGGCACAGCGCGATGCCTTACTACGCCTGGGCTGTCGCCACTTCCAGGGCTACCTGTATGGCGTCCCGCAGCCGGCCGAACAGATCGGCGTCTATGGCCGAGCCACCCTCGACCTGCAGCAGAGCTCAGCCTGAAGGCTCAGGCGCGCACCGGCTCACGCAACGCCAGGCTGTCCACCAGACCGGCGGCGATGGCCATACCCACCAGCTCGGCCAGGGTCTCGGCCTGCATGCGCTTCATCACCCGTGAGCGATAGAGGTCGACGGTTTTCACGCTGATATCCAGCTGCTCAGCGACTTCACGGTTGGTGTAGCCGCGCACCAATGGCAACAGCACGTCACGCTCACGCGGGGTGAGTTGATCAAGCCGTGCCTGTACCTCGGCCAGACGCGGATCGCGCCGGGTTACAGGCTTACGGCGCTCCAGCGCCTGCTGCACGCTGTCGAGCAGCAGTTGCTCGTTGTAGGGCTTCTCGATGAAATCCACCGCGCCGGCCTTGAACGCGCGCACGACGATGGGCACGTCGGCGTGACCGCTGACGAAAATTATCGGCAGGTCGATACCCCGTGCGCGCATCTCCTCCTGCACATTGAGCCCGCCCATGCCCGGCATACGCACATCGAGCAGCACGCAGGCATTGGCCGCCGGGTCGCAGGCCTCGAGAAAGGCGCGACCGCTGGTGAACGGCACGCCCTTGAGGCCTACCGACTCCAGCAGCCAGAGGGTCGAGTCGAGCATGCCCTGGTCGTCATCGACCACGTAAACCAGTTGTTGCATCCCTGTGCTGCTCCTCTTGTTGTTATCAGTGACTTGGCCGCTCGTAGGGCGGACTCAGGAGCGCCAGCGAACAGTCCGCCGATTCGCGTCGCGCCACGAGTCCTGATCGCCGGCAAGCCGGCTCCTACAGATCAACCTAATCCTCTCTGCCCAGCGGCAAGCGGCACTCCAGACACAGCCCGCCGCCCTCGGCCGGCAATGCCTCCAGCGACCCACCAAAACCTTCGACGATGCTGCGGCTCATGGACAGGCCAAGTCCCAGGCCGTCCGCCTTGCTGGTGTAGAACGGCGTGAACAGCTTACCCAGTTGCTCCTCACTGACACCCGGCCCCTGGTCGATCACCCGGATCATCAGGCTGCCATCGCGCTCCTGCGCTTGCAGACGAATCTGCGATGCGCTGCCCGGATGCTGATCGCGGTTGGCCTCGATGGCGTTGCGCAGCAGGTTGAGCAACACCTGTTCGAGCAGCACGCGGTCGGCGAATACCGGCGGCAGATTGTCCGGCAAGGCGTCGCTGACCGCCACCTGCGCCGTGCTCGCCTCCCAGTTGCACAAGCGCACCGCTTCGCGCGCCACCTCGGCCAGATTGAGCGCCTGCATGCGCCGCTGGCCCTTGCGCAGGAAGGCGCGCAGGCGCTTGATCACTGCCGAGGCGTGGTTGGCATGTTCGGTAATACGCGCCAGGCCTTGAGCCACCTTGTCGACAGCGGCCTGATCGCCGCCGACGCCCTGCAGGTAGCGCTGGCTGGCGCTGGCGTAGTTGACCACCGCCGCCAGCGGCTGGTTGATCTCGTGGGCGATGCCCGAGGCCAGTTCGCCCAGGGTGATCAGCCGCGTGGTGTGCGCCAGCTCGTCCTCCAGGCGGCGCTTGTTCTCCTCGGCCTGGATGCGCGCGGTAATGTCGCGCGACACGCTGACCACCTCCACCACCGCACCGGTGTAGGTTTCGCGAATGGCGCGGCTGGCGGTCTCGAACCACAGGTAGTGACCGTCGCGATGACGAATGCGGTAGGTCATGGTGTGGTAGCCGTCCTGCTCCAACGCCTCGTGCGCCTGCTTGGCCTGCTGCAGCTGGTCCTGCGGATGCAGCAGGCTGTCGACCGCCATGCCGCGCAGTTCTTCCGGCCAGTAGCCGAGCAGCGTCCAGCTTGCAGGCGAGGCATCGAGAAACACGCCGTCCGGCGTATGCCGGGAGATCAGGTCGGTGGTGTTCTCGGTGATCAGCCGGTACAGCCGCCGTGCGCGCGCGGCCTCGCGCTGCTCGCGGATTTCCTGGGTCGCTTCGCGGCAGCGCGCCAGCACCCGCCGTTCGGCGACATCGGGGATAAAGCTCCAGATCAGGATGCGCTCGCCGTCCTGTGCCTCCACCGCCTCGATGGCGCGCGACTGCTGCAGGCAGGCGCGCACCAGCGGCATATGATTGACGGGCAATATGGCGCCGACCTGTGCCAGCGAGCGGTCGCCGAGCAGCGCCTGCAAAGCCTGGTTGAACTCCAGCGGCCGTGCGCGCGCATCGAGCAGCAACGCCGGCTGTGGGTCGGCCGATAGCAACGGCGCACTGCGACTCATACCACCAGCCAAACCGACCAGTTGCGCCAGCAACTCACGCAGCCAGGGCAACCATTCCAAGCCGGCGTTTTCGTCCACCTGCAGCAGCAACAGACCGGCACCGCCCTCCTCCAGGCTCAGCGCCAGCGCCTGACCATGATGAATCGCGGCGCGGCGCAGTCGCCCGGCCAGCCAGCAGGGCAGCTGACGCACTGCTTCCAGGCTCAGGCAGGGCTGCGTCGTCAGCACCTCGAACAACTCCTGATCGCTGGCCGCCAGTGGATCCCCCTGGCCTGGCGGCAAGCGTGGCCCACCATCGTCCTGGGCATAGGTGCGGCTGGCCGGCTGCCAGGTCAGATACCAGGCCTGGCGTACCTGCGGACAGCCAAGCACGGCGCGACGCAAAGCCGCCGCCCGCTCGTTGAGGGATGGTGCTTCGCGCTGGATGCGCAGCCAGGACTGCAGCGGCACGGCCGCCTGATCGCTTGAGAGACTCATATAGTAATTATTCTATAAAACCTTGGTACAACTTCCATAAAAAACAGAAATGACCTATAAATTACCGCCAGCAAGCTTCGGTAATGCCTGCATCATTACCGGAATAACCAGAGCTAACAATCAGCCAAAGGTGTATCCGCCATGTCGATCTACGAGCAGGGCCTCGGCCGCACCGCCGTCAACCATGTTGCCCTCAGCCCACTGAGCTTCATCGAACGTACAGCGGCGGTATACCCGCACTACCCGGCCGTAGTGCATGGCTCGATTCGTCGCAACTGGGCCGAGACCTACGCGCGCTGCCGGCGCCTGGCCTCGGCACTGGCCGGCCGTGGCATCGGCCAGGGCGACACGGTGGCAGTGATGCTGCCGAATATTCCGGCGATGCTCGAAGCGCATTTCGGCGTGCCGATGATCGGCGCGGTGCTCAACACCCTCAACGTGCGCCTGGATGCCGAAGCCATCGCCTTCATGCTGCAGCATGGCGAAGCCAAGGTGGTGATTGCCGACCGCGAATTCCATGACGTGATCCACGCCGCCATCGGCATGCTCGACCACCCGCCACTGGTGATCGACGTCGACGACCCCGAATACGGCGAAGGCCAGGCAGTCAGCGATCTGGACTACGAGGCCTTCCTTGCCGAAGGCGACCCCGAGTTCGCCTGGCAGTGGCCGACGGACGAGTGGCAGGCCATCAGCCTCAACTACACCTCCGGCACCACCGGCAATCCCAAGGGCGTGGTCTATCACCACCGCGGCGCCTTCCTCAATGCCATGGGCAACCAGATGACCTGGGCCATGGGCAACCACCCGGTCTACCTGTGGACATTGCCGATGTTCCACTGCAACGGCTGGTGCTACCCCTGGACCATCACCGCCCTGGCTGGTGTGCACGTGTTCCTGCGACGCGTCGACCCGGCGAAGATCCTCACCCTGATCCGCGACGAGCAGGTCACCCACCTGTGCGGCGCACCCATCGTGCTCAACGCGCTGGTGAACATGCCGGCCGAGGCCAAGGCGGCTATCGATCACCCGGTCAAGGCCATGGTTGCCGGCGCCGCGCCGCCCGCGAAGGTGATCGGCGCGGTGGAGGAAATGGGCATCCATGTCACCCATGTGTACGGCCTTACTGAGGTCTATGGCCCGGTGACCCTGTGCGCCTGGCACGCCGAATGGGACGAACTGCCGCTGGAAGAGCGCGCCACCATCAAGGCGCGCCAGGGCGTGCGCTACCCGACCCTGGAAGGGGTGATGGTGGCCGACCCGAAGACCCTCGAGCCGGTACCGCGCGACGGCCAGACCATCGGCGAGATCTTCATGCGCGGCAACACCGTGATGAAGGGCTACCTGAAGAACCCCAGCGCCACCGCCGAGGCCTTCGAGGGCGGCTGGTTCCACACCGGCGACCTGGGCGTATGCCACGCCGACGGCTACGTGGAAATCCGCGACCGGCTCAAGGACATCATCATCTCCGGCGGCGAGAACATCTCCACCATCGAGGTCGAGGGCGTGCTCTATCGCCACCCGGCGGTGCTGGAGGCGGCGGTGGTCGCCCGCCCGGACGAGAAATGGGGCGAGACGCCCTGCGCCTTCATCACCCTGAAGACCGGCCAGCAGGCCAGCGACAGCGAGATCATGAGCTTCTGCCGCGAGCACCTGGCGGGCTTCAAGGTGCCCAAGACCGTGGTCTTCACCCAGTTGCCCAAGACCAGCACCGGCAAGATCCAGAAGTTCGTCCTGCGCGATATGGCCAAGGCGCTGTAGAAGCAGCCCTCACCCCCGGCCCCTCTCCCGGTGGGAGAGGGGTGAATGAACCGTTTGCACAACAACAAGAACCGGCCCTGGCGGCCGACGGAGAACCTTCATGCAAATTTTCAAGCGCCGTGACGGCGACGAACAACCTTACTGGCCATTCGGCCCGTTCAAGGTGCGCCTGCCCTTCGTGCATTACCGCTGGGAAACCGCCGAGATGCTGCAGGCGCTGATCATGTTCGTGGTCAGCCTGGCAATGATCCCGCTGCTGGAGAAATACCTCGGCCTGCCCTATGACGTGGCCCTGGCCTATGTAGTGGTGTGCGGCATCGGCTTCATGCTGCCGGCGCTGCTCGGCGTGCCGCTGGTGCCGGGCTGGATCACCCCCGGCATTCCCGTGGTGTTGCTGTTTCTCGGCAACTACGAGCCGGGCCCTGCGGCCATTCAGGCGCTGTTCGCCCTGCAGTTTCTGGTGTTCGTGATCTTCCTCTTCCTCGGTGTCACCCGCCTGGGCAGTGTCCTGGTGCGACTGATCCCCAACTCGATGAAGGGCGGCATCATCATCGGTGCCGGCATCGCCGCGCTGATGGGCGAAATCAGCGCGGGCGGCCGTCTGGCCAACACGCCGATCTCCCTGGTGCTGGGCAGTCTGATCTGCCTGTATCTGATGTTCTCGGTGTCGTTCAAGGGCCTGACCGAGCGCGTGCCCTTCGCCCGCAAGATCGTCAACTACGGCATGGTGCCAGGCATGCTGATCGCCATCTTCATCGGCATCGCCGTGGGCGAGTACAAGATGCCGGACGTGAAATGGGGCATCACCGCGCCAGCCTTCGGCGAGATGTGGAACTACCTGCCGTTCAACGTCGGCTTCCCCGGCCTGGACGTATTCATGCTGGCCGTACCAACCGCGGTGATCGCTTACGTGATCGCCTTCGGCGACATCATCGTCGGCCAGTCGCTGATGCAGCGCGCCGATGAGCTGCGCACCGACGAGGTGATCGAAAACAACGTCGACCGCATTCATTTGGTGACCGCCATCCGCAACGCCCTGCACGCCTTCTTCGCGCCCTACCCGGGCCTGGCTGGCCCGCTGTGGACGGCGGTGGCGGCGACCATGGCCGAGCGTTACAAGTACGGGCGCAAGGCGATGGACTCAATCTACAGCGGCGCCGGCACCTTCTGGATCACCGGCTTCGCCGCGCTGTTCATGCTGCCGCTGGTCAGCTTCTTCCAGCCGGTGCTGCCGATCGCCCTGTCGCTGACGCTGATCCTCACCGGCTATATCTGCCTGATGGTCGGCTTCGAGCAACTGAACAACAACACCGAGCGCGGCATCGCCGGCACTATGGGTGTGGTGCTCGCGGTCTACGGCGCGGGCTGGGGCCTGGCCGCAGGCGCGGCGCTGTACATTCTGATCGAACGTACCCATCTGCTTAAATTCACCAGCGTCAAGGACAAACCGCGCGAGCCGGCCGAGACCGACTGACGCTTTTCGCTCCACGTGCGCCGCGCCTGCTCGCGGCGCCTCTGCTGTCGAGGTTGCACCATGCCCGAATTCAACGCCCCGCTGCGCGATATGCGCTTCGTCCTTCATGAGGTCTTCGCCGCCCCGCAACTGTGGGCACGCCTGCCGGCCCTGGCCGAAACCGTCGATGCCGACACCGCCGACGCCATTCTCGAAGAGGCGGCCAAGGTCACCGGTACGCTGATCGCCCCGCTAAACCGCAGCGGCGACGAGGAAGGCGCGCAGTGGGAAGGCGGCGACGTGCGCACCCCGACCGGTTTCCGCGAGGCCTACGCCACCTACACCGAAGGTGGCTGGGTGGGTCTTTCCGGCAACCCGAATTACGGCGGCATGGGCATGCCCAAGATGCTCGCCGTGGCATTCGAGGAGATGCTCTACGCCGCTGGTTCCAGCTTCGCGCTGTATTCAGCGCTGAGTTCCGGCGCCTGCCTGGCCATCGACGCCCATGCCAGCGAAGAACTCAAGACCACCTATCTGCCGCCGATGTACGAAGGCCGCTGGGCCGGCTCCATGTGCCTGACCGAGGCCCATGCCGGCACCGACCTGGGCATCATCAGAACCCGCGCCGAGCCGCAGGCGGATGGCAGCTACAAGGTCAGCGGCAGCAAGATCTTTATCACCGGCGGCGAACAGGATCTGACCGAGAACATCATCCATCTGGTGCTGGCCAAGCTGCCGGACGCACCGGCCGGGCCGAAGGGCATCTCGCTGTTCCTGGTGCCCAAGGTGATGGTCAATGCCGACGGCAGCCTGGGCGCGCGCAATGCGGTGAGCTGCGGCTCCATCGAGCACAAGATGGGTATCAAGGCATCAAGCACCTGCGTGATGAACTTCGACGGCGCCACCGGCTACCTGATCGGCGAGGTCAACAAGGGCCTGGCGGCGATGTTCACCATGATGAACTACGAGCGTCTGTCCATCGGCATCCAGGGCATCGGCTGCGCCGAGGCGTCCTACCAGTCGGCGGTCGCCTACGCCCGCGAGCGTATCCAGAGCCGCGCCGCCACTGGCCCGGTAAACCACGACAAGCTCGCCGACCCGATCATCGTCCACGCCGATGTGCGCCGCATGCTGCTGACCATGAAGGCGCTGAACGAGGGTGGTCGCGCATTCGCCTGCTACGTTGGCCAGCAGCTCGATCTGGCCAAGTACGCCGAGGATGCCGAGGAACGGCAGAACGCCGAAGCACTGGTCGCCCTGCTCACCCCGGTGGCCAAGGCCTTCTTCACCGACACCGGGCTGGAAAGCTGCGTGCACGGCCAGCAGGTATTCGGCGGCCACGGCTACATCCGCGAATGGGGCCAGGAGCAACTGGTGCGCGACGTGCGCATCGCACAGATCTACGAAGGCACCAATGGCATCCAGGCGCTCGACCTGCTCGGGCGCAAGGTGGTGGCCAACGGTGGCGCCGCGCTGCGCCTGTTCGCCGCCGAAGTGCGCGACTTCGCCCATGCCCATGAATCGCCCTTCGGTGATCGCCTGGTCGAAGCGTTGGAGCGCCTGGAGGCGGTCAGCGGCTGGCTGCTCGAGGAGGCCAAGGCCGACCCGAACTCGGTGGGCGCCGCCTCGGTGGAGTACCTGCACCTGTTCGGCTACGTCGCCTACGCCTACATGTGGGCGCGCATGGCCGCCGTAGCGCAGGAAAAGCAGAGCGAGGACGAAGCCTTTTACAGCGGCAAGCTGGCCACCGCCGAGTTCTTCTTCGCCCGCCTGCTGCCGCGCACCCTGAGCCTGGAGGCGAGCATTCGTGCCGGCAGCCAGCCGCTTTATGGTCTGGCTGCAGAGCAGTTCTAAACGTAGGGCGGGTGCAACCCGCCACCGTCGAGCCGGCGGGTTTCACCCGCCCTACAGGTTTGAGCGTGTTGCGCGGCCGTTTCGGCGCCGCGCTTTTTTTATTAGCCGGCGTCGGCGCTTTCCCCCGGCAAGGCTCGGCGACAATGCAAGACCGAGCACAGCCGCCTTCAAGAACAAGAGATACCGTCATGCGAACCCTGACCACCCTGACCGGCAACAGCCAGAAACTCGATGGCGGCGCCATGTTCGGCAACGCGCCCAAGGCGCTGTGGCAACGCTGGATGCCAGCCGACGACCTGAACCGTATCGACCTCGGCTGCCGCGCCCTGCTGGTGCAGGAAGACGAGCGCAACATTCTTGTCGAGACCGGCATCGGCGCCTTCTTCAGCCCGGAGCTGAAGCAGCGCTTCGGTGTGCAGGAAGAGCGTCATGTGCTGCTCGACAGCCTGGCAGCGCAGGGCCTGAGCGACGCCGATATCGATATCGTCGTCCTCACCCACCTGCACTTCGACCATGCCGGCGGCCTGCTGGCCGCCTGGCAAGACGGTCAGCCGGCTCGCCTGCTATTTCCCAACGCGCGCTTCGTCACCGGCCGGCGCCAATGGCAGCGCGCCTGCAAGCCACACGCCCGCGACAAGGCCTCCTACATCCCGGAGTTGCTGGCTCTGCTGGAGGCCAGCGGACGCCTGCATCTGATCGATGAAACCGACAGTTGCGCACTGCTCGGCCCCGATTGGCGCCTGCACTGGAGCGATGGCCACACACCGGGCCAGTTGTTGCCGGAAGTGGCCATGCCGGGCGGGCCGGTGGTGTTTCCCGGCGACCTGATCCCTGGCGCGCCCTGGGTGCACCTGCCGATCACCATGGGTTACGACCGTTTCCCCGAAGGCCTGATCGAGGAGAAGGAGGCGCTGCTGGCCGACCTGGTCGCCCGCGGCGGCCGTCTGGTATTCACCCACGACCCCGACGTAGCCATGGGCCGGGTGACGCGAGACGAAAAAGGTCGCTACGGGCTCGTTGAGGCGGTAAAAACAGCACATCTGCTGGCAAACTGACGCCATCAGGTCTTGACGCGCCGCCCATGCAGCGCGAGCATGGCCGCTTGTTTTTTCGCCGTGGTCACGACCACACCAGCACCCCAGGAAGGGGGCTGCGCTTGGCCAGCGAGAGACTGGCCGTCATGCCGTGCCCACCTCGACAGCCCTGGGGGACCGTTTCATGAGCCTGGCCTCTGTACGCGCCTTCTTCGCCGCCAAGGCGCCCGATATCGCGATCATCGAACTGCAGTCCAGCACCGCCACCGTGGCGCTGGCCGCCGAAGCGCATGGTGTATCGCCGGGCCAGATCGCCAAGACCCTGGCCTTTCGCATCGCCGAACGCGACGTGCTGATCGTCGCCCGCGGCGACGCGCGTATCGACAACCGCAAGATGAAGGAATGCTTCGGTGCCAAATCGCGCATGCTCGATGCCCAGACCGTGGTCGAACTGACCAGCCACCCGGTGGGCGGCGTCTGCCCATTCGGCCTGGCCACACCGCTCAGCGTCTATTGCGACCGCTCGCTGCTGGCCTTCGATGAAGTGCTGCCGGCCGCCGGCGCCACCCACAGCGCCGTGCGTATCGCCCCGCAGCGCATGGCCGAACTGGTCGATGCCGAGTGGATCGACGTGTGCCAGGAAGTGGAAACGGAAACCTGCTGAACGACGCAACCAACGCCAATCCGGTAGCGCGCGCCGCGCGCACCAGCGCCTTTCCCGGATTGCATCCGTATATGGACTCCTCCCGTTTTGCCAGTGAAATAATCTGCCTCTGAACCTAGGTACGACTGCTTCCGTATATTCGACTTCTGATAAGGCGTTAGCCTTGAGCCATGATGAATTTCGCTCCTGTGCGCCTAACCGGGCTAGCGGCCTTGCAAAGCAGAGGGCCGATGGATGCAGCAGGTTACACACAGGTCGGTGCGACCGGTTCGTCATCAGTTCATGTCACTGTGCAATCGAGTGGATCTCTACTACG
>NZ_QASO01000116.1 GCF_003052605.1 Ectopseudomonas oleovorans | reverse complement strand
CAGGCCAAGATCAAATCACGGGAGCGAAAGCGTAAGGGCGGCCAGGAACCGGAGGACGATGAGCCGTTCTGATTTCATGGCGACGACGGCCTGCTACATGGCTGCGTGTGGCAGGTCTTAAACAACTGAACTGGGCTAGCGAAGGAGTGGGGGCAACAGCAGCTGCGCTGGTAGACTTATCCACAGTTGCTGGTAACAAAATCAGCAATCCGCCCTGGGTCAAATTTCAATCGGCAGGGTGGGTCAATTTTCCATCAGCGCCAACACATGGACCACTTCCAGTGGATCGTCGCGCTGACCCGGATCATGTCCGCGGTGTTCCGCAAGGGCGGCGACTGCACCTTCCTGGTGGAGGAACTGAAGGCGGTATTCGACCCGCGTGGCGGCTACCTGAAGAAGGGCGGCGTCTACATGCCGTCGATCGTCGCCGAGATCGGCGCAGTGCTGGAGCGCCATCTGATCGCCATCGGCATGCTCGAAGGCCATGCGCTGGACGAGACCCAGCTCAAGTACCTGGCCGAGAAGCGTGCCGCCTACGAGGCGAGCCAGGGTGCGGTGGCGGTCGAGCCGGGCGAGGGTTTCCCGGCCGGCGCGCAGCTGTGCAACAAGTGCAACACCCAGGCGGTGGTGCAGATGGACGGCTGCGCGACCTGCCTCAATTGCGGCAACTCCAAGTGTGGTTGATCCGGTTTCGCTGATTCGCGAGCCGGCTTCGTCAGGCCCCCCTTTACCAGGGCTATCGCATGAAGAGAACCGTTCTCGTTCATACGATCAAAACACAGGCTTTTGTGAAGGGAGACCCCCTCGTCGTTAGCGTTACCACTCTCATGGAAGCTATCCAGCGTCTGGTATTGGATACGGAGGCGCGGGCTGGCACCCCTCACTCCTGCCGGCGCAGCGCTCAGACCGCCACCAGATGATCCTCGCCGACCGCGTCGAAGCGCTGCGGCGGCGCCCGGAAGCCCTGCGGCTTGATCGGATCGGGCGCCTCGAAGGCCTCGAGCAGCGCCTTGAAGTCGCGCCGGCGGTCGACGTCGGGCATGGGCACCGCCTCTAGCAGGCGCCGCGTGTAGGGATGCCGCGGATTGTGCAGCACCTGGTCGCGGCGACCGATCTCGACGATCTTCCCTCCATACATCACCGCCACCCGGTGACAGATGCGCTCGACCACCGCCAGGTCGTGAGAGATGAACAGGTAGCTCAGACCATGCGTCTCGCGCAGCCGCTCGAGCAGTTCCAGCACCTGCGCCTGCACCGAGACGTCCAGCGCCGAGACCGATTCGTCGGCGATGATCAGCTTCGGGTTGAGCGACAGCGCGCGGGCGATGCAGAGGCGCTGGCGCTGGCCGCCGGAGAACTGGTGCGGGTAACGGGTCATGGCGTCGGCGGCCAGGCCGACGTCCTCGAGCAGCGCGGCGACCCGCTCGCGGCGTTCGGCCAGCGGCAGGCGGTCGTGAATCAGCAGCGGCTCGCCGACCAGTTCCAGCACCGTCTTGCGCGGGTTGAGCGCAGCGTAGGGGTCCTGGAAGATCATCTGCACGTCGCGCCGCACGGCCTGTAGCGCCTCGCCCTGCAGGCCGTTGAGCTCGCGGCCGTCGAGCTTCACGCTGCCCTGGTAGGCGAGCATGTTCATCAGCGCCTTGCCGGTGGTGGACTTGCCGCAGCCGCTCTCTCCCACCAGCCCGAGGGTTTCGCCCTGGCGCAGGGTGAAGCTGACGTGCTCCACCGCGTGAACGTTGCGCACCGGTTCGAGCCAGCCGCCACGCACCGGAAAGCGCACGCACAGGTCGTTCACCTCCAGCAGCGGTGGGCGTTCACCGAGCGCCTCGGGCTCGCCGGCGCTGCCCAGCACCGGCACCGCGGCGAGCAACTTGCGCGTATAGGCCGCGGCGGGCGCGGCGAACAGCTGGCGCACCGGCGCCCGCTCCTCCATCCGCCCCTGGTTCATCACCACCACTTCGTCGGCCATCTCGGCGACCACGCCCATGTCGTGGGTGATCAGCAGCAGGCCGGTGCCGAAGCTCTGCTGCAGCTCGCGCATGAGTTCGAGGATCTGCGCCTGGATGGTCACGTCCAGCGCGGTGGTGGGCTCGTCGGCGATCAGCACGTCCGGTCGGCAGAGCATCGCCATGGCGATCATCACCCGCTGGCGCATGCCGCCAGACAGCTCGTGCGGGTACTGCGCCAGGCGCTTCTCGGCGTGCGGCATGCGCACCGCGTCGAGCATCTCGCGGGCGCGCCGGGCGATCTCGCGGCGCCCCAGCGGCTCGTGCCGGCGCAACGTTTCCTCGAGCTGCTGGCCGACCGTCATCAGCGGGTTCAGCGAGGTCATCGGCTCCTGGAAGATCATCCCCAGGCGCTTGCCGCGCAGCGGCTGCAGCTGCCGCTCGGGCAGGCCGAGCAGGTCGCGGCCCTCGAAGATGATCGCCCCGCCGGGCACGCTGGCGGCGCGCGGCAGCAGGCCCATGATCGCCAGCGAGGTGAGCGACTTGCCGCTGCCCGATTCGCCGGCGATGCACAGCGTGCGGCCGCGTTGCAGGGCGAAGCTCAGCTCGTCGACCACCCGCCTGGGGCCAAAGTCGATGGTCAGGCGTTCGACGGAGAGCACGGGGCGGTCGGGGGATGTCGAGGTGTTCACGGCGGTTCTCTGTAGATGTTCTGGCAGGAGCGAGGGACGCCAGCGCCTTTCACGAGCAAGCTCGCTCCTGCGAGGAAGGGCGTCGCCGTCAGGCGAACACCACCTTCGGCACGTAGAAGGACACCACCCAGTTGGGCAGGTCGACGATCTCGCTGATGCGCAGGTCGCCGCACACCGAGCAGAGCATGTAGGCCTGTTCGGCCGGCATCCTGTGCTCGCGGCAGAGCCAGTCGATGGCGCTGCTGACCGCGCCGCGGGCGGCCTGCATCAGGTCCGGGCCAATCCCGGTGAAGGCTTCGTAGCCGGTGCCGTCGAGGTGCCGGGTGACCGGCCCGGGAGTGCTGAAGCGCGGCGCGGCGAGCTTCTCGCCCTTGATCAGGTCGAGCGTGACCACGGCGTTCATCCGGCTTTCGATGGCCGTGCCGCAGACCTCGCCGTCGCCCTGGGCGGCGTGGGTGTCGCCGATGGAGAGCAGCGCACCTTCGACCTCCACCGGCAGGTACAGGGTGGTGCCGGCGGCCAGGTCGCGGATGTCCAGGTTGCCGCCGACGCGCCGCGGCGGCACCACCGAGTGCAGGCCGGGTTCGGCCGGGGCGACGCCGATGGTGCCGGCGAAGGGCTTGAGCGGTATCCGCGCGAAGTCGCCGAAGGCGGCCGGCGCCAGGCTCTCGGTGTCGTACTGCCAGAGCGCCAGGGCCGGTTCGAGGAACTGGTCGGCGAGCAGGCCGAAGCCGGGGATGTTGGCGGTCCAGCCGAAGCCGGACGGCTTGAAGCTGTCGATGGTGACCTTGAGCACGTCGCCGGGCATGGCGCCTTCGACGAACACCGGGCCGCTGACCGGGTTGATCCGGTCGAACGGCATGCTGGTGACGTCGGCGACGACGGAGTCCTTGGTGAAATGGCCGTTGGACGAGTCGTGGCATTCGAACTCGAGGGTAGTGCCGGGCGCCACCCGCTCCACCGGGGTGAAGCTGTTGTCCCAGCCGAAGTGGCTGTGGACGCTGTGAATCGTCTTGACCAAGCAGTTCTGACACATGGGGCGAGGCCCTCCTAGCAGGTCCGCGGCAGCGGGACGGCGAGCGCCCGCTGCCCGGCGGTTATTTCACCGAGATGTAGTCGTAGTTGACCGGCACGTGCACCGGGTCGACGTAGAGCGCGTCGTCGCCGGCCATGCGCGCCGAGCGCACGGTGAAGCGCTGCTCGTTGAAGATCGGTACCCAGGGTGCGTCGGCCATCGCCTCGAGGAACACCTCCTTCCACAGCGCGATGCGCTCGGCTTCCTGCGCCGGGTCGGCCATGGCATCAGCCTGCGCGGCCTTGGCATCGAGCGCCTTGTTGCAGTACAGCGCCCAGTTCCAGCCGCCATCGACCGCCCCGGCGCAACCGAGAATCGGCCCATAGAAATTCGACGGATCCGGGAAGTCGGCGATCCACCCCATACCGCCGGACCAGACCATCGGCGCCTGGTTCGGCTCGCTGCCGGCGGCGATCACGTTGGCCTGCGCCAGCGACTTGATCTGCGCGCGGATGCCGACCTTGGCCAGGTCCTGCTGGATCGACTGGGCGATGCGCGGCTGCGGGTCGGTGTTCATTACGAACAGCTCGGTGTCGAAGCCGTCGGCGAAGCCGGCCTCGGCGAGCAGCTTCTTCGCGTCCTCGACATCGTAGGCGTAGCCCTGGTAGTCCTCGGCGTAGCCGGGCATGGCCGGCGGCAGCGGCTGGTTGGCCGGGGTGGCGCGGCCGTTGATGATGCGCACGATGCGGTCCTTACTGATGGCCATGTTCACCGCCTGGCGCACCTTGAGGTTGTCGAACGGCGGCAGCGTGGTCTTCAGCGTCAGGTAGCCGGTGTGCAGCTGGTCACCGACCACCAGCAGGTCCTTGTACTTCGGGTCCTTGCGGAACTGCAGGAACTTGGCCGGCGGCACGCCGTCGCCGGCGATGTCGACCTCGCCCTTCTCCAGGCGCAGCAGGGCGACCATGGGCTCCTGGCCGACCTCGAAGGTGATGCCGTCCAGACGCGGGATGCCGGCCTTGTAGTAGTCCGGATTCTTCTTGAACACCAGCTTCTGGCCCAGCTGCCAGTCGGCCAGGGTGAAGGCGCCGGTGCCGACCGGGTGCTTGCCGAAATCGGCGCCCCATTTCTCGGCCTCTTCCCTGGGCACCACCGAGGCGAAGTTGATCGCCATCACGTGTAGGAAGGTGGCGTTGGGCGCGCTCAGGGTGATCTTCACGGTGTAGTCGTCGAGCACCTCAATGCCGCTCAGGGTCTCGGCCTTGCCCTCGGCCATGGCGTCGAAGCCGGCGATGGAGTTGAAGAAGCCGGCGCCCGGGCTCTGGGTCTTCGGGTTGACGGTGCGCTCGAGCGAGTACTTGACGTCCGCGGCCTTCATCTCGCGGCCGTTGTGGAACTTTACGCCCTTCTTCAGGGTGAAGGTGTAGACGGTGCCGTCCTCGGAGATGTCGTAGTCCTCGGCGAGGTCCTTCTCCAGCTCGGTGGTGCCCGGCTTGTAGTCCATCAGGCCGTCGAACAGGCTCTTGATCATCGACCAGTTCTGCCAGTCGTAGCCGATCGCCGGGTCTAGCGTGGCCACGTCGTTCTGGTAGGTCACCACGATGTCGCCACCGGCCTTGGGCTCGGCGGCCAGCAGCGGGCCGGCGAACAGGGTGGCCGCGATGGCCAGGGAAATTGCCTTGCGCTTCATGCTCCTTGCCTCTTTCTGGTTAGTGTTTCTTGACGTCGATGCGCGGATCGACCAGTGGAACGGTGAGGTCCGCGATCAGGTTGCCGAGGACGATGGCCAGTGCCGACACGGTGGTCACGCCGACGATCACCGGGATGTCCACCTGCTGGATGGCCTGCCAGGCGAGCTGGCCGATGCCCGGCCAGCCGAACACCGACTCGACCACCACCAGCCCGCCCATGAAAATGCCGATATCGATGCCGATCATCGGGATCACCGGGACGATGGCGTTGGGCAGCACGTGGCGGGCGATCACCCTCAGCCGGCTCAGGCCCTTGGCGCGGGCGGTGCGGATGAAGTCCTGGTGCAGCACCTCGATCATCGAGGAGCGTGTCATGCGCGCGTACCAGCCGCTGCCGAGCACGCCAAGGGTCAGCGCCGGCAGCAGCAGGTGCTCAACGCCGCCGTAGCCACCGAGCGGGAACCAGCCGAGCTTCACCGCGAAGAAGTAGAGCGCGAGCATGGCGGCGATGAACTGCGGCGCCGACACGCCGACGAAGGAGAAGGCCATCAGCAGCTTGTCGGCGAAGCCGCCGCGGCGCAGCGCGGCGATCATCCCGAGGCCGATGCCGATCAGCAGCTCGAAGCCGATGCCGGCGGCCATCAGCTGCAGCGAAGGCTTCAGCCGTGCGCCGATCAGCTCGGCCACCTCGCTGCGCTGGATGTACGAGCGGCCCAGGTCGCCCTGTACCAGGCCGGCCAGGTAGCGCCCGTACTGCACGTAGAACGGCTGGTCGAGCCCGAGCTGGGCGCGGATGCTGGCCACCACCTCAGGGGTCGCGCTGCGCCCGGCGATTTGCCGCGCCGGGTCGGCCGGCAGCATGAACAGCAGCAGGTAGGTGATCAGGGTGACGCCGAGCAGGATCAGCAGCGAGTAGCCGAGGCGGCGCAGGATGAAAGGAGCCATCAGCGTCTCCCCGACAGGGTCGGGTCGAGCTCGTCGCGCAATGCGTCGCCCACCAGGTTGAAGGCCAGCGACAGCAGCACGATGGCCGCCCCGGGAAAGAACACCAGCCAGGGCGCCTCGGTGAAGTAGGTCTGGCTCTCGAAGATGATGTTGCCCCAGCTCGGCGTCGGCGGCTGTACGCCCACGCCGAGGAACGACAGGGTCGCCTCCAGCAGCACGGTTGTGGAGATGCCCAGCGTGGCCCAGACCAGAATGGTAGGCAGCAGGTGCGGCAGCAGGTGGCTGAACAGGATGCGCCGGGCGCTGGCGCCGAGGGTGCGCTCCACCGCGACGAAGTCGCGCGCGGCCAGGGCCACCGTCTCCGAGTAGATCACCCGGGCGATCTGCACCCAGTTCACCATGGCGATCACCAGCGCGACGATCCACACGCTCGGCTGGAAGATCGCCGCCAGCGCGATCGCCAGCAGCAGCGCCGGGAAGGCCATCATCAGGTCGGTAAAGCGCATCAGCACGCTGCCCAGCCAGCCGCGCACGAAGCCGGCGGTGAGCCCGACCAGGGTGCCGATCAGCACCGCCAGGCCGTTGGCAACCAGGCCGATGAAGAGCGAGGTGCGCGCGCCGTAGACCAGCCGCGAGAACAGGTCGCGGCCGAGCAGGTCGGTGCCCAGCCAGTAGGTCGAATCCGGCGGCAGCGGCGCGCCTTCCAGCGACAGGCCCTCGATGTACTGCTCGGAGGGGTCGTAGGGGCTGAGCCAGGGAGCCAGCACGGCGAAGGTCACCACGGTCAGCACGAACAGCAGCGACAGCGCCACCGAGGGGCGCCGCAGCAGCGCCAGCAGGATGTTCATCGCTGCCGCTCCTGCCGCGGATCGGCGCCCAGGCGGTCGACCTCGAATTCGGCACAGAGCGCCTCGACGCTGCGGTTGAGGCGCATCGACAGCTCGCGCAGTTGCTCGTAGGCCTGCTGCTCGGTCAGCGTCCGCTCCACCATCAGCCGCGCCAGGGTGCGCGCCAGCAAGGGCCCGGCCTCGACCCGCCGGGCCAGCGCCGCCTGCTGCCGGTTCGCCTCGGCCAGCCGAGCGCGCAGCCCGATGGCCATCATCAGCGTGGTGTACACCGAGCCCTGGGTGATCGGCTTGTTCAGTAGTGCGGTGACGCCGAGCTCGATGGCGCGCTGGATCTGCGACAGCGTCTCGTGGGCGGTGAGCGCGATCAGCGGCACGCCGGCGGCCTCGAGTCGGGCCAGGGTCGCCGGGCTGGCGAAATGCTCCAGTTCGACGATGGCGGCGAAGCAGCCATCGAGCGCCGGCAACGTGTCGGCGGCCACCGCCTCGGCGGTGATGCCCAGGCGCCGCAGGCTCTTATGCAGGCTGGCCAGGGTGCGCTCGTCGCAGTCGACCAGCAGCAGCCGGCCGTTCTCGAAATCGGGACGCGACAGGGACTTCATTTGACGATCCTCAGGTGCTGCCGGGGGACCTCGTGACGCAGCGCCTGGAAGGCGCCGAGGTCGGTGGCGGTGAGGTAGGGGTCGGCGGGCAGCGCTGCGGCCTCGCTGTGCAGCAGCTCGAAGCGGCCGGCGCGCAGCTCGGCGATGTGGCAGGGCAGGCTCGAATGGTTGTTGCGCGACGACACCCGCAGCTCGCCGAGCACGCCGGGCAGCGGATGCCGGTAGAGGTAGTCGCAGATCACCTCGGGCGCGTCGCTGCCGGTGTGCTGCAGGGCCTCGGCGAAGGCGTGCACCGCCACGTAGGCGCCGGTGTAGTAGTGCGAGCAGCGGTCGAGCCCGTGCACCAGTTGCTGGCACCGGCTGAATTCGGCATGCACGCTCTCGAAGAACGGACCGCAGGACAGCAGGCGCAGGTTCGGCCGCTCGCCGACCTCGCCCAGCTCCGCCTCGGTGAGGTTGCAGCTGAGCACCGGCAGGCGGATGCCGGCCTGCGCGCAGGCGGCGTCCAGCTCGCGCAGGAAGGCGTAGGAGGACTCGCCCACCAGGTTGTTCAGCACGAACGAGGGCGCCTGGCCCATGAGCGTGGGAATCGCCTCGGCGAAGCCGGTGCCGCCCAGGTGCACGTACTTCTCGCCGAGCACCCGGCCGCCGGCCAGCTCCAGCACCTCGCGGGCGATCCGGTTGCTCTCCCAGCCCCACACGTAGTTCGAGCCGATCAGGTAGCCGCGCGCGCCGAAGGTGGCCAGCGCGTAGCGCAGCAGCGGCACCAGCGTCTGGTTCGGGCAGGCGCCGAGGTAGAGCACGCTCTCGCTGCTCTCGAAGCCCTCGTAGGGGCAGCCATACCAGAGCAGCCCGCCCTGCTGTTCCAGGTCGGGAATGATTTCCTTGCGGCTGGCCGAGGTGATGGTGCCGAACAGGTGCCGCACGCCCTGCTGCATCAGCGCGGCGGTTGCCTCGCCGTAGCGGCTCAGCTCGCCACGCGGGTTGCAGTGGGTGGCGGCCAGCTGGAAGTCCAGCTGAGGGTCGGCATTGATCTCGGCCAAGGCATCGCGGGCGCCAGCCAACGCATGGCGGGCCATCCGGCGGTAGGTGCCGTCGGTGGAGAGCAGCAGGCCGATGGGCAGTGTTCGACGCATTTTTCCGTGTTCCCAGAAACGAAAAAAGCCCGATCGACCAGCAGGCTGGTGGATCGGGCTTCATTACCCGGCGCCCGGGGGCGCGAATGGTCACAAGGCTTACGAGGCAGAGCCCGGCTTGCAGTGGATGCGCTTGCCCATGAAAAAAGTATGCCAGATCGCCAACAACGGCCCTGGGCAGGCGGTGGGGCGACGCCCAGCCGCCCAGCCCGCACCACAACAGGTCGCACAATCGCTGTCACGCGCCAGCCTGGTGCGAAATGCATGCAGCCGCTCAAGCCTCGCCGGGCCCGCAGGGTGCGCCGTGCGCACCGCGTATCCATCAGCGCATCACGAAACGCCACTTCTCGCTGTCGAGCGACGACGAATGCCGTGAGGCGATCCTCGCAAGCGTTGCGTTGTTCGCATCGCAGTGCCGTGCAGCCCGCAGAAACTGCAATCTTCCAGGGCACCGACGCAGGGCAATCGCTTGAAGGCTGGCCAAGCCCGAGAAGTGCAGCGCGATAGGTATCGGAGGTGGATGCAACCAGGCGGCGGGTCTTGATACCTCCCTTCTTGCCAGTGGGGTCGAGCCGAAACAGGTTGAGGACATTCAGCTAATCCACCGGCAGTTCATTGATAGGTCATCGAGACTTCGCTCCGTAGCCACCGTGGCTGCACTCGTCTACCGCAAAATGTCGGTGGCAGTCCTGCAAAAACCACTGACCCGCCACAAGCGCTCACTGGGGCACCTCCGCCGAACTAGCCAAATACACCCTCGTGACGACAGAACTCTCCGCCAAATCGCCCATATCCAGCGTGCGCCTCCGGAATAGATCACTAGACCTCGACTGGTCTAGTCTTTCACTCACTCTATTCGAATGACATTGCAAGCTATATAACGAATAGCCGGCCAGAGATTGGCACCGATTGCCTAGGGAGAGAGGCGAATGATTGAGTCAATACGGATAGTGGGGGTGGCTTCGTATGGACAAGAGGTACAAGCGCTTGATGGGCTGACGAAGTTCAACTTTATCTACGGTGCCAATGGGTGTGGCAAAACCACAATTTCCAGGGTGATCGACAACCCCACTCGTTATCCGAGTTGCCATGTTGGCTGGAAGAGCGGCGTGCCCCTTCAGGCTATGGTCTACAACCGCGACTTCGTTGCACGTAATTTCGGCCCTTCCGCAGAGCTCAAAGGCATCTTCACCCTCGGTGAAAAGAACGTCGAGAATGTTGCCAAGATCGCGGCACTCAAACAGGAGTCCGGTAGCTGTAGTGGACGCATCAGCAGTCTGAGGGAGACTCTAGAAGGGCTGGATGGTCTGGGAGGAAAACGCAAAGAACTCGCCGATCTCGAGGCTTGGTTTCAGGAGACATGCTGGGCCCAGAAAAAAGCACGATAGTGCATTCGCTTTGGCATTCCAGGGCGTACGCAACAATGCCGAGAACTTCAAGGTCCGTGTGCTGCAGGAGCATGCTGGGAATTCTGCAGCATTGGTTTCGTTGGCCGATCTCCAGGAGAAAGCCAAGACCATTTTTGGCCCCTCACCTATGTTGGAGCCCCGCGTCGTATTGCCTTCGTTCGATGCGCTGTTGTCCCACGAATCGAATCCGATCCTGAGCAAGCGCGTTCTGGGCCGGGAAGATGTCGATATCGCGGCAATGATCAAGGCGCTGGGCAACAGCGATTGGGTGCGGCAGGGCCGGGCTTACTTCGATGAGGCGACAGGAGTCTGCCCTTTCTGCCAGCAAGCCACAGAAGCCTCGTTCGCGGCCAGTCTGGAGGCCTATTTCGACGAAACGTTTCTGGATGACAGTCGTGCCATTGATGAACTGGCTAAGACCTATGCCGCGGCGGCCGATCACCTTTTGGCGCAATTGTCCGAGATCCTTAATGCGCCTTCCCGATTCCTCGATGCGGAAACACTGAAGACAGAAGTGGCGCTGCTGGCTTCTCGGATGCCCTCAATCGTCAGCATCTTGCCGATAAGCAACGCGAGCCAAGCCAGCTCATTGCACTGGAACCTCTGGCTGACGCTCTGGGCGCGATCTCCCAGGCACTGGCGCTTGCCAACGAGCAGATCGAGTCACACAACGCTACGGTAGCTAATCTGGGCAAAGAAAAGCAGCAATTGGCAAGCCAGGTGTGGAAACACATCGTCGCCATCGAGCTGGCGCCCGCATTGCAGGGTATGCGTCTGGGCATCCCGTCTTGCGCAACTAAACCAGTCGCCACCTATGCGGCAGCAGCTCCGTAATCTCACTTGCCCGCTGCGTCGGCAGGCGCGTGAGGACGTCCTTCAAATAGGCGTACGGGTCATGCCCGTTGAGTCGAGCTGACTGGATCAAACTCATGATCGCCGCTGTCCGTTTACCGCTGCGCAGTGAACCTGCAAAGAGCCAGTTCTTGCGCCCCAACGCCCATGGCCGGATCTGGTTCTCTGCCCAATTATTGTCAATGGGTACGGCGCCGTCATCGAGATAGCGCGACAGCGCCGTCCAGCGTTTGAGGCTGTAATCCAATGCTTTGCTGATGGCCGAGCCATCGTGCACAAGTAGGCGCTGGGTGATCATCCAGGCATGCAACGCGTCCATCACCGGTACGGCTTTTTCTTGTCGTATTCGGCGGCGTAAATCCGGTTCTAGGTCGCGGACTTCATGCTCGATTTCGTACAGCAGCTGGATGTACCTCAAGGC
>NZ_QASO01000115.1 GCF_003052605.1 Ectopseudomonas oleovorans | reverse complement strand
CGGGTCATGCCGAGATAAAGGGAAAATTCACTCACTTCGCTTTTAAGCGGTTGATCCTGAATGGTTTTTCAAATCGCGCGCACAGTCTCTGATCGTGGACTATCTTTTCTGACTCCTCAGAAAAGGAGGTTCTATGGCTTCATTAGAGCGCACGGCGTACCCCACTCTGTCAAAGACGTATTCAAAAGCTGAGCTGCAGCGTGATTTCTCCTTTTCCGATGATGAGATTAAGTGGGTACGAAGCAAGTCCAAGGCCCCCTTTCACCTCAATCTCGCCGTTCTCCTCAAGACCTTTCAGGTACTTCGATATTTCCCTGATATCACCGACGTGCCTGATCAACTGGTGGCGTTCATTCGTGGAGAGTTGGGCCAGCGTAGCAAGGTGAAATTCGCTGAGTACAAGTGGTTTCAGCAATATCGCCATATGAACGCCATCCGAGCTCGTCTCGGCGTGACTGCATTTTATGGCTCAGATGCTATCGAGGTTGCTGAGCGCCACGCCAAAGAAATGTCGTTCGTGCTTGATCAGCGTGCCGACATCATTAACTCGGTGATTGAAGAACTGATCCGCCAGGATTATGAGCTACCTGCGTATTCGACCCTGAATGATCTCGCTGAGCGGATTCATACCGAATCCCAAGAGGCAATATTCAACCTTGTGGTAACCAGAACGCCAATCGAGGTGATCCATAAGCTAAAGGAGCTGCTCGACACTGACTTCGGTCGACGCCAAAGCGACTTCAATGCACTGAAACAGGCGCCCAAGAAGCCATCTCGCAAGCACCTGGAAGTGCTGATCGATCACTTGGCCTGGCTAGAGAGCTTTGGGGACCTGGAAGCCATTTTTGACGGGATCGTCGATGCCAAGATCCGCCACTTTGCTGCCCAAGCTGCTGCGTCGGACGTCTCCGAGCTGAAGGACTGTTCGCTGCCGAAACGCTACACACTGATGCTGGCCCTGATCTATCGAATGCGAGTGCGAACTCGGGATCACCTGGCCGAGATGTTCATCCGACGAATATCGACGATCCACAAACGCGCCAAGGAAGAGTTGGAGCAAATCCATGCGCGGCAACGCCAGAAGCTGGAGCAACTGGCGGCTACCCTGGACGGCGTGGTGCAGATTCTGGTTCAAGAACCGGATGACCAGGAAGCTGGCAGCCTGATTCGGGAATACCTCTCCCCCGATGGCAATCTGGATCGGTTGCGTGAGACTTGCGCCGAAGTCCAAGCTACCGGCGGCAATAACTACCTGCCGCTGATCTGGAAGCACTTCAAGTCCCATCGTTCGCTGCTGTTCCGTCTCAGCCACCTTCTCCAACTGGAACCCACGACTCAGGATCGATCACTGATCCAGGCGCTTCTGCTCATCCAGGACTGCGAAAATCTACACCGCGAATGGATCGGCGAGCACGTCGACTTGTCGTTTGCCTCGGAGCGCTGGATCAAGGTCGTTCGTCGTCCTACCAGTGAGGGACCACCGACCAACCGGCGCTATCTGGAAGTCTGCGTATTCTCCTACCTGGCCAGCGAGCTGCGCTCCGGCGACATGTGCGTGCTGGGGTCGGAATCTTTCGCTGACTACCGCAAACAGTTGCTGCCCTGGGAAGAATGTCTCCAGCAACTACCAGCTTACTGCGAAAAGGTGGGGCTTCCTGGTACGGCGAAGGAGTTTGTTGCCTCCCTCAAAACCCAGTTGGAGGAAACCGCGCAGCAGCTGGATGAAAAATTCCCCTCCTGCCGAGGTGACGTATCGATCAATGAAGCCGGCGAGCCGGTGCTGCGCCGAGTAATCGCGCGGGACATCCCGCCTTCGGCTATCTCGCTGCAGACAGCGCTCATGCAGCGCATGCCGGCCAGGCATGTGCTCGACATCATGGCTAACATCGAGCATTGGATTCAGTTCACACGGCATTTCGGGCCGATGTCCGGTAACGAGCCGAAGCTCAAAGAGCCTGCCGAGCGCTACCTGATGACGATCTTCGCCATGGGCTGCAACCTAGGCCCTAACCAGGCCGCGCGGCATCTGGCCGGTAATGTCACGCCGCACATGCTCTCCTATACCAATCGCCGTCACCTCTCGCTGGAGAAGTTGGACAAAGCTAACCGCGAGCTGGTGGAACTCTACCTGCAGCTCGACCTGCCCAAGCTCTGGGGCGACGGCAAAGCGGTGGCCGCGGACGGTACGCAGTTTGACTTCTATGACGACAACCTGCTGGCCGGCTATCACTTCCGCTACCGCAAGATGGGAGCCGTGGCCTATCGGCACGTGGCCAACAACTACATCGCAGTGTTCCAGCACTTCATCCCGCCGGGCATCTGGGAGGCGATCTACGTGATTGAGGGGCTGCTCAAGGCTGATCTTAGCGTCGAGGCTGACACGGTGTACTCCGATACCCAAGGGCAGTCGGCCACGGTGTTTGCCTTCACCCATCTGTTGGGCATCAACCTGATGCCACGTATTCGCAACTGGCGCGACCTAGTGATGTGCCGGCCGGATCGCGGTGCTTCGTACAAGCATATCAACCGCCTGTTCACTGACACTGCCGACTGGAACCTGATCGAAACCCATTGGCAGGATCTGATGCAGGTCGCGCTATCGATCCAGGCCGGCAAAATATCCTCACCTATGCTGCTGCGCAAACTCGGCTCCTACAGCCGGCGCAACAAGCTCTACCATGCGGCACAGGCACTGGGCAGCGTGATCCGTACAATCTTCCTGCTCAACTGGATCGGCAGTCGCGAGTTGCGCCAGGAGGTCACCGCGAACACCAACAAGATCGAGTCTTACAACGGATTCTCCAAGTGGTTGTCCTTCGGCGGCGATGTGATTGCTGAGAACGATCCGGACGAGCAGCAGAAGCGGCTGCGCTACAACGACATGGTGGCCTCGTCGGTGATCTTGCAGAACACTGTGGATATGATGCGCATCCTGCAGAAGCTGGCCCGCGAGGGCTGGCAGTTCACCGATGAAGACGTGTCTTTCCTCAGTCCCTACCTGACCAGCAACGTCAAACGCTTCGGCGAATTCAACCTCAAGCTCAACCGGCCACCAGAACCCTGGATCAAGGATTCGGTGTTTCAACAAGCCGCCGGCTCGCTGCGAGTCAACACGGCCAGCAGGGCCGATGCCGAGGAGGCAACATGATCGAGATTCCACCGGCGTCTTTTCACATTACCCCCTACGGCGAAGTGGATGCTGTGGCCCTGGAAAAGCTGCGAGAGGACTTCGACACCTCCCAACTTCTGCGATTGGTTGACCGACTGGATGCCTGTCTGGCCAATCTGGGTGAAATTGTGGCCGTCCGTGATGAGTTGCTGAAGCTTCACGCAATGGCTCTTACTCTCGTAGAGGGCTCGGCACTGACAGTGCCGACTGAGAATGCCTGCATCTGGTCGGAAGCCGAGTCGCTACAACAGGATCTTGAGGCCCTCTCTGAGTGGGTGCAATCAGCCCAAGCAGGGATCGTCCCCTTGCTCGGTCTTGCACCTGATCATGTATTGTAGGTGGCCTGGCAGCCCCGGTAGACCGCCGATCCACCTTAGCTCTACGGCCCCCGTAAGCTGAAGGTCAGTCGGTCGGAACGCCCCTCACGATAGATTAAGGGCTTAGTTGGGTATTCATTCCATCACAGCCTCCGTTATTCAATGGCCTTTGCCTTCTTGAGCGCAGCTGATCTCACAGAATTAGCGCTTCTGCTCGTGGAGCTCCGCGTAGTGCTCCCAGATTTGTGATCATCCCAAACTCTCGGATGGTCGCCACCTTACTGCTTGACCTTGCCCCAACGGTAAGGTCCAACCTCTCAATAACGAGATAATCGTGGAGGTTGGCAATGACCCGCGCATTCCCCGAAACCACTGCTGCTGCGCACGCCGGCCTTGTTCGGCAATGGACGTTTGGCGTAGAAGGCATGACCTGTGCCTCCTGCGTGGCACGGATCGAGAAGGCATTGACTCAAGTACCCAGGGTTTCCGCCGCCAGGGTCAATCTGGCCAGCGAAGCGGTTATGGTAGAAGCCGATGCCGATTTGGCTCCCCTGCTAGAGGCGGTCGAAGGCGCGGGTTACCGCGTGAAGGAAGAGCAACTGGACCTGGTCATCGGCGGTATGACCTGCGCTTCCTGCGTCGGCCGGGTCGAGAAGGCCCTGCTGAAGGTGCCGGGCGTGCTGGCGGCCACGGTGAATCTGGCCAGCGAGGCGGCCCGGGTCCGGGTGGTGTCCGGTGCGGTAGCGCCGGCGGCGCTGATCCAGGCGGTTGCGGCCGCCGGGTACGAGGCCGGTGTGCCGGCAGCCAAAGAGGCCGCCGCCGCGCCGCCGTCTCGCGACTGGTGGCCGGTGGCACTGGCCGCCGTGCTGTCCCTGCCGCTGGTGGTGCAGATGATCGCCGTGTTGCTGGGCGCGCGCTGGAGCCTGCCGGGCTGGATACAACTGCTGTTGGCCACGCCGGTGCAGTTCTGGCTGGGGGCACGTTTCTATCGGGCCGGTTGGCGAGCATTGCGCGCCGGCAGCGGCAATATGGACCTGCTGGTGGCGCTCGGTACCAGTGCCGGCTACGGGCTGTCGGTCTATCTGATGGCGACGCATGCCGGCCCCGGCGTCCCGCACCTCTATTTCGAGGCTTCCGCGGTGGTGATCACCCTGGTCCTGCTCGGCAAGTGGCTGGAAGCGCGTGCCAAGCGCCACACTGGAGACGCCATTCGAGCACTGCAGGCACTACGGCCGGACACCGCCCGGGTGCGCCGTGAGGGTGTGGACTATCAGGTATCGGTGAGTACCTTGGCCGTCGGTGATTTGCTGGTGGTACGGCCGGGCGAGCGAGTTCCCGCCGATGGTCTGGTACGCGACGGGCGCAGCCATCTCGACGAGTCGCTGCTGACCGGTGAGAGCCTGCCGGTGGCGAAAACTGAAGGCGATGTGGTGACCGGCGGCGCAATCAACGGCGAAGGACTGTTGCTGGTCGAGACCACAGCGGTCGGCGCGGAAAGTACGCTGGCCCGAATCATCCGCATGGTCGAAAACGCTCAAGCGGCCAAGGCGCCGATCCAGCGCCTGGTGGATCGGATTAGCGCCGTCTTCGTCCCCGTGGTGTTGGTGATCGCTGCCATGACCCTGCTGATCGGCTGGTGGCTCACCGGCGAGGTGGCCGGCCCACTGATCAACGCGGTGGCGGTGCTGGTCATCGCTTGCCCTTGCGCGCTGGGCCTGGCCACGCCGACGGTGATCATGGTCGGCACCGGCGTCGGTGCGCGCCACGGCATCCTAATCAAGGACGCGGAAGCCTTGGAGATCGCCCACCGGGTCAGCGTGGTGGCTTTCGACAAGACCGGCACGCTGACCCAGGGCAAGCCAAGGGTGACCGCGCTGGAAGTGGCGAATGGCGATAGCGCGCGCCTGCTGCTGCAGGCCGCCTCGGCGCAGGCCGGCAGCGAACACCCGCTGGCGCAGGCGCTGCTGGACAAGGCCAAGCAGGACGGCACGGATTTATTGCCCGCATCCAAGGTCACGGCGTTGCCGGGGCGCGGTCTGGCGGCCTTGGTCGCAGGGCGAGAGCTGCGCCTGGGCAGCACACGACTGATGCAGGAGCTCGGCGTTGACCTGTCACCGCTGGCGGCGTCCGCAGCAACGCTGGCCCGGGCCGGCAACAGCGTGTCCTGGCTCGCCGACGTGACTGGACAGCCACTGCTGTTGGGCCTGATCGCCTTCGGTGATGTGCTGAAGCCGAGTGCCCGCCAGGCCGTGGCGCGGCTGCGCGGACTGGGCATACGGACCGTGATGATCAGCGGCGACAACCGCGGTGCGGCTGAGAGCGTGGCGGCTATGCTCGGCCTCGACGAGGTGCGCGCCGAGGTGTTGCCCGGCGACAAGGCCGCGGAGGTGCAGGCGCTGAAGACCGGTGGCGCAGTGGTAGCCATGGTCGGCGACGGCATCAACGACGCTCCGGCGCTGGCGGCGGCGGATGTTGGCATTGCCATGTCGACCGGTACCGATGTAGCCATGCACACCGCCGGCATCACCCTGATGCGCGGTGATCCGGCGCTGGTGGCGGATGCCTTGGCTCTCTCCCGCCATACCTACGGACGGATTCTGAAGAGCCTGTTTTGGGCCTTCGTCTACAACCTGGTCGGCATTCCACTGGCCGCCTTCGGCCTGTTGAGCCCGGTGGTGGCCGGTGCGGCGATGGCATTGTCCAGCGTCTCGGTGGTCACTTACGCGCTGCTGCTCAAGCGATGGCGGCCGGCACCGGTAGAGCTGGACGGAGGCGCTGGCTCAGCAAGAAGGAGGCATCCATGAACATTGGCGCAGCGGCGAACGTCAGCGGCTTGACCGCCAAAATGATCCGCTATTACGAACGCATCGAGCTGGTCCCAGCTTCTCGGCGCACCCGGTCTGGCTATCGCGACTACCTGGAAAGGGATGTACAGGTTTTGCGCTTTATCCACCACGCCCGAGAACTGGGCTTCTCATTGACGCAGGTGCGCGCCTTGCTGGCGTTATGGCGGGATCGCCAACGCCCTAGCAGCGAAGTTCAAGTCATAGCCCACCACTACATCGACGCGCTGAACGCACGCATTGTCTTGCTCCAGGCACTGCGCGACAGTCTGAGCTACCTGGCCGAGCATTGCGACGACCTTGAGCAACCACCGGGGCCGATTCTGGATGATCTGCCCCCCCCACTAGCTGAATGAAAGGAGAACATCATGACCTGCGATAAATCCACCATGATTCGGGTTGGCATAGGAGCCGGCATCTTTCTGCTGGCTGCCTATGTCCTGTTCCCGGCTTTTCAAACCTGGATTGCGGCGAACGCGCTGATCTTCCTGCTACTGCTCTGTCCGCTGTCAATGCTGTTCTGCATGCGCGGCATGCACAAAGGACCACCCGCTAGCGATGACACGCAGAAGGTAAAGCCGATCGAGCGTGATCCGACTGACGCGCCGTGATCTTTCCGCAAAACGGAACACTGACGAATTGCTCCCCCTATCGACCTGGGCTAGACTCCGCCGCATGAAACGACGCCTGCACCTGCTGTTGCTCCTGCTGCTCAGCCTGACCCTTCCCCTGAATGGGGTCGCAGGTGTGCTCGCGTTTTCCGAACCTTGCCCCATGGAACAGCACGGCATCTCGATGGAGGATATGCAGGCTTCTTGCTGCGAAGACCATCAGCAGCAAATGTCCAGCGGCAAAGTCTGCAAGACCGGACAAGAGTGCAAGAGCAGCAGCATGCTGCAGGTTTCGGTCATCAAGACGCCTCTTCTGTTTTCTCGCTCCGTAGTAATCACTCCTACCCACGATTTCCTTCCAACCGCGTCCCCCTCTGGGGTGTGGCGTCCCCCCCGCGCCTGATTCCCGTGCCGACTTGAGTCCCGTTTCCCCCTCTTAGGCGGCGAGACGGTGTGCGTGTGCCCGTGTGGGTACGCGCCGGATCATCCACAGGAATCGTGAATATGAATCTCCGACGCTACTGCGGAGGACGCCTTTCGCTGGCCGCCCTCACGCTGTGCGCCCTGGCCGTGCCCGGCCTGGCCGCCGCCCTTACCCTGGACGAAGCCCTGCGCCTGGCGGAGCGCGAGGCACCGTCACTGGCTGCCCAGGCTGCCAACCAAGATGCCGCCATGCAGGCCGCCATTCCCGCCGGTGAATTACCGGACCCCAAGCTTGCCCTAGGTATCCAGAACTTTCCCATCGAGGGCGATGCCCGTGGCAGCCTCACGCGCGACTTCATGACCATGCAGATGGTCGGGGTCATGCAAGAAGTTCCCAACCGAGCCAAGCGCCGTGCCCGTGTCGAGGCTGCCCAGGCGGGCATCGACAGCGCCGATGCACTGGAGCGGGTCGAACGCCTCAAGGTGCGCCGTGAAACTGCGCTTGCCTGGATCGGCGGCTTCGCGGTCGAGCAGAAACTGCAACTGTTCCAGACTCTGTACGACGAGAATCGCCTGCTGGCCAAGGCCGTACAGGCCAGCTTGGCCGGCGGCCGTGGCCAGGCGGCTGACAGTTTGGCGCCCAAGCAGGAAGCAGCACTGCTCGCCGAGCAGGAAGATGAACTAGAACGCAACCGCACGCAGGCCCGCGCGGCCCTGCGCCGCTGGGTCGGGCCGGTGGCGGTCGAGCCGCTGTCCGGCTCTTGGCCGAGCTGGCGAGTCGATGACCTGCATTTCCGCCACAGTTTGGATCGTCACCCTGAGCTGCAGGCCTTCACGCCGATGACACAGGAGGCAGAGGCCCAGGTGCGTCTAGCCGAAGCGGACAAGAAACCCGACTGGAGCTGGGAGCTGGCCTACCAAAAACGTGGCGAGGCCTTTGGCGACATGGTCTCCGTGCAGTTCACCTTCGACCTACCCCTGTTCACCGCCAGCCGGCAGGACCCGAAGATCGCCGCCAAGCGCGCCGAAGTGCTGCGCCTGGAAGCCGAGCGCGAAGCCATGACACGGGAGCACGCGCAAGCGCTGGCCGACGATCTGGCCGAACACCGCCGCCTGGAGCGCGCCGTGGAGCGCAGCCGACAAACCCTGGTACCGCTGGCCGAGGAGAAGGTACGCCTGGCCATGGCGGACTACCGCGCCGGCCGTGGCGAGTTAATGGCGCTAGTGGCCGCGCGGCGCGAACTCATCGAGGCCCGCCTGAAACACATCGACCTTGAACAGCAACGTGCACAGACCAGTGCCCGCCTGTATTTCGCCTATGGAGAAAGTAGCCAATGAAGACTCGAATCTGGAAAGGCGCGTTGCTGACGGGCTTGGCGCTCGCCATTGGTGCAGCGGGCGGCTACTGGTTCGCTCAGCCCCTGGTGGAGGCCGGGGCCAGCATGGCCAATGCCCAGGAGTCCTCCGCACCGGACGAGCGCGAAGTGCTCTATTGGTACGACCCCATGTACCCGCAGCAGAAATTTGACCAACCCGGCAAGTCTCCCTTCATGGACATGGAATTGGTGCCGCGCTACGCCGGCGAGGCGAGTGACAGTGCCGCGGTCAGCATCGACCCAAGCGTCGTCCAGAACCTGGGCATGCGCCTAGCGACTGTCACCCGTGAACACTCGGTCACTGAGTTGGAAGTGGTCGGCAACCTAGCCTTCAATAACCGCGATGTCGCCGTGGTGCAGGCACGCAGCGGGGGCTTCGTCGAGCGCGTGTATCGGCGCGCGCCCGAGGACCTGCTGGCCGCCGGGGCGCCGCTGGCCGACCTACTGGTACCCGAATGGGCGGCTGTTCAAGAAGAGTTCCTGGCCTTGCGCGAGGTCGGTGAAAGAGCATTGTTGGACGCAGCCCGGCAGCGCCTGCGCCTGGCTGGGATGCCGCAGTCATTGATCGAGCGGGTCGAGCGTAGTGGCAAGGTCCAGGCCCTCTGGACGGTCACTAGCCCGATTGCCGGCGTGCTGCAGGAGCTCAATGTCCGCGAAGGCATGACCCTGGCCGCTGGCCAACCCTTGGCCACAGTCAACGGCCTGAGCAGTGTCTGGCTCGACGTGGCTGTGCCTGAGGCCGAAGCCGGCGGCGTACAGCTCGGCCAGCCGGTGGAGGCATACCTGCCCGCCTTCCCCGGTGAAGTGCTGGCGGGCACGGTGAGCGCCTTCCTGCCGCAGGCCAACCTGGATAGCCGCACGCTGCGCGTGCGGGTCGAACTGGATAACCCGACGGGCCGTCTGCGGCCAGGCATGACCGCCAAGGTTCGGCTGAGTCGCCCGAGCGAACAGAGAGCATTGTACGTGCCGAATGAAGCGGTAATCCGTACCGGCCGGCGTGCCCTGGTGATGCTGGTCGAAGGCGAGGGTCGTTATCGACCGGTTGAGGTCCGTCTTGGACGGGAAAGGACTGACAAGGCGGAAATTGTCGAGGGCCTGGAGGAAGGTCAGCAGGTAGTCGCCTCCGGACAGTTCCTGCTCGATTCCGAGGCCAGCCTGCGCGGGGTACTCGCCCAGGACCTCGCATCACCCGACGCTCAGCCGATGCAGGCCCTGCATGAGGCGGAAGGCAAGGTGGTCGAGATCGACAACGACTCGGTCACCCTGGCCCATGGTCCGTTCAAGACCCTCGGCATGCCTGGAATGACCATGACCTTTCCGTTGGCAGATCCGACTCTGCTGGAGGGCGTACAGGCAGGGGACTCGGTACACGTTGGCGTGCGCGAAACGGACGACGGCCTGTTGATCGAGCGGCTGGATAAGCTGGAGGTGCAACCATGATCGCCAAGCTGATCCGCTGGTCGGTGGCCAACCGCTTCTTGGTGCTGCTGGCCACCCTGTTCGCCGTCGGCTGGGGTGTCTGGTCGGTGCAGAACACCGCCATCGACGCGCTGCCGGACCTCTCCGATGTGCAGGTGATCATCCGCACGCCCTTCCCGGGGCAGGCGCCGCAGATCGTCGAGAATCAGGTGACCTATCCACTGGCCACCACCATGCTCTCGGTGCCGGGCGCGAAAACGGTGCGCGGTTATTCCTTCTTCGGCGACAGCTTCGTCTACGTGCTGTTCGAGAACGGCACCGACCTGTACTGGGCGCGTTCGCGGGTACTGGAATACCTCAGCCAGGTGCAGGCCCGTCTGCCTGCGGGCGCCGCGCCCGCCCTGGGCCCTGATGCCACCGGGGTGGGCTGGATCTATCAGTACGCCCTGGTCGACCGCACCGGCACGCATGACCTGGCGCAGTTGCGGGCGCTACAGGACTGGTTCCTCAAGTTCGAACTGAAGACCCTGGCCAATGTCGCCGAGGTGGCCACCATCGGTGGCATGGTCAAGCAGTACCAGGTGGTGCTCGATCCGATCAAGCTGGCCAGCCGCGGCATCACCCAGCAGCAGGTCGCTGAGGCAATTTCCAGGGCCAACCAGGAAACCGGCGGTGCGGTGCTGGAACTGGCCGAGACCGAGTTCATGGTGCGCGCTTCGGGTTACCTGCAGACGCTGAATGACTTTCGCGCCATCCCCCTGCGCCTGGACAGTGGCGGCGTGCCGGTGACGCTTGGCGAGGTTGCGCATATCCAGCTCGGCCCGGAAATGCGTCGCGGCATCGCCGAACTCGACGGCGAGGGCGAGGTAGTCGGCGGCGTTGTGATCCTGCGCAGCGGCAAGAATGCTCGCGAGGCCATCGCCGCGGTCAAGACCAAGCTTGACGAACTGGGCAAGAGCCTGCCCTCGGGGGTGGAGATCGTTACCACCTATGATCGCAGCAAGCTGATCGATCGTGCCGTAGAAAACCTCAGTCACAAGCTGATCGAGGAGTTCATCGTAGTCGCCCTGGTTTGTGCGCTGTTTCTCTGGCACCTGCGCTCATCCCTGGTGGCTATCGTCTCGCTGCCGGTCGGGGTGCTGATCGCCTTTATCGTCATGCAGCAGCAGGGGATCAACGCCAACATCATGTCCCTCGGCGGCATCGCCATCGCCATCGGCGCCATGGTCGACGCCGCGGTGGTGATGATCGAGAACGCGCACAAGAAGATCGAGGCCTGGCGCGAGGAACACCCGGGCGAGGACCTCAAGGGCGAACATCACTGGCACGTGATCACCGAGGCGGCGGTGGAGGTCGGCCCGGCACTATTCTTCTGCCTGCTGATCATCACCCTGTCGTTCATCCCGGTTTTCACCCTGGAGGCCCAGGAAGGCCGCCTGTTCGGTCCGCTGGCCTTCACCAAGACCTACGCCATGGCGGCCGCCGCCGGCCTGTCGGTGACCCTGGTGCCGGTGCTGATGGGCTATTGGATTCGCGGGCGGATTCCCAACGAGGAACAGAACCCGCTGAACCGCTGGCTGATTCGCATCTACCAGCCGGCCTTGGACGCGGTACTACGGCGGCCGAAAATCACCCTGCTGGTTGCGGTGCTGATTCTGCTCAGCGCGCTCTGGCCGATGAGCCGTCTCGGTGGCGAGTTCCTCCCGCCGCTGGACGAGGGCGACCTGCTCTATATGCCCACCGCGCTACCGGGGCTGTCCGCGCAGAAGGCGGCGCAACTGCTGCAGCAGACCGACCGCCTGATCAAGACGGTGCCGGAAGTCGCCCATGTGTTCGGCAAGGCCGGCCGTGCCGAAACCGCCACCGACCCCGCACCGCTGGAGATGTTCGAAACCACCATCCAGTTCAAGCCGCGCGAGCAGTGGCGACCGGGGATGACCCCGGAGAAGCTGGTGGAGGAACTGGACCGTACCGTACAGGTGCCAGGATTGGCCAACCTATGGATTCCGCCGATCCGTAACCGCATCGACATGCTCGCCACCGGCATCAAGAGCCCGATCGGCGTCAAGGTCGCCGGCAGCAACCTGGCGCAAATCGACGAGATGACCCAGGCGGTCGAACGGGTCGCCAAACTCGTGCCCGGAGTCAGTTCCGCCCTGGCCGAGCGCCTGACCGGCGGGCGTTACGTCGATGTGGATATCGACCGCGAAGCGGCGGCGCGCTATGGCCTGAATATCGCCGATGTGCAGGCGATCGTCGCCGGCGCCATCGGCGGGGCGAACATCGGCGAGACCATCGAGGGCCTGGCGCGCTTCCCGATCAGCCTGCGCTATCCGCGCGAGTGGCGCGATTCACTGGCAGGGCTGCGTGAGCTGCCGATTTATACCCCCCAGGGCAGCCAGATCACCCTTGGCACTGTGGCGCAGATCAGGATCACTGACGGTCCACCCATGTTGAAAAGCGAGAATGCGCGTCTGTCTGGCTGGGTCTACATCGACGTGCGTGGCCGTGATCTGGCTTCAGTGGTGGGTGACCTGCGCCAGGCCATCGATGATCAGGTCAAACTAGAGCCGGGCATGAGCCTGAGCTACTCCGGGCAGTTCGAGTTTCTCGAACGCGCCAATGCCCGGCTCAAACTGGTGGTGCCGGCGACCCTGGTGATCATTTTCGTCTTGCTCTACCTGACGTTCGCTCGCTTCAGTGAAGCCCTGCTGATCATGGCCACACTTCCCTTCGCACTGGTCGGCGGCATCTGGTTCCTCTACCTGCTCGGCTACAACCAGTCGGTGGCCACCGGGGTGGGCTTTATCGCCCTGGCCGGGGTCGCCGCCGAGTTCGGCGTGATCATGCTGCTGTACCTGAAGAACGCCTGGAACGAACGGCAAGACGCCGGCCGCACCGACGAAAGTGCGCTTATCGAGGCGATCCGCGAAGGCGCCGTGCAGCGTGTGCGGCCCAAGGCGATGACCGTGGCGGTGATCATCGCCGGCCTGCTGCCGATCCTGCTGGACAGCGGCACCGGCAGCGAGGTGATGAGCCGCATCGCCGCGCCCATGGTCGGCGGCATGGTCACCGCGCCGCTGTTGTCGTTGTTCGTCCTGCCGGCGGCCTATCGACTGATGCGTCGCCGCCAGACCTCTGAATTCATCCCCAACCAAGCAGAAGGAAAACTCGCATGAAGAACTACACCCTCCTAGGTGCTCTGACTCTGGTCCTCGGCCAACCGGTCTTTGCCGCCGAAATGCCTGCCATGCCCATGGACAAGATGCCCATGAAAGAAATGCAGATGGAGCAATCGGGGGCTATGGCAACCGCCCAGGCTTCCGGCACCGTCAAGGCCATCGACAGTCAGAAAGGCAGTGTCACCATCGCCCATGGCCCCGTGCCTGCCGTGAAGTGGCCGGCGATGACCATGGGTTTCAAGGCGACGCCCGAGCAACTGGCTCAAGTGCAGGTCGGCCAACAGGTGATGTTCGAGTTCAAGAGCGAAGGTATGACGGCGACGCTTCTGTCGATCAAGCCGATGCAGTAATAGCGCCAAGAATGGCCGGTCCGGTGAGCTATATCCTTTCGCCGGGCCAGTCTTTCGGATCAGTGATTTGACTCAACCATGGGTAACTGTGCTGCCATCCTCCCGTTGCTCCTTTGGTTTGGAGGTTGGCCCTAGGCGCCTGGATCAGGCGCCTCTTTTTTCGAAAGAGGCCTTGGCACAGATGGCCCTCACTTGGAGACGCGATGATGGCTCTGATATTCCTACTACGCGGCGCAGCTAGACTCGGGCTGCTAGCCGCCGTCACCATTGTCGCCGCCTGCGGCGATGCAGCGGTCACCCTAGAACATGTACACGGACTGGCGTTCAGCCCGGATGGTCAACAGCTGTCCATTCCCAGTCACCACGGCCTGGCCGTCTATAGCCAAGGGCGCTGGAGCAAGGCACCCGGACCTGCACACGACTATATGGGCTATTCGGTGACGCGCCAGGCGATCTACAGCAGCGGCCACCCAGCCCGCGGCAGCGGTCTGGTCAATCCGTTCGGAGTGATCAAGAGCAGCGATGGAGGGCGCACGTGGCAGCAACTGGGCCTACAAGGCGAGTCGGACTTCCACCTGCTGGCCAGCGGTTACGATAGCGCAACCCTATATGTCTACAACACCCGTCCGAATTCGCGGATGAGCGTCCCGGGCTTGTATTACAGCCGCAACGATGGAGCCAATTGGCAGCGCGCATCCGCGCAGGGAATTGGCGAGGCGCCGACCGCACTGGCGGTGCATCCGAGCGACCACCGGCTGGTCGCGGTGGCGACCGGAGCGGGCCTGTACCTGTCGCGCGATGCGGGTCAACGCTTCAGGGCGGTCGTCGAAGGCGAACAGGTAGTGAGCGTCACCTTCAGTCTTGATGGCAGCAGCCTATGGTTCGGTAGCTACGGCGACGCGGCCAAGCTATCCAGGCTGGATCTGAAGACGCGCGAGATTACCCCGCTCGGCGTGCCTGAGCTGGATGAGGACGCTATCGCCTATCTTGCACAGAACCCAGTCCAGCCAAAGGAATGGGCGACGGCGACCTTCAAACGTGACGTCTATCTATCAAAGGACGCCGGCACGACCTGGAGCGCGATCGCCAAAGCCGGTCAGACTCTGGAGTGATGCAGCCGCGGCTCAAAGGCAAGCAAGGAAGGCCGGGGCGACGCGGCATGGTTGTCCCGCGCAGAGGTGGGACGAAGTTTTCCGCAGCATCCGGCTATTTGGGATGGGGAAAGAACAGTGCGTGGAGAAACCGCCCCCACTCCTGCCGGCGTGGAAAGAACATCGGTAGGTGCCGGCGATAGGCTTGATAGGCCTCGCCGAACCGCGCCGTCAACACTGATTCTTCCCGCCTGGCCAGGTGAACATAGGCAAAGACGATCACCGGAAACAACAGCAAGGTGATGATCGTTGGCCAATGGATGATCTGACCGAAAACGGCCAGCATGATCCCTGTGTACTGCGGGTGACGGACCAGACTGTAGACGCCTTGGGTGGCCAACTGGCCCTCCAGGCTGGCGTAGTAGACCTGAACCCAGCCGCGGATCAACAGCATCAGACCAATGACGATGAATACTCCGCCCAGCAGCATTTCCAGCGTGGCGCCGAGGCTGCCGTAGCCCAGCAAGGTGGCCCAGAGATGCCCGGAATAGCCCGTCAGAGGAAGATCGATGCCCAGAAACCCCGTCAGCAGATAGATGGTCAACGGGAAGCCATACATCTCGGCGTATAACGCGATGATGAACGCTTGCACCAGGCCGGCGCCCGTCCACTCACGCCAGCTGCGTGGGGCGGCAAAGCGGTAGAGAAGCCAGGAGGCAATCAATACCATCACCAGCACCCAGACCCAGTGCCCGTAGTGCATGGCGAAGTCATTCATGGTCAGGCTCCTTCCTATCGATCGGCAGTGGAACTGTGTAGCGAAAATCTCGAAGCGTCCGGGTATCGACACCGCTGACGGTGCCGTACCCGGCGCCATTCACTTATTCCCCTCTACGCCGGAGGCTTTTAGAGGGGGTGGCAAGCAACGAGCTCTTTACTGCGCCTTGCTGTCGCCTTGACCCGCCTCCTTACTCATCTGCTTGTTCATGTTTTCCATCATTTCGTTGCAGTTCTTCATCATTGAATTCATCTCCTGCATCATTCCCATCATTGGCATTTTATTGCCGTCCATCATGTGCATGCCTTCTCCCATCATCATCTCGGAACCGCTCTTGGCGGTATCCTTGGACGCCTCGGCAATAGCAACGGAAGCCGTACCAAACGTTATTGCGGAGGCAAGTGCGGCGGTATAGATAAGGGCGTTACGCATGGCGGTTCTCCTGATCGACAACAGTGGTTTCGTTCATTCGGGTTAGCGATGATTGCTCTGGAACTTCTTGTTTGCAGGTCTCGCCACCCATGCTCTTCATGCAGAGCCAGACCATCACCAGGCACGGCAGAACAGAAAGCAGAACAGGCAGGGTGGCTACAGCAAACAGGCCGCCCAGGTTAAACAGCAGAGTGAACGCTACGGCAACCGCAAGTCCCGCAATCAGTGGGTGGTGCTGCAACAAGCCTTTTAGGTAAAGCGTCGTGTTCTTGATCATGGTGTAGTCCTCAAGGTTGGTTCAGGCGCATCCGCTCAATTATCAGAACAACCGCCGCCATAAATCTGATACTCCAAGGCCCGTGGGGCTCCGCTGCTGTCTTCGTACCGCATGATCGAAGGCACAACGCCGCACTCCTGGCTCGTATCGCTGATGGACAAGACCCGGGCAATATCCAGCTTCATCCCGTAGTGGTAGGTCTCGACCGGGATCTGCTGAATATCGCCCTGTACCCCTTGTATGGCTTGTTCCTGAGCGGCATGAGCCATACCTCCAGCCACGAGCAGCGCCACTGCAGCGAGTAGAGCTGTGGCTCGTCTTGTGCGTATCGATACAGGCACAAGCAAAAGTTTCAGTTTTTTCATTGGGCACTCTCCTCAAGCGGATAGCGGTCCCTGGCGATTCAGGGAATTGCTTCCGCATGCTTGTCGGCATGAACAACAATCAAAATGTCGGCGACCATATCCAAATTTTTTCGTCTAAACAGACGCCCAGCGGACGTCAACGAATAGCTTCAGATACAGCTTCAGAGATTGATCAGAACAGTCTGCTTAGGAGGAAAAGGATCGGGAGCGACGGCCATGCGGCCAAGGAGGGAGGTGTAATAATCGTGTTGCGGCGAAGTGTTGACGGGCGATGAGTCGACAATGCTTGTTACTGCTCCAGTATAAGAGGCAGCGCAACTGATCGAGCAGGACATTTGATCATCCATGTAAGGACACAAACCGCCTACTTGCGTGTCGGTCTCAGTCTGCATTCCTTGCATGACCAAGCAATTGAGGGATGAACTCGCCGACCCAGGGTTGAATTCCTGGGTGCTGCCATGGGCTGCCCCCATAAACAGAAGCAGCGCCATGAGCAGCTTGATTAGCGTTCTATCCCGTCTTCGAGTCATCACAATTATCATTTCCTCAATTCAGAGGAGCAGCTTAGTTACTGGTTCTTACGTTAGTTCAAAATCCGTCCTGTGACGAATGATGCGAAGGAGCTGATGGGCCACATTCAAATGCGAGGCTTGTGTGCCGATCACTAGACTTCAGTAGTAGCGTAATCCTTACCATGGTGGCAAGGTCAAGCGCTGATCAGACATTCCGGGAGATGGTGGATGAGGTGGACCCGGCTCAGAGGCACGTTATATGACGCTGAAGGTTGCCGGCACCTCTGCGAGGTTTCGAGCATCAGGCCTTTTGGAACCTATATGCCCATTTTTATGAAGCGTATATATCGCATTCGCACGCTGGAGGAGGTAGGCCGAACGGTCATCGCAGTAGCCCTCGACGGGCGTGCTTGCTCTCGGCGACACACTGCGGGCGGATGCTGTCGAGGCGGTCAGTGCGCAGCGCAAGATGGTCTGCGCACGGTGCTGCTCACCGGCGACAACGAGCTCACGGCGACCTGCCCGCTCTGCGGCTTCGCCAAGCCGGAAACCATGCCCGCGGACGCCTGCCAGTTCTATTACGAGTGCAGCAACTGCAAGGCGCTGCTGCGCCCCAATCCGGGGGAATGCTGCGTGTTCTGTTCGTTCGGCTCGGTGAAGTGGCCGCCGATCCAGCAGCAGCTGCGTGGGTGTTGCCCGTAGAGCTCGGGTGGATTACAGGTCGTAGTCAGGGTTGCGCAGCGGACGCAGCTCGCCGCGGGCGACCTCTTCCGGTACCGCAAAGGACATACCGACCGAGTATGTTGATGTGTTCGTAGATCAGCGGCGACAGCCGGGCCACATCCTCTTCCAGTACCGGGTAAGCCCCAAGTTTCATGCCGTTGCTCGGTCTCAAGACTCATCCACCTTCGCTTTCGGAGGCGGTGGCAGAAAGAAAAAGGGCCGCTGGGGTGGGGCCACTAGGGTATCGGTTATCTTGATACTGCTGCCCTTGCGGCGTTTTTTCTTACCGTCCTTGTCCACGGCGAGGAGATCACCATTGGAGACTGCAATATCCAGAGCCTGCTTCACCCGTGACTCGTCCGCCATCGTGTAATTGGCAAGCCCACTCATTAGGCTTCCAAACGATTGCTGTTCAACCTCGTAAACCTGCTTGGGCAGCAACTCCGACAGTTCACCTCGGATGCGGGTATCCGTGACGATATCGAACTGATGCTCCTCCTCGAATATCAGCTCTTGCTGATCCGTCACCTTGATGTCGCGATTGGCGTCATAGCCAAAGAAGCATGAGGGAGACAGCATGTGGGAGAAGTTGTTGCCGTACTTCCAGTGGATCTTCTTCATCACGTCATTGGCGCGGTAGCTCTTCGCCAAGTGGATGAACCAGTACGCCATGGGGTTGGCGCCCACGGGGCGGATGAAAAAGATGGTCATGAACGGTGCGCCGGTTTCCTCCTTGATCCCGTCGGATAGGCAGCGTTGAATCAGGTACTGCCAATCGCGCGGGTTATGCGCCTTCAGGTGCTTAAGCATGTCCCATGGGATATGCCGTTCCAAGTCGATATTGGAGATGGCCTTTCGATTGGCCTGGCGGTCGGAGAGATAGGCCACCAGGAAGTCGACATTGAAGGTCAGCAGCACCTCGGCATTGGCTATGTTCTGAAAGATCCATTTGATCTTGGAGAACGGCACGTCGCTGTAGCCGTACTGATCCAGCAGAAACAGAACCCGCTCGCTCATGCCGAACGATTTGAGGTTGTGGGCGATCGCCGGTAACGCCTGGGTGAACTCGGCGGTATGCAGGTGTACATCGCGGCCGAAGCGCTGGCTGTGGCCTCGGCTGGCCAGGACGGCGTGCAGACAGTCGATGTTGTCTTTCTTCACATCGACAAAATAATGCTGGGAGCGGATGGGACGGGGTTTAATACGGCCAAGGTTATTGCGAACTTCGGATTCTTGAATTGCCTCCAGGGCGATCACCGGCGATCCGAAGTGCTTGCCACCCGCGTCATCGTTGTAGATACCACCGCCACTAAAGCCATCGACGACCGACAGGCCCAGCGCAGGCATCTGCTGATTGCGCATCAGGACATCAATGTAAGTCTGAATGTACTCATCGATGATCTGGTGTTTGATCTTGCTGTGCGGGTCGATGGTTGGAAAAGTCTGGCTCGCCCAATCCCACCGGTATTTTTCGTCATCCTTGGCCATCGAGTAGTCCTTGTCGTGGTGATCAGGCGAGGTTGAGCAGCGGGATCTCATCCCAGGTTTGGCCATTCAGGAGCCGGCCGTTGGCTTTCTTCGAGCGTTTAACGCCATCGGCTCCCCAACCGCCCCATTGTTTGAAGAAGAAGGCCGAACCGAATTCATCGCACTGGCGATGAATGTTGTCGACCCATTCCTCCTTCATGGGACGCGCCTTGCCACCCGACTCACCGCCAACGATGACCCAGTGGATGTCGGTCAAATCCAACTCGCCCAGATCCTCCAGCAAGGGTTCGGCCGAGAGGAAGCGGATTGTTGCGTCTATGCGGCGCAGGCAGTCTATGCGCGGCACGCCATAGGCTTTGTCCTCGACCGATACTCCCAGCCAGGCGTTCACGGGCGGAGTCCGCTGGCTGAAGTAGTCGGCCAAGCGCTCGGCACGCTTGGTGAGAATCTGGAAGGTGTGTTGAGACGCCTGGCGAATCACCTCGAACACCTGGTCGATGTACTCGTCCGGCACCTGCTCGTGGAACAGGTCGGACATCGAGTTGACAAAGTAGATGGTCGGTTTCTTGCGCTGCAGCGGTTCCTGAAGCTTTTCCGGCCGCAGGCTCAGGCGGAAACCGTTCTCGTAACCCGGCGTGCCCATGGCTTGCAGGCGGTGGGCCATGTTCTCGGCATAGCAGTGTTTGCAACCCGGCGATACCTTGGTGCAGCCCACCACCGGGTTCCAGGTCATTTCCGTCCATTCGATGCTGGTCTGCGTACTCATTGCACCTTCACTCCTGTCGTGCGTCGATGTTAGTGAGAAGCTGGCAGTTGCGTCAAAGTGCCAGTAATCAGTTCAAGGGCGGGTTTCGCCGCCAGGCCGCCAAAGGAGATGGCGGGGTCGATGTAGCGCATGGCCGACTTGATGTCCTTCCAACCCACGTAGGTCATCAGCGCCTTGAGATCCCAGCCGTTGGCCGTGGCCCAGGTGGCGAAGCCACGGCGCAGCGAATGGCTGGTGTACAGCTCAGCCGGTATCCCGGCGCGCTGTAGGATGTGCCGTAACAAGCTGATCAGGCTGCCAGGATGCAAGGCCTCGTCGCTCAGCCGCCCCCAGCGATCCAGCCGGCGGAACACTGCGCCGCGGGTGATGCCGGCAACACTGATCCAGTCGAGATAGGCCTGTACCGGGCAGAGGCGTTTCAGGGCCGGTGCGTAATGGGTCGTGCCGAGGTTTTCCCGGTCACCCTTGCTCTGCGGCAGGAACAGGCTCATGCCAGCACCGGCCTCGGCCTGGATATGCTCGACCTGCAGTCGACAGAGTTCGTCGCTGCGAAAGCCGCGCCAGAAGCCGATCAGCAGCAGCGCCGCATCGCGCCGACTGCGCAGCAGGCTTGTCAAGTTTCCGGACTGCCGAGCCCGTTCGGCTTCCTGATTCAGCCAGTGAACCGCCTGCTCCAGGTGTTGCAACTGCAACGGTGCAGCCTGCTTCGTTTGCGCCGGATGCAATGTGCGGATGCCTTTGAGCACCTGTCGCACCGTGGGCGTCTTGGTCGGATCAGGAAAGCCCTGGGCGATATGCCACTGGGCCAGGGCGGCCAGGCGCTGTTTGAGCGTGCTAAGGCTTAGGGTGTCGGCGTAGTCCACCAGGTAGCGCACGATGCTGTCGCTGGTGGCGGGCAGGAAGCCGCACCAAGTCACTTCGAAGTGCTCGATGGCCGATTGGTAGCTGCGGCGAGTGTTTTCCCGCGTACCGGCTTGCAGATAGCGACCGACATCCTTCATCGCCCGAGATTGCCCTTTGTGTACTGGAAAACGGTTGTCAAGCGACCGTTTTTGCCATCTGATTAAATAATGCTCCATTATTTTATCTGATTTATTTGCTTTAAACGCGCTTTACATCAATTAAATATAGTATGTAAATACATAGTATGTAATATAATACGAAATCGTAGGAGCAGATCATGGCCCGCGGCGGCATCAACAAGGCACTGGTTCAGAAGGCGCGGCAGGCAATTCTGGCGCGGGGCGAGAACCCCAGCATCGACGCGGTAAGGGTCGAACTTGGCAATACCGGCTCGAAAACCACCATTCACCGCTACCTGAAAGAGCTCGAAGACGCCGAGCGCGGCCGAGATACGGCCTCGATCCCGCTCAGCGAACAGCTGGCCAATCTGGTCGGCCAACTGGCAGATCAGTTAAAGGAAGATGCGCAGGCGGCCGTGGCCCAGGAGCGCGAACAACTGGCACATGACCGGCTTGATTTCCAGAACCAAGCGCGGCTGGCCGAAAGCCGAATCCAGCAATTGGAAAGTCAGTGCAGCGGGCTCACAGAACAGCTCCAGGTTGTCCAGCACGCGCTACAGCAGGAGCAGCAGCGACGCCAACAGGGCGAGGTCGAGAATGCCCGCCTGTTGCAGGCCAACCGCGACCTGGAGGAGCGCCTGCAAGACCGCGATGGGCAGATTCGCTCGCTAGAGGAAAAGCATCAGCACGCACGTGACGCCTTGGAGCACTACCGCCAAGCCAGCAAGGAGCAGCGTGAGCAGGAACAACGTCGACACGAGTCGCAGATGCAGCAACTGCAACTAGAGCTACGGCAATTGCAGCAGACCCTGATCGTCAAACAGGACGAGTTGACCCAACTGAACCGCGACAATGCGCGCCTGCTCGCAGAAGCGCGGCAGTTGCAAAAAGAGCAGCATGCGCAGCAACAGCTACTGGCACAGAAAGCTCAGGCCCTGGAGGCCTTGCAAAACACGCTGACCGGCGCCGAGCGCTTGAATGAAACCCTGGAACAGCGTTGTCGCACATTGCATGAGGAGGTGTCCCGGCTGGGTGAAGCCTCCGCGATCCAGACGCAACAGGCGCAAGGCCTGCAGGAGCGCCTGATCGAAGCCACTGCACAGCTGAAGCTACTCGGGGCGCCGCTTGCGAACAGCGATGGCGCACGTAGCCCATGAACCGGCACACTGAGCCTATGCGCTGAGTGGAGGTGAAGATGACACTACTTGAGACTGCCAGTGAGGGGGCTGCGGAACCTGTCCGCTTGACTACGCCGCTGGGCCAGGCCATTGGTAATCTGTTCGCCCGGGCCTTGCCGCTACTGAATGGCAATCCGCCAGGCTCGCTCAAGGTCTTCATCTTCGGCGGCTGCGCGGTGCACCTGCTCACCCATGCGCGTGGTAGTGCGGACATCGATGCGGAGATCGAGGCGGCCCGTGTGCTGCGTAAGGAAGAGATCATGGCCGTCTATACACCGCCAGAGGGTTATGAGGACAGCGACGGCCGCGACTTGCAGGTGTACTTGGATCAGAACTACACCAATGCCCTCGGGCCATTGCACGAGGACTACCGTGAGCGTGCCATCCCCATGCAGGGTTTCGAGGGTGAGCAGCCGCTGCATGTTTTCGTTGCTGCCGGCGTGGATCTGGCAATATCCAAGCTCGGCCGCTTTACGGAAAACGATCAATCTGATATCGAACAGCTCATCGAATGCGGCCGTGTCGATGTCGGCCAGTTTGTTACACTGGCAACAGAGGCAATCGATTATGCTGTGGGCAACCGAAGCGCAATGCTAGGCTGCCTGAAACTGGTCACAGCGAAGTACCTGGAGGATCGGCGAGATGCCACGTCTGGATCGTAAACAAAGCTTTGGCGCGCTCCTGGAGACTGTCACTCAGCAGCGCCTTAGCCAAGTTGCGTCCGATGCTCTCGTGGAGCTCGCCAAGCAGTTGTGGTACGAAGAGCGCGACCTCGTGCCGGTATTGCAGCGTGAAGTGGCGGGCAAGCTGCGCCAGCCTGAACAGAAGCTGCGTGCCCTCTATCTGGTCGACCTGCTGCGTCGCTTTCCCTGTGTATCAACGGACAAAGCCGCGCGCCTAAAAGGCTTTGTCAGCAGCTGGTCGAACCTGAAACCGGCAGAACGCTCGCCGCGGGCGACCCAGTTGGTCTCTCGCTACAAGCTCGACAAGCTGGCCTATGAGTGGGGGCTGGAAGAAGACGTCAGCAAGCAGATGCAGGATGTTCTGGCTTTCCAAACCCGCCATTACGCCGCCACTCAGGGCGTGAAGACGGGCTATTCAGAGCCAGCGCCCATCGGCTAGCAGCCGGGCACGGCAAAATGGACGCGGAATGGCCAACTCGAATGACGACCGAAGATTCGCTGATCTAACACACGAGGCATTAGCTGATGTGAGCGAGGGTTTGGTGATCGATCACGCATTGGTCGAGACCTGGGCCCAGAGCCTTGATACCGACACCCCAGTGCCTTTGCCAACTCCAGATCGGCCTACTTAATTCGCAGCAGGCCGAACTCATCCTGAGCGGTATCGGGCTCCTCATCAAACATGGTGTTGACCATGCGCTTGCGGCGAAGATGGCTCAGGGTTCTGAAGAAGCAGACTTCGCACAGCCGAACCTCATAACGCTCACCGTCGTGCTTGGAACCATGCCCCCAGTTTGCCTGAAGGGTTCCAAACTGTTGGCCATAGCCTTCTGCGCGAATGCTCTGGCAGCAGACATCACAAGTGATGTCTATGACCGTTTCAGGCGGTGGAGTATTGGTATGCTCCATGGTCAGTACCTCCAGCTGCGGGCGGGCGGTGGCCATCCAAACCTTAGAATCGCTTCACTGCTCCAGAACTCCGATAAGGGTCACACTGGCAGGCCATATTCAATCGCATGAATAGCCTGCTGCACGGCGCGCGTACCAGCTTCTGTTGCCAACAGTTCGACCGGCCTCTCATTGGCCAACACCACATTCGGTGCCGTTAGCCAGCGGAGTGCACCTTCTAGGTCCCCTTCGTACAGCTCCAGTAGCGCATCGAGAGTCTCGACAAGGCGACAGAAAACCTCACTTGCCTGCAAAGACATTGCCGCACTGAGGGAGGATACTCCGACCCATTCCGCTATCTGGACGGGCGATCGCCCAAGCGCCTGGGCCAGATCAGAGACCAACGAAGCAGGCAGACCCGTCAGTACCGCCACATGCAAGCGGTAGTGGCCTCTCGGCAAAACCAGCCTGTCGTAGAGCTTGTCCATAACATCCCCCTGAACAATGCGTGCCATAGGTTTTGGGCATATGGGCCAATCATTGCTCCCAGCATTGTTGTCGTACTGGCCAGCCTCATTCTCTCACAGCCGGTCCAAACCAGTGCCCAGACGAGGATGCCAGGCTGCTAACGGCTAGCGGGGGCGCAATACCCAGACGTGCGAAACAAGTCTGACAGGGAGGGGAAGCCTCAAGTCACAGGGAGCAGCCTAGCTGCCGCTCTAGGACGGTCTTTATAGTCAATTATAGAGTGATTATAGAATCATTCATTCCGGCTGCCTGATTTGCCGCGACCGGTTCAACTGAAGGATCTTCTGAGGTTGTTAATCGACCTCATTCCTAAGCATCAGGGAACTGTTTGTTCCTACACCTGTAACCCACGTCGGCACCAACCATGTTTTCCTCGCCGTGTAGCAGCGATCGACCTGGGTGACACACGTCAGAATCGCCGCATCGCGATACCCATGTGGTTTTTTAAAATTGTGATATTAATCATATGGATAGAGGGGAAGTGAGTGAATTTTCCCCTTATCTCGGCATGACCCCTTCACCGCCCTGATCAACTACGGCCACGCCGTCCGCCTTCTACTCGAAGATGAGCAAGGACGCGCCGATATTTGCCTTAGCCGACTCTTCGGCAAGTGCGAAGAGCTGGTAGAAGATGGGGTGCTGACTATTGCGCAATGGCACGCTGTGGCGGAAATCTAACTACCAAGGCCCCGCTATGGCGGGGCTTTTTGTTGAGGTGAAGTATGAAGGAAAGTCAGTTCAAAACCTATCTAGCTGCTGCCGATACCATTAGTGGCGACTATGCCATCGGCTACCAGCATGGACTGCGCCGCCACTATCATGGCGACAGCTTCCAGGTGCCTGGAAGTATCGACGCTTGGAGAGCGCTTGATGATGATCGTGGCGAAGGCTTCCGCGATGGAGAGTCTGGCCACCCGCCGCGCGGGTTCCACGGCAACATCGGAAATCTGAATGCTGCTGGTGACCTACCTGCCGACAGCCAGTTACAAGTGCGCGTCAACTCACAGATCAAGGCACGCTGGGTCAAGCAATCGCAGATGGAGGGCCTGAAGCTTAGTCAGTGGGTGAACAAGACGCTGGACGATGCCTGTGAAGGGAGGGGAACTGATATGGCCACTGCAATCGATTATGCCGGCGCCTGGCAGCGCCTGAATGAGGCCCTGGCTCGCAATGTCCAACAGGCCGAGGGCGATCCTGAAATGTTCGCCTTCCTGCTCACGTCGACTCTGGCTGCATTCAGTGCTCAAGGCCTCCTCGATAACGGTTCCTCAACCAGGGCGATCGAGCTGCTGCACGAGCTCCACCAAATCGAGGTGTAATGAGATGGCCACGTCGATGGCGGTGCCGGTACCGGGGATTCAGATCGAGCGCGATAGTGCGCTCGACTGGGTGAAGTGGCTTGCGTTGGTGGCCATGGTCCTTGATCACGCCTGGTTTGTCCTGCCGCCCGAGTGGCAGGATCCAGGATACGGCCTGCGCGTAGCCGGCCGGCTGGCATTCCCGCTGTTCTGCGTGGCCATTGCGGCCAACGTTGCCCGCCAGCCTGCAGGTTACCCGGTCGGGATCAGGCGCTACCTGGGCGGCTTGCTGCTGTTCGCCTTGCTCAGCCAGCCGGCCTACACGAAGTTTTTCGATAACGGCACGCTCAACATCCTGTTCACGCTCGCACTCGGTTTGCCGGTCGCCGCGGCGGTTCAGCACCGGACGCCGGCGCTGATCGTCGGCGCAGTGCTCTGCGTGGCCATCGCATACGCCTATGGTTCTGTCATCGCGTACGGCATCTGGGGCGTGCTGCTGCCGGCCGTTCTGGTGGTGGCCATCCGCGTTCGGGATTCGGATCTGTTCCAGGTACTGGCCATCGGCGCCGGCCTGATCGCACTGCTGGCCAACGGCGCACTGCTGGCGGTGTTCCGGGATCTGTCGCCGGTTCAGTACAGCCAAGTTGCCGCAATCGCTGTCGCGCCGTTGCTCGGCCTGCTGATGCTGCAGGTCCAGGCGCCGCCAGTCCGCCCGGTCGGACGATGGATGTACGCCTTCTACCCGTTGCATCTGCTCGTGCTGAGCTCGCTCGCGATCGCCTGGAGCTGATCGCCCGTCTCACAGGCGCCGCCGGGTTCTCTGGCGGCTTGCCGCCTGCACCGCTCCGACATCATTCCTTTCCCTTTTGGGCTGCTTTTGCTTTGCTCTTCTGCCTGCGCATGAGCTCCGTGGTGAGCTTTTCAAGCGGAGTGCGGGTCAAGGGGTTGGTGCGGCCTGCAGGCGCGTAGCGCCGAAGCCACGGCCCCTTGACGCGCATGTAGCGACCCAAGCCTCCGCAGAGGGTGTCGGGGGTGCTCTTCCCCCGGCACCCCTGCTCGCGGCGAGCGCCCCCGGAGGGCCGCCGGAGGCATGCTTTTAGACATATCGTGCAGGGGCATTGCCCCTGCCTCGGTGTGGGCGAGTAGCCCACGACTTTGACAGCGCAGCGCCGAAGGCGCGAACCAGGGGTTTGGGGAGCAGTGGAACCAAAAACCAACGTAAGGCTTAGCTAGGGGGAACCGCAGAATTCGGAAAAAATCGTACGCTAAGCTAACGGTGTTCTCGTGACAGCTCTTTGACTAGGCTTTCTAAGGCCATTCTGATAGCCCTGACTTCCTGAAAAGCCATGGCTAAAATTTGTGCGGCTAAAAGGGATACCGATGGTAAAGTAAGTTATCCCTGTCGAGATACTGAAAAGCGTTATCCTCGTTTTTCCCAAAACTGTTTTGCCAGTTCGCTCAGAGCGCTAGTTAACTGAGCGACAGATTTCGCACTTTGCAAATTATTCTGCCCGGTCTGTACATTGGTATCAGCAGCATCGCGTATATTGATAATACTGCGGTTTATGTCTTCACTTACTGCTCCCTGCTGCTCGACCGCAGTCGCTATTTGCGCGTTCATGTCGGTAATTTCGTTAACGCGTTGGCCAATTCCATCAAGAGCTGTAGCTGCTTCCTCTGCGTGAGCTACACTCGTGTGCGCTTGCCGACTACTTTGCTCCATGACTGTAACAGCGGATTGCGCTCGCTCTTGTAGAGCGCTGATCATGCTTTGAATATCCGTTGTCGATTGCTGTGTGCGAGCAGCAAGACTGCGAACCTCATCGGCGACAACAGCAAAACCACGCCCCTGCTCACCAGCACGCGCGGCCTCAATTGCTGCGTTGAGTGCCAACAAATTCGTTTGCTCGGCGATCCCTCGTATAACGTCAAGAACTTTTGATATCTCGTTACTTTGACCTTCAAGCTCATGAATAACCTGAGCGGCTTGCCTAATTTCACCTTCAAGGGCAGTGATTGACTGGCTTGTGTGGGCTACCAGACGCTGGCCAGATGCCGTCTCAGTGTCTGCTCTTCCGGCCGCATCTGCAGCATGCTGTGCATTGCTCGCAACCTCTTGAATGCTTGCCGCCATTTGGTTTACTGCCGTTGCTATTTGATCTGTCTCTGCCTGCTGCTCAACTGTAAGTACATTGCTTGACTCAATATCCTTTAGTAGGCTTCGGGTGTGTTCGCTAAGCCGATTTGATGCATCACCTATGCGACCTACTACGGCGCCTGTTTCAGCTTGCATCATTCGTAAAGCAAACTCTATTTGGCCAAACTCATCGGTGCGCCCAGTGTAGAGGGATTGACTTAATGGGTTATTGGAAATATTCCTGGCTCTTTCAACCAGTCTTCCAAGAGGAGAGAGAATAGCCAAAACACTAACAGAGCTTAAGCTTCCTGACATTAAAGTAGCTAACAATAAGCTGCTTATTGATGTATCAGTAAGCATGCCGGCAGCCATTGCGCTTGATATAATACTACCCCATATGAGCAAGAGTATCTTCACGGAAAAGCTAGCAGCCCATTTCGGCCTCGCGGCCTTCCCGCTTCTCAGTTGAGCATATAATTTTTCCGCAGCCAAAACCTGCTCAGGTTCAGGCTTGGTCCTTACAGACTGGTATTCAACAATCGAACCATTCTTAGCTATTGGCGTTACATAAGCACTTACCCAATAGTGGTCGCCATTTTTACAGCGATTTTTTACTAGCCCCATCCATGAGCGGCCAGATTTTAATGTACTCCACATATGCTCAAATGCAGCAGGCGGCATATCTGGGTGTCTTACGATGTTGTGAGGCTGGCCTAATAGTTCTTCCTCAGTGAAACCACTGATTTTAATGAAGTCAGGATTAACGTACGTGATATGGCTTTGAGGGGAGGTAGTCGAAAGAATATTGGCATCTTTTGGGAGTTCTAAGTTTCGACCCGTCACTGGTAAATTCTGGCGCATAAGAGCCTCAAGGGTTGGCTGTTTTATTTTATTGTGTTCGGCATTAAGCCCAATTTCTTTAGGGAAACTCTGAAAAAGCCTCTGTTTATCGAAATCGCCTCCCTGTAACCCGCATGGTTGCTGGGCTGTATTTTTCGAGAAAGGACTTTTTCAGACCATCCTTAGGGAAACTCTGAAAAAGCCTCTGTTTATCGAAATCGCCTCCCTGTAACCCGCATGGTTGCTGAGCTGTATTTTTCGAGAAAGGACTTTTTCAGACCATCCTTAGCGTTACGATAAAGCTAGCATGGAAACGATAGGTGCAAGCAAGTTAAGGGTTGCATCGCGCATGTCAATCTAGGCTATACCCTAACTGGATGTCAGGCAGGGCCGCGCCGCTTCGTCAGAATAGAGTCATCTTTCGCATTTTTTGACACATGTGTCGTTTTCAGAAGACGACCGCACCATCTGACTGGATGTAACGCCTGGTGTGCATACGGCTCCTGACAGCCCAATATCAGGAGTCGTCTGCACCAATCTCGACTATGCTCAATACTCGTGTGCACCAAAGCGAGGTTTGGGCATGACATCAGACACTCCACCGATTGCCGCGCAAGGCGTGGCCACCCTGCCCGACGAGGCATGGGCGCAAGCCCGGCACCGGACGGAAATCATCGGGCCACTGGCAGCGCTTGAGGTGGTCGGGCATGAAGCCGCCGATGAGGCAGCCCAAGCGCTGGGCCTGTCCCGGCGACAGGTATATGTCCTGATCCGTCGCGCCCGGCAGGGTACTGGCCTGGTAACAGACCTGACGCCCGGCCGATCCGGCGGCGGCAAAGGCAAGGGGCGCTTGCCGGAACCGGTCGAGCGCATCATCCGCGAGCTGCTGCAAAAGCGCTTCCTGACCAAGCAGAAACGCAGCCTGGCGGCGTTCCACCGCGAAGTCGCGCAGGCGTGCAAAACCCAGAAGCTGCCGGTGCCGGCGCGCAACACCGTGGCCCAGCGGATTGCCGGACTACACCCGGCGAAAATAGCCCGCAGCCGGGGCGGGCAGGACGCTGCCCGTCCCTTGCAAGGCGCGGGTGGCATTCCGCCCGAAGTCACCATGCCGCTGGAACAGGTGCAGATCGACCACACCGTCATCGACCTGATCGTGGTCGACGAGCGCGACCGGCAACCGATTGGCCGCCCATATTTGACCCTCGCCATCGACGTGTTCACGCGCTGCGTACTCGGCATGGTGGTCACGCTGGAAGCGCCGTCCGCCGTCTCGGTCGGCCTATGCCTCGCGCATGCCGCCTGCGACAAGCGGCCCTGGCTGGAAGGGCTGAATGTGGAAATGGACTGGCCGATGAGCGGCAAGCCCAGGCTGCTCTATCTGGACAACGCGGCCGAGTTCAAAAGCGAAGCGCTGCGCCGTGGCTGCGAACAGCATGGCATCCGGCTGGACTATCGCCCACCAGGCCAGCCGCACTACGGCGGCATCGTGGAACGGATCATCGGCACGGCGATGCAGATGATCCACGACGAATTACCGGGGACGACCTTCTCCAATCCCGGCCAGCGCGGCGAGTACGATTCCGAGAAGATGGCCACCCTGACGCTGCGCGAGCTGGAGCGCTGGCTCGCGTTGGCGGTAGGCACCTATCACGGCTCCGTGCACAACGGCCTGCTCCAGCCGCCGGCCGCGCGCTGGGCCGAGGCCGTGGAGCGCGTTGGCGTCCCGGCCGTCGTTACCCGCCCCACCGCGTTTTTGGTCGATTTCCTGCCGGTGATCCGCCGCACCCTGACCCGCACCGGCTTTGTCATCGACCACATCCACTACTACGCCGACGCCCTCAAGCCGTGGATTGCCCGGCGCGAGCGCTTGCCCGCCTTCCTGATCCGGCGCGATCCGCGCGACATCAGCCGCATCTGGGTACTGGAACCGGAAGGTCAGCACTATCTGGAGATCCACTACCGCACCTTGTCCCATCCGGCCGTCACCCTCTGGGAACAACGCCAGGCGCTGGCCAAATTGCGTCAGCTCGGGCGCGAGCAGGTGGACGAGTCGGCGCTGTTCCGCATGATCGGGCAGATGCGCGAGATCGTGACCACCGCCCAGAAGGCCACGCGCAAGGCGCGGCGCGACGCTGATCGCCGCCAGCACCTCAAGACGTCGGAGCCACCGGCCAAGCCCATACCGCCGGATGTGGACATGGCTGACCCGCAGGCAGACAACCTGCCGCCGGCCAAACCGTTCGATCAGATCGAGGAGTGGTAGCCGTGGACGAATATCCCGTCATTGACCTGTCCCACCTGCTGCCAGCGGCACAGGGTTTGGCCAGGCTGCCGGCAGACGAGCGCATCCAGCGCATTCGCGCCGACCGCTGGATCGGCTACCCGCGCGCGGTCGAGGCGCTGAACCGGCTGGAAACTCTGTATGCGTGGCCGAACAAGCAACGCATGCCAAACCTGCTGCTGGTCGGCCCCACCAACAACGGCAAGTCGATGATCGTCGAGAAATTCCGGCGGGCGCACCCGGTCGGCACCGACGCTGACCAAGAACATATCCCGGTGCTGGTCGTGCAGATGCCGTCAGAGCCATCGGTGATCCGCTTCTATGTCGCGCTGCTGGCTGCGATGGGCGCGCCGCTGCGCCCGCGCCCACGGCTGCCGGAAATGGAGCAACTGGCGCTGGCCCTGCTGCGCAAGGTCGGCGTGCGCATGCTGGTGATCGACGAACTGCACAATGTACTGGCTGGCAACAGCGTTAACCGGCGCGAGTTCCTCAACCTGCTGCGCTTCCTCGGCAACGAGCTGCGTATCCCCCTGGTCGGGGTCGGCACGCGCGAGGCGTACCTGGCCATCCGTTCGGACGATCAGTTGGAAAACCGCTTCGAGCCGATGCTGCTGCCGCCGTGGGAGGCCAATGAGGACTGCTGCTCGCTGCTGGCCAGCTTCGCGGCGTCACTCCCGCTACGGCGGCCATCCCCGATTGCCACGCTGGACATGGCCCGCTACCTGCTCACCCGGAGCGAAGGCACCATCGGCGAGCTTGCACATCTGCTGGTGGCGACGGCCGTCGCCGCCGTGGAGAGTGGCGAGGAAGCGATCAACCACCGCACGCTCAGCATGGCCGACTACATCGGCCCCAGTGAGCGGCGGCGACAGTTCGAGCGGGAACTGATGTGAAGTCCGCGCCGCGCTGGCCGCTGCATCCGGCACCCAAGGAAGGCGAAGCCCTGTCCTCATGGCTCAACCGGGTCGCCGCCTGCTACCAGATGGACGTGCACGAGCTGCTGGCCCACGATCTTGGTCACAGCCAACTTGATGACCTGGATACCGCACCATCCTTGTCGTTGCTGACGGCGCTCTGCCAGCGCAGTGGCGTCGAGCTGGAGCGGTTGCGCAGCATGAGTCTTGCAGGCTGGGTGCCGTGGCTGCTCGACAGTCTCGACGATTCGGTACCAGCAGCCTTGGAAACCTATACATTCCAATGCGCGGTGCTCCTGCCCAAGCGCACCCGCAAGGTGCGGTCCATCACTCGCTGGCGTGCCTGGCTACCGAGCCAGACGATTCGCCGGGCGTGTCCGCAGTGTCTGAACGATCCAACGAATCAAGCTGTGCTACTCGTCTGGCAGCTCCCCTTGATGCTGAGCTGCCCGCAGCATGGCTGCTGGCTGGAGTCCTACTGGGGCATGCCCGGCCGGTATCTTCAGTGGGAAATCGCCGATGCTGCGCCGCGCCCTGCCGATGACGCAATCGCCTGCATGGACCGGCGCACCTGGCAGGCGCTGACGACGGGTTTTGTGGAGCTGCCGCGTCGGCGTGTCCACGCCGGCTTGTGGTTCCGGCTGCTGCGCACCCTGCTTGATGAGCTGAACACGCCGCTCTCGCACTGCGGCAGTTGCTCGGCGAGCATCCGCCATGTCTGGGAGCGCTGCGGCCATCCGCTGCGCGCCGGGCAGAGTCTGTGGCGTCCCTACGAGATTCTGGCCCCGGCGGTGCAGTGGCAGATGCTGGAGGCGGCGGCCACCGCCATCACGCTGATCGAGTCAAAGGCGCTGATCCCGCGCGGGGAACAGGCCGCGCTGTTTCAGACGGAGCCGCACACTGGTTTCACCAACGGCCTGCCGGCGAAGGTGCCGAAGCCGGAACCCATCAACCACTGGCAACGAGCAGCCCAGGCCATCGATGAGGCCATCATTGAAGCGCGACACAACCCGGAGACGGCCCGCTTGCTGTTCACACTGGCGTCCTACGGGCGACGCGACCCCGAATCCCTGGAACGTTTGCGCGCCACGTTCACCAAGGAGGGCATCCCGCCGGAGTTTTTGTCACATTACGAGCCTGAATGGCCGTTTGCAGGTCTTAGACTAAATGACGGGTTAAGTGACAGTTTTTGACGGCGAGAACTTTCTGGCTCACACTGTCACATAATCGAACGTATATGTGACAGGTACGACATGCTGATAGGCTACATGCGGGTATCGAAGGCGGACGGCTCCCAGGCTACCGATTTGCAGCGCGACGCGCTGATTGCCGCCGGGGTCGATCCAGTACATCTTTACGAGGACCAGGCATCCGGCATGCGCGAGGATCGGCCCGGCTTGACGAGCTGCCTGAAGGCGTTGCGAACTGGCGACACACTGGTCGTGTGGAAACTGGATCGGCTCGGACGCGACCTGCGACATCTCATCAACACCGTGCACGACCTGACTGGGCGCGGCATCGGCTTGAAGGTATTAACCGGGCACGGCGCGGCCATCGACACCACGACCGCCGCCGGCAAGCTGGTCTTTGGCATCTTCGCCGCCCTGGCCGAGTTCGAGCGCGAGTTGATCGCGGAGCGCACGATTGCCGGCCTAGCCTCGGCCCGCGCGCGCGGGCGGAAAGGCGGCCGGCCGTTCAAGATGACCGCCGCCAAGCTGCGGCTGGCGATGGCGGCAATGGGTCAGCCAGAGACCAAGGTCGGCGACCTGTGCCAGGAACTTGGCGTCACGCGGCAGACCCTGTATCGGCATGTTTCACCCAAGGGTGAGCTACGTCCAGATGGCGAGAAGCTACTCAGCCGAATTTGATGCCGGCATGAGGCAACGTAGCGACAGCGTGGTTTGTCTCAATGGGAAGCGCTCATGATCGATCTTTGAAGGCCCGCAGCAGTCGTGTCACAGACAGGACGAACAAACCGGTCAGCGTGAGGGCTGCGATACCCCAGTACTCTCCGATGAACGCGCCGGCCGTCGTGCCGGCCAGCACAATGGCGAGAATCGGCAAATGGCAGGGACAGGTGAGCACGGCCAGCGCGCCCCACAGGTAGCCGGTGATCGGTTTGTGCGTCTCGGACGGCAAGCGCTCGGGGCTGTTCATGGCAGACTCTCCGCGTGCTGTGCCGGCTCGGTCGGCATGGTGGCCAACTGCACCTCCAGATCGGCCAACGCTTCGCGCCGACGCTCGACGAACTGGCGCAGAACGGCAAGCTGCGCGGCCGCTTCATCGCCGTCCGCAGCATCCAGCGCCCGGCACAGCCGCGCCAGCGCGTCCAGGCCGATGCCCGCCTCGAAGGCCGCCCGCACGAAGCACAGCCGTTGCAAGGCGGCATCATCGAACAGGCCATAGCCGCCCGGGGTGCACGCCACCGGACGCAGCAATCCGCGCAGCAGGTAGTCGCGCACGATATGCACGCTCACCCCGGCATCAAGGGCCAGCCGGGACACGGTGTAGGCGCTCATTGAAAACCTCCTTTTTTATCCAGCGCAGCAGGAAAGCTGCTTCACGTCCTTGTTGAAGGTCTGCGCCGCAAGCTTCAACCCCTCGACCATTGTCAGGTAGGGGAACAACTGGTCGGCCAGTTCCTGCACCGTCATGCGGTTGCGGATGGCGAGCACCGCCGTCTGGATCAGTTCGCCCGCTTCCGGGGCCACCGCCTGCACGCCGATGAGCCGTCCGCTACCTTCCTCGATGACCAGCTTGATGAAGCCGCGTGTGTCGAAGTTGGCAAGCGCTCGCGGAACGTTGTCGAGTGTCAGCGTGCGACTGTCGGTCTCGATGCCATCGTGGTGCGCTTCCGCCTCGCTGTAGCCCACGGTGGCGACTTGCGGGTCGGTGAACACCACTGCCGGCATCGCGGTCAGATTGAGGGCTGCGTCGCCGCCGGTCATGTTGATCGCGGCACGGGTGCCGGCGGCCGCTGCCACGTAGACGAACTGCGGCTGGTCGGTGCAGTCGCCGGCCGCGTAGATGTTCGGGTTGCTCGTGCGCATGCCTTGGTCGATAACGATGGCCCCTTGCGCATTGACAGTGACCCCCGCCGCGTCCAGCGCGAGGCTGCGCGTATTCGGTGCCCGACCGGTGGCAACCAGCAACTTGTCAGCGCGCAATTCACCGTGTCCGGTGGTCAGCACGAATTCGCCGTTCACATGGGCGACCTGGCTGGCTTGCGTGTGCTCCAGCACCTCGATGCCCTCGGCGCGGAAAGCGGCTGTCACGGCCTCGCCGATGGCCGGGTCTTCCCGGAAGAACAAGGTGCTGCGTGCCAGGATCGTGACCTGGCTGCCGAGCCGGGCAAAGGCTTGCGCCAGTTCCAACGCCACCACCGACGAACCGATCACGGCCAGGCGTGCGGGAATGGTGTCGCTGACAAGCGCTTCGGTGGAAGTCCAGTAGGGTGACTCTTTCAGGCCCGGAATCGGCGGCACGGCCGGACTGGCACCGGTGGCGACCAGGCAGCGGTCGAACGTTACCTCGCGCTCGCCACCCTCGTTCAAACGGACGACCAGGCTCTGGTCGTCCTTGAAACGCGCTTCACCGTGCAAAACGGTGATGGCTGGATTGCCGTCCAGGATGCCTTCGTATTTGGCGTGCCGCAGTTCATCGACACGGGCCTGCTGCTGGGCCAGCAGTTTGCTGCGGTCAATCGCAGGCACAGTTGCCGCAATACCGCCGTCGAACGGACTTTCCCGGCGCAGATGGGCAATATGGGCAGCGCGGATCATGATCTTGGACGGCACACAGCCGATATTGACGCAGGTGCCGCCGATGGTGCCGCGTTCGATCAGCGTGACCGTCGCGCCTTGCTCGACGGCCTTCAGCGCCGCCGCCATCGCGGCCCCGCCGCTGCCAATGATGGCGATATGCAAACCGGCGCCCTCAAGTGCATCACGGATTTTTGGTTCATCTTTGAAATCACCAACCCGGATCGAGCCTTGATAACCCAATGCGGCGATGGCGGCCAGCAGTTGGTTGTGGCTCACGGCGGTGTCTGCCATGACTTGCGCGCGGCTTTCTGGATAGGACACCACAGCGGCATTCACGCCGGGAATCTTTTCCAAAGCATCTTTGACATGGGTGGCGCAGGATGTGCAGGTCATGCCATTCACGGTGATTTCGGTCATTTTTTTACTCCATTGAATTTCGGGGTGCAGCAGGCATCGGCTTGGCGTTTTCGTTGGATGGCGTAGATGGTCAAGCCGATGAAAATCGCCAGCGCAGGCAGCAGCACATAGTCCAGATAGCCGGTCAGCGCGGACAAGCCGACCACACCGAGCAAAATGACCAGAACAGGGGTGAAGCAACACAGCGCCACGAGGGTTGTGCCAATGATGCTGACCCGCAGCAGTGTCTTCGGGTCTTTCATGATCAGTTCTTGACTGATGATGGGTAGCCCGCATCCTCGGTAGCCTTGGTCAGTTTCTGCACGCTGGTCTTGGCATCATCGAAGGTGACCACCGCTTCGCGCGTCTCGAAGGTCACGTCAACTTTACTGACGCCATCGACCTTGGAAATCGCCTTCTTGACAGTGATCGGACAGGCCGAGCAGGTCATGCCCGGTACGGACAGCGTAACGGTCTGGGTGGCGGCCCACACGGGGGCAACAACGGCAGCGAGGGCAAGGGCGGAAAGCAGCTTTTTCATGGTGAACTCCTGTGATCAATAGAAAAATGGCACGACGTAGGGAAATCCGAGCGCGACCAAAACCAGCACGGCCACGCCCCAGAAAATGAGCTTGTAAGTAGCTCGCACTTGGGGAATCGCGCAAACCTCACCCGGTTTGCAGGCGGCTGACGGCCGGTAGATGCGCCGCCAGGCGAAGAACAACGCCACCAGCGCCACGCCGATAAAGATGGGGCGATAGGGTTCCAACACCGTCAAGTTGCCGATCCAAGCGCCGCTGAACCCCAAGGCGATCAGAACCAGCGGCCCGAGGCAGCAAGCCGAGGCGAGGATGGCGGCCAGCCCGCCAGTGAAGAGCGCGCCGCGCCCGTTTTGAGGTTCAGACATACGTTTGTCCTTTCGAATCTGAATTGGATAGCTTAAGCTTACTTCCGTAGTTATGTACGGAGTCAAGCGATATGGAAAACAATTTGGAGAACCTGACCATTGGCGTTTTCGCCAGGACGGCCGGGGTCAATGTGGAGACCATCCGGTTCTATCAGCGCAAGGGCTTGCTCCCGGAACCGGACAAGCCTTACGGCAGCATTCGCCGCTATGGCGAGACGGATGTAACGCGGGTGCGCTTCGTGAAATCAGCCCAGCGGTTGGGCTTCAGCCTGGATGAGATCGCCGAGCTGCTGCGGCTGGAGGATGGCACCCATTGCGAGGAAGCCAGCAG
>NZ_QASO01000114.1:35902-75548 GCF_003052605.1 Ectopseudomonas oleovorans | reverse complement strand
GCGCTGAGCGCCCGGAGTACGCTCGTAGCCGCCTTCTACCAGCTGGATGCGCTGTGCACCCGGGGTACGGTCGTAGCCGTCGTCGGCCAGCTGGATGCGCTGTGCACCCGGAGTACGGTCGTAGCCATCTTCGGCCAGCTGCAGGCGCTGAGCGCCCGGAGTACGCTCGTAGCCGCCTTCTACCAGCTGGATGCGCTGTGCACCCGGCGTACGGTCGGAGCCGTCTTCGGCGAGCGGTGCGATGGGTTGCTGTTGTACCTGGCTGTCCTTGGCTTCGCCCACCAGCGGGAAGGGCGCGCTACTCGGGGCGGCGAATACACTGGTGGTCATCAGGCTGAGGGCCAGAGCGGCGAGGGTCAGTTGAGTTTTCATGTCGGTGTCTCCGTGGGGGAGTTAATAAGTGGCTTCGGAGGCAATTCTTGAGGACATGAGCGCAGATAAGAACTTGACTGTCCTGATAGTGAACATCGATACCTTCAATACTTGGTCGAGAGGCTCTATCACGGGGTTTCTGGCCGGCCGGCAAGCCGAGCGGCGAATGTTTCGCCACGCATCGCGCCGATGACCCGGCACGCGTATGCTTGGCGACCCTCGCGGGTCCAGTGCGATCCGCCTTCTTCAGCAGTTCCCAGGAGGCAGGATCCGTCATGCTCGCGGCACAGGCAATTTTGCCGATCTTCTCTCTGATCGTTCTCGGCTATGTGCTTGGCTGGCGGCAATGGCTGACCAACGAGTCGGCGACCGGTCTGGCCAACATCACTTTCAAGCTGTTCATGCCGACGCTGCTGTTCGCCGGTATCGCCAAGGCATCGCTGGCCGAAGGTCTGTCGCCAATGCTGCTGCTGGCCTACTACTTACCGGTACTGCTGGTGTTCGGCGTGGTAAACGTGCTGGCGCACTGGCGTCGCGGTACGGCGACGCCGCTGGGGCTGGTGGCGGCCTTCTCCAACAACGTGCTGGTGGGCATTCCGCTGATCGCCAGCCTGATGGGCAATGACGGTCTGCTCTACGTCTTTGCCATCCTGGTGTTCCATAGCCTCACACTGTTTTCCCTGCACAGTTTCTATGCCGCTTTCGGTAGTCAGGAGCGTGTCGACGGTCGCGCGCTGCTGAAGAATCTGGCCAACCCGATGATCATCGGTCTGGGGTTGGGGGCGCTGGTCAACCTGTCCGGGCTGCAGGTGCCGGAAAGCCTGTGGCGGGCGATCACCTGGCTGGGCCAGGCTGCCTTGCCTTGCGCGCTGATCGTGCTCGGCGCCAGCCTGTCGCGGTATCGCCTGCGCCCGACGACGGAGGCCTGGGGGCTGACCTTCGCCAAGCTGGCGCTGTTCCCGACCATGGTCTGGCTGTTGAGTGGTCTGCTGCCGGGATTGAACGACTCAGCGCGTACGGTGCTGGTGCTGCTGGCAGCCTGCCCCAGCGGTGTCAACGTCATGGCGTTCTGCCGTACGGCTGAGGACAACCGTAGCGTCAGCGCCGCGATCTCGCTGTCGACCTTGTTGTCGGCGGTGACGCTGCCGCTGTGGATGATGGTGATGGGCATCTGAAGGTCGTGCTCTCCGACCTTGACCGCGGGGGGGAGGGATCAGCCTTTGACGATCTGGCTGAAACGCAGCAGATAACCATCCGGATCCTGCAGCATGAACTGGCGCACGTTCAGCAATTGAGCCCCTGCCTGGTAAGACACGTCTTCCAGCGGCAGTCTCAGGCGCTGGTCTGAGGACAGCAGCCGCTGATGCAGCCGTTCAATGTCATCCACGGTTATCTGCAGATTAATGCCCCTGCCCAATGGTGCATCCAGTGGGCCGACGACCCAGGGATCATCGTTGTCCTGGTTGTCGGCAATCTGCTCCAGCATGAGCGCCGCCTCTCCCAGGCCAATCGCGACGAACCCCTGCTCTACACGCTCGAACAGAACCTTGAAGCCCAGCAAGTCGCAATAGAAGCCAAGGCTGATGGACAGGTTATGCACCAGTAACTCCGGGGTCAGTGCAGGCAAGGGCCGGGGCATGGCTTTACTCGTCAGACTGAGCTGCTTTCAGCGCTTCGAGCGCTGGCGCCGCATAGATGCCCACTTCCACCGCCAGCTCCATCACCCGCGGCAGGTCGCTGGCGTACACCAGTACCGCCTGCAGTTCGTCGTCCAACGGTTCGCTGAAATCCAGCAGTACGTAGCCGCCAGTTTCCGGCGACAGGGCCGAAAGCTGCACCTGAATGCGGTTGAGCGCCTTGAGTGGCTCGGTCTTGGCCAGTTGCTTGGCCTTGAGCACGAACTGCACCTGCGGGCCGAAGGACTCGGTGATGCGCTGGAACAGCTCTTCATAGCTGTCGGCCTGGAACAGCACGGTATCCGGCAGGCTGCCAACCACCACCCATTCGCCCAGGGGGATGGGGAATTCGTCGTCGTAGTTGACGTCCGGGTTGGCGGCGAGGAAGGCGGTCGGATCGGCGTAAGCCTGGGTGGCCTCGTCGGCGATACGGGCGATCTCGTCCTCGGCCAGGCAGCCGGAGCTTATCTTGGCGATCAGTTCTTCCAGCTGGGCTTTCATCGGGGCATTCCTGTTCGAGGGCGAAGGCGCGCAGGATAACAGGTCGTTGAAAACGTAGGCGAGGCAGGCAAGACAAGGCGCAACGACCAACGGGAGTAACAGCCGCAGGCTGGCCCGAAGGGCGAGCGCCAGCGAGTCAAACGACCGAAAAAGCGCAGTTTACATATTTGTAAATGAGCATTTTGACTGGGCTCGCACGCGAGGTTGTTTTTAACGCAGGATTGCCAACGTAGGTAGTTTTCAACGTCCTGTTAAGGCAAAGCACGCTGCGCTAGAAGTAGTCCAGCAGGCGGCCGAGGCTCATCACCGGGAGCCACAACAGCAGCGACAGCGCCGCTTTCAGCCGACCGAACAGTGGCGCGTACGTATCCCAGTCGCCCAGCCGGGCACTCCATAGCTGGCGAAGCAACAGAGCGTTGCCAATACCCAGGGCGATCAGCAGCAGCTCGAGCTGCAGCAGACGGTCGACTGCCAGCGGCCCTGCGTCGGCGGCGAACAGACAGACGCCGCTGCCCAGCAGGAGCAACAGGCCGGCCACCGCCAGTGGCGTCAGCGTGCGCGACACCGCTGTCAGCGGGAAACTGCGGCCGGCGCCAAGCAGACGCGCATCGAGCAGCAGCATGGGCCCAAGCAGCAGCACCAGGCCAAGCAGATGCAGCAGGTTGAGCGCCGGGTAGAGCAGTGCCGAGCTGCGCATCTGCTCGCCCAGCGCCGTGGCTTCGAGCCAGGCGGCCCAGGCGATCAGGCTGTTCATCTAGCGCAGTTCGATGGTGCGCCCGTCGACGATGATGCGTTCGGCGCGGATCTCCGTGGTGCCGTCCTTGCGTGGGTAGCCGACTATGATCACGGTCTTGCCCGCGGTCAGGTCGGATTCCGGCAGGCCGGGGGCCTGCAGGCGGCTGATCGGGGCGAGGATCACCTGCTAGGTGCGCCCGTCGTGCTCGATGCTCACGTCGGCGTGCGGGTTGCGGTAGTTGACGGTCTGCAGCGGTACTTCCAGGCTCAGAAGCTGATCGGCGTCGTAGAAACTCCAGCCATGGTGGGCCTGGGCAAAATGGCACCAGCCAGCAGCAGGCCAAGTGTGGTGGTGAGCAGCAGTTTCTTCAGCATGGCGATCACCCGGTGGGCTGATTGAACACCGGGTAAACCTAGACCCTGTAACTGATGCTGCGACGTACGGGTAGTATTTGGGAACAGAATCGGCTCAGCCGTAGCGTTTTTTCGCTTCGATGGCCAGACCACTGCCGATGCTGCCGAAGGTATTGCCTTCCACACTGCGTGCATTGGGCAGCATGGCGGCCACGCTCTGACGCAGCGCCGGCACGCCGCTGGAGCCGCCGGTGAAGAACAGTGTGTCGACCTGATCGGCGCTGACTCCGGCATCGGCGAGCAATTGTGTGAGGCTAGCGCGGATGCGTTCGAGCAGCGGCTCGATGGCATTCTCGAACAGCGGGCGGGTCAGCTCGGCGACCAGGCCCGGCTCGACGCGCGACAGGTCGATGGGCCGCGCGTCCTGTTCGCTCAGGGCAATCTTGCTCTCTTCCACCTGCATCGCCAGCCAGTGCCCGGCGCGCTGTTCGATCAGGCCGAACAGGCGGTCGATGCCGGTGGCGTCGACGATGTCGTAGCGCATGTTCTGCAGGGCCAACTGGGTCTTCTGCGCGTACAGCGCGTTGATGGTGTGCCAGGTCGCCAGGTTGAGGTGGTAGCTGGTGGGCATGAAGGCGTCGCTCCTCATCCGGCTGCCGTAGCCGAACAGCGGCATCACCCCGGCCAGCGACAGTTGCTTGTCGAAGTCGGTCCCGCCGATATGCACGCCGCCGGTGGCGAGGATGTCGTCCTGGCGCTCGGCCAAATGGTGGCGCTCAGGGGCCAGACGCACCAGAGAGAAGTCCGAGGTGCCGCCGCCGATGTCGACGATCAGTACCAGCTCCTCGCGCTCCAGGCTCGACTCGTAGTCGAAGGCCGCGGCGATGGGCTCGTACTGGAACGACACCTCCTTGAAACCAAGCTTGTGCGCCACGGCCACCAGGGTGTTCTGCGCTTCCTGATCGGCCGCTGGGTCGTCATCGACGAAGAATACCGGGCGGCCCAGCACCACTTCCTCGAAGGCGCGCTCGGCCTGGGCCTCGGCGCGCTTTTTCAGCTCGCCGATGAAGAAGCCGAGCAGGTCCTTGAACGGCAGGGCGCTGCCCAGCACCGTGGTTTCGCTTTTCAGCAGCTTGGAGCCCAGCAGGCTCTTGAGTGAGCGCATCAGGCGCCCCTCGTAGCCTTCCAGATACTCGTGCAGGGCCAGGCGGCCGTAGACCGGGCGGCGCTCCTCGGTGTTGAAGAAGATCACCGAGGGCAGGGTGATCTTGCCGTCCTCCAGTGTCAGCAAACTGTCCTGGCCGGGGCGCAGCCAGCCGACGGTGGAGTTGGAGGTGCCGAAGTCGATGCCGCAGGCGCGGGCGGGAGTGGAGAAAGACATGAAACGCAGGCCATGAAAAACGGCCGCGCATTCTATGTCAGTGGCGCGGCGACGGCGAGCCGTCAGGACGGTAGGTCAAGGCTCTCTTCGCGCTTGCGCTTCCATTGCGTCCATTCGAAGCCCAGCACTACCAGCAGTGACAGTGCGAAGGGCAGCAGCAGATAGAACACGCGGAACACGATAAGCGCGGCCAGCACATCGGCAGCGGGAATCTCCGGCAGTGCGGCGAGGAAGGTCACTTCCAGTACACCCAGGCCGCCAGGTGCATGGGACAGTAGCGCCAGAGAGAAGGAGGCGAGGAACACGCCGAGCACCACCAGATAGCCGGGATGATTGTCGGCCGGCAGGGCGAAATAGATGATCGCCGCGGCGCAGAGCAGTTCCAGCGGGCCGGCCAACAACTGGCGGCTGACTATGGGCAGGCGCGGATATTCCACATGCAGCTTGCCCAGCGTCCAGGGTTTGAACTGGCGCCAGGAGCCCAGCACGTAGAGGCCTACCAGACACAGCAGGACGCTGCCTATGACTATCGAGACCAGAGGTGTGACGTCAGCAACGCGGTGAATCAGCTCGGGCTGAGCGATCAGCACGCAGCCGCTGGCGAGCAGGGTGCCGAGGGCGAAGGTAAAGGAACAGAAAACGATAAGGATGCCGATTTCCTGTGGCGTCAGGCCCTTGCTGCGGTAGGCCCGGTAACGTACCACGGCACCGGAAAATACCGAGGCGCCGATATTGTGGGCCAGGGCATAGGTGGTGAAGGAGCAGAGCGTGATGAAGCGCCAGGAGATCTTTCGGCCCAGGTGGGCGATGGCGATGCGGTCGTACCAGGCCAGGGCCCAATAAGCACCGAGCGTGGCGCCGGCTGCCAGCAACCAATTGGTGTGGCTGATCGCGCGCAGGCTGTCAGCAATCTCGTCGAGGGAGATGTTGCGCAATTCGCGGTAGAGCAGGAAGCAGGACAGCACTACGGCGCCAAGACCAATCAGCGACCAGATCAGATCGCTGCGTTTCAGTTTGGGTTTGGCTTCAACAACGGACACTGCAACTCCTCACTCGATAGGCCCATGAGGCGGTGAAGACGGGCCGTACGCCCCTATCGAGGCTGCTGTTCATCGGCTTAGTGGGCCGGTTATGCGGGCGCGCGGACGTGTCATGCCTGCTCAGCGCGCTGCGCAGTATCACGGAGGCGCGGCAGATGCTCAACCGCTGTGCGCATTTGCGGCGTTACCGAGTATGTCCTCGCAGGGGGTGTGGATATCCGCGAGCGAGTCATCGACTCAGATCCAGGTCAGGGTGATTGCGGCCAGTACGGCGTAGCGCATGGCCTTGGCCAGGGTGACGATCAGCAGAAAACGCCACAGCGGTTCGCGCATCACGCCGGCCACAAGGGTGAGCGGATCGCCGATCACTGGCATCCAGCTTAGCAGCAGTGACCAACGACCATAGCGGGCATACCAGCTCTGCGCCTGTTGCAGGCGCGTGTCGCTTACCGGAAACCAGCGCCGCTGGCGATAGTGTTCGAGGGAGCGCCCGAGCAGCCAATTGACCCAGGAACCCAGCACGTTGCCGGCGGTGGCAACCGTGAGCAGCGCCCAGGTGGCATGAGCGCCGCCGAGCAGCAGCGCCACCAGCACCGCCTCCGATTGCAGGGGTAGCAGGGTGGCGGCGAAGAAGGCAGAAAGGAACAGGCCCAGGTAGGCGGAGGCGGCCAGCATGGGATCAGCCGGTCAGGACTGGCGATCCTGGGGATTGGCCATGATCTCTTCCAGACTCAGGCCGGTCAGGCCGTGAATGGTCTTCCACAGGTAGTAGAAGATGGCCATCAGCATGACCATCGAGGGAATGGCGATCATCGGGTAGCTGAGCAAGGTCATGCGCCCCAGTTCATCATTGAAGGCCTCGGTGCCGGCCGGGCTGACCACGATCCACTTGGCCAGCACGTAGTTCATGAACGAGGAGAAGAAGAAGGTACCGCTGAGCCAGTAGGTCGCGCGCATCAGGCGCGTCTCAAAGTGCTCGACGTGGCCGCCTTGCTGCAGACGATCGTGGATCTTGTCGATATTGAGCACCGTCTTGTTGAACAGCAGGGTGCGAATCAGCGGGTAGCGGGTGCGGGTGGAAACCAGCACGGCAATGCCGATCAGGCCGGGAATCAGTGCTTCCTTGACTGCCAGCCACTGAGTGTCGAGCTTGAGCAGGCCGATACCGCCGGTCAGCGCTACGCTGATCAGGCCGAGCAGGGCGATGAAGTTGAATTTGCGATATTTGATCAGCTCGAACGCGCCCCAGCCCAGCGGGAACGCCAGGGCCAGAATCAGCGCACCATCGGCGCCGAGGCGGTGCTCGCCACTGAGCTTCATCAGGATGAACGAGGGAATCAGGATGCTGATGGCCAAGTCGATCAGCGGGCGGGGCTTGTGCGTCGGGGTACGGCTGTCAGTAGTGGCGGTCATGGTAGCTGGAGTCTGCGTAGGAAGGCCGATGATCGCCTGCCCGGCGCGCCAGGGCTAGTCCGACCGTCGGTTTTGAATGTGAAAAAGTATGAGTCGACAGCCATCCGACAGGAGAGAAGAGCTGGCTGGCGATGCTAAAGTGATGGCAAGGCCTGGGAGTCGAACATGCCAAGAATCATCCCTTTCATTTGCCTGTTGCTGGCTGCTCTTTTCCTGACGCCTGTGCCGGCCTGGGCGCGAGACTGCATCGGTATGGTGCCGGCCGGCACATCGGCGTTCTGGAGCGAGCTGGAGGCCGGCGCGAGACGCACCGCTGACGATCTGCAATTGGAACTCTATACGCGCGGCCCGACCCAGGAGGGCAGCGTCGAGGTGCAGTTGCAACTGATAGATCGCGTGCTTGCACAGGGCTGCAAGGCGCTGATCATCGCCCCGGCTGGCGATGCCATCGATACCCGGATAGTGGCCTTGCGTGACGAAGGTATTCCCACCGTCTATGTCGACCGCGGCGTTGCGGGAAATGGCGCTTATGCGCTGGTGGCGACCGACAACTTCCTCGCAGGTCAGTTGGCCGGGCAACAACTGGCCGAGCGTCTCGGGCAGGGTGGCAGAGTCGGGTTGTTGCGTTTGCGTCCCGGGCTGCAATCGACCGAGGAGCGTGAGCGCGGCTTTCTGCTGGCGGCACAGGCGTCAGGGCTGCAGGTGGTATTCGATGCCTACCTGGGGGATGACCGCCAGCGCATCGCCGAGGCCCTGAGCGAGCAGTTGCCCAGGCTCGACGGCCTGTTCAGCCCCAATGGCACCAGCAGCCGGGCGACACTGGCGGCCCTGCGCCAGTTGGGCAAGGCCGGTACGGTGGACTTCGTCGGCTTCGACGGAGGCGAACTGCTGTTCGATGCCGTGAGACAAGGACAGATTCACGCCCTGTTGCTTCAGCAGCCGCAGGCCATGGGCGATCATGCGGTGCGCCTGGTGCATCGGGCCCTGAGTGGCGAACGCGCCATTTCACGCCTGCAGCTGTTGCTCGAGCCACGGGTACTGACCGCCAGGGAATTGGCCGATATGACCGCGCCGCAACAGCCTTGGTGATGGGCAGAGCGCGGGTTTATGATCCTTGTCCTGGCCGCCCTGAATTGGCTGTAGGGCGCGCTCTAGACGGTGGCGTGCAATGAACCTGAAGTACCTGCTCGCAGCTCTGTTGTTGTTCTGCAGTTTCTGCGTCCACGTGACGGCTGCCGAGTTGCGGCTGTATACCGAAGACTATCGACCTTTCAGCTATCTCGAGAATGGTAAGCCGAGTGGCATGGCTGTGGCGGTGGTCGAAGAGTTGATCCGCCGCACCGGTGAGCTGGCGCGCATCGAACTGGTGCCCTGGACACGCGGCTATCACCAGGTTCGTCATCAGGCCGACACCGCGTTGTTTTCCACCGTGCGCACGGCGCAGCGCGAAGCCGAGTTTCAGTGGGTCGGGCCGATCGCGCGAGGCTATACGCGCTTCTACACGCACAAGGATGCCGGGCTGCGAGTCACCAGTCTGGACGACGTGCGCCAGCTCGGCACCCTCGCCGTGCCCAAGCAGTGGTACAGCTACGAACTGCTGCGTGAACAGGAGCTGGATAACCTGTATGGCGTGCCGACGCCTCAGGACATGCTGCGCATGTTTCGCCATGGCCGGGTCAAGCTGCTGCTGGCCAACAACCTGACCCTCGACGGCATGCTTGCCGAACAGGGCATGAATGCCGGACAACTGCAGGCGCAGTTCGACCTGATGCCCAATGACTCCTATATCGCCTTTTCCCTGCAGACGGATACCGCTCGTGTCGCGCGATGGCAGCAGGCGCTGCAGCAGATGCGTCATGACGGCAGCCTGGAGCGGATCTATCGACACTGGTTTCCGACGGCCGATGAGCGGACGTTGGTCGATTTGCTACGCCTCGAGTGAAGCGGCTGCATGGCGCTCCACGTCTTGCTAGGCTGCAAGCGGGAGGGGCGGTGATGGCCAAGTGTATTAATCGATGGCTGTGTGTCCTGCTGGTGGTGCTGTGCGCTCCGGTGGAGGCACAGTTGCGTCTGCTCACCGAGGATGCGCCGCCAATGAGCTTCTTGCGCGAGGGCGAGCCCAGCGGTCTTGCCGTCGAGGTGGTCAGAGCATTACTGGCGCGCACCGGCGACAGCGGCCAGATCGAACTGATGCCCTGGACGCGAGCATTGCATCTGGCTCAACAGGAGGAAGATGTCGCGCTGTTTTCCACCGTGCGCACTCCTGAGCGCGAGAACAGGTTTCAGTGGGTCGGGCCCATAGTGGTCGGCACCACCAGCTTCTATTCGCTCAAGTCGCGCGACCTGGTCATCGACACGTTGGAGCAGGCCGCGGCCAGCGGGCCACTGGCGTTGCCCAAGCAGTGGTACACCTTCGAGACCCTCAGCGCGAGGGGCTTTACCAACCTCTACGGCGTGCCCAGTTCGAAACAGATGGTGACCATGCTCAAGCATGGCCGGGTCAACCTGATCGCTACCGAAGACCTGACCCTGGCTGGCGAGCTGGCTGCTGTCGATCTCAAACCGCAGGACGTCACCGCGCATGTGCCATTCATGCGCTCGGCCTATTACATCGCCTTCTCCCCGCAGACTTCGGTGGTGCGTGTGGTGCGCTGGCAGCGCGCGTTGCAGCAGATGCATGAGGACGGCAGCCTCGCGGCGATCCTCAGGCGTTGGCTGCCGCATGCGCCGATGCCCCCCATCGCTCCGTAGCGCCTCGCGTGACGACTGGTTAACCTGAGCGCTGAAATCCACCGAGCCCGATCATGTCGCGTCGTCATCTCACTCTCGATCTGCGCAGTCGCGCCGGCTTGTTCGCTCACCTTGGGGCGATGGAACGGGCCGGTGTGCCCATTGATCGGGCGCTGGCCAGTCTGGATCTCGGTACGCGCCACGAAGCCGCCGTGAAGCGCTTGCGGCAGATGGTCGGCGGCGGCCGCGACCTGGCGAGTTCCGGCCAGTTGAGTGGCGTGTTCACGCCACTGGAAAGCGGCCTGGTACGCGCCGCTCAAGAAGCCGGAGCGCTGGCGCATATCTACGAGCAACTGGCGCAGCGCTACGATGAACAGGCGCGTCATGCCGCAGAATTGAAGTCACGTCTTCTGCTGCCCGCCGGGGTTTTGCTGCTGGCGCTGGCGGTCAAGCCCTTGCCTTCTCTGGTCGCTGGCAGCCTGAGTGGCGCAGGTTACCTGGCGGCCGTTCTGCTGCCCGTGTTGTGGCTGGCTGCGCTGCTGTTCGGTGCGCGTGCGTTGTGGCGGCGCTGGCAGCAGCGGCGAAGCGATCAGCCAGGTCCACTCGACGATCTTCTGCTGGCCCTGCCGATATTGGGCAGCCTGCAGTTGCGGGCGGATATCCGTAACTTCTGTGACAGCCTCGGGCTGTTGCTGGAGGCGGGCATGCCGGTGCTCGATGCCTTGCCGCGTGCCTGCAATGCCGTGACCAATGCACGGCTGCGGCGGGATTTCGCCAACCTGGCACCACGGGTTGCGGCTGGGCAGTCGTTGGTGCGCGCTTTCGACGGGCTGAGTTTTCATGGCAAAGCCATGCTCATCGGCGTGCTCAATACCGGCGAAGCGACCGGCCGACCAGGCGAGGCGCTGCTGCGTTTCGCCCGCCTGCAGGCGCAGCAGCTGGCTGCAAGCCAGCAGGCGTTGGCGAGCTGGGCACCACGCCTGTTCTATCTGGCCGTCGCCGTGTGGATGGCGTACGGCCTGCTGACCGGTGGCGGTTTCTTCCCGGCCCTGCCCGCGGAGCTGGCTGGCCGATAATTTGCTGGTTATCGACCACGGCGGTCCGTTTGAAAGCTGGCAGCAAGTGCCTTGCGCTAGCATTCGTCACGTCTACGCCATTACTAAAAAGAGAAAAAAGCGATTCAACCGACTTTGGAATACGCCCCATGCCCATCCTGCAACGTGCATCTCATCATGAGCTACGCAGTGCCTTTCGTGCCCTGCTGGCTTCCGACCGCTGCTACCACACGGCTTCGGTCTTCGACCCCATGTCCGCCCGCATCGCCGCCGATCTCGACTTCGAGGTCGGTATCCTCGGTGGCTCCGTCGCCTCCCTGCAGGTACTCGGTGCGCCGGACTTCGCCCTGATCACTCTCAGCGAATTCGTCGAGCAGGCCGCGCGCATCGGCCGCGTCTCGCGTTTGCCGGTGATCGCCGATGCCGACCACGGCTACGGTAATGCGCTCAATGTGATGCGCACCGTGGTCGAGCTGGAACGCGCCGGCGTCGCCGCGCTGACCATCGAAGATACCCTGCTGCCGGCCCAGTTCGGTCGCAAGTCCACCGACCTGATCTCCATCGAGGAAGGCGTCGGCAAGATCCTCGCTGCGCTGGAGGCGCGTGTCGATCCGGAGCTCTCGATCATCGCCCGTACCCATGCCGGCGTACTGGAGGTGGACGAAGTGATCCGCCGCACTCGCGCCTATGAGGCTGCCGGCGCCGACGGCATCTGCCTGGTCGGGATCAAGGATTTCGCCCACCTGGAGCAGATCGCCGCAGGCCTCAAGGTGCCGCTGATGCTGGTCACCTACGGCAACCCCGAACTGCGCGACAACCAACGCCTGGCGCGCCTGGGCGTGCGCATCGTGGTCAACGGCCATGCTGCCTACTTCGCCGCGATCAAGGCCACCTACGACTGCCTGCGCGAACAGCGCGGTGCCCAGCCGTGCGACCTCAACGCCACCGAGCTGACCCACAAGTACACCATGCCCGAGGATTACATCCTCTGGGCCAAGGAGTTCATGGAAGTGCGCGAATAACGACCAGCAGCACTTGCACTTCGCATTTCTCGGGCGCATATCTGTCCAGAGAGCGCGAGGAAACAGAGCATGGCAGGCGGATGGGCAAGTGACGACGCAGTGCAGGAGCAGATCGACAGCAGCATCGAGGACGCCGTCGCGCGTGCTCGCAGCCAGCTGCCGAAGGGCGAGAGCCTGCGCCATTGCGAGGAATGCGATGCTGTCATTCCCGAGGCTCGGCGTCAGGCGATTCCCGGCGTGCGCCTGTGCGTCAACTGCCAGGCCGAGCACGACCGGGAGAATGCCGCCTACAGCGGCTACAACCGTCGCGGTAGCAAGGACAGCCAGCTGCGCTGAGCGAGCGGTATGGCACCTATTCGAGTCCTGATGGTCTAGTGCTACTAGACCGTGACTCAGGAAGAGGTGCCTGCATGACGATTTTCGAAGCCCTACGCATCAGCCACGATATCCAGCGCGAACTGGCGCAGAAACTGATCGCCACCCAGGGCGACAGCGCCGAACGCCACGCTTTGTTCTCTCAGCTCAAGCAGGAGCTGGCCGTGCACTCGGTGGCCGAAGAACGCCATTTCTATATTCCCCTGATGCAGCAAGATGCGGGCGTGGATCTGTCGCGCCACGCGATCGCCGAGCATCACCAGATGGACGAAATGATCGAGGACCTGGAGGAAACCGACCCCAGCAGCCCGAGCTGGCTGGCGCAAGCCAAGGCGCTGGCGGAGAAAGTCGAGCATCATCTCAAGGAAGAAGAACGCACCTTCTTCCAGATGGCCGGCAAGCTGCTTCGCGACAAGGAGAAGCAGCAACTGGCGGGTGACTATCTCAACGCCTACGACGAGATGAAGCAGGCGTCCTGAATGGGCTAGCCTCAATGGCAACGGCGGGTTTCACCCGCCCTACACATGACCGTAGGGCGGGTGAAACCCGCCACAGCCAGCTCCGCAACAAGGACGTTGCCATGTCTGACTACCGCCGCGCCGCCGTTCCTGGCGGCACCTATTTCTTCACGCTAGTCACTGAGCGGCGTCAGCCGATCCTCACTGATCCCGATATCCGCCAAGCTTTGCGCGAAGCCATCGAAACGGTGCGTCTTACCCAGCCCTTCGTCATCGACGCCTGGGTATTGCTGCCCGATCATCTGCATGCCATCTGGCGCTTGCCGGCAGGTGATGCGGACTTTTCCAATCGCTGGCGGTTGATCAAGCGGCATGTCACGCATGCGTGTGGCAGCCGCTATAACCGCTCGGATTTGTTGAGCCACCGACGTCAGACGAAGGGCCAGGGCACGCTCTGGCAGCAGCGCTTCTGGGAGCATCTGATCCGTGACGAGTGCGACTACGCGCAACATTTCGACTACCTGCACGGCAACCCGCTCAAGCATGGGCTGGTGAGACGAGTCAGGGATTGGCCCTGGTCTTCATTTCATCGTTGGGTGAAGGAGGGTGTTTATTCCAGCGATTGGGGCGGGGATATGGGTGACAACGAACCGAGTGTCGGTGAATGAATTGGCGGGTTTCACCCGCCCTACCGCTCGGCGGCGCGGCGAATACCGCAGCCTTTCATCCCGTAGGGCGGGTGAAACCCGCCATTGTCGTCTCAGCCTGCGATGTCAGAACAGGAAATAACGCTGCGCCATCGGTAGCACTTCGGCCGGCTCGCACCAGAGCAACTGGCCGTCGGCCTTGACCTGGTAGTTCTGCGGATCGACCTCGATATTCGGCAGGTAGCCGTTGTGGATCAGGTCGGTCTTCTGCACCTCGCGGCAACCTTTGACCACACCGATTTTCTTCTTCAGGCCGAGCTGCTCGGGCACGCCGGCGTCGAACGCCGCCTGGCTAATGAAGGTGATGCTGGTGGCATGGCGGCTGCCGCCGTAGCTGGCGAACATCGGCCGGTAGTGCACCGGTTGCGGTGTCGGGATCGAAGCGTTGGCGTCGCCCATCAGGCTGGCGGCAATCGCCCCGCCCTTGAGGATCAGTGTCGGCTTGACCCCAAAGAAGGCCGGGCGCCAGAGCACCAGGTCGGCCCATTTACCCACTTCGATGGAGCCCACTTCATGGCTGATACCGTGGGTGATGGCCGGGTTAATGGTGTACTTGGCGATGTAGCGCTTGGCGCGGAAGTTGTCGTTGCCCGGCACGTCCTCGGGCAGGGCGCCGCGCTGCTTCTTCATCTTGTCGGCGGTCTGCCAGGTGCGCGTGATCACCTCGCCGACGCGGCCCATGGCCTGGCTGTCGGAGCTGATCATGGAGAACGCGCCGAGGTCGTGGAGGATGTCTTCGGCGGCAATGGTCTCGCGGCGGATGCGGCTTTCGGCAAAGGCCACGTCCTCGGCGATGCTTGGGTCGAGGTGGTGGCAGACCATGAGCATGTCCAGGTGCTCGTCGATGGTGTTCTTGGTGAACGGGCGGGTCGGGTTGGTCGAGGACGGCAGCACGTTGGGGAAGCCGCAGGCCTTGATGATGTCCGGCGCGTGGCCGCCGCCAGCGCCTTCGGTGTGATAGGTGTGGATGGTGCGGCCCTTGAACGCGCCGAGGGTGGTTTCGACGAAGCCGGATTCGTTCAGCGTGTCGGTATGGATCGCCACCTGCACGTCGTAATCGTCGGCCACACTCAGGCAGTTGTCGATGGCCGCCGGAGTGGTGCCCCAGTCCTCGTGCAGTTTGAGGCCGATGGCGCCGGCTTTCACTTGCTCGATCAGCGGCTCGGGCAGCGAGGCGTTGCCTTTGCCGGTAAAGCCCAGGTTCATCGGGAAGGCGTCGGCGGCCTGCAGCATGCGCGCCATGTGCCACGGCCCGGACGTGCAGGTGGTGGCATTGGTGCCGGTGGCAGGTCCCGTGCCGCCACCGATCATGGTGGTCACCCCGCTCATCAGCGCCTCTTCGATCTGCTGCGGGCAGATGAAGTGGATATGGGTGTCGATGCCGCCAGCGGTGAGGATCATGCCTTCGCCAGCGATCACCTCGGTGCCGGCGCCGATGGCGATGGTCACGTTCGGCTGGATATCCGGGTTACCGGCCTTGCCGATGGCAGCGATGCGACCATCCTTGAGGCCGACGTCAGCCTTGACTATGCCCCAGTGGTCGATGATCAGCGCGTTGGTGATCAGGGTATCGACCACATCGGCGGCGCACAGCTGGCCCTGGCCCATGCCGTCACGGATCACCTTGCCGCCGCCGAATTTCACTTCTTCACCGTAGGTGGTGAAGTCCTTCTCGACTTCGATCCACAGGTCGGTGTCGGCCAGGCGTACCTTGTCGCCGACGGTGGGGCCGAACATGTCGGCGTAGGCTTGGCGGGAAATCTTCATCGGCACTTCCTGTATTCGTTTGATCGTGCCCACGCTCTGCGTGGACATGCAGTTGGCGACGCTCTGCGTCGCAGGGACGCGGAGCGTCCCGCTATGGGTTCCCACGCAGAGCGTGGGAACCATCAGTCGAGATTGCCCATCACCCGCCCGGCGAAGCCGAACACCCGACGCGCGCCGGCCAGCTCGACCAGTTCCACCTCACGACTCTGTCCGGGCTCGAAGCGCACGGCGGTGCCGGCCGGGATATTCAGGCGCATGCCACGGGTGCTGGCGCGGTCGAACAGCAGCGCATCGTTGGTCTCGAAAAAGTGGTAGTGCGAGCCGACCTGGATCGGTCGGTCGCCGCTGTTGGCCACGGACAGGGTCAGGGTGCGGCGACCGGCATTGAGCTCGATCTCGCCATCGGCAATCTGGTATTCGCCGGGAATCATGGGCTGTTCACTCCAGAATCAGTTGCATGAAAGTCAGATCCAGCCAGCGCCCGAACTTGCGGCCGACCTGGGGCATCTGTCCGCTGGTGACGAAGCCGAGGCGCTGGTGCAGGCGAATCGAGGCGGCGTTCTCTGATTCGATGGCGGCGACCATGACGTGCAGGTTGGCGGCGCGAGCGCGCTCGATCAGCGCCTGCATCAGCGCCGGGCCGAGGCCCTGGCCGCGTTGGTCGGCGCGCACGTAGACCGAGTGTTCGACGGTCTGGCGGAAGCCTTCTATGGTGCGCCAGGTGCCGTAGCTGGCGTAGCCGACTACCTCGCCGGCGGCGTCATGTGCGACCAGTACCGGGAAGCCGGCCGCCGTGCGCTCGGCCAGCCAGGCGCGGCGGTTGGCGAGATCCACCAGGGTCTCGTTCCAGATCGCCGTGGTGTGCTGCACCGCGTCGTTGTAAATGGCGAGAATGCCGGGCAGGTCGGCTTCGCCAGCATCGACTATGGAATAACTCATGAGTTACGCGATCGGCTGGTGGACGGTCACCAGCTTGGTGCCGTCGGGGAAGGTGGCTTCGATCTGGATCTCCGGGATCATCTCCGGCACACCCTCCATCACCTGATCGCGGGCCAGCAGGGTTGTGCCGAAATGCATCAGTTCGGCGACTGTCTGGCCGTCGCGCGCGCCTTCGAGCAGGGCGGCAGAGATGTAAGCCATGGCCTCCGGGTAATTCAGCTTCACCCCACGCGCCAGGCGGCGCTCGGCCACCAGGCCGGCGGTGAAGATCAGCAGCTTGTCTTTTTCTCTTGGTGACAAATCCATGACGGCTCCAGTCTTGGAGCGGCAAGGCTGTGCCTTGTCCGCAATAGTGCTTCGGTCGCTGGGTGGAACGCGGCGTGTGCTGTTCCACTCTGGCGTGGCTGTACTGCAATTTGTAGGAGCCGGCTTGCCGGCGATTAGGCCTCTGTCGATCGCCGGCAAGCCGGCTCCTACATGTCCGTTGTGCTCATGTGCTCCAGATTCGCGGCGGCACTGCTTCGCGCCCCAGCATCGCCGGGCGCAGCAGGCGCCAGAGCTCGATCAGCCAGGCACGCGCCTTGAGCGCTTCGCTGGCCAGGCAGCGTGCGACCAGCAGGCCCGAGAGCTGGCTGAGGTCACCGCGTACACCGTCGATCTTCAGCTCCCGGCAGCGCTCCAGCAAATCACTGTCTACATCGGCGCTGATCAGCAGGGTGGCGAACACCGGCTGGCCGTTGAGGCCGATAGGTGAATCGAGCAGACCGTCGCCGCCGACCACGCGCTGGCGTTCGTGCCAGAGCAGCTTGCCGTCACGGCGGACGTCCAGCGCGGCCTGAAAATGGCCGCTGGCAAAGCGCTCGTCGGCAGCCGGGCGGCCGAGGGCGACGATGTCCCAGTAAAGCAGGCGGGCGTCGCCGTGCAGGTCGATCTGCGTGTGCAGTTCGGCCTGGGCGCCGGCATAGATGATGGTTTCCTGCGGCAGCCACTCCAGGGTGGCGCCGGCGTCGATGCGCAGACGCAGATCCTGGCGGGCGACACCGGCGGCGCTGTACCACTTGGCGGCGCCGGGGCTGGTGAGCTGCACCCAGGTGTTCTCGCCGGCATGGGCCGAGATGTCCAGCGTATCGCCACCGGCGATGCCGCCGGGCGGATGGACGATGATGTGCTGGCACACCTCCGGCCCTTCGGCATACAGGTGCTTCTGCACTCTAAGTGGGCCGAGGTGGCGTCTGCGCACCGGCGTGGTGCGTTCGCCGTGGCGCGCATAGGCCAGCTCCAGCTCGGCAGGCCAGCTTGGCGTGAACAGGGCAGCAGGCAGATTCATATCAGGGTAGCGCTTTCGCAGGACAGTTGACCTAGTGGGCAAGCAAGAGGCGTGCCTCGAACCAACTCGGTGCGTGGTGGCCCGCAGTAATGGCCATGACAGGAGTCGTTGCGGCTAAAGCCCCTCCCGCCAGCGGCCGTGCATCAGATGGCTACAAGCCCGCGCACACCTTCGGCTTCCATGTTCTCACCACGGCCCTGCTGGACGATCTCGCCACGGCTCATCACCAGATACTGGTCGGCCAGTTCGGCGGCGAAGTCGTAGAACTGCTCGACCAGCAGGATGGCCATGTCGCCACGCTCCGCTAATTTACGGACCACCGCGCCGATCTCCTTGATCACCGAGGGCTGGATACCTTCGGTGGGCTCGTCGAGGATCAACAGGCGTGGCTGGCTGGCGAGGGCGCGGCCGATGGCCAGCTGTTGCTGCTGGCCACCGGACAGATCGCCGCCACGGCGATGCTTCATTTCGCGCAGCACCGGGAACAGCTCGTAGATGAACTCCGGGACGGCCTTGGCCTGGCTGCCGGGAAAGCGTGACAGGCCCATCAGCAGGTTCTCTTCCACCGTCAGGCGGCCGAAGATCTCGCGGCCCTGGGGCACGTAGGCGATGCCGGCGTGCACGCGCTGGTGCGGTTTGAAGGCGGTGATGGCCTTACCTTCCCATTGCACGCTACCGTCCTTGGCCGGGATCAGGCCCATCAGGCATTTGAGCAGAGTGGTCTTGCCCACGCCGTTGCGGCCGAGCAGGCAGGTGACTTCGCCGACCTTCACGTCGAACGACAGGCCACGAAGGATGTGGCTGCCGCCGTAATACTGGTGGAGTTGTTGGACTTGCAGCATGGCGTACCTCTCGTGCCCACGCTCTGCGTGGACATGTAGCTGACGACGCTTCGCGTCGCTGGAACGCAGAGCGTTCCTGGAGGGGTTCCCACGCGGAGCGTGGGAACCATCGAATGCGGTGCGCACGGTTGTCAGCGCCCCAGATAAACCTCGATCACCCGCTCGTCGTTCTGTACCTGTTCCAGCGAGCCTTCGGCCAGCACGCTGCCTTGGTGCAGCACGGTGACGTGGTCAGCGATTGAGCCGACGAAGCCCATGTCGTGCTCCACCACCATCAGCGAGTGCTTGCGTGCCAGCGATTTGAACAGCTCGGCGGTGAACTCGGTCTCGGCATCGGTCATGCCTGCCACTGGCTCGTCGAGCAGCAGCAAATGCGGCTCCTGCATCAGCAGCATGCCGATCTCGAGGAACTGCTTCTGACCGTGAGAGAGCAGCCCGGCCGGGCGGTTGCGCGAAGCTTCCAGGCGGATGGTGGTCAGTACGTCCTCGATACGATCCTTCTGCTCGCCACTGAGCCTGGCGCGCAGGCTGGCCCATACCGATTTGTTGGTCTTCTGTGCCAGCTCCAGGTTTTCGAACACCGTCAGCGCTTCGAACACCGTCGGCTTCTGGAACTTGCGGCCAATGCCGGCCTGGGCGATCTGCACTTCGCTCATGGCGGTCAGGTCGTACTGCTCGCCGAAGTAGGCCACGCCGTTGTCCGGGCGGGTCTTGCCGGTGATCACGTCCATCATGGTGGTCTTGCCGGCGCCGTTGGGGCCGATGATGCAGCGCAGCTCACCGACGCCGATGTACAGGGTCAGGTTGGTCAGTGCCTTGAAGCCATCGAAGCTGACGTTGATATCTTCCAGCGTGAGGATGGTGCCGTGGCGGACGTTGACGCCCTTGCCGACGGTCTTGCCGGTGTCCAACGCCAGGCCGGTAGGGTCGAAGGTGGCTTCGAGCATGGTCTCGGGCAGGGGAGTGGCTCTCATTGATCCTTCTCCTTCTTCAGCAGGCCGATCACTCCCTTGGGTAGAAAGAGGGTGACGACGATAAACAGCGCGCCCAGGGCGAACAGCCAGTATTCCGGAAAGGCCACGGTGAACCAGCTCTTCATGCCGTTGACCAGGCCGGCGCCAAGCAGCGGGCCGATCAGCGTGCCGCGACCACCGAGGGCGACCCACACGGCGGCTTCGATGGACTGGGTCGGCGCCATCTCGCTGGGGTTGATGATGCCCACCTGCGGTACGTACAGTGCGCCGGCCAGGCCGCATAGCACCGCGCTCAAGACCCAGATGAACAGCTTGTAGCCGCGTGGGTCGTAGCCGCAGAACATCAGGCGGTTCTCGGCGTCACGCAGGGCGGTAAGCACCCGGCCGAACTTGCTGCGTGCCAGGCGAAAGCCCAGGTACAGGCTGCCCACCAGCAACACCACGGTGGCGAAGAACAGCGCCGCGCGAGTGCTCTGCGCGGTGATGTCGAAGCCGAGGATGCGGGTGAAGCCGGTAAAGCCGTTGTTGCCGCCGAAGCCGGTTTCGTTACGAAAGAACAGCAGCATGCCGGCGAAGGTCAGCGCCTGAGTCATGATCGAGAAGTACACGCCCTTGATCCGCGAGCGGAAGGCGAAGAAGCCGAACACCAGCGCCAGCAGACCGGGCGCCAACACCACCAGGCACATGGCCCAGAGGAAGCTGGAGGTGCCGTACCAGTACCAGGGCAGCTCGTTCCAGGCCAGGAAGCTCATGAAGGCTGGCAGCCCGTCACCTGCGCTCTGGCGCATCAGGTACATGCCCATGGCGTAGCCGCCGAGGGCGAAGAACAGGCCGTGGCCCAGCGACAGCATGCCGGCGTAGCCCCAGACCAGATCCAGCGCCAGGGCGACGATGGCGTAGCAGAGGATCTTGCCCACCAGGGTCAGCGAATAGGCCGAGACGTGCAGGGCGTGGTCGGCCGGCAACAGGTGCAGCAGCGGCATGGCGACGAGGATCGCCAGCACCACCAGGCCGATGGCGATGGATACCTGCGGGCCGAGTTTGGCGCTGGCGCGGGCCAGCAGCGTTTGATTGAGTGGCATGGTCATCAGTCGATCACCCGTCCTTTGAGAGCGAAGAGGCCTTGCGGGCGTTTCTGGATAAACAGAATGATCAGCGCGAGGATGAGGATCTTGCCGAGTACCGCACCGATCTGCGGCTCGAGGAATTTGTTCACCACGCCCAGGCCGAAGGCGGCCAGCACGCTACCGGCCAGTTGGCCGACGCCGCCGAGTACCACCACCAGGAAGGAATCGATGATGTAGCTCTGGCCGAGGTCCGGGCCGACGTTGCCGATCTGGCTCAGGGCCACGCCGCCGAGGCCGGCGATGCCCGAGCCGAGACCGAAGGCCAGCATGTCCACGCGTCCGGTGGGCACGCCGCAGCAGGCGGCCATGTTGCGGTTCTGGGTTACCGCGCGCACGTTCAGGCCCAGGCGTGTCTTGTTCAGCAGCAGCCAGGTCAGCAGCACGACGAACAAGGCGAAGCCGATAATGACGATGCGGTTGTAGGGCAGTACCAGGTTCGGCAGCACCTGCATGCCGCCGGACAACCAGGCCGGGTTGGCCACTTCGACGTTCTGCGCGCCGAAGGTGACGCGTACCAGTTGAATCAGGATCAGGCTGATACCCCAGGTGGCCAGCAGGGTTTCCAAAGGGCGACCGTAGAGGTGGCGGATCACCGTGCGCTCCAGCGCCATGCCGATGCAGGCGGTGACCACAAAGGCGATCGGCAACGCAGCCAGTGGGTAGAGCGTGAGGTATTCGGGCGCCAGGCGTTGGAAGCTCAGCTGCACCACGTAGGTGGTGTAGGCGCCCAGCATCAGCATCTCGCCGTGGGCCATGTTGATCACCCCGAGCAGGCCGAAGGTAATGGCCAGGCCCAGCGCTGCGAGCAGCAGTATCGAGCCCAGCGACAGGCCGCTGAAGGCCTGGCCGAGCAGTTCGCCGATCAGCAGTTTGTTCTTCACCTGGGCCAGGCTCTGCTCGGCAGCGGCGCGCACGGCGCTATCGCTTTCCGCGCCATCGAGCAGGCTTTGCAGGCGGGTGCGCGCCAGCGGGTCGCCGGTCTTGCCCAGGCGCTCCACGGCCGCCAGGCGCACGGCCGGGTCGCTGGCCTCCAGTTGCAGGTTGGCCAGGGCCAGGGTGATGGCGTCACGCACGTTCTCGTCGGCTTCCATGCTCAGGCGGTTTTCCAGCAGCGGCAGCAGTGTCGGCGGCGTGTTGCGTTGCAGTTGCTTGGCCGCAGCGAGGCGCACGGCGGCATCGTCATCGAGCAACTGATGGCTGGCCACGGCGAAGGTGACCAGGCCGCGTAGGCGGTTGTTCAGGCGCAGTTTGCGTGGCGTGCCATTGGCTTCTGCGTCGCCATCGGCGGCCTGCCAGGTGCCGTCCTGTTCGATGAAGGCACGTTTGTCGGCATCGCTGCCGACGCGGCCCTGCTGCAGGGCTTGCAGCAGTGGCATGCGTTCGGTGTTGGGCGTGGCGGCCCAGTCCTGCAGCAGTTTGGCCTGTTTGCTGGCGTTGGCAGCGACGAAATTGTCGGCCTCGCCAGCCTGCGCCGTCAGTGGCAGCAACAGCAGCAGGCTCAGAAAAATTCGGGTAAGGGCAGTGGGCATAAGGGGGTCCTTGATGGCCTGTAGGAGCCCGCTTGCGGGCGATCAGGGTGATCGCTGGCAAGCCAGCTCCTACAGGTTTACAGCGGGTGAGAACCGTAGAATCAGTTCGACTTCACCGGGGTATCGGCTTTCTTGTCGTTGCCTTCGATGTACGGGCTCCACGGCTGGGCGCGGATCGGGCCTTCGGTTTCCCAGACCACGGAGAACTGACCGTCTTCCTGGATCTCGCCGATCATCACCGGCTTGTGCAGGTGGTGGTTCTTCTCGTCCATCTTCAGGGTGAAGCCGCTCGGGGCCGCGAATTCCTGGCCGGCCATGGCTTCGCGCACCTTGTCGACGTCGGTGGTGCCGGCCTTCTCGACCGCTTGCGCCCACATGTGGATGCCCACGTAGGTGGCTTCCATCGGGTCGTTGGTCACCACGGTGTCGGCGTTCGGCAGCTTCTTGGCCTTGGCGTAGGCTTTCCAGTCGGCGACGAACTTCTCGTTGACCGGGTTCTCCACGGACTGGAAGTAGTTCCAGGCCGCCAGGTGGCCGACCAGTGGCTTGGTGTCGATGCCGCGCAGTTCTTCTTCACCCACGGAGAAGGCCACCACCGGCACTTCGGTGGCTTCCAGGCCCTGGTTGGCCAGTTCCTTGTAGAACGGCACGTTGGAGTCGCCGTTCACAGTGGAGACCACAGCAGTCTTGCCGCCAGCAGAGAACTTCTTGATGTTGGCGACGATGGTTTGATAGTCGCTATGACCGAAGGGGGTGTAGACCTCTTCGATGTCCTTGTCGGCGATGCCCTTGCTGTTGAGGAAGGCGCGCAGGATCTTGTTGGTGGTGCGCGGGTAGACGTAGTCGGTGCCGAGCAGGAAGAAGCGCTTGGCGGCGCCGCCGTCTTCGCTGAGCAGGTATTCCACCGCCGGGATGGCCTGCTGGTTTGGCGCTGCACCGGTGTAGAACACGTTCGGCGACATCTCTTCGCCTTCGTACTGCACCGGGTAGAACAGCAGGCCGTTGAGCTCTTCATAGACCGGCAGCACGGATTTGCGCGATACCGAGGTCCAGCAGCCGAAGGTCACCGCGACCTTGTCCTGGGTCAGCAACTGGCGGCCACGCTCGGCGAACAGTGGCCAGTTCGACGCCGGGTCGACCACCACCGGCTCGAGTTGCTTACCGAGCACGCCGCCCTTGGCGTTGATCTCGTCGATGGTCATCAGCGCCATGTCTTTCAGCGAGGTTTCCGAGATGGCCATGGTGCCGGACAGCGAGTGCAGGATGCCGACCTTGATGGTCTCGGCGGCCTGGATGGACCAGCTCAGGCCCATGGCGGCGATGGAGGCGGAAAGGGTAAAGGCCTTGATCAGGCTGCGACGTTGCATGGTGCGTTCTCCATTCTCATCTTGAGTAAGTGGACAGCGTTGTTATTGGTCATACGTGAAGGTCATGGCCTGGCTGCTCCGGCATCGGCTCTACGCGCCGGCAAGCGCCGTGTCGCTTGTGCAAGCGAGCAAATGCACCTGCGTTGCTGACCTCTATAAGGCCCTTCAGCAATTGCTGTGCCTCTTCCGCACGATGAGTCAGGATCGCCGGCGCCGCTCAGCTCGATACGCTGCGTCTGGACGCGGTGCAGCCGCCCCGCAATGCGCGCCTGCGCGTGGATTTCGGGGGGGGGCGCGGGGCTTTTCGTGATTGCCTGTGATTGGCCGTGACCGGTTGCGCCAGGGCTTAGGCGGCAACGCCGATGCCCTGTCTTGTGCACCATTCAGGTGCGAATCAGCGCCTGCGGTGCAGGCAGGTGTTCATCCGTGGGGCGCTGGCAGGGACGGCGCGCCGCTTCGAGTTCGAGCGCGTCGAGCCGGGCGAATATTCGCAGGCGACCCTGCCAGGCGCGGCGCAAGTGCGCCTGGAGAAACTCTTCGCGTTGCAGGCGATGCAGGGCGCGTCGCCGCTCGTTTGCGGATTGAGAGTTGTGGCCGGGGCGTGATAGACGCGATTGCTGCGAACAGCCTGCCCTGGACGTTGGCGCAGGCGTTCGTCAGGTATCGGGGTTTCAGAGCACCAGGTAGTTCTTCACCCCGGTGAAGATGATCTGCGCCGCCAGGGCGCAAACGAACAGCCCCATCAGGCGGCTGACGATCTGCAGACCCTGGTCGCCAAGCAGGCGTTCGAACTGGTTGGACAGGTACAGCACCACGCCCACGGTGAGGCTGGCGAGGAAGATCGCCGCCACGGCCACCAGCTTGTCGTCCCAGTGCGGCTGGCTGGCGCCCATCAGCAACAGGGCGCCGATGGTGCCAGGGCCGACGGTGATGGGGATGGTCAACGGGACGATGGTCACGTCCTGCTGCACGTTATCGCTCTGCACAGCCGATTTGCCCTGGGCCATGCCCAGGGCGGAGATGAACAGCACGCTGCCTGCGCCGATACGGAAGGCGTCGATGGTGATGCCGAACAGGGTGAAGATGTGTTTGCCGAACAGGTACAGCAGCACGCTGGCGATCAGCGTCGCCAGCGCCACCTTCCAGGCCAGACGCTTGCGCTCCCTGAGGGTGTAGCCGCGGCTCAGGCCGATAAAGCAGGACAGGACGAAGAAGGGGCTGTAGAGCACCAGCATCTTCAGGTACAGGCTGAACATATCGGCCATGGGGACTCGCTTGAGATGGGTGGACTGAGGTAGGGCGGATCGGAACGCCGACCGCTCGTAGCGAAGCGAACAGTCCGCCGCTCTTCGTCACAGCGCAAATCCAGCGGCGTACTGCTTCGCGTGTACGCCCTACGATACCTCGCGCTGGCGGCGCAACTCGCGTTCGGCGATCCAGTGCTCGATCAGCTCGCGCAATTGTGACAGCTCCACCGGCTTGGACATATGTCCGTCCATGCCGACGGCACGGGCGCGCTCCTTGTGTTCGCTGAGGATGTGCGCGGTCAGCGCCACCACCGGTGTACGCGGGCGCTTCTGGCTCTTTTCCCAGGCACGCAGTTGTTCGGTAGCGGAAAAACCATCGAGCACCGGCATTTCGCAATCCATCAGCACCAGGTCATAGGGCTGCGCCTTGATCGCGCTGAGGGCTTCCTCGCCGTTGCTGGCGGTGTCCGGCTTGAGGTTGAGCTTGCCGAGCATGCCGCGAATCACCTTGGTGGAGATGCTGTTGTCCTCGGCGACCAGGATGCGGAAGTCGCTCGGCACGTTCAGGGGCATGCTCACCGGCGTCGGTGCGGCCTGCGCCGGCGCATCGTTGGGGCGCTGCGCCAGTTCGTCGGCCAGGGTGGTCTTGAGCGTGTAGCCGGCCACCGGCTTGGCCAGGATGCGCTTGATCCCGGCGTTACGGGCGATCACCTTGCTCGGCGCATGGCTGATGCCAGTGAGCATGATGATCAGAATGTCGTGATTGAGGCTAGGGTCTTCCTTGATCTTCGCTGCCAGTTGCATGCCGCTCATGCCGGGCATGTCCTGGTCGAGCAGCACCGCGTCGAAGTATTCGCGCATGTGTGCCTTGGTGCGCAGCAGCGCCAGCGCTTCCTTGCCGGACGCTACGGTGCTGACCTGCATGCCCCAGGCATTGCATTGCTGCATCAGGACCTTGCGGCAGGTGTCGTTGTCGTCCACCACCAGCAGGCGTGCGCCCTGTAGCGGGCTGTCCAGATCGGGTTCCGGCTGCTCCAGGCGGGTGGCGTCCAGTGGCAGGGTCAGCCACAGGGTGGTGCCCTGACGGCCACTGCCCTGAATGCCGAACTCGCCGCCCATCAGGCGCACCAGCTGGCGCGCAATGATCAGGCCCAGGCGCCCGCCCAGACGGGTGGCGGAAAGGAAGTCGCGACTCTGCAGTTCGACGTTGAGCAGCGCCTTTCGCTCCTCGGCCTGTAACGGCGTGCCGCTGTCCTGCACGGCAATGCGCAGGCGCTGCTGGCCATCGCTGTTGTCCAGTGCGGCGACCAGCAGAATCTCGCCCTCGTCAGTCTGCTTGAAGGCGTTGTCCAGCAGGCTCAGCAGTGCCTGGCGCAGGCGCGTGGGGTCACCGCTGATGACGCGCGGCACCTGTGGCTGGATGAAACTGATCAGCTCCACGCGCTGCTGCTCGGCCTTGGCGCGGAAGATGTCGAGACAGTCCTCGATCAGCGCACCGAGGTCGAACTGCACATCGTCCAGTTCGATCTGCCCGGATTCCAGCTTGGAGATGTCGAGGATTTCGTTGATCAGGGTGAGCAGCTCGTTGCCCGAGCTGTGGATGGTCTGCACGTAGTCGCGCTGCTTGGCCGACAGCGGCGTGCCCAGCAGCAGTTCGGTCATGCCCAGCACCCCGTTCATCGGGGTGCGGATTTCGTGGCTGATCTTGGCCAGGAACTCGGCCTTGGCCCGCAGCTCGGCGCTGCTGGCCGCCAGGGCGGTGCTCTCCTGCAGGGTGTCGTTGTGGATCTGCCGTTGGCGTTCGGTCAATGACACGCTGAGGATCAGACCGGCCAGGGTCGCGACACTGAACACACCGAGTACCAGCCAGCCTGGATTGAGCTGATCGAAACCGAGCAGCACGGGTACGAAGAAGCCGAAGCCGAGGTTGAACACCACCATGCCGACGGTGATCAGGCGCGCCGGCTGATAGCCCGAGCGCCAGTGCAGCGCACTCACCAGCAGCAGGTTGATCGCGCTCAGGGCCACCAGCAGGTAGACCAGCGAGCTGTACCAGAGCAGACCGGTGACGGTGATGCACAGGGCGTAGACCACAATCAGCAGGGCATTGCCCTGCAGCAGGCGATTGAGTGGGCTGTGCTGCACCGGTGTGCCGTGCATGAAACCGAGGCCGAAAGCCAGCGCGCTGAACGCGGCGAACAGGGCCGAGAGGTCGGCGATCAGGGACTGGTTGTAACCCAGGCTGGGTAACCACTGGGCGAAGATGCCGAGGTTGGCCGACGAGCACACGGCCAGGCCGATGTTCACCCCGGCCAGCCACAGGCCACTGGCGCTGCGGCTGTAGATGAAGCGGATGAGGTTGTACAGGGTCAGCAGCAACAGCGCGCCGAACAGCATGCCGTAAAGGTAGGCGGGCTTTTCCAGGCTGACCAGCTCGGCCTGGTCCATGACCTTGAACCAGGTCATCAGCGGATGGTTGGAGGTCAGGCGAACATAGGCGACGCGGGCCTGGCCGTCATTCGGCAGGGGCATCAGGTAGAAACGCGACGGTAGCGGTCGCGAGTCCAGCGGCATGGCTTCGCCGGTGTGCAGGTTCTGCTCCAGTTGGCCGTCTTTCAGCAGGTAGTAATCGAGGTACTGCACCCGTGGCGAGAAGATCCACAGCCAGGCAGGTTGCTGCTGTGGCGCCAGTTCGGCGCGAAGCCAGACGGCGTGGTCACTGGGTGGGAAGGTGAAGGACTGTTTGCTCAGCGGCTTGAACTGTTGGCGCTGGGCGCGTACTTCTTCGAGGCCCAGGCGGGCGCTGGCGTCGACCAGATAGGACCAGCCATGCGCGATTGTCGGGGCTGAGTTCGCACTGGCTGTCAGGGCAAGGCCGAGCAACAGCAAGCTGGCGAGTAGTCCGATGGCAGTCCTGAGCCGGCGCACGGGAAAATCCTTCTAAATGAGTGGCCGGATTATAGCCAAGCATTTGTTCGGGGGAATACGGCGCGGCGGGGCTTTTTATGGCCTGTCGCGCCGTATTCCCTGAGCCGCCTCAGCCTCAGCCTCAGCCTCAGCCTTCGCCGCGCTCGCGGGCGATGGCGCGGTAGCCGATGTCGTTGCGGTGGAACATACCGTTCCAGCGAATCTTCTCGGCCAGGCGGTAGGCTTGCTGCTGGGCATCGGCGACGCTGGCGCCGATGGCGGTGGCGCATAGCACGCGGCCGCCAGCGGTGACGATCTGGCCGTCCTTCAGTGCGGTACCGGCGTGGAACACCTTGCCGTCGAGCTTGGCGGCTTCATCCAGACCTTCGATGACATCGCCCTTGGCGTAGTCGCCCGGGTAGCCACCGGCGGCCAGCACCACGCCCACGGTCGGACGCGGGTCCCAGGTCGCTTCGACTTTGTCCAGCGCCTTGGCCAGGGCGGCCTCGACCAGCAGCACCAGGGAGCTTTCCAGGCGGCACATGATCGGCTGGGTTTCCGGGTCACCGAAGCGGCAGTTGAACTCAATGACCTTGGGCTTGCCGGCCTTGTCGATCATCAGGCCGGCATAGAGGAAGCCGGTGTAGACGTTGCCTTCGCTGGCCATGCCGCGCACGGTGGGGTAGATCACCTCGTCCATCACGCGCTTGTGTACTTCGGCGGTGACCACCGGTGCCGGCGAGTAGGCGCCCATGCCGCCGGTGTTGGGGCCGGTATCGGCGTCGCCGACGCGCTTGTGGTCCTGGCTGGTGGCCATCGGCAGCACGTTCTCGCCGTCGACCATGACGATGAAGCTGGCTTCTTCGCCATCGAGGAACTCCTCGATCACCACACGCGAACCGGCTTCACCGAAGGCATTGCCGGCGAGCATGTCGCGCACGGCGTCTTCGGCCTCACTCAGGGTCATGGCGACGATCACGCCCTTGCCTGCAGCCAGGCCGTCGGCCTTGATCACGATCGGAGCGCCTTTCTCGCGCAGGTAGGCCAGTGCCGGCTCGATCTCGGTGAAGTTCTGGTAGTCGGCAGTCGGGATCTTGTGGCGTGCCAGGAAATCCTTGGTGAAGGCCTTGGAGCCTTCCAGCTGGGCGGCAGCGGCGGTGGGGCCGAAGATGTCCAGGCCGCGCGTACGGAACAGGTCGACCACGCCTTTGACCAGCGGCGCTTCCGGGCCGACGATGGTCAGTTGCACGTTCTGCTCAGCAAAATCAGCAAGCTGTTCTATGGCCAGCACGTCGATGGCGACGTTCTGGCACTTGGCTTCCACGGCAGTGCCGGCGTTGCCTGGAGCAACGAAGACCTTCTCGACGCGCGGATCCTGCGCCACTTTCCAGGCCAGGGCGTGTTCACGACCGCCGCTGCCGATGATCAATACATTCATTGCATTCTCCTGGATCGTTCCCACGTTCTGCGTGAGGAGGATCAGTCTGTGCTGTTTGTAGGAGCCGGCTTGCCGGCGATGCTTTGCGGGTTGATCGCCCGCAAGCGGGCTCCTACGTCTCGCCTGTGTGCAGGGTGGATCTGGATCGTTCCCACGCTCTGCGTCCCAGGCTGCGCGCCCACGCAGAGCGTGGGCACAATCATCAATGGCGGAAGTGGCGCATGCCGGTGAACACCATGGCAATGCCGGCCTCATCGGCGGCGGCGATCACCTCGTTGTCGCGCATCGAGCCACCTGGCTGGATCACCGCGGTGATACCGGCCTTGGCGGCGTTGTCGATGCCGTCGCGGAACGGGAAGAAGGCGTCCGAGGCCATCACCGCGCCCTGCACCGGCAGGCCGGCATGCTCGGCCTTGATCGCGGCGATGCGCGCGGAGTTGACGCGGCTCATCTGGCCGGCGCCGACACCGACGGTCTGGCGGTTCTTGGCGTAGACGATGGCGTTGGATTTGACGAACTTGGCCACTTTCCAGGCGAAGATCAGGTCATGGATTTCCTGCTCGCTCGGCGCGCGCTGGGTGACGATCTTCAGGTCTTCTGCCTTGATCATGCCGATGTCGCGGCTCTGTACCAGCAGACCGCCATTGACGCGCTTGAAGTCCCAACCAGCAGCGCGTTCAGCCGGCCATTCGCCGCATTCGAGCAGGCGTACGTTGGCCTTGGCGGCCACCACTTCACGGGCGGCGGCGGAGATTTTTGGGGCGATGATCACTTCGACGAACTGACGCTCGACGATGGCTTTGGCGGTTTCACCGTCCAGCTCGCGGTTGAAGGCGATGATGCCGCCGAAGGCCGACTCGGTGTCGGTGGCGTAGGCCAGGTCGTAGGCCTTGCGGATGCCGCCCTCGTCTTCCGGTACCACGGCGACGCCGCAGGGGTTGGCGTGCTTGACGATGACGCAGGCCGGCTTGACGAAGCTCTTCACGCATTCCAGCGCGGCGTCGCTGTCGGCGACGTTGTTGAACGACAGTTCCTTGCCTTGCAGTTGCACGGCGGTGGAGACGCTGGCTTCGCCCTTCTTCGCCTCGACGTAGAACGCCGCGCTCTGGTGCGGGTTCTCGCCGTAGCGCATTTCCTGTGCCTTGACGAACTGGCTGTTGAAGGTGCGCGGGAAGGCGCCGCGACCTTCGGTGGACAGGGTGTCACGTGCCTGGTCGATGGTGCCCAGGTAGTTGGCGATCATGCCGTCGTAGGCAGCGGTGTGTTCGAAGGCCTTCAGCGCCAGGTCGAAACGCTGGGCGTAGCTCAGGCCGCCGGCCTTGAGGGAGGCGACGATGCCGGCGTAGTCGCCGGTGTTGACCACGATGGCGACGTCCTTATGGTTCTTCGCCGCGCTGCGGACCATGGTCGGGCCGCCGATGTCGATGTTCTCGATGGCGTCGGCCAGGTCGCAATCGGGCTTGGCCACGGTGGCTTCGAAGGGATAGAGGTTGACCGCGACCAGGTCGATCGGCTTGATGCCGTGCTGTTCCATCACCGCGCCGTCCAAGGCGCGACGGCCGAGGATGCCGCCGTGGATCTTCGGGTGCAGGGTCTTCACGCGGCCGTCCATCATTTCCGGGAAACCGGTGTAGTCAGCGACTTCCACTGCGGCCACGCCGTTGTCCTTGAGCAGCTTGTAGGTGCCGCCGGTGGAGAGGATCTCGACACCGAGGGCGGCCAGCTCGCGGGCGAAGTCGAGGACACCGGTCTTGTCGGAAACGCTGATCAGCGCGCGGCGGACGGGCAGAAGGGTGGTCTGGTCGGTCATTTCACTATCCATCAGAGCGGGGATATCAGCAAAAAAGGCGGCTCATGCGGGCCGCCCTTTTCGGGAGTTCGGGTTACAGCAGGTCGTACTGCTTGAGCTTCTTGCGCAGCGTGCCACGGTTCAGGCCGAGCAGCTCGGAGGCCTTGGTCTGGTTACCTTTCACGTAATTCATGACGGTTTCCAGCAGTGGCGCTTCGACTTCGGTGAGCACCAGGTTGTACACGTCGGTGACGTCAGCACCCTCGAGATGGGCGAAGTAGTTGTGCAGCGCCTTCTCCACGGCGCCGCGCAGGGTCTGACCCTCTTCGCTTGGCGTGTTCAGGTGCTGTTTAAGGCTGGTGTTGTCACTCACGGGTGCAATTCCACTCACTAGGGTCTCTGTCATCAACGTCATGCGGCCACCTCGTTTTCATCGTTGTGCCGTTCGCGGAAGAACGCGCGAACGTGGGCGCACTGTGCGTCCGTGCTGTCCAGACGGTTGAACTGGGCGCGAAACTCCCTGGCGCCCGGCAGGGTTGCCAGATACCAGCCGACATGCTTGCGGGCGATGCGTACGCCCATCAATTCGCCATAGAAGGCGTGCAGTGCGGCAAGGTGTTCCAGCAGAATGCGTTCCACTTCGAGCAGGCTCGGTGCCGGCAGGCTCTCGCCGGTACGCAGGTAGTGCTCGATTTCACGGAAGATCCACGGCCTGCCCTGGGCGGCGCGACCGATCAGCAAGGCGTCGGCGCCGGTGGCGTCGAGCACGGCCTTGGCTTTTTCCGGGGAGTCGATGTCGCCATTGGCGAACACCGGAATCGATACCGCCTGCTTGATGGCGGCGATGGTGTCGTACTCGGCTTCGCCGGTGTACAGATCGGCGCGGGTGCGGCCGTGTACGGACAGTGCAGCAATGCCGGCATCTTCGGCGATTTTCGCCACGGTAATGCCGTTCTTGTTCTGGCGGTCCCAGCCGGTACGAATCTTCAGGGTCACCGGCACGTCCACCGCACCGACCACGGCAGCGAGGATTTCCCGTACCAGCGGCTCGTCACGCAGCAGGGCGGAGCCGGCGGCCTTGTTGCAGACCTTCTTGGCTGGGCAGCCCATGTTGATGTCGATGATCTGCGCTCCTAACTCGACGTTCTTGCGTGCTGCGTCGGCCATCATCTGCGGGTCGCCACCGGCGATCTGTACCGAGCGCGGCTCGGGATCACCGGCGTGCAGCAAACGCAGGCTGGACTTGCGGCTATTCCAGAGGCGCACATCGCTGGTGACCATCTCCGACACCACCAGGCCGGCACCGAGACGGCGGCACAGCTGGCGGAACGGGCGATCGGTGACGCCGGCCATGGGAGCCAGGATCAACCGATTGGGCAATGTGTAGGGGCCAATACGTGGGGCCGACATGGGGCGTCCCTGCTTGTTGGTGCGCAGTTGAGACAAAGGGCGATCAACACCTGCCCTCCACTGTGTCCTCAGGGGAAACTGCGGTGGGTCGGTGCTCGCGAAAGGGTGGGCATGATACCCGCTCTGGATGACTGGATAAAGGTCGTTTTGAACAAATTCTGAACAGCTATGGGCTTATCGCCAGCAGTTAGATGGAAGCTCTGCGACCACGGGTCGCAGAGCCTGCAGGCTATTCGGGGGAGTGGAAGCTGAGGCTGTAGTTGACCGCACGGGGGCCCGGGTCGAGGATGTCCAGCGAGATATGGATGGGCGTTTGCGGCGGCATTTCGCTCTGCCCGGCCAGCTCGCCAGCGAGGTATTCGCTGGGTTTGAAGCGGCGGCTGGCGACCAGCTGGCCGCCCAGATCGGCGAAGCGCATTTCCAGCAGCGGGAAGGGCTGGGCGAAGGGTGCGCGGTTGTAGAGGATGGCGTCGACGATCAGCGCGCCGGAGAACTCCGGGTGGCTGCGCACCACCAGATTGCTGCTGCGAATCTGGCCGATATCGACTTTCGATGGCAATGTGCAGCCGATGTTCGGACACAGCTGTTCGAACCAGGGGCGATAACGCTCCTGACGCGCCAGTTCATCGAAGTTGTAGGCGGCGTATTGCGCCAGCAGGCCGGCTGCAGCCAATAGGTTGAGCAGGCCCCAGCCGAACACGCGCCCCCAGACGATGCCCTGTGGCTGACGCCATTCGAGTTGCAGAGGTTCGTCGTCCAGATCGAACAGTCGTTCCTCGCGCAGGCCAGGCTCGTTGCGCGTGAGCTTGGGCTCTTCGCGTTCGCTGTGCGGAACTTCGTCCGTCTGCGCCTGCTCCAGCGGTTCGTCATCGAGGCTACCCAGGCGCGGTTCGTCGGCTTCCTCTAGGAGCTCGACAACGGGCTGTTTGTGCGTTGTGGTGGGTGGCGCAGGCTCGGCCATTCTACGTTCCGCTGCAGCCGCCGCTGGCGGTTGTGCGTCAGTTTCCTGCAGCTCGAAGCGTGCGCGCTCAGGTTTTACCGGCTCGTCACGCAGCAGGGCTTCAGTCCAGGATTCATCGTGGATGTCCTTGGGGTCGTCTACGCCACTGTCCTCGAAGCGTTCGGCTGGGCGCGGCGCCCGTTCCAGGGCAAGAAACTGCTGCGACAGCTGCTGTTCCTGCTCTTCCAGTCTGGCCAGTTCCTCATCGAGATCGAGGCTATCGAGGTCCAGGTCGTCATGAATCCACAGCGTATCGTCGACCGCTTTCTTGGCTGCTGGCTTGCTGCCGGTGCCGGCGTGAAACTGTTGCGCCGCCGCGCTGGGTGCTTTGACTGCTGCGCTTGTCGTGGTGGGGCCGAACAGCTGTTCGGCGGCGTTGAACACGTGCAGGCAGGCCCCACAGCGCACGACGCCATGGGCAGCAGCCAGCTGCGCCTGGCTGACGCGGAAGTTGGTGCGGCAATGGGGGCACTGGGTAACGTGGCTTTCGCTCATGCGCGGGTCCGGAAAATCCAAGCAACTAGTCTAACGCAAGGATTGCGCGCGCATCAGCGCTTGACGCCGCTGATGCGTACCCAGCCGTCCTTGCTGGCGGTCGGATCAAGGTCGAAGGCGCCGGCGTAGGCGGCGCGAACGTCTTCGGCCTGTTCGGCGAGGATGCCCGACAGTGCCAGGCGCCCACCGCTTTTGACCAGCGCAGTGATCTGCGGTGCCAGTGAAACCAGCGGGCCGGCAAGGATATTGGCGACGACCACGTCGGCCGGTTGCTGCGGCATATCCGCCGGCAGATAGACCGGGAAACGAGCGGGGGCGATGCCATTACGCGAGGCGTTGTCGCGGGAGGCCTCCAGCGCCTGCGGGTCGATATCGGTGCCCACGGCCTGCGGTGCGCCGAGCAACAGGGCGGCGATCGCCAGGATGCCCGAGCCGCAGCCGAAATCGAGCACGCTGCAGTTATCGAGCTTCTGGCCGTCGAGCCACTCCAGACACAGCGCGGTGGTCGGGTGGGTGCCTGTGCCGAAGGCCAGGCCCGGATCGAGCAGCAGGTTGACCGCATCCGGCTCCGGCGCGGCGTGCCAGCTCGGCACGATCCACAGGCGCTGGCCAAAGCGCATCGGCTGGAAGCCATCCATCCAGCTGCGTTCCCAGTCCTGATCCTCGATGCGCTCGACATGATGCTCCGGCAGTGCGCCGCCACACAGCAGTTGCAGGTGGGCGAGCAGTGCGGTCTCGTCGGTGTCGGCCTCGAACAGGGCCAGCAGGTGGGTGTTCGACCACAGCGGGGTGGTGCCCAGATCCGGCTCGAAGATCGGCTGATCTTCGGCGTCCATGAAGGTTACCGATACGGCGCCCACTTCCAGCAGCGCATCCTCGTAGGTTTCTGCCTGCTCAGGAGTGATGGCGAGACGGACTTGTAACCAGGGCATGGAAAACCTCGTGAAGGGCGCGCGTTTGGCCGCGCAGCTTACTTGATGGGGGTGGCGGCTTGCCAGTTCAGCCGCTGAAACGACAGGGGCCGCCCGAAGGCAGCCCCTGTGAAGCAGCGAGTCAGGACTCAGTGCTTGTCCATACCCAGTTTCTTTTCCAGGTAATGGATGTTCACGCCACCTTTGACGAAACCCTTGTCGCGAGTCAGGTCGCGGTGCAGCGGTACGTTGGTCTTGATGCCATCGACCACGATCTCGTCCAGGGCATTGCGCATACGGGCCATGGCTTCGTCACGGTCCTTGCCGAAGGTGATCAGCTTGCCGATCAGCGAGTCGTAGTGCGGTGGAACGCTGTAGCCGCTGTACAGGTGTGAATCGACGCGCACGCCATTACCGCCCGGAGCATGGAAATGCTTGACCTTGCCTGGGCTGGGCATGAAGTTGTCCGGGTCTTCGGCGTTGATCCGGCACTCGACCGAGTGACCGAGGATCTTCACGTCTTCCTGCTTGATCGACAGCTTGTTGCCAGCGGCGATGCTGAGCATCTCCTTGACGATGTCGATACCAGTGACCATCTCGGTGACCGGGTGCTCCACCTGAACGCGGGTGTTCATCTCGATGAAGTAGAAACGACCGTCTTCATAGAGGAACTCGAAGGTGCCGGCGCCACGGTAGCCGATCTCGACACAGGCATCGACGCAGCGCTTGAGCACTTCGGCGCGGGCCTTCTCGTCGATCAGTGGGGCCGGAGCCTCTTCGATCACCTTCTGGTGACGACGCTGCAGCGAGCAGTCGCGGTCGTACAGGTGAATCGCGTTGCCCTGGCCGTCGGACAGCACCTGGACTTCGACGTGGCGCGGGTTGCCGAGGAATTTTTCCAGATAGACCATCGGATTGCCGAACGCAGCACCGGCTTCGGTGCGGGTCAGCTTGGCCGATTTGATCAGGTCTTCTTCCTTGTGCACCACGCGCATGCCGCGACCACCGCCGCCGCCAGCGGCCTTGATGATCACCGGGTAGCCCACTTCACGGGCAATGCGCAGGGCTTCTTCCTCGTCTTCCGGCAGCGGGCCGTCGGAGCCGGGAACTACCGGTACGCCGGTTTTGATCATGGCTTCCTTGGCCGATACCTTGTCGCCCATCAGGCGAATGGTGTCGGCTTTAGGGCCGATGAAGGCGAAACCGGAATTCTCCACCTGTTCGGCGAAGTCGGCGTTCTCGGCGAGAAAGCCGTAGCCCGGGTGGATGCCCGTGGCGCCGGTCAGTTCAGCTGCGCTGATGATCGCCGGGATGTTCAGGTAGGACTGCGCGCCGGCTGCCGGACCAATGCAGACGGACTCGTCGGCCAGGCCCAGGTGCATCAGTTCGCGGTCGGCGGTGGAGTGCACGGCCACCGTCTTGATACCCAGCTCCTTGCAGGCACGCAGGATACGCAGGGCAATTTCGCCACGGTTGGCGATCAGGACTTTTTCCAGCTTCTGCATTGCAGGCTCCCCGGGCATCAAACGATGGTGAACAGGGGCTGGTCGTACTCAACCGGCTGGCCGTTTTCCACCAGGATGGACTCGATCACGCCGCTGGCTTCGGCCTCGATGTGGTTCATCATCTTCATGGCTTCGACGATGCACAGGATGTCGCCTTTCTTCACGGTCTGACCGACTTCAACGAAGTTGGCCGAGGTCGGCGAAGCCGCGCGGTAGAAGGTGCCGACCATCGGCGAGCGCGCGACGGTACCGTTCAGTTTCGGTGCGGCGGCCGGGGCAGCGTCAGCGCTCGGTGCAGCTGCGGCAACCGGGGCGGCGACCGGCGCAGGAGCCTGAGCGTAGACCGGCTGCGGCGCGTAGGCCGGCTGCTTGCTGTGGCGGCTGATACGCACGGACTCTTCGCCCTCTTTGATCTCCAGCTCGTCGATACCGGACTCTTCCAGCAGCTCGATCAGTTTCTTGACTTTACGGATATCCATGAAGGTTCAACTCCCAGAGGTGAGGTAGGACTTGTCTACCAGGCTACGCGTCAGGCGCGCCCGGTCAGTTGTTCGAGTGCCGCTTCCAGGGCCAGCCGATAACCGCTGGCGCCAAGCCCGCAGATCACCCCTACGGCAACGTCTGAAAAGTAGGAGTGATGGCGGAAAGGTTCACGCTTGTGCACGTTGGACAGGTGCACTTCGATGAATGGGATGCTCACCGCCAGCAACGCGTCACGTAATGCGACGCTTGTATGGGTAAAAGCGGCGGGATTGATCAGGATAAAGTCGACACCTTCAGCCTTTGCGGCGTGAATGCGGTCGATCAATTCGTACTCGGCATTGCTCTGCAGATGCAGCAGGTGGTGGCCAGCCTCGCGGGCGCGGCGCTCCAGATCCTGATTGATCTCGGCCAGGGTGGTGGCGCCATATTTGTCGGGCTCGCGGGTGCCCAGCAGGTTGAGGTTGGGGCCGTGCAGCACCAGTAGGGTGGCCATGGTCGCGTTCCTTGTTGTTCGGGCTGCGCAGGACTATGCCGTAGCTGGCCCGATGTCGGCAATAGTCGACACGATGGCCGGCGTTTGCGGCAGAAATATGACTATAGCGTTGGTTTTGGTCGTTGCCAGGCGCTAGCGATGATCGTCTTGGCGGCATTCAGCTACCTGGGGATGGTCTGAAATAGTCGTCATTCCCGCGAAGGCGGGAATCCAGACCCCGCAGTACCTGGACTCCCGCCTTCGCGGGAGTGACGGTTTGGGGCTTTTTCAGCGTTTCCTAGGCGGCTACTTGCCTGATCCAGGCGGCCGGCGAAGGTCGCGGCATCGACCTCACCTACGACACGCAGATCGAGCCATTCGTCACCATTGCCGGCGAACAACTGGATGGCCGGCGGGCCGAACAGTTGGTAGCGGTCCAGCAGGGCGCGCTGGGTGGCGTTGCTTTCGGTTATATCGAAGCGGATCAGGCGCCAGCCGGCCAGTTTGCTGCCCACTTCGGCATTGCCGAACACCTCGCGCTCGATGACCTTGCAACTGATGCACCAGTCGGCGTACCAGTCCAGCAGCAGCGGCTGGCCGGCGGCTTTGGCCTCGGCCAGGGCCGCGTCCAGCTCGGTTGGGCTGCTCAGGGTTTGCCAGGCACCGCTCTTGGCGCTGCTCTGGCTGGCGCCGGCCTGCAACTGGCCGAGTGGTTTGAGCGGATTGGTCGCGCCCTGCAAGGCGCCGACCCAGGCGGCTAGGGCATAGACCAGCAGGGCCAGCCCGACGATCTGGCTGAGCTTCTGCCGGTGCGTCTTGGGGCCGAATTCCAGGGCGCCGAGAAACACCGCCACGCCGCCGGCCAGCAGGCCCCACAGGGCCAGACTCAGACTGCCCGGCAGCACGCGTTCGAGCAGCCACACCGAAACGGCCAGCAGCAGCACACCGAAGGCATTGCGCACCGTGACCATCCAGGTGCCGGTTTTCGGCAGCAGCGCACCACCGCCCACGGCGAACAGCACCAGCGGCGTACCCATGCCGAGGCCCAGGGCAAGCAGTTTCAGGCCGCCGCCCAGGGCATCGCCGCTGGCGCTGATATAGAGCAGGGCACCGACCAGCGGCGCCGAGACGCAGGGGCTGACCAGCAGGCTGGACAGCACGCCGAGCAGGGCTGCATTCACATGCGAGCCGCCATGGGTTTTGCCTGCCAGGCGATCCAGCGGTTCACTGATGAAACGTGGCAGGCGCAGCTCGAACAGGCCGAACATGGCCAGCGCGAAGAAGGCGAAGAAGGCGGCGAAAGGCACCAATACCCAAGCCGATTGCAGGCGAGCCTGCAGATTGAGGCCCGCGCCGAACAGGCCCATCAGCGTACCGAGAATGGCGAAGCAGGCGGCCATCGGCAGGACATAAGCCAGTGACAGAGTCAGGCTGCGCAGGCCGCCCAACTGGCCGCGCAGTACCACGCCGGAGAGAATTGGCAGCATCGGCAGCACGCAGGGGGTGAAGGTCAGCGCCAGGCCGCCGAGGAAGAACAGCGCCAGTACTTTCCAGTTCCAGCCGGATGCCATCGATGCCCCATCGCTGCTGTTGGCAGCAGGCATGTCACCGATCTCGATGAATTCGGTTTCCGGCGGGTAACACAGGCCCTTGTCGGCGCAACCCTGATAATCGACCTGCAGGCGCAGCGGGTGATTGTCCGGGTTATCCAGCGGCACGCGGATATCCAGCACGCCGTAGTACACCTCGACATCGCCGAAGAATTCGTCGTGCTTGGCCTGACCGGCCGGTAATTCGACTTCGCCGAGTGTCAGCTGTGCCGAGTCGACGCTGAAGTTGAAGCGGTGGCGGTAGAGGTAGTAGCCCTCGGCGGCGACGAAACGCAGCGTCACGGCCTGTGTATCGCTGCTGACCAGGCTCAGCTTGAAGGCTTCGCGTACTGGCAGGAAATCGCTGCTGTTGTTCAGCGGTGCACCAAGTGGCGACGCAGCCGGACGCTGATCGAACAGGTTGGCGCTGGCGGGCAGGCTCAGGCAGAGCAGAAGCAGGGGGAGCAGCAGTCGACGCAGTGACATCGGGTCAATATCTCGGCGAAAGGTGGCGGCATGATACCGGAAAGCGCTCAGCCGTATCGTCGTCGCCGCGCCGGGGCGTCGAATGCCGGGGATGAGCTGAACCTTGGAGGAAGCCGGCCTTGCCGAGTTCCCGTGCAGATCAAGCCTGCGCTGCCGTGTCGCAGGCTGTTGAAAAACTATCTGCGTTGCCACTGCTGCGTTAAAAACAGGCTCGTGCGCGAGT
>NZ_QASO01000114.1:23446-35852 GCF_003052605.1 Ectopseudomonas oleovorans | reverse complement strand
CCCAGCGGATTGATGTCGTAGCTCACCAGCAGGTTCTTGGTCTGCTGGTAGTGGTCGAGCATCATCTTGTGGTTTTCACGGCCGACACCGGACTTCTTGTAGCCACCGAAGGCGGCGTGCGCCGGGTACAGGTGGTAGCAGTTGGTCCACACACGGCCGGCCTTGATCCCACGACCCATGCGGTACGCGGTGTTGATGTCGCGGCTCCACACACCGGCGCCCAGACCGAACTCGGTGTCGTTGGCAATCGCCAGGGCTTCGGCTTCGTCCTTGAAGGTGGTCACGCCGATCACCGGGCCGAAGATCTCTTCCTGGAACACGCGCATCTTGTTGTGCCCCTTGAGCAGGGTCGGCTGGATGTAATAGCCGCTGGCCAGGTCGCCTTCGAGCCGCTCGGCAGCACCGCCGGTAAGCACCTGCGCGCCTTCCTGCTGGGCGATCTCCAGGTAGCTCAAGATCTTGTCGAACTGCTGCTGCGAGGCCTGGGCGCCAACCATGGTCTCGGTGTCCAGCGGGTTGCCGCGCTTGATCTGTTTGACCTTCTTCATCACCTCGACCATGAAGGCGTCGTAGATCGACTCCTGCACCAGCGCGCGCGACGGGCAGGTGCAGATCTCGCCCTGGTTGAAGAAACCCAGCACCAGGCCTTCGGCAGCCTTCTCGATGAAGGCCGGCTCGGCGTTCATGATGTCGGCGAAGAAGATGTTCGGCGATTTGCCGCCCAGCTCGACAGTGCTCGGGATGATGTTCTCGGCAGCGCACTTCATGATGTGCGAGCCCACCGGGGTGGAGCCGGTGAAGGCGATCTTGGCGATGCGCGTGCTGGTGGCCAGCGCCTCACCGGCCTCGCGGCCAAAACCCTGGACGATATTGAGCACGCCTGGTGGCAACAGGTCGCCGATGATTTCCACCAGCAGGGTGATCGACAGCGGCGTCTGCTCGGCCGGCTTGAGCACGATGGCGTTGCCGGCAGCCAGCGCCGGAGCCAGCTTCCACGCGGCCATCAGCAGCGGGAAGTTCCACGGGATGATCTGCCCGACTACGCCCAGCGGCTCGTGGAAGTGATAAGCCACGGTGCCGTCGTTGATCTCGGCGGTGCTGCCTTCCTGAGCGCGGATGCAGCCGGCGAAGTAACGGAAGTGGTCGACGGCCAGCGGTACGTCGGCGTTCAGCGTCTCACGCACCGGCTTGCCGTTGTCCCAGGTTTCGGCCACGGCGAGCAGTTCGAGGTTGGCTTCGATGCGGTCGGCGATTTTCAGCAGGATGTGCGAACGCTCCTGCACGCTGGTGCGGCCCCAGGCATCGGCGGCGGCATGCGCAGCATCGAGAGCCTTGTCGATGTCGGCGGCGTTGGAGCGGGGGAATTCGCCGATTACCGAGCCATCGACCGGGCTGGTATTGCTGAAGTACTGACCGCTGAGCGGGGCGACGAACTCACCGCCGATGTAGTTGCCGTAACGCGGCTTGAGGGTGATGACGGCGCCGCTGGTTCCAGGCTTGGCATAAATCATGAGCGTTCTCCGAAACGATGTTGTTGTAGTTGTACGTAGCAGGTGAGCTGACGTTCAGCCTGGGTCGATCATGAGCCGATTTCATGGGCGCAACTTGACTGCACAGGGGGCTTGCTGTCGTGCAAAGTCAACTTTGCAGGCGCCGACGCTGCCTGTGTCGTAATGGGTCAAGTCGTCCGCTGCGTTTTGGTGCGGATGTTTCAAAATGACTCACTCGCCCGGCAGGGCGGGGCACGGAGGTGGCGTTTGAACCGTGGTTTTGCGGTGCGACAGTGCAGGCGTATTTCTTGCTTGCCGAAACGCATTGTTACCAAGGAGGCCCCGATGAGTGCCTTTTTCTCCCAGGCGGGTGGTTCGTTCGGCGCTTCGCTGTTGTCCGGTGCGCCGGCTAATGCGGGTGTGCTGGCGGCTGCTGCGAGTGGCCTGTGCGGCTTCATCGAAAAGCAGGGCGGTGACCCGGATCGTATCCTCGGGGTCTCCGGGATCGACCCCGAGTGCCTGCGCCATCCGACCCTGAGCCTGGCACTGCCCAATTACTGCCAGGTGCTGGAAGAAGCCGCGCATCAGTCCGGCTGCGACAACTTCGGTCTGTACTACGGTCAGCAGTTCAAGCCGCAGGCGCTTGGCCTGCTTGGTTATATCGGGCTGTGTTCGGCGACCCTGGAACAGGCGCTGATCAACTTCGCCCGTGCCTTCCCGCTACATCAGCGCAACAGCCTGATCCGCCTGGTCGATGAGGGCGAGTGCTACCGCTTCGACTATCAGGTACGCCATGGCGCCATTCTCAGCCGCCGCCAGGATGCCGAGTTGACCCTGGGCATGGCCCTCAACCTGGTGCGTCATGTGCTTGGCCCGCAGTGGGCGCCGCGCGCGGTGCACTTTGAACACCCACGGCCGGAGCATTGGCACGAGCACTGTAAGGTGTTCGATGCGCCGGTGTATTTCGAGCAGCCGTGCAATTCCCTGCTGATTCCCAAGCGCGGCCTCGACCGCGCCATGCCGGACAGTGATCCGGTACTGCTGATGGTCATGCAGGACTCGCTGAACCAGATCAGCGCCCTGTGCGGGCGTGGTGAGCGGGATATGGTCAACGATGTGCGCGAGCAGATTCGCCAGCGCCTGCTGTACGGCGAGCCGGCGCTGGAAGATGTCGCGGAAATGCTCGGCATGGCCAGTTGGTCGCTGCAGCGGCGCCTGCGTGAGCAGGGGCTGAGCTTCTCGCAACTGGTGGACAACGTGCGTCGCGAACTGGCCAACCGTTACCTGCGCCAGCCGCAACTGCCCATCTCGCAGCTGGCGCCATTGCTCGGCTATTCGGAAACCAGCGCCTTCTCGCGCGCCTTCCGCCGCTGGTTCGGCGTCAGCCCACGGCAGTGGCGGCGTGAGGACAGTTCGCTGAGTTGAGGTCAGTAGGCGGCGCGGATGGCGCGCACGTCGTAGCCGTGAATCACCTGGCCGCGTAGATCGATCACCGGCACGCCCCGGCCACCCAGTGCCTGGTACCGGGCGCGGCCAGCCGCATCGTTCTCGATATCCACTTCGCGATAGGCAATGCCATCCTCGGCGAACAGCTCGCGGGTCTTGGCGCAGTAACCGCACCATTGCGTCGCGTAGAGCACGATCTCGCCGTTGGCATTACCGGCCTGTGGCGGGTTTAGCCAGCGGTCGATCTTGTCCCAGTTCTGCCACAGAGCCAGCGCGGCGAGCAGCAGCACAATCGTCTTCATGGTGGCGCGTCCTTGTGCGATAGCGCGGTCAGGTTTGTAGGGTGGGCTTCAGCCCACCAACAACGATCTCAGCTTCCTAAGGTAGCTCGGGTGCTGACTTGGACTGCTTTGGTGGGCTAACAGGCTGTTGAAAAACTATCTGCGTTGCCACTGCTGCGTTAAAAACAGGCTCGTGCGCGAGTCCGATCAAAATGCTCATTTACAGCTCGTAAACTCCGCTTTTTCGCCTGTTTTTGCCTTGCATTGGCTGCCTCGCCTACGTTTTTCAACGGCCTGCTAAAGCGGATCGCCGCCCGGCCCACCCTACAACAGCAGGCATCAATCCTGCCGCCGCTTGAGCTGATCCTTCAACTGGGTCGGCAACTGACGAATGATCAACATGTCGCGGCCCTCGTCGTATTCGATCTTCGAGCCCAGCAGGTGCGCCTCGAAGCTGATCGACAGCCCTTCGGCCCGCCCGGTAAAACGCTGGAACTGGCTCAAGGTGCGTTTGTCCGCCGGAAATTCCGGCGCCATGCCGTAGTCCTTGTTGCGGATGTGCTCGTAGAAGGCCTTGGGACGCTCCTCGTCGATCAGCCCGGAGAGTTCTTCCAGGGTAATCGGTTCACCCAGTTTGGCCTGGCCGCTGGCGTAGCCGACCAGGGTCTTGGTCTTCTCGCGGGCCTGTTCTTCGGGCAGGTCTTCGCTTTCCACGAAGTCGCTGAAGGCCTTGAGCAGGGTGCGGGTTTCGCCGGGGCCGTCGACGCCTTCCTGGCAACCGATGAAGTCACGGAAGTAGTCCGAGACCTTCTTGCCGTTCTTGCCCTTGATGAAGGAGATGTACTGCTTGGACTGCTTGTTGTTCTGCCACTCGCTGATATTGATGCGCGCGGCCAGGTGCAACTGGCCCAGATCCAGATGTTTGGCCGGCGTCACGTCCAGCGCGTCGGTCACCGCCACACCTTCGCTGTGGTGCAGCAGGGCGATGGCCAGGTAGTCGGTCATGCCTTGTTGGTAGTGAGCCAGCAGCACGTGACCGCCAGTGGAGAGGTTGGATTCCTCCATCAGCTTTTGCAGGTGTTCGACGGCCTGACGGCTGAAGGCGGTGAAATCCTGCTCGCCATCGAGATAGGCCTTGAGCCAGCCACTGAACGGGTAGGCGCCGGATTCTTCGTGGAACAGACCCCAGGCCTTGCCCTGCTTGGCGTTGTAGCTCTCGTTGAGGTCGGCCAGCAGGTTCTCTATGGCTTGCGACGTGGCCAGCTCGCTGTCGCGGGCGTGCAGCACGGCAGGGCTGCCGTCGGGCTTCTTGTCGATCAGGTGGACGATGCAGTGACGGATCGGCATGGCGGTCTCGTGGGCAAATGAAACAAGAGGCGAAGTTTACCCGAAGCGGGTCATGGATTCTGGTGCGCATGCATCGGTGAACGCTATGCAGCTGCTCGCGGCTAAAGCCCACAGAAGTCGTCGCGGGCTCAGTCCAAGTGATGGACAAACTTCACGTTGTCCACGAACTGTAGGAGCCCCGCCCCGGGGCGAATGGTGGGTTCAGCTCATGATCGAGGTTGCCTGAACCATTCGCCGCGAGGCGCGGCTCCTACTCGTCAGAAACGGCTACTTCACTTTTACTTTTACTCAGGGTGGAGACGCTTTTTCCATCCGCTGCGCATCGGTGGACATGAAAAAACGATGTCCACCCTACGGCTGCCGCCGCCGCTGCAACTCGCGCAAGCGCTCGATCACATAGCGCACATGCATGTGCAGCTCGTACAGCTCATTGGAATACGACAGCGGCACTTCCACCGCGGCGAGTTCGTCTTCCAGTTTCTCCAGGCGCTCGATTTCGCTGCCGAGCGCGTCCGGCAGGGAGCCAGCGTGCAGCTTGCGGTCGATCTCGCGCAGGTACTTGTACCAGCGGTAGATGCGCGCGCGGATACGCCACTGGTAGATCGGCCCGACGGCCTTGAACAGCGGGATCATCACCACGATCAGCGGGATCAGCAGGATGATGTAGCGGTCGGCCAGCGAGGCGATGCGAAACGGCAGGTAGCGCTGCAAAATCGGCAGCCCCTTGGCGTAGTAATGCCCGGCATCCTTGTGCAGCTCGAAGGTGCGCGGCTCTGCGCTGGGGAAGGTGCCGGCGGCGTCGAGCAGGGTGCCGCTGCGCATCACTTCACGGCTGGCTTCGAGAAACAGCGGTACCAGGCCAGGGTTGAAGTCGTCGTTGACCACCAGGGTAGCGACTGGAGAGAGGGTGACGATGTCGCGATCCGGCGCATTGCTGGCCAGGTCGAGCAGACCTTCACCGACCTTCACCTGATTGAAGAACGGCAGTCGCGCCTCGTAAGCGGCGGCGCGCCGAAAGTGTGCCAGGGCGATGTCCGGGTTGGCCGCCAGTTGCTGAACCAGTGCGTTCTCTGCCGGACCGACGAAGAACGCTGCATCCAGTTCGCCGGCCATCAGCGCCCGAGCGGCTTTGCCACCGCCGAGGCTCTGCCAGGTGTCGGGATATTGTTCCGGCTCGATGGCATTGGCGCTGAGAATGGCATCACTGGCGGCGCGGGTGCCGCTGCCTTCGCCGCCCAGGCCGAGGCGCAGCGGCAGCAGGTCGGCAATGCGATCCAACTCAACGTCACGGCGATAGAACAGCCACAGCGGCTCCTGATAGATCGCCCCCAGGCTCTGCAACTGACGTTGTTCGTCAGGCGCCAACTGGCGCTCCAGGCCGCTCTGCACCAGGGCGATCTGCACCTCGGGCGCTTCGGCGAGCAGGCGTTGCAGGTTGTCACGCGAGCCAGAGGTGGGCACCAGGGTAAGCTCGAAACCTTCCTTGGCCAGTTCTTCCTTCAGTCGCTCGGCAAAGTGCTGATAGGCGCCGCCTTGCGTGCCGGTGGCCATGCTGACACTCATCGGTGGTGGCGGCGCGACGAACTGGAACAGCGCCCAGACCAGCGCGGCCATCACCGGCACGATCCACAGGTTGGCCAGGATCATGATTTTCAGGTCATTGAGTATGCGGCGCATGAGGCTTCCTTTCGGCAAATTCAGCCTAAGGATAGAACCCATGTTCCCCACGGTCATCCGTGGTGAGGATGACGCTCTTTCATCCGCCACCAGGCGTGCGCGGAGGATCGCTACGCCAACGCCTTGTGCCGGGCGCGCAGATGATCGAGCAGCAGCAGGGCGACGAGCAGCGCCACGGCATACAACGCATCGCTGCCGAGCATCACCAGCACCGCCGCACAGAGCAGCGTGCTGAGCCCGGCCAGCAAACGCCAGATGCCTCGCAACAGCACCCAGCCCGCTGCCATGCTGAACAGGTAGATCAGCACGAAGTTGCCATTGGCATAGCGAATCAGGTCATCCACCGACAGCTTCAGCGTGGCCGACAGTACGGCGCACAGCGCGCAACTGATCACCACCAGCAACAAGGCCTTGCCCGGCACGCCCTGGCGGTTGCGCACGGCCAGGCTGGCAGGCAGGCGACCTTCTTCGGCCAGGCTCCAGATCAGCCGGGCGAACCCCTGGATGTATACGTTCATCGAAGCGAAGCAGGCCAGGTAGCCCAGCACCGCCACCAGCGCGCGCGCCTGCTCGCCGAGCAACTGCTCGAACAGGCGCGGTAGCGCGGTGGTATCGCTGTGCACGTCACCGTAGGTGGCAAAACTCAGCACCGCCACCGAACAGGCCCAGTACACCAGGCCAGCCAGCAGCACACCGAGCAGCAGCGCCAGGGGGAAGTCGCGCTCGGGGCGTTTGAACTCCTCGCCCAGGTGAGTGAAGGCCTCGATGCCGACGAAGCACCAGAACATCACCCCCAGCGCTGTCGGCAGCAAATGCCATTGGTCGTCCATGGCTGGCAACAGCGGTTGGCTGGTGCGCGGCAGATCACCCATCCACCAGATCAGCGCAACGCTGGCAACGATGGCCACGGCGATCAGCCCCTGCAGCAGGCCCGAAGCTTTTGGCGGGCGCTGGCCAAGCAGCAGAATGGCAGCCAGCGTGACCAATTCGATGGCCAGCAGGCCGACGCGGTCGAGGTCGAGCAGCGCCAGCCAGAAGCCGCTGGCGATATGCAGCGCAGCCGGCAGTCCGACCGGCAGTACGGCGAGAAACAGCAGCGCACTGACGCCTTCCATGCGCAGGCCGAAGGCGCGGCCGATCAGGTGCGGCGCGCCGCCGGCATGTGGGAAGCGCTTGCCCAATTGAGCGAAGGTGAAGGCCACCGGCAGCACCAGAGCAATGAGGATCATCCAGGCCCATAGCGACGCCGCGCCTGCGGCCGTGGCGGCCAGCGCTGGCACCACGAAGATGCCTGTGCCGAGCAGCGAGGTGCTGAGCAGGGCGACACCCTGCAGCAGGCCCAACTCCTTGTTCAATCGACTCATGGGGTATGCTCACGCCTTTATTGGAGCCGCCATGGTAGAGCGCCGCCCGCTTGCAGGCTGTCGCCTTTTGCCGACGAAATGGCGGTTTCCTCCGTCAACCTGATTGCCACCCCGAGAAGCCCGTGGACAAGTTCGATCGCCAGATCCTCGCCCTGCTGCGCAGCGACGCGCGCACCTCCGTCAGCCACATCGCCCGTGAGGTCAACCTGTCACGTTCGTCGGTCAGCGAGCGCATTCGCCATCTGGAAAAGAGCGGGGTGATTCGCGGCTATCACGCGCAGGTCGCGGTGCCGGGCGAGGGCGGGGTCAAGGCCTTTCTCGAGCTCTTCTACCAGAACGGTCGCTGCCAGGATTATGTCGAGCGCATGCGCGAATACCCGGAAATCCGCCATTGCAGTGGCATCAGCGGCGAGACCGACATGCTGGTACTGGTCGAGGCGCCGAGCATGGCGCGCCTGAGCGAAGTGCGCGCGGCCATCGAGGCCTTCCCGCAAATGCAGCGGGTCAAGACTCATGTCGTCGTACAGGACTGGCCGCTATGAGCTTGCGCATCCTGCACACCTCCGACTGGCACATGGGCCAGCATTTCATGGGCAAGACCCGCCAGGCCGAACACCAGGCTTTTTGCGCCTGGCTGCTGGAGCAGGTGCACGCGCATCAGGTGGACGTGCTGCTGATCGCCGGCGATGTGTTCGACACCGGTGCGCCGCCCAGCTATGCCCGCGAGCAGTACTACCGGCTGGTAGTGGAGTTGCGCGACGTCGGCTGCGCCCTGGTGGTACTCGGCGGCAACCACGACTCGCCAGCAATGCTCGGTGAAAGTCGCAGCCTGCTGGGGCAACTGGGCACCCAGGTGGTGCCGAGCGTAGGCGTCGACCTGGCTGAACAGGTACTGGTACTCAATGATCGTACTGGCCAGCCGGGCGCCATTCTCTGCGCCATTCCCTTCATCCGCCCGCGCGACGTGTTGGCCAGCCAGGCGGGGCAGAGCGCGCAGGACAAGCAGCAGTCGCTGCAGCAAGCCATCGCTGAGCATTACCGGGCACTGTACGAACTAGCGGTTATCAAGCGTAACGAGCTGGGCCTGACGCTACCGATCATCGCCACTGGTCACCTCACCACGGTTGGCGCCAGCGCCAGCGAATCGGTGCGCGAGATCTACGTCGGCAGCCTGGAAGCCTTCCCCACCAGCGCCTTCCCGCCGGCGGACTACATCGCCCTTGGCCATATCCACCGCCCGCAAAAGGTCGGCGGCCTGGAGCACATTCGCTACAGCGGCTCGCCGATTGCCCTGTCCTTCGACGAGGCGCGCCAGCAGAAGGAAGTGCTGCTGCTGCAGTTCGGCGAGGCTGCGCTGCACTCGATCATAGCGCTGCCCGTGCCGGTATTTCAGCCAATGGCCAGCCTGCGCGGCTCGCTGAAGGAACTGGCCGATGCCATCGCCGAAACCGCCAAGCAGGGCATGCCCGAACGGCCCGTATGGCTGGAAGTGCAAGTGAGCACCGACGACTACCTGAGCGACCTACAAAGCCGCATCAACGCCCTGTGCGAAGGGCATCCCGTGGAGGTGCTGCGTATCCGTCGTGAACGCGGCAATGCGGCAGCCAGCTTGGCCTGTGAAGCGCGAGAGACGCTGGACGAGTTGAGCGTGGAAGATGTTTTCGCTCGCCGCCTTCAGCAAGAGACGCTGGACGAAGAGGATGCCCTGCGCCTGCAGGGTTTGTATCGGCAGGTGCTGGAGGCGCTGCCCAAGGCCTAGCGGCACAGACCCTGTAGCCCGTATGCAATCCGGGGATGGCGGTCGTGACAACCCAGCCAAGTGCTTGCCGCGCTCACCCCAGCGGGCTGACTACACCGGCAAAGCCCTGTCCCAGCACATGCGTATAGATCTGCGTCGTACGTATATCCGCATGCCCCAGTAGCGTCTGCACTGTGCGAATGTCACTCCCTCGACGCAGTAACTCGGTGGCGAAACTGTGGCGAAAGGTATGGCAACTGGCAGGCTTGTGCAGATTGGATTGCCGCACGGCATGTCTGACAGCTTTCTGAATGGCACTGACATGAAGGTGATGACGAACGATCTGCCCGTCCTCATCCGTGCAAAGTCCGGTCGACGGGAACAGCCACTGCCACTCGAATGAACATCCCGCCTTGGGGTATTTGCGACGTAGCGCAAATGGCAGGCTGACGGGAGCGTGATAAAAACTGTCCCGCTGCTTCCAGGCGCGAAACATACGCTCTCTGCGCTCCAGCAGCTGTGTGATCAAGGGCGCCGGCAGAAGTGTCGTTCGGTCTTTGGCGCCTTTACCGTCATGAATGGTGATGATCTGCTTATCGAAATCCACATCCTTGATACGCAAACGTGCAGCTTCCACCACTCGCAAGCCGGCGCCATACATCAGCGAAGCCAGTAGCTGATGCGGTTGGCCGAGCCTGGCAATGAGCGCCGTGGCTTCCTCATGCGTAAGTACGCAAGGAATACGCGCTGAGCGTTTTGCGCGCACCACCTCGCCCACTTGCCCGAGCGGCTGTTGCAAGACCTTGTCGTATAGGAAAACCAGCGAATTGAGTGCCAGATTCTGGGTGGCGGCAGCCACCTGACGCTCAACTGCCAACCAAGTGAGAAAAGCATTGACCTCGGTAGCACCAAGCTCCAGTGGATGGCGCAGCTTATGGAAACGGATGAAATAGCGAATCCAGTACCAGTAGGATTTTTCGGTGCGGATGCTGTAATGATGCAAGCGCATCACCGCCCTGAACTGCTCCTGCAGGCGAGGTTTGCTGGAGGTTTCCATGGCCGACTCCTTAGCTGTGTTTTTGTACAGTAGTAATGGTAGAGCAAAAATGAGGAAGTCAAGCGAATACATCCAGACATCAGTGGCTGGCTGGTAATGCCATGATTTGAAAAGAGTTTTTCCAGGGCGGCAATGGCGATAGTGCGGAGTTAGATGGAAGGCTCTACTATCGGATTAGTACCGCCTTCCATCTAATCACTGTTAGCACCAAAAAGTTCAGATATGGCAAAGGTTAAGAAAAAGCTCACTCCGGCTCAAAAGAGAGCAAAGAAAGCCGCGAAGGCAGAGCGGCAAAGGAAGTACCAGTGGGTCTTTATGAACGGTAAGCAAGTCAGAATAAAGCGGCCACCAACCGTGGATGGTATGCCTGTAGATCAGTTCATCGAGGAGAATGCTGATCCGATTTGGCTCCATCAGAGCGAGTTGTGGGAGCTGATGCCGGTTGAAGACGCTCTTTCTGGCCCTGAGCCGCCTACCGAATCAGGTGCAACAGAGGAAGATGAAGACGGAATACCATTTTGACTTTAGCCACAGGCGTTCAGTTGAGCAGAGCAGTGCTAACCAGGCAAGCCACGGCGACGGTTACTGCATTGCGGCTTCGCCTCCATTCCGCAACCGCGCGTGCTTCGCGGCGTTAGCAAGATGCCAATAGGCACACACTCTGCTAGACTCGTCCCATGAAGCAAATTAACTGGAATGCTGAGAAGAACCAGCAGTTGATGAGCGAGCGCGGAGTTTCTTTCGAAGATGTCCTGTTTGCTCTTCAGTCTGGTGGTTTACTTGATGACGGACCTCACCCCAACAGGGACAAGTATCCGAATCAACGCCTGCTTGTGGTTCGGATTGACGATTACGCCTGGCTGGTGCCGTACGTCGAGAATGATGGAGAAATCTTTCTCAAGACGGTCATCCCCAGTCGCAAGGCCACCAAGAAATTTCTAGGGGGGGGTAGCATGGCCAAGACCAAATTAGATCCCGAAGAGCAAGAGCTGCTGGAGGCATACGAATCCGGGGAGTTCGAGTCAGATCTGGATGCCGATCGTCGGGAGTACTTGACGAAGGCAGCGGAAGAAACGTTCAAGAAAGATAAGCGGATCAATATACGTATCTCCAGTCGCGACCTAGAGGCACTTCAACGCCGGGCACTGGAAGAGGGACTTCCTTACCAGTCCCTGGTTTCCAGTGTCCTTCACAAGTATGTCTCAGGCGGCCTCAAGGATATCTCTGCTAACAAGTCAGGCCAGCGGACGCGCTAACGCGCGCCGCTGCCTTCTGCGTTAGGCATTAAAAACATGAAATCGCAGCATAGAGACTGGTATGGAATGTTTGCCTTAGCTATATGCGTTCTCGTTTGGGCGCAAATTGCTAGATCATTTTTCATACACACCTATAACGAGAGCATGATGTACAAAGTATTCTTTAATGCTTTCTCGTATGCTCCAATATCTTATGCCGCTAGTATTTTCGCAGCAGTTAAAAAAGCGTTTAAACGGCAAGAATAAATTTGGCACTGCAGAAATTGCTCTACTCGGCTCTTTATTGCCAACGGGAATATTTTTATCGCAAGACATTCCGCAGCGAATATACGACAGCCGTGATCTTGCAATAACTTTTGCTTTGATTTTACTTATTCTTCCAACAATTATTTCTATTGTTTCCTGTTGGCTTGCCAAACGGCGTTATAATTCTATCTATTCGTCAAAAGCCTAACAAATGGTTCAAGCCGTTCGCTTCGCTCACTCGGGACCGGCTAAAGCCCAATGTCATCAACTTTGGAAATTATCCATAAATATCATATAATTAGCGCTCAAATCAGTGCATGGGAGAAGCCCTTTTGACTACCTATACCGCATCGCTTGACACCGCCAGCCAAGCCCTGGTTTGAAAATTGTACAAAAAATAACCAGTCCGCTCGATTGTCCCGCCTTCATCGCCGCCCACCGCCAGAATCCTCAAGACTTTACCCGCCGACGCCAGCTCACCTTCAAGAACCTCGTCCTGTTCCT
>NZ_QASO01000114.1:0-23396 GCF_003052605.1 Ectopseudomonas oleovorans | reverse complement strand
GCTTTTTCGCCTATTTTTGCCTTGCATTGGCTGCCTCGCCTACGTTTTTCAACGGCCTGTTAGACGCGAAACGCCTGTACGGCGCTGTGCAACTGGCCACCCAGGTGCAGCAGGCGTTCACTCTCGCTGCGTCCGTTGGCGATCAGTCCGAGGTTGTCGTCGCCCAGTTGGTGGATGCGTTCGCCGTGTTCGCGAATCTCACTGACCGCATCGCTCTGCTGGGCAGTGGCCTCGGCGATGCGCCCGGCCATGCTGGCGATGGTGCGGATGGCGCTGACGATCTCGTCCAGCGCACCATCGGCCGCTTCGGCCTTGCCCGCGGTCGCTTCGGCGTGTTCGACCTGGGCACGCATGGCCTGTACCGACTGATGCGCGGCTTGTTGCAAGCGGCCGATGACATCCTGGATTTCCGCGGTGGCGCTGCCGGTGCGCTGTGACAGTGAGCGCACCTCGTCGGCGACCACGGCGAAACCGCGGCCGGCCTCGCCGGCGCGCGCGGCCTCGATGGCGGCGTTGAGGGCGAGCAGGTTGGTCTGTTCGGCAATGCCGCGAATCACCGTGAGCACGCTGCCGATGGTGGCAGTCTCGTCGGCCAGGCGCTCGATGGCCTGGGCGTTGCCCTGCACCTCGGTGACCAGGGCATACAGCCCTTCCAGGCTCTGGCCGATGACCTGTTGGCCCTGGACCAAGGCGCGGTCGGCGTCGCGGCTGGCGTCGGCGGTCTGGCTGGCATCCTCGGCGACCTGGCCGATGGTTGCTTCCAGCTCGCCCAGCGCATCACGGATCAATGCCGTATCGCCGGCCTGGCGTTCGGCGCCAGCGTGCAGGCCTCCCGTGAGGTCGGCCAGCGTGTGGCTGGAGTCGGCAACCTGTTCGGCGTGATGGCGGATGCTGGCGACCAGCTCCACCAGGTAGCGGCGCAGGTGGTTGAGCGAATCCTCGATGTCACGCAATTCGCGGGTGCGCGAATCGATCGTGATCGTCATGGCGAAGTCGCCGCTGGCCCAGCGCGACAGGGCAGGAACCAGATGGCCCAGCACCTGCGACAGGCGGCGCTGGATGCGGTCGATGAGCAGGGCGATCAGCAGGATCAGGCCGATCATCAGGCCCTGGAGCAGGCGTACTTCACCCTGGATGCGGTCATATTCGTTCTGCACCAGCGGCTCCAGTGCCGCCAGTGCCTGCTGCACCTGGGTCACGCGTTCGGTGGTGGTTACGGCCAGTTGCTGGCGTTGCTCGACCAGCTCACGGGTGCGCTGCAGTTCACCGGGGTAGCGACGTACCAGGGCATTCAACTCACGCTTCAGCTCGATGCCACGGTCCTGCGCCTGTTGCTCCTGCTGTGCCTCATCCAGATCTAGCAGCGCGGCGAAACCGACGCTGGCAGAGCTATCGGCCTGCTGTACGCCGAGTAGCGGCAACTTATCCAGAGCCTCTGCCAGCTGAGCAAGAGCCTTGAGTTCGCGTTCGACATCGCCGAGTAGCTCACTACGACCCTGGCCGATGAAGCGCTCGCGGGCGTGGGCCAGCCTCAGCAGGCGCGAACCGGCTTCCTGCAGTGGTTTGCGGTAGTCACCGGCGGCGGGGCTGCTGGCATCTGCGACGTACTGGCTCAGTTGTTCCAGCGTGGCGAGCATCTCGCGTTCGGCCTGCAGCAGCAGCCCTTGTGGGTCGCCGGCCAGTTTGCCGGCCGCCAGCAGCTGATTGGCGCTGAAGTCGCGCAGTTGCTCGAGGCTTGGGCGCAGTTCGACGATCAGTTGCGGCGGGAGTTGCGCGAGGTCTTGCTCGAAGGTGTCGATGGCCTGGGTCGCGGTGCTGTGCTGCACGGTATTGCCGCTGGCCAGGTAGGCCAGGATGTTATCGGCCACCTGGCTCTGGAACTGCTGGGACAGCGTCAGGTAGCGCGCCATCAGTTGCATGGGCTGTTGCAAGGCGCGCTGCGACCACCAGAGTGTGGCCGCCAGCGCGACGCAGACAGTGACCAGCAGCGCTGTATTGAGGTTGGTGAGCAGCTTGAGGCGCATGGCGGGCTCGATCGACGACTGGACGATGGTCGCGAGCTTATTGCGGTTTGGTTGCTGTTTTATGACGGCGCAAGGGTAAGTGCAATCAGATTGCTATCAGTACAGCTCGACCCGATTACGCCCGCCATGCTTGGCCTTGTACAGCGCTTCGTCGGCGCGCTTGGACAGGGCATTGCCATCCAGGCCTGGTTGCAGCATGGCAATGCCGCAACTGAAGGTGCAGGACAGATCCTGCGGCTGGGCCGGGTAGTGGATTTCGGCGAAGCGCTGGCGAATTTCCTCCAGTACCTTGAGCGCCGATTGTTCATCGGTGTCGGGCAGTACCACGGCGAATTCCTCGCCGCCATAACGGCCGATATGGTCGGTCTTGCGCAGGCGTTGCTTGAGAAACAGCGCCAGGCTCTTGATCACCCGGTCGCCCATGGGGTGGCCATAAGTGTCGTTGACCTTCTTGAAGTGGTCGATGTCGAGCATGGCGAAGGCCAGCGGCTGCTCTTCGCGGCGTGCTCGGTAGCAGGCGTCGTCGAGCAGTTGCAGGGTATGGGTGTGGTTGTACAGGCCGGTGAGGCTGTCACGCACCATGCGCGCCTTGAGGTTGCGCGCACGTGCCGCGCGGTTGCGTACGGTGGCGATCAGGTGGCGTGGCTTGATCGGCTTGGTGAGGAAGTCGTCGCCGCCCTCGCTCATGGCATCGAGCTGCTTGTCGAGGTCGTCCTCGGCCGACAGATAGATGATCGGCACGCTGACGTAGCGGTCGTTATGGCGGATCACCTTGGCCAGTTCGGTGCCGTTGCACTCGGGCATGTACATGTCGAGGATGATCAGATCCGGCTGGAACTCGGCCAGCGCATCCATCGCCAGGATAGGCTCGGTAAGGGTGTGGGTGAGGATGCCGGCACTGTTGAGTACGCGCTCGGTGTGCGTCGCCTGGGCTTTGGAGTCGTCGACGATCAGCACCTTGTACGGGTCGTATTGCGAGACGTGAGTCAGCACTTCGATGCGTTCGAGCAGGCTCGATGCATCCAGCGAGCCGGTGAAAAACTCCTGGCCGCCGGCGCGTACGGCGGCCAGGCGTGTCGGGGTGTCGGTGTCGCAGTGGCTGAAGAACAGCAGCGGAATCTTCTGCTCCAGGCCTTCCTGCACCGAGCCTGCTAGCTCCAGGCCGGCGCCGGCGAAGTCGACGTCCATGACGATGGCGGCGGGGTGGCGTTCGGTGATGGCGGCTCGGAAAGCACGTTCATCGCTCAGTGCCTGCGCGGCCAGGCCGAAGAACTCCAGTTGCTGGGCCAGGCGCTCGGCGCGTTGGGCGTCCTGCAGGGCGAGATACACCGGTTTGCGCAGCGGTGGCAGGAAGGTTTGCTCGAAGGCATCGCTGTGGCGCAGGCCGGTACGTGAAAGGCGTTGCATGGCCTGATTGAGGCGAGCGATCAGCGTACTGTTGAGACGGCCGCGATTTTCCACGACCTCATCGAGGCTGGTGCCAATGCTTTGCGCCAGTTGCGCGTGCTCGATCTGCTCGAAGCGCTCGGCGTAACGCAGCAGGCGCAGGTTGGCCTCGGTCAGCTCGGCCATGCCGGCATCGTTCCATTCGCTGCGCTGCAGGCGCTGCCAGACTTCCAGCACCTGGCGCGCCTGGTGAATCACGCGCTGGGCGAAGTGATGCTTGAGGCGATCGCGACTGGGATCTGGGTGCTCGGTCATGGGCCGACTTCTATAGGTGGTTAAGTCAGTGGTGGCTTGATGCTATCAGCTGCTGGAGGCGCTGACATTGCCGTCGATCAATTGGCGTCGGTATTTCTGTCGAATAAGCGACAGAAATGTAGTTTTCTCTTACCAGCGGTAAGTTTGCCCCTCTGCCCTGCGTTTTGCTGTGGGCTTGCCTTATAGTGCGTAGCAGGTCGCAACCCGTTGGTCGGGTTGTGGTCGAACACTCGAATTCGCTTGAAAAGGACACTGCCATGCTGGATTGGAAGAATCGTGCGACGAACTCGCCAGACGGCGCCGCCAAGACCTCAGGGGGCGGTCGCAGTGGCGGCAGCCTGATTGCCCGAGCTCTGGGCGGCCTGATCGGTGTCTATCTGCTGATCGCGCTGGTGGTCGGCTGGTACTGGAGTCAGGAACCGTCTGCCTTCCAGGTCCAGCAGCATGCGCAGAATTCGGCGCAGCAGGCGCAACGGCAGATGGTCACCGGTTACACCTCGGTGGAAACCCTCAAGCAGGTCGCCAGCACGCTGCTCGACAAGCCTGGTGGTTACATTTCCAACGACCTGGCGCCGCCCGGCCTGTGGCTGGACAACATGCCGAGCTGGGAATACGGCGTGCTGGTGCAGGTACGCGATTTCTCGCGTGCGCTGCGCAAGGACTTCGCCCGTTCGCAGTCGCAGTCCACCGAGGACCCGGACCTGGCCAAGGCTGAGCCGCGTTTTCACTTCGACAACAAGAGCTGGGCGCTGCCGGCGTCCGAGTCCGAGTATCGCGAGGGCATCAAGTCGCTGGATCGCTACCTCGCTCGTCTGGCCGACCCGGCGCAGAGAAACGCGCAGTTCTATGCGCGTGCCGACAACCTCAACAACTGGCTGGGTGATGCCGGCACACGTCTTGGCTCGCTGTCGCAGCGCCTGTCCGCCAGCGTGGGTCAGGTGCGCCTGAGCGAGAAACTGCAGGTGGGCAGCGATGCCGAAGAGTCTGGGGTGATTGGTGAAGGCGGCGTTTACGAGACGCCCTGGCTGCAGATCGATAACGTGTTCTACGAGGCTCGCGGCCAGGCCTGGGCGCTGGCTCATCTGCTACGCGCCATCGAGGTGGACTTCGCCGACGTGCTGGCGAAAAAGAACGCCACCGTCAGCGTGCGCCAGATCATTCGTGAGCTGGAGGCCGCGCAGGCCACCCTGTGGAGCCCGATGATCCTCAACGGCAGCGGTTACGGTGTTCTGGCCAACCACTCGTTGGTGATGGCCAACTACATCTCGCGCGCCAATGCGGGTCTGATCGATCTGCGTCAGTTGCTGAGCCAGGGTTGATGGTCGCCATTTCGGCAGCGGAGGCTGCGCATCGTGCTGCCTCCGACCGCGAGCAGGTGGCCTGGGTTGACGAGCGTGATCGGCTACTGGGTGGCGTTTCCCGGGCCGAAATGCGCGAGCGCCGGCTGATCGGGCGCGGCACATACATTCTTCTATTCAATACGGCCGGTCTGCTGTGTGTGCATCGGCGCACCCTGAGCAAGGCGCTATATCCCGGTTACTGGGACGTGGCGGCCGGCGGCATGGTGCTCGAAGGCGAGGACTACCGCCTTTCGGCCGAGCGAGAGTTGGCCGAGGAACTGGGCATCGTCGATGCCGACCTGGTCGAGCATGCGCACTTTCTCTATGACGCTCCGGAAAGTCGCCTGTGGTGCATGACCTATTCGGCGGTATCCGATGCGCCGCTGGTGTTGCAGCCGGAAGAAGTACTGGAAGCGCGCTTTATCAGCGTCGAGCAGGCGCTGGAAGAAACCCGTCGTCTGCCCTATTGCCCCGATTCGCTGGCGGCGCTGGAGCGCTACATAAAAAGGCCATAAACAGGCCGCTTGCGGCTAGCTGATGTCCCTCTCCCATTTATGGGAGAGGGTGCCCGAAGGGCGGGAGAGGGTGTTTGTGTCGGCACTTGTATTTCGTCGAGCTTGGCTCGTAGGGTGCGCCTTCACCTCGAGCAGGGGGCCTTGGTACACACAGCGCACCCTACGGCGTCGCGGAATCCGAGCGCGCCGTGCGCGATGGCGAACGGCGTCGCCAAAGTGCCGCACAATGACGCAAATTTGGTCTTAGCAAGTCTGGCCTTTGCCGTTACACTGCGCGGCCTTTTCGGCGGACGTCTGTCCGCTTGCGCTGCCCCTGGCAGAAGGGCTTCGCCTATCCTGACCCCTACGAGGACAAGCCGGTGGTCAAGAAAGCCTCTTCATTTGCCGCCCTGAGCGGTCTCGTCTATTCCACCGATGGCGGTCGCCATTGCCCGGATTGCAACCAGGCGGTGGATGCCTGCATCTGCAAACAGACACGCATTCTCGATGGCGACGGTATTGCCCGTGTGCGCCGTGAGACCAAGGGCCGTGGCGGCAAGACCGTCACCACCGTCAGCGGCGTGCCGCTGGCCGAGGAGCCGCTCAAGGAGCTGGCCAGCGCCTTGAAGAAACGCTGCGGCACCGGCGGCGCACTCAAGGACGGGGTGATCGAGATTCAGGGTGATCACGTCGATCTGTTGTTGGCCGAGCTGAGCAAGCGCGGGTTTACCGCGAAGAAGTCCGGCGGCTGAAGCGCCCTTTTCTAAACTTCGATGACGCTCGTACAGTCAACCGCCGAGCAAACGTCATCTTGCTTCCTTAATTTTTAAACTGGCCGCCAGTAAGGTCAGGCTTTTCTCATGGGAGAACCCGATGTCCGCACGACGCACCCGCAAAGACGACGGCAGCCAATGGACCGTAGCCGATAGCCGCAGTGTCTACGGCATTCGCCACTGGGGCGCCGGCTATTTCTCGATCAACGACGCCGGGCGTATCGAGGTGCGTCCCAACGGCCCGGACAGCCAACCCATCGATCTCTATCAGCAGGTCGACGAACTGCGTCAGAGCGGCCTGTCCCTGCCGCTACTGGTGCGCTTCCCGGACATTCTGCAGGACCGCGTGCGCCGCCTGACCGGTGCCTTCGACGCCAGCATCGAGCGCCTGGAATACCAGAACCGCTACACCGCGCTGTACCCGATCAAGGTCAACCAGCAGGAGGCGGTGATCGAGAACATCATCGCCACGCAGAACGTCTCCATCGGCCTCGAAGCCGGCTCCAAGCCCGAGCTGCTGGCCGTGCTGGCGCTGGCGCCGAAGGGCGGCACCATCGTCTGCAACGGTTACAAGGACCGCGAGTTCATCCGCCTGGCGCTGATGGGGCAGAAGCTCGGCCACAACGTGTTCATCGTCATCGAGAAAGAGTCGGAAGTCGCCCTGGTGATCGAGGAGGCCGCTGACCTCAAGGTCGCGCCGCAGATCGGCCTGCGCGTGCGCCTGTCCTCGCTGGCATCCTCCAAGTGGGCCGACACCGGTGGCGAGAAGTCCAAGTTCGGTCTGTCCGCCGCGCAGATTCTCTCGGTGGTCGAGCGCTTCCGCGCTGCCGGGCTGGATCAGGGCATCCGCCTGCTGCACTTTCACATGGGCTCGCAGATCGCCAACATCGCTGACTACCGCAAGGGCTTCCGCGAGGCCATCCGTTACTACGGTGAGCTGCGCGCCATGGGCCTGCCGGTCGATCACATCGACGTCGGCGGCGGTCTCGGTGTGGACTACGACGGTACCCATTCGCGCAATGCCAGCTCGATCAACTACGACATGCAGGACTACGCCGATGCCGTGGTCGACATGCTCAAGGAGTTCTGCGATCGCCAGGAAATCCCCCATCCGCACATCTTCTCCGAGAGCGGCCGGGCGATGACCGCGCACCATGCCGTGCTGCTGGTGCAGGTCACCGACGTCGAGCGCCACAACGACAAGGTGCCGGAGATCGACGCCAGCGTCGAGCAGCCGGAAGTGTTGCAGGTGCTGATCGAGCTCTTGGAAGACAGCGACCCGGAAATGGTCGCCGAGACCTACTGGCGCGCCACCCACTACATCGAGGAGGTGGCCGCGCAGTATTCGGCCGGCAAGCTCAGCCTGGCGCAGAAGGCGCTGGCCGAGCAGTGCTACTTCGCCATCTGCCGTCGCTTGCACAACCAGCTCAAGGCGCGTCAGCGCTCGCACCGCGCGGTGCTCGACGAGCTCAACGACAAGCTGGCCGACAAGTACATCTGCAACTTCTCGGTATTCCAGAGCCTGCCGGACACCTGGGCCATCGGCCAGATTCTGCCGATCCTGCCGCTGTCACGTCTGGACGAAGAGCCGCTGCGCCGCGCCGTGCTGCAGGACCTGACCTGCGACTCCGACGGCAAGATTCGCCAGTACGTCGACGAGCAGTCGATCGAGACCAGCCTGCCAGTGCACGAGATTCGCGAGGGTGAGGACTATGTGCTGGGCATTTTCCTGGTCGGCGCCTACCAGGAAATCCTTGGCGACATGCACAACCTGTTCGGCGATACCGACTCGGTGAACATCTACCAGGGCGCCGATGGCAGCGTGGTGCATGCCGGCATCGAGACCCACGACACCATCGAGGACATGCTGCGCTACGTGCACCTGTCGCCGGAAGAGCTGATGACCCACTACCGCGACAAGGTGGCCAGCGCCAAGATCAGCGCCCGTGAACGTACGCAGTTCCTCGATGCCTTGCGTCTGGGACTGACCCGCTCGTCCTACCTGGCGTCGTAAACCGCCTGCGGCAACTCCGGTAGCCCGTATGCAATCCGGGGATGGTGCAACGTCGGACATCGTTCCCGGATTGCATACGGGCTACGCTGCTGCTCTGTGGGCGGCACTTTCGCGGCGATGCTTTGTGTCTCTCGGTTCAGCCAATGACGCCATGACCGCGCGCCATCAGCGTCGCCAGCAGCGGGATCACCAGCAACAGCAGCAGCTCGATGCGAATGCTCCAGGTCACCAGACGTACCTGCCGAGCGCTGGGCGCGGGCACCTGCCTGTCTTCAGGGTTTTGCGCCATTTGATGAACACCACCGTGGGCACGATCGACAGCAAGCCGACCAGGATGAACAGCCCTAACTTCGCATGGAACAGGCTGTTGCCCATGTAGTAGGCGGCGCCCTTGCCGAACCACAGCACGCGGGCGACACCGGTGGCCAGCACCAGGCCGGCACAGATGCCGTAGACCAGGTCGGTGATCATCAGGCTGCGCGCGCGGGCAAGGTCAAGCGGCGCCTTGAACAGTACATGCTCGACGCTAAGCAGGGCGAACAGGGCGAAGATCGCCAGAAAATGCAGATAGGCGACGAGTGCTGCGGCCATGGGAGCTCCTTGCGGCAGACGGGCTGAAGGCGGATTAGCGGCCGGCTCGGGCGAACCACAGGTCGCGCCGCGACAGCTGCCAAGCATAGCCAGCCAGTACCAGGCTGCGCAGCCCCATGAAGGCCAGAAATGCCAACCACAACCCGTGATTGCCCAGGCCTTGCAGCCACCAGGCCAGTGGCAGTGCCAAAGCCAGGGCGATGAGCATGGCGTCGCGCATCTCGCGGGCCCGGGTGGCGCCGATGAACAGGCCGTCGAGCAGGTAGCTCCACACAGCCAGCAGCGGCAGCAGGGCCAGGTAGGGCAGGAAGGTCAGCGCCAGTTCGCGGACTTCGGCGATATCGGTCAGCAGGCCGACGAACCAGTGCCCGCCAAACAGGAAGAACAGCGCGAAGCCGGCGCTGGCCAGCAGCGACCAGGTGCCGGCCACCAGCAGCGAGCGGCGCAGCGCAGCGCGATCACGCGCGCCCAGGGCATGACCGCAGAGTGCTTCGACGGCATGCGCCAGGCCGTCGAGGGCGTAGGCGGTCAGGGTCAGACCATTGAGCAGCAGGGCATTGGCCGCCACCGTGGCATCGCCCAGGCGCGTGCCTTTCACGGTGATCAGAAAGAACACCAGTTGCAGTGCCAGGGTGCGGATGAAGATATCGCGGTTGACTGCCAGCAGTGGGCGCCAGTTGCTCCAGCGTTTCAGCGCGCTGCTGTCTAGGCGGCCGGGATAGCGTGCCAGCGCGCCACGGGCCAGCCACAGGCCGAGCAGGGCGCCGCTCCATTCGGCGATCACCGAAGCCCAGGCCGCGCCGGCCACGCCCCATTCCAGGCCGAGCACGAACAGCAGATCCAGCGATACGTTGATCAGGTTGGCGGTGAGCAGAATGGCCAGCGGGCCACGGGCGCTTTGCGTGCCCAGCAGCCAGCCGATCAGCGCATAGGTCGCCAGGCTGGCGGGCAGGCCGAACAGGCGAATCTGGAAATACTGGCGCGCCAACTGATCCAGCTCGGCGGAGGGTTGCATCAGGCTCAGTGCGGCACTGCTGAATGGCAGGGCCAGCAGACCCAGGAGCAGGGCCATGAACACGCCCAGACCGAGCCCCTGCACCAGCACCTGGCGCAACGCGCGGCCATCCTCGCGCCCTGCAGCCTGAGCGGCGAAACCGGTGCTGCCCATGCGCAGAAAGCCCATGGCCCAGGTCAGCAGGGTATACAGGCTGCTGCCGACTGCCACCGCAGCGAGCTGGTGGGCATGTGGCAGATGGCCGACCACGGCGGTGTCGACCAAGGCCACCATGGGCACCGAGAGGTTGGAGAGAATCATCGGTGCCGCCAGCGCCCAGACCTTGCGCTGGGTCGGGGTGTGGCGCCAGGCATCGAGCAGAGCGGACATGGACGGCTCCAGAAAAACGCCGATTATAGGCGCCCTGCGGAGTGTGCGCAGCTTGGCGGATTTCGTCGCCTTGCCTCGTCGGCGCATTGGCCGCTCGGCTATAGTGATGGCCTTCGCGCCCCTACTCTCCGGAGCCCGCAATGCCGAACAAAGGACTGCTTCTGGCCATGCTGCTGAGCCTGCTCAGCGCCTGTGATTCCTCCCAGCCCCCTGCCACGGTGACCCCTGGCGCCCCTGCTGTGCAGCAGCCACAGGCACCGAAGCCTGCGGTCGACCGCGAGGCTCTGGCCAAGCGCTACGCCGGGCGCGAGCTGGAGGTGATCGACGTTTCCGAGGTGCAGCTCGATGGCGCCAGTGCGCTGTCGGTGACCTTCTCCATCCCGCTGGATCCCGACCAGCCCTTCGCCGAGCGTCTGCACCTGGTCGACAGCACCGCTGGCAAGGTCGACGGCGCCTGGGAGCTGACCGACAACCTCAGCGAGTTGCGCCTGCGCCACCTGGAGCCGCAGCGCAAACTGGTGCTGACCATCGATGCCGGCCTGACGTCGGTCAATGGCGGCAAGCTCGCCAAAGAGCATGTCAGCCGTTTCGAAACCCGCGACCTGCAGGCCAGCGTCGGTTTCGCCAGCCGCGGTTCGCTGCTGCCGACCCGTCTGGCCGAAGGCCTGCCGGTGATCGCGCTGAACGTCGACAAGGTCAATGTCGAGTTCTTCCGCATCAAGCCCGAGGCGCTGCCGCGCTTCCTGTCGCGCTGGGGCCGGGCCAGCAACCTGGATACCTGGGAAGCCCGCGAACTGCTGCCGATGGCCGATCTGGTCTACGGCGGGCGCTTCGACCTCAACCCTGCGCGCAATACCCGTGAAACCCTGCTGCTGCCCATCGCCGGCCTGGACCCGTTCAAGCAGCCGGGCGTGTACCTGGCGGTGATGCGTGAGGCTGGCAGCTATAGCTACTCGCAGCCAGCGACGCTGTTTTCCCTGAGTGATATCGGCCTGTCCGCGCATCGCTATCGCGACCGTCTCGACGTGTTCACCCAGGCGCTGGAAGGTGGCAAGGCGCAGTCCGGCGTGCAGCTCGAACTGCTCGATGGCGACGGCGCGCTGCTGGCTGAGGGCAAGACCGATTCGGCCGGCCATGCGCAACTTCCGCTGCCAGCCAAGGCCCAGGTGCTACTGGCCAAGCAGGACGAGCAGACCAGCCTACTGCGCCTGAACACGCCGGCGCTGGACCTGGCCGAGTTCGATATCACTGGCCCGAAAGCGCACGGCCTGCAGTTTTTCGTGTTCGGCCCGCGCGACTTGTATCGCCCCGGCGAGACCGTGCTACTCAATGGCCTGCTGCGTGATGCCGATGGTAGCCCGGTCAAGGCGCAGCCGGTCAGTGTCGAGGTGCGCCGTCCGGACGAGCAGATCAGCCGCAAGTTCGTCTGGAATGCCGGCGATGACGGCCTTTATCAGTATCAGCTGCCGCTCGCCGAAGAGGCCCCGACCGGCCGCTGGCAGCTGTTGCTCGACCTGGGTGACGGCAACCCGCAGCTCTACGAATTCCTCGTCGAGGACTTCCTGCCCGAGCGTATGGCCCTGGAGCTCAAGGGCCAGGACCAGCCCTACGCGCCGGGCGACAGCGCCGAGTTCGCGGTGACCGGACGCTACCTCTATGGTGCGCCGGCCGCTGGCAATCGTCTGACCGGGCAGCTCTATGTGCGTCCGCTGCGTGAAGCGGTGACGAGCCTGCCGGGCTATCAGTTCGGCGATATCACCGAGGCCGATCTGAGCCTGGACCAGGAGCTCGACGAGGTCAATCTCGACGACCAGGGCCGCGCCATGCTGCGCCCGGAAAACCGCTGGAGCGACGCCAAGTCGCCGCTGCGTTTGATCCTCCAGGCCAGCCTGCAGGAGTCCGGTGGCCGTCCGATTACCCGCCGCATCATTCAGCCGGTATGGCCCGCCGAGCGTCTGCCGGGTGTGCGCGGGCTGTTCGACGGCGAGGAGGTCGATGCCGACAGCCTGGCCGAATTCGAGATCCTGGTGGCCGACGCCGCTGGCAACAAGCTGGCCGCCGACAACCTCAACGTGCGTCTGGTGCGTGAGCGCCGCGACTACTTCTGGAGTTTCTCCGACGGCGAAGGCTGGCGTCACAACTACAACGAGAAGTTCCTTACCCTCAGCGACGAGCCGCTCAAGGTCGCCGCGGGCGACACCGCCAAGGTCAGCTTCCCGGTGGAGTGGGGCCCGTACCGGGTCGAGGTGGTGGACAACCAGACCGGCCTGGTCAGCAGCCTGCGCTTCTGGGCCGGCTACCGCTGGCAGGACAATGTCGACGGTGGTGCGGTGCGTCCCGACCAAGTCAAGCTGGCGCTGGACAAGCCTGCCTACGCCGCGGGCGACGTGGCCAAGATCACCGTCACCCCGCCGGCTGCCGGCAACGGCTACCTGCTGGTCGAGTCCAGCGACGGTCCGCTGTGGTGGCAGGAGATCAGCGTGCCGGCCGAAGGTCAGACCTTCGAACTGCCCATCGACGAAAAATGGGCGCGTCACGACCTCTACCTCAGTGCTCTGGTGATTCGCCCTGGCGAGCGCAAGGCGCAAGTCACGCCGAAACGCGCGGTCGGCCTGCTGCACCTGCCGCTGGAACGTGCCCCGCGCAAGCTGGCGCTGAGTCTGGAAGCGCCGGAAAAGATGCGTCCCAAGCAGCCGCTGAAGGTCAAGGTCAGTGCACGTAACGCCGACGGCAGCATCCCCGACAAGGTGCATGTGCTGGTCGCCGCGGTGGACGTGGGCATCCTCAACATCACCAGCTACGCCACGCCCGATCCTTTCGCCAACTTCTTCGGGCGCAAGGCCTATGGCGCTGACCAGCTGGATATCTACGGTCAGCTGATCGAAGCGCAGGGGCGTGTTGCCAGCCTGGCCTTCGGTGGTGACGCCGGCCTTGCAGCCGGCGGCAAGCGCCCGGATACCAGCGTGCTGATCGTCGCGCTGCAGAGCGATGCACTGCAGCTCGACGACAAAGGGGAAGGCGAAGTCAGCCTGGATATCCCCGACTTCAATGGCGAACTGCGGCTGATGGCGCAGGCTTGGAGTGACGAGCGCTTCGGCATGGCCGAGGCCAAGACGGTGGTTGCCGCGCCGCTGATCGCCGAGCTGTCGATGCCGCGCTTCCTCGCCGGTGGTGACGAAACCACCTTGGCGCTGGACCTGACCAACCTGTCCGGCAGCGAGCAGAAGCTCGATGTGCAGCTGGATGTGGAAGGCCAGCTACGCCTGCTTGGCAAGGGTGAAGCGCCGATCAGCCTGAAGGATGGCGAGCGCACCACTCTGCGCATTCCGGTACGCGCCGAGGGCGGTCTGGGCCAGGGCCGCATCCATGTCGAGGTACAGGGCCTGGCGCTGCCGAACGAGACCCTGGGCGACTTCAGCCGCGAGTGGACACTGGGTATTCGCCCGGCGTATCCGGCGCAGTTGCAACACTTCCGCGCGGTACTGGGGGAGGGCGAGCCGTGGAGCATGCCGGCGGGCACCCTCAATCAGTTCGAACCTGCCGGGCTGGAGGCGGTGTTGGCGCTGTCGAGCCGCCCGCCGCTTAACCTCGGCGAGCAGATTCGTGCGCTCAAGGCTTACCCCTACGGTTGCCTGGAGCAGACCACCAGTGGCCTGTACCCGTCGCTCTACGCCGATGCCGCGAGTCTCAAGCGCCTCGGCCTGGAAGGCGAGCCGGACGAGCAGCGACGCAAAAGCATCGAGCTGGGCATCGAGCGTCTGCTTGGTATGCAGCGGCATAGCGGCGGCTTCGGCCTGTGGAGTGCCGAGAGCGAAGAGGAATACTGGCTCACCGCCTACGTCACCGATTTCCTTCTGCGTGCTCGCGAGCAGGGCTTCGGCGTACCGCCGGAAGCACTGAAGAAGGCCAGTGATCGCCTGCTGCGCTACCTGCAGCAGAGCAGCCTGATCGAGGCCAGCTACAGCCAGGACTTCGCCCACACCCGCTTCGCCGTGCAGGCTTACGCCGGCTACGTGCTGGCACGCAGCCAACAGGCGCCGCTGGGTGCGCTGCGCAGCCTGTTCGACCGCCGCAGCGATGCGCGCTCCGGCCTGCCGCTGGTGCAACTGGCGGCGGCGCTGAAGCTGATGGGCGATGCGCCGCGTGCCGAGCAGGCGTTGAATCAGGGCTTGATCCAGCAGCGCGATGGCGAGCGCTGGATGGCCGATTACGGCAGTCCGCTGCGTGACCAGGCGCTGATCCTCGCCCTGCTGGAGGAGCACGACCTGGCGGCCGGTCAGCGCGAGCAGCGTCTGTTCAATCTGGCCGATGAACTGGCCGGCCAGCGCTGGCTGTCGACCCAGGAGCGCAATTCGCTGTTCCTCGCCGGTCGCGGCATTCTCGGCAAGCCGGAGCAGACCTGGAGCGCTGCGCTTACCAGCGGCACTTTCCAGTTCGAGCTGAGCAACCAGCAGCCCGGTATCAAGCTGGAGCGTGGCGAACTGGCCGAACCGCTGAGCGTGAGCAATGCCGGCAGCACCAAGCTGTATCAGCAGCTGACCCTGTCCGGTTATCCGAGCCAGGCGCCGCGCGCCGGTGGCGAGAACCTCAGCATCGAGCGCGAATACCTTGGCATGGACGGCCGTCCGCTCGATCTGCAGCGCCTGGACAGCGGCGAGCTGGTGCTGGTGCACCTGGCTGTGCGGGCCAAGCAACGTGTACCGGATGCGCTGGTCGTCGACCTGCTGCCGGCTGGCCTGGAGCTGGAGAACCAGAATCTGGCGCAGAGCGCGGCGAGCCTCGATGACGCCGGCAGCAACGTCAAGGAATGGCGTCAGTCGATGCAGAACGCGCGGATCAAGCACCAGGAATATCGTGGCGACCGCTACGTGGCAGCGGTGGACGTGGAGGGTTACGGCACTATCCATCTGCTCTATCTGGCCCGTGCGGTGACGCCTGGCAGCTATCGGGTACCGCCACCGCAGGTGGAGTCCATGTACCGGCCGAGCTGGCAGGCGCTGGGTAGTGCGCCGGATAGTCTGGTGGTGAGGGGGCGCTAAAAGCGACCCTCTCCCCAACCCTCTCCCATGAATGGGAGAGGGGGCCGATCGTGAACAGCTTCGGTCGCGCGTCGAACTTCTCCCCTCTCCCGCTTGCGGGAGAGGGGCTGGGGGAGAGGGCAAAAAAGGTTCAAGGAGGAACCATGACACTACTCGACAACGCCAAGCGCCTTCGTCATGAGATGACCGATGCCGAGCAACGGCTCTGGTATTACCTGCGTGCTCACCGCTTCCTAGGCCTGAAGTTCAAACGGCAGAAACCCATTGGCCCCTATATCGTCGATTTCATCTGCACTGAACGTTGGCTCGTCATCGAGCTGGACGGTGGGCAGCATCAGCTGCAGACGGAATACGATCAACAACGTGAGCGTTATCTGGAGACTCGAGGCTATCGTGTGCTGCGTTTCTGGAATCATCAGGTACTGGCTAAAACGGAGGCTGTACTTGAACAGATTCGTCTTGAAATCGGCGAGCAAGATGGCCTATGAGCGTCGCCGCGAGTCTTGGCATAACGTTGATCCGCTCCCCTCTCCCATTTATGGGAGAGGGGTTGGGGGAGAGGGTTTTGCATGCCCCGCCTAACTTGCCGTTGGCTGCTGATCCTCCTGCTCCCCCTGGCCTTGCTCTGGCTAGCCGACCGCCTGTTCCCGCTGCCCCTGCCCGAGGACGATCTGGCGCGCGTGGTGCTGGCCGAGGACGGTACGCCGCTGTGGCGTTTTGCCGACCACGACGGTGTATGGCGTTATCCGGTGACGCCGGACGCAGTTTCACCCTATTACCTCGAAGCCCTGCTGACCTACGAGGACCGCTGGTTCCGCCAGCACCCCGGCATCAACCCGCTGGCGCTGGGCCGTGCGGCCTGGCAGAACCTCACTGGCGGGCGCGTGGTGTCCGGCGGCAGTACGCTGTCGATGCAGGTGGCGCGGCTGCTCGATCCGCACGGGCGCAATCTGCCGGGCAAGCTCAAGCAGCTGTGGCGCACGGCGCAGCTGGAGTGGCACCTGTCCAAGGATGAAATCCTCACCCTGTATCTGAATCGCGCGCCCTTCGGCGGCCCCCTGGAGGGTGTCGCGGCGGCGAGCTGGAGTTACCTGGGCAAACCTCCAAGCCAACTGACCCGTGCCGATGCCGCGTTGCTTGCGGTTCTGCCGCAGGCGCCCAGCCGCTTGCGCCCGGACCGTCATCCCGAGCGCGCCCAGGCCGCACGTGACAAGGTGCTGCGGCGCCTGGGCGAATTTAAGGTATGGCCGCAGGCGCAGGTGAATGAAGCGCTGGAAGAGCCGGTGTTTCTCGCGCCGCGCCGTGAGCCGAGCCTGGCGCCCTTGCTGGCGCGGCGGTTGAACCGCGCCGGCAGTCCGCCGCTGATTCGCACCACGCTGGATGCCGGTTTGCAGCTGCGCCTGGAGGATCTGCTGCTGGGCTGGCGCGCGCGCCTGCCCGAGCGCACCTCGGCAGCGATCCTGGTGGTGGAGCACGAAAGCATGGCCGTGCGCGCCTACCTCGGTTCGGTGGATATCGCTGACACCTCGCGCTTCGGCCATGTCGACATGGTCCGCGCCCTGCGCTCGCCCGGTTCGACGCTCAAGCCCTTCCTCTACGGCATGGCCCTGGATGCTGGCTTGATCCATTCCGAATCGCTGCTGCAGGACGTGCCGCGGCATTACGGCGACTACCGCCCCGGCAACTTCGCCGCCGGCTTCATCGGCCCGGTGTCGGCCAGCGAAGCGCTGGCCACCTCGCTCAACCTGCCCGCCGTGCAGTTGCTCGAAGCCTACGGGCCGAAACGCTTTGCCGGCGAGCTGCGCAGCGCGGGATTGCCGATCCGTCTGCCGGCACTGGCCGAGCCGAACCTGGCGCTGATCCTCGGTGGCGGCGGTTCGCGGCTGGAATCGCTGGTGGCCGGTTACAGCGCCTTCGCGCGCGGTGGTATGGCGGCCAAGCCGCGTCTGCAACCAGGCGATGAATTGCGCGAGCGGCGTCTGCTGTCGCCCGGTTCGGCCTGGATCATCCGCCGTATTCTCAGCGGTCAGGCACGTCCTGATCGTGACCCGCGCGCCTACCTGGCGCAGCGCCCGACCCTGGCCTGGAAGACCGGCACCAGCTACGGCTTTCGCGATGCCTGGGCTATCGGCGTTGGCCCGCGTCATCTGATCGGTATCTGGATCGGCCGCCCGGACGGCACCCCGGTGCCGGGCCAGTTCGGTCTGGCCTCGGCCGCGCCGCTGTTGCTGCAAGTGCATGATCTGCTGGTCAATCGCGACAGTCAGCGCGGCATCGCTGCCCCGGCCGACCGGCAGCCGGCCGAGGTCGGCGTGGCCGCCATCTGCTGGCCCCTGGGGCAGCCGATGAGCAAGGACGATCCCAACTGTCGGCGCCTGCGCTTCGCCTGGACGCTGGAAGGCACCACGCCCCCCACGTTGCTGGCAGCCGATCAGCCATTGGGTAGTGGTCTGCGCGAGCGTTATTGGCTCAATGCCGATGGGCGTCGCGTTGGCCCAGGTTGTGCCGGGGCCGAGGCGCGTGAACTGGCCTTGTGGCCGGCGCCATTGGAACCCTGGCTGCCACGCCGTGAGCAGCGCACGGCACGTTTACCGAGCGTCGATCCGAGTTGCCCGCCACCGCGCAGCAGCCAGGTGGCGCCGCTGTCCATCGTCGGCGTGCGCGATGGTGATCGTCTGCGTCGCCCGCAAGGCAATCATGAGCCACTGCGGCTCAGCCTTTCGGCGCTGGGGGGAAGTGGCCGGCGCTGGTGGTTCCTCGATGGCCGACCGCTGGGTGACACTGCGCTGGGTGCGCCCTTCAACCATGCCTTCGACAGCGGCAGGCATCAACTGAGCGTACTCGACGAGGGTGGCCAGACCGCTCGTCTGGAATTCAGCATCGGGCCGTGACGCGACGCGCTGGCGGTGTGCGGGCGCCGACCGCTCTGGCCTGAGCCCTGAAAATAATGCCGCCTGTAGTGAATGAAGCCTGGTCGTGAGCCGCCGATATGAAATCTGACGGTAACCGATTTGCAATTTGTGTACATTTTTGTATCCAGTTTCTCGTTGGGCTCAAAATAACAACCGGGAGAAGCCTCCATGCGCCTCTGGCAACGCAGTATTCAGTGGCAGTTGGCCCTCGCGTTTGGCTCGGTAGAGCGCACCGTCGACGCGCTTGAAGAAGGCATCGGCGTCGCCGTCATGACTGCTGCTGAAACAGCCGACGCCCAGGCTGGTGGTCAGTTCCAGGCGCTGGCCGGCCAGCAGCAGGCCTTCCGTTGCCAGTTCCTGGCGAAAGTGCTCGGCCAGATCACACGCCTGGGCCAGGGTGGTGCCCGGCAGCAGTACGCCGAACGCCTCGCCACCCAGGCGCAGCAGTGAGTCGCCATCACGGCGAAACACCTTGCGCATGCGTTCGGCGAAGGCGCTCAGGCAGGCATCGCCACCGGCGTGGCCGTGTTCGTCGTTGACCTTCTTGAAGAAGTCGATATCCATCAGCACCAGTGACAGCGGCTCGCCCTGGCGTACCGCATTGGCCACCTGGCTGGGGAGCAGGTTGTTGAACTGATAGCGGTTGCCCAGTTGGGTCAGGCTGTCGGTGCGGCTGGGCAGATCGAGCTGACTCTGCTGCTCCAGCAGCTTCAGCTTCAGCTCCAGATCGAGAGTGGCGCGGTATTCAAGGTGATTGCGCCCCAGCACCAGAATCAGATAGCCGAGGTAGAAGGTCAGGGTGATCAGCATCGCATGCTTCTGCTGCCAATTCAGCGCCATCACCGCCAGGCCCGGCAGATAGAGCAGGGCCAGTGCCAGCAGGGCCAGTGCCAGCAGGGCGCGGCCACGGCGCATGGCGAAGTTGAAGGTCATTGCCGTGGCGAAGGCCACCGTGGCCAGGGTGGCGATCATTTCCGAGTCATTGTAGGCGTCGCTGTATACCGCCAGCGCATGGGCCTGGCCCCAGCACAACGAAGTCAGGAGGATCAGACCCCAGTGACGATCCAGCCAGCACTGCAACTGTTCAGGGCTGTCGAGGCCATCGGGGCGGTGCAGCAGGCGCGCAGCCAGGAGTACGACGAATACCGTACAGCCCAGCACGCCGCTGACCATCAGGCTGCCCGGTGCCGCACTGAATACCCAGGTCAGCAGCCAGGCGAGGGCGTAGAAGAAACCTCCCAGGCGCGTGCGGATGCGGGTGTCATCCACTTCACGCCACAGGGCGAAGGTATTGGGTTGGCGCGGTACTTCGGCGTCGGTCATTTCTTTTGGCCTGCCACCGCTGGCGGCCACCTCCGGGCCGTCGCAGGCGACGTCAGAACCTTCTCCAGGAGGTTTGTGATCACAGAAACTGCTTTCCAGAGCATAGCGCCTTTTCGTGAACGCGAGGATGTCGATTTGCCAGTACTTGCCGCCACCCGTCAGCCGCGCCGAATCATCCAGATACCGGCGATGATCAACAGCAGGCCTGCCAACTTGCTGAAGGTGATCGGCGATTCACGAAAGCCTGCCCAGCCGAAATGATCGAGGGTGATGGCCATGGCCAGTTGCCCGGCGATCACCAGCACCATGAACAGCAGCGCGCCCACGCGTGGCCCGGCGAAGGCAGCGGTGGCGATGAAGAAGGCACCGAGCAGGCCACCGCTCCAGTGCCACCAGGTCAGTTGCTTGAGTGCATCAAGCCCGGGCATCTCGCGCTGGCTCAGGGTCATCAGCAACAACGCCAGGCTGCCGACGGCGAAGGAGATCAGCGCCGCGGCGAAGACGCTGGACAGCTGGCGGGCGAGTTGGCCGTTGATGCCGGCCTGCAGTGGCAGCACAGCGCCGGCGAGAAAGGGCAGGGCCAGTAGCCAGCCACTGATGTGGTTCATGGGTAACTCCAGCGAGGAAGGGAGGATGGGGCGAGGCCTTACGGCAGGGCTTTTTCCAGTTGCACCAGTGCCACGCGGCTGCCATCTGGGGCACGGCGTTCGACGATGCCGACGGTCTGGTAGCCGAGACGGGTGTAGAGCAGCAGGCCGCCAGCGTTGGCGTTGAAACAGGACACCTTCATCAACGGCGCCTTGTAGCGCTCGCGGGCCATCTGTTCCATCACTTCCACCAGGTGTTGAGCCACGCCCTGGCTGCGCGCCCAGGGCGCCACCATCAGGTTGCCAAGGGCACAGAACTCGCTGTGTTGCCATTGGTAGAAGTTGGCGAAACCGGCGACTTTCCCATCCAGTTCCACCACGGTGCTTTCGCGCCGCTCGGCGATGGCGGCAGCGAGCTGGCCGACGTTGAGTGGCCAGATAGCCTTGGGGTAGCAGAAGAACAGTTCATCGACATTCTGCGGGAAGCCGACCACGTCACCGAGGTCGGTGGCCGTGGCCGGGCGGTGTTGCAGGTTTGCGTTCAAACAGGGCGGTCCTTGTTCAGCGCGGTGGATACTGCGAGAGCACCTGGGTGACGGTTTCACGGATCGCCCGCTCGCGCTCGATCGGTGTCGGTGGCTGGCTGCGCATGACCTGTTCACCGCTGCCGCGCCAGACCAGTTTGCCGTCTTTGCCGTCGTACAAGTCGATCTGCAGCGTCGCGACCTTGTAGTCCACACGGCGCGTTTCGGTGAAGGCCGGGCCGCCCCAGTAACCTCCCCAATAGCCGCCCCAGCCACCGCCGTACTGGGTGGTGATCTGATCCTGACGCTCGTCGACGATCAGCACGCTCTGGACTTTCAGGTCACCGTTGCCGTCGGCTGCCTGGCGCAGGCCGCGTTGGTCGAGCTGTTCGGCGACGGCCTGGCTGATTCGCGCTTCGGTGATATCGCTCTTCAGCCGTGCGTCGTCGGGTTGGTAGGCGAGCTTGTCGTCCATCCAGCTCCAGCTGCGGTAAGCGCCGAAGTCACGACTGGGATCGAAGTCGCGCTCCAGGCTGACGCTGGCGCAGCCGGTGAGAAGCAGCGCCGCGATCAGGTAGGACAGGTTACGCATGGTGCTCTCCAGGGTTGTCGATCAATACGGTGGGTAGCCGTTCAGCGCGCTGCGGATGGCCGCACGCATGGCGTCGGCCTGCTCCGCCTGGTCCTTGCCGGCCACCGCTTCGCCGCTGCCTGACCAGACCACCTGGCGGTCGCGTGGGTCGATCAGTTCGATGCGCACCACGGCCACTTTCTGTTCATAGGTGCGCACGATAGGGACGTTACCGTAGGCACCGTAGCGGCGGTCCCAGTGGCTGCCGGTGCCGTAGTAGCCACCGACATTGTCCTGATACTGGCGTAGTCGGGTTTCCTGGCTGATACGGGCGTTGACCAGCACGTCGCCGGGACCATTGAGTGCCGGACGCAGGCCGTACTGGTCGAGGCCGGCGCTGACGCTGTCGGCCAGCTGATCGCCGCCAGGCACACGGTCATCCAGCCAGCTCCAGCTGCGGTAGCGGCCGTAATCACGTGGCGCCGCTGGATAGGCGCTGCGATCGAAGGTCGTCGCTGAACCAGGCGGTGCCGGCGGCATCGGCAGTGATTCGGCCTGGTACGGGTTCTGGCTCTGGCAGGCGGCCAGCAGCGGCAGGATGAGTATGGCTATGGCGGTGCGCATGGTTGTCTCCGTGGTCGCGCGCGACATCCCCGATGGCTTTCAGGCTACGCCGGACTGTCGGCTTCGTCCAACACGTGCGCCGCGACTTCAGCGTGGTCGGCAGATCCAGTGCAGGTAGCGGCCGAGCCCCTCGAAGCTGGGGTGGCGGCGGTGCGCCAGTTCCATTTCCAGCAGGTCGATCAGCTTGGCCTTGGCCTGGAATTGCTGCGGCATGTAATCGTGGAAAACGCGTACGCCGCTACGGCTTTCGACCTGCCAGTCGGCGGCGAGTTGCGTGGCCAGCTCGCGCGGGTCGACCGGTTGCTGTGGCGTCAGGCTCTGTTTCTCGCCGGCGAAGTGTTCCTTGCGCAGTTTGCGGAAATGCCCCTTGAGCAGGTTGCGGTAGATCAGCGCGTCCTTGTTGTAGAAGGCCAGCGACAACCAACCGTTCTTGGCCGTCAGCTGGTGCAGCACCGGCAGGATGGCCGCCGGCTCGGCCAGCCACTCCAGCACGGCGTGGCACAGCACCAGATCGAAGGGCTCCTGCAACTGGCCGAGCAGATCCTGCCAGGGTGCCTGGAGGAAAGTGGCATTCTGGCCTGCCTCGGCGAAGCGCTGGCGAGCACCTTCGAGCATGGGTTCGGCTGGCTCGGCCAGGGTGATCTGATGGCCACGTTGGGCCAGCCATAGGCTCATGTGGCCCAGGCCGGCGCCGACATCCAGCACGCGCAGTGGGCGATCCGGCAGCGCCTCGGCCAGGTCGGCCTGCAGCACGGCGAGGCGGATGGCACCCTTGGCGCCGCCGTAAATCTTCTCGGCGAAACGGGTGGCGAGCTCATCGAAGTGGCGATCACTCATTTGAGGAAGCGCCGTTCGTTGTCGGCGAGCTTGTCGAGCACCGCCTGGTTCATGTCGAGGCCCAGCTCGCTGCACAGTTGCAGCAGGTAGAGCACCACGTCGGCCACTTCCTGCCCGGCATGGGCGAGCTGCTCTGGGGGCAACTGGCGCGACTGCTCCTCGCTCAGCCACTGGAAGATTTCCACCAGCTCGGCCATTTCCACGCTGGCGGCCATGACCAGGTTCTTCGGGCTTTGGTAACGGCGCCAGTCGTTGTGATCGCGAATGGCGTGCATGCGGGCGGTAAGTTCAGCGAGGTTCATGATGCGGCTCCGTTCGAGCCGCATAGCTTCGGCTCGAACGGAGGCGACCGCAAGTCGTTGGCGGGAAGACGTCGGCAGAGCAGCGACTTTTGTGGGAGCGAGCTTTGCTCGCGAAGCTTTTCCGCTGGCCAGATTCGCGAGCAGAGCTCGCTCCTACGCACACGCATAGCCGTAGCCCAATGAGATGGACTCCTCCCTCCTACGGCGTCATTGCGCCAGACTGTAGGTTACGAAACAAACAATCCCGGAGGGGGAGCCCGCATGAAACTTAAACGCATAGGCGTGGATTTGGCAAAGCAGGTTTTTCAAGTTCATGGTGTCGACAGCCATGAGCAGGTCAAATGCCGCAAGCAACT
>NZ_QASO01000113.1 GCF_003052605.1 Ectopseudomonas oleovorans | reverse complement strand
CGTAGTAGAGATCCACTCGATTGCACAGTGACATGAACTGATGACGAACCGGTCGCACCGACCTGTGTGTAACCTGCTGCATCCATCGGCCCTCTGCTTTGCAAGGCCGCTAGCCCGGTTAGGCGCACAGGAGCGAAATTCATCATGGCTCAAGGCTAACGCCTTATCAGAAGTCGAATATACGGAAGCAGTCGTACCTAGGTTCAGAGGCAGATTATTTCACTGGCAAAACGGGAGGAGTCCATATACGGATGCAATCCGGGTAGGTCTGGCAGAGTGTTCCCGGATTGCATCCGGGCTACAGAGAATCTACCGCTTGCCCCAGTTCAGCACCGCCAGGGTCAGCATGCCAGCGACTATGCCCCAGAACGCCGAGCCGACGCCGGCGAGGCTCATGCCCGAGGCGGTGACCAGGAAGGTGATCAGCGCCGCCTCGCGCTCGTTGGGCTCGCTCATGGCCTGGGTCAGGCCGCCGATGATCGAGGCGAACAGCGCCAGCGCGGCGATGGACAGGATCAACGCCGCTGGCAGCGCCGCGAACAGCGAGGCCAGGGTGGCGCCGAAGATGCCGGCGATGGCGTAGAACACTCCGCACCAGACCGCCGCCGTGTAGCGCTTGCGCGGGTCTTCATGGGCTTCCGGCCCGGCGCAGATGGCGGCGCTGATGGCGGCCATGTGAATGCCGTGACTGCCGAACGGCGCCATCAGGATCGACACCAGGCCGGTACTGGTCAGCAGCGGTGACGCCGGCACCTCGTAGCCGTTGGCGCGCAGCACGGCCATGCCCGGCAGGTTTTGCGAGGCCATGGCGACGATGAACAGCGGAATACCGATGCTGATGGCGGCGCCCAGCGAGAAGCTCGGCGTGGTCCATTCCGGCGTGGCCAGTTGCAACTGGAAACCTGTGAAATCCAGCAAACCGAAGACCGCGGCCAACACGCTGCCGACGATCAGCGCAGAGAGCACCGAGTAACGCGGCCACAGGCGCTTGCCGAGCAGGTAGGCAAGCAGCATGGCGATCACCAGAAAGGGCTGTTGCTCGGCTGCCACGCATATTTCCAGGCCGATCTTGAACAGCACACCGGCCAGCAGCGCGGCGGCGATGGAGGCGGGGATGCGCCGTATCAGACGGTCGAAGGTGCCGGTCAGGCCGATCAGCACGATCAGCCCTGAGGCCAGGATGTAGGCGCCAATAGCCTCGCCATAGGAGACCTGCGGCAGACTGGTGATCAGCAGCGCAGCGCCAGGGGTGGACCAGGCGATCATCACCGGCGCGCGATAACGCAGCGAGAGCACGATGCAGCACAGCGCCATGCCGATCGACAGCGCCCAGATCCACGAGGAAATCTGCCCTGCAGTGAGGCCGGCAGCCTGGCCGGCCTGGAACATCAGCACCAGGGAGCTGGTGTAGCCGGTGAGCATGGCGATGAAGCCAGCGACCACGGCCGAGGTGGAGGTGTCCGCCAGTGGGCGCAGACGAGTGGGGGCGGCGTCTTGCATCAGAACATTCCAGTGTCGACGATGATGGGGTAGAGCGAGGCGACCAGCAGCAGCGCCATGCCGATATTGAAGGCGCGCAGCGCGCGCGGGTTGTCCAACCACTTGCGCAGCATACTGCCGGCGACGGTCCACAATCCCACGCTGGGGCAGTTGACCAGGGCAAACAGGGCGGCGATCAACAGCACGTTGCTGAAGAAGCCATCCTGCGGCGTATAGGTAGTGATAGCGCCGATGGCCATGATCCACGCCTTGGGGTTTACCCACTGGAAAGCAGCCGCCTGGAGAAAGGTAAACGGCTTGGCCTCGGGATTCTCACGGCTTTGCGGCGCGCCGGACTGGGCGATCTTCCACGCGAGATAAAGCAGATACGCGGCGCCGACATAGCGCAGCACGTCGTGAAGTACCGGCAGGCGTTGGAACACCTGGCCGAGCCCCAGGCCCACGGCAGCCACCAGCAGCATGAAACCCAGGCTGATGCCGAGCATGTGCGGAATGCTGCGGCGCACGCCGAAGTTCACCCCGGAGGCGAGCAGCATCATGTTGTTGGGCCCTGGCGTTACCGAGGTGACGAAGGCGAAGGCGATGAAGGCGAGCAGCAGTTCGGTGGGCATGGTCGTTCTCCGGTGACTGGCAAAGCCTATTGCGCGGCTGCCGTGGCGTCGCGGTACAGCCACCGCTGGGTTGAACCGTACAGTCTGGCCAAGCGCTGCCTGGATGGTTAGCCTCGGCTTTTTGCCGAACAAGGATAAAGGTGATGCAACCAGACAATCCCTACAGTGCGCCGCAGGTGGAGTTGCTCGACAGCGCGGGCGTACAGTCGTTGCCAGGTTGGAGCGCCAGGCAACTGCAGGTGCTGGGCTGGCTGGCGCTGGTCTCGGTGGTAGCCAACGCGCTGGTGGTCGGGCTTGCATTTGCCGGGGGCCTGCTGGAGGCGGATGAAGCTGAACTGCTGTTTACCTACACCGGCTGGCTTAGCCTGGCGCTGGCGTTACTCGGCTGCTACCTGCTGCTGCGCTTCAAAGCCTTTGCCGAAGCCCGTTTTTTTGCGCGCAACCTCAGCGTACCGATCTGGTTGCTGCTTGCGGTGACGCTGCTGCTGGAGGCGGTGGACATGCTTTTCGGTGACCAACTGTTCGCCGGATTGGACTGGCAGACCATCGGCTATGTGGCGCTGTTGTGTCTTATGGGCATATGCACCACCTGGCTGGGGATACGGTTGCTCAAGCTGCAAAGTCCCTATCCGGCGCTGAAAGTGATGGCCTGGCTCGATATCGTCGGCGGACTGATGTTGGCCAGCGTGCTGTTGATGCTGGTGGCGTTGCTGCCGTTGCTTGGGGCCGGCGTGGCGCTGATGCTGGTGTTCTTCAAGGGCGCTGCCGAGTTGCAGGGGGTTGCGCAGTGACTGCGTCCAAACGGCAAGAGCCGCCTGGTCATCACCGCGCGGGCAGCGCTACAGACCTGTAGGGGCCGGCTTGCCGGCGATGCTTTGCCTCTGTGAGGCTGGTGCTCGCCGAGACGCTTGATCGCCAGCAAGCTGGCTCCTACACAGTCATTTTTCTACGATTGACTGACAGGCATTAGCCCTTCGGGTGGTCACCATTTGTAGTCGAGGCTGGCCGTGAGCCGGCGTGGGTCGCCGGCGTAGCAGTAGAAACCATCGCAGGTGGCCAGGTATTCCTTGTCGAACAGGTTGTTGGCGTTGAGCGATACGCTGGCGCCACGCAGGTTGGCGTCGATCTGGACAAGGTCGTAGCGCACCGCAGCGTCGTAGACGGTATAGGCGCTGCTGTGGCCGTCGGAAGGATCACGGACGAAGCCCATGCTACCGACAGAGATGTTGTCGGTGGAACCGACGAATCGGGCGCCAAAGCCGACGCCGAAGCCCGCCAGCACACCCTGACTCCAATCGTAGTCGGCCCAGATCGAGGCCTGATGCTCGGGGATCAGTGGCAGTGCGCGGTTCCTGTCGCGCGGGTCACCGACCTTGGTCATCTTGCTGTTGGTGTAGCTGTAAGAGGCGGTCAGGCTGAGGTTCTCGGTGATATTACCGGTGGCTTCCAACTCCAGGCCACGGACTTCTACCTCGCTGACCGGCTCGGTGGCGCCGGCGATGTTGGTGGTCACGATGTTTTGCCGCGTCAGGTCATAGACGGCAGCGGTGAACAGTATGTCGCTGCCCGGCGGTTGATACTTGATGCCCAGCTCGTACTGCTTGCCGGTGCTGGGTTTGAACGCCGCGCCGCCGTTGCCGCCTGCTTCGGCCTGGAAGGATTCGGCATAGGACACATAAGGCGTGAAACCGGAGTCGAACACGTAGCTCAGCGCCGCATTGCCGCTGAATTGGCTGTCGCGACGGCTGTCCCTGGCATCGTTGGCGTTGTGGAACACCGAATCGGTGTCCAGACGGTCCCAGCGGCCGCCCAGGGTCAGGCGCCAGGCGTCGAGTGCCATCTGGTCTTGCAGATAGAGGCCGGTGTTTCTGCGTTTCTGGCTGTAGTTCTGGAGATCGCTATAGGTAACGCCACTGAAGTCTTGGCCGTAGCGTGGGTTGTTAATGTTGCTCGGAGGAACGTTGATTCCAATGATGTTCCAGTTATTGTCATAAAGGTAGGAACCACCGAACTGCCAGCGGTAATCAGTATTCACTCGTAGGTAGTCGAGGCCCAGCAGCAGGGTGTGCCCGATTGCACCGGTGTTGAAATCGGCCTGGAAGTTGTTGTCCACGGCGAAGTGGCTGATGTTTTCATCATAGATATTAGCGCCACGATCAACTGTGCCGTCGGGCGCTACAGAGAATGCTGTACCACCGGCCGTGATGATCTGGTTATCCAGTTCTAGCTTGCTGTAGCGCAGATTCTGATTGAACTGCCAGGTATCGTTGATGCGGTGCTCGAAGGCATAGCCCAGTGCATAGAAGGTCTTGTCGTAGAACTCCCAGTCAGGGTCGCCAAGGTTCTTGTTGTAGTCGACCTTGCCGGCTGGGGGGCTCAATTTGGTGCCTTGCAGTGGCAGGAACTGGCTGGTGCCGCCGGTATCGTCACGGTTGAACTGGCCGAGGAAGGTCAGTTTGCTGTCGTCGGCAATATTCCAGGTCAGGCTGGGCGCCAGGTTGAAACGCTGGTCGTCCATATGCTCGATAACGGTGCCACTGTCACGCCCGGTACCGCTGAAACGGTAGAGAAAGCGACCTTCATCGTCGATCCTGCCGGTGCTGTCGAAGCTGATCTGCTTGTGGTTGTAGTTACCGACTTGCACCTGCACTTCATGGCTGCTTTCGGCCTGCGGACGGCGGCTGACGGCATCCACCAGGCCGCCGGGCGGGGTCTGGCCATACACTGCCGAGGCCGGGCCGCGCAGCACGGCGACGCGCTCCAGGTTCCAGGTTTCCAGTTTGGGCATGGCGTAGCTGCCCTTGGGCAGTGGCAGGCCGTCGAGCATCTGGATCGGTTCGAAACCGCGGATCTTCATCCAGTCGGCGCGGCTGTCGCTGCCGTAGCTGCTGGCGATGACACCCGGCATATAGCGCACGGCGTCATCGAGGTTCTGCACCTTGCGGTCCTGCATCTGCTCGCGGGTGGCGACGGAGATCGAGCGTGGGGTTTCCAGCAGCGGCGTGTCGGTCTTGGTGCCGGTCGCGGTGCGGTTGGCCAGGTAACCACGGGTTGGGCCCCAGGCGGTCTCGGCGGCCTGTTCGCTGGCGGTCACGGTCACGTCCGGCAGTGCCATTGCTGCTTCTGCCGCAGGGGCCAGGCTGTAGGCGCCGCCGTTGCCGCCTTGCAGCTGCAGGCCAGTGCCACGCAGCGCCTGATTGAGGGCTTCGATGGCTTCGTAGTCGCCGTTGACCGGTGCCGAGCTTTTGCCCGCGGTCAGGGCCGGGTCGATGCTCAGGGTCACGCCGGCCTGGCTGGCGATCTGGTTGAGCGTGGTCGCCAGAGGGCCGGCGGGCAGTTGGTAAATCTCAGCGTGGGCCAGCCCGGCATGGCCTGCGAAGGCGATGGTCAGGGCCAGCAGCGTGTGGCGGAACGGGGCAGGGCGGAAGGACATTGCGAACGTCTCCTAAGAGTTAATGTATCTCAATGCCCTTTTGCCGAAGCAGGAAGGAAAAGTGACAGGGGCGGGGAAAATTATTTTTCCGCCGGTAGCACGCGGGTCCACCAGGGGCTCAGTTGCTCGGTGCGCACCGGCAGGCTCAGTGCTACAGCGGCCAGTGCCTTGTCGCTGTCGTGCAACGGGAAGCTGCCGCTGATGCGCAGATCGGCCAGGCTCGGATCGAGGCTCAGGTAACCGCTGCGGTATTCGCCGAGCTGATCGATCAGGCGCTGCAGGGGCAGGTTGTCCGCCACCAGCATGCCGCGGCTCCAGGCGTCGGCGCCGATGGGGGCAGGGTGGCTTGCGCTGAGGTGCTGGCTGTCCATGCGCACCTGTTCGCCGCTGTGGATAATGCGTTCCTGTGAACTGGCCAGCGGCCTGGCGGCGACTGCCGACTGCAGCACGATCAATTCGGTCGCAGTCCCTTCGCGCCGGACCAAAAAGCGCGTCCCCAACGCACGTAGTCGTCCCTGCTCCGTCTCGACGATGAACGGGCGGGTATCGCCCTTGGCGGTCTGAACCAGAATTTCGCCGCTGCGCAGGTGCAGGCGGCGTTCGTTTTCGTCGAATTCGATATCCAGCGCACTGCGGCTGTTGAGGCGTACCTGGCTGCGGTCGGCGAGCAGCAGGTCGCGCTGCTCTCCACTGGCGGTATGGTAGTCGGCGAGGTAATCGCCCAGCGGGCGCTGCTGAGCCATCAGCACCAGTGTTACACCTGCTGCCAGCAGCAGGCTCAGGGCGCTGCCGCCAATACGGCGCAGGCTGCGGCGACGGCTGACGCTGCTCTGCAACAGGGCGCGTCGCGCCATCGGCGCGCTGGCGGCAGAAAGCTGCTGGTCGATACCGCCGAGGCGTTGCCAGACCAGGCTATGCTCCGGGTGAGCGGCCAGCCAGTCGGCGAAGTCATGGCGTTGCTGCTCGCTGTCTTCGCCAGAGTCCAGGCACAGCTGCCAGGCGATGGCCTCATCGAGCACACGAGCCGAGACCTGGCTCATTGCGGCGCTCCGTAAAGCGCGACGTAGCACTGGCGCAGGCCCTGGGCGAGGTACTGGCGCACGCGGGACGGCGACACACCAAGCCGCTCGGCGATCTCGGCATGACCGAGACCATCCAGGCGGTTATAGAGAAACGCTGCGCGTGCCTTGCTCGACAGCTGACCGAGTAGGCGATCGATCTCGGCCAGTTGCTCCAGGGCCAGAGCCTGTTCTTCCGGGCTGGGTTGCACGGCTTCAGGAGCCAGCGCGAGTTCTTCAAGATAGGCACGTTCCAGCTCATTGCGGCGAAACTGGTCGACCAGCAGCCCCTTGGCGATGGTGGTAAGCAGGGCTCTGGGCTCGCGCGGATTGTGCAGGTCGGCGCGACCGAGCAGGCGAACGAAGGTGTCCTGGCTCAGGTCTTCGGCGCGCTGCGCGCAGTTCAGGCTTTTGCGCAGCCAGCCGAACAGCCAGTCACGGTGATCGCGATAAAGCACACCGACCAACTGTTGATTGCTGGAATCCTGAACCGACACGCGCACCTCGCGAGATCTAAGTTAAGGTGATAATGATTCGCATATGATTGCAGAGGTCGTGTCAGGGTGCAATCACGCGTTGGCGTGGTATGACCGGTGGTGTGGGGGAGTGGAAAGGCAGGCTGAATCGGTAGGAGCGAGCTCTGCTCGCGAACAAGAGGGTTCGCGAGCTACGGGGGCGTGACGACGATGCTCAGGTGCGTTCCTGGCGGCTACGTGCCAGGGCGTGATTGACTTCCAGCCAGCCTTGCACGGCCTCTTCGCCCATTTCGCCGAATACGCGTTGCAGCAGGCGCGCCTGCTCGCGGCGCAGGGCCTGTTCCAGCTTGGCACCCTCGGCAGTGAAACCCAGTACACGCTTGCGCTTGTCGTCCGCGGCAGCTTCGCTCTGCACCAGGTCCATCTCGATCAACTGGCGCAACGGCATGTTCAGCGCCTGTTTGCTCACCCCCAGGTAACCCAGCAGCTCGGTCATGTTCAGGCCCGGGTACTTGGCGATGAAGAACAGAATGCGGTGGTGCACGCGTGACAACCCGCGCTTGGCCAGCATTTCGTCCGGCTTGGCGGTGAAAGCCTGATAGCCGAAGAAGAAAGCCTCCATGGCGGCCTGCTGAGCTGTGCTGTTCTTGATCAGCTGCGCGCCGTGACGGCCGGCCTGCGTGCCCTCGGCGGGCGACGTCAAAAATTTCTCGGAGAAATTTTTTAGGTCAGTCATATTGACGTATCTCTGGTTGGAGGCGTAGTTTCGGTCAAGCAGTTTGACTTAATTCCAATAACTTTTGCACCCCAGGACATTCCATGGCCTTCTCCGAACGCATCGCCCGCCTGAAAAGCTCCCTGATTCGTGAAATTCTTGCCGCGGCGCAGCGTTCGGAAGTGATGTCGTTCGCTGGCGGTCTGCCGGCCGAACCGATGCTGCCAAAGGTGGACTGGGCCGAGATGCCGGCGAGCATGGGTCAGTACGGCATGAGCGAAGGCGAGCCAGCCTTGCGTGAAGCCATCGCCGCCGAAGCGCGTGCGCTGGGCGTGCCTTGCGATGCCAGCCAGGTGCTGATCGTCAGCGGCTCGCAGCAGACACTGGACCTGGCCTCCAAGCTGTTCATCGATCCGGGCGCCGAAGTGCTGCTCGAAGCGCCGACTTACCTGGCTGCCCTGCAGGCCTTTCAACTGTTCGGTGCCGACTGCATCAGCGTACCGCAGGAGGCCGACGGCCCCGAACTGGCGGCTCTGCGTCAGCGTCTGGAGAATCACAAGCCGGCTTTCGCCTACCTGATCCCGACCTTCCAGAACCCGTCCGGCACCCGTTACAGCGAAGCCAAGCGTGAAGCCGTGGCGGCCCTGCTCGACGAGTTCGGCGTGACCCTGATCGAGGACGAGCCGTACCGCGAGCTGGTGTTCGATGCCGGTAGCGCCACGCCCATCGTCAGCCGCCTCAAGCAGGCCAGCTGGATCTACACCGGTACCGTTTCCAAGACGCTACTGCCGGGCCTGCGTGTCGGCTACCTGATCGCCACCAAGGACCTGTATCCGCACCTGCTGCGTCTGAAGCAGTCGGCTGACCTGCACACTAACCGCATCGGTCAGTGGCAGGCGCTGCAGTGGCTGGGCAGCGAGCAGTACCGCGGCCACCTGGCCGAGCTGCGCGATTTCTACCGCATTCGCCGCGACGCCATGCAGGCCGCGCTGCTGGAGCACTTCGCCGACCTGGCCGAGTGGGAAATCCCTCAGGGTGGCCTGTTCTTCTGGCTGACCCTCAAGCAGCCGCTCGACACCCGCACGCTGCTCGACGCGGCGCTGGCGCAGAACGTCGCCTTTATGCCGGGCGAGCCGTTCTTCATCGATCCGGACGCCAACCCAGGCCACCTGCGACTGAATTTCAGCCACGTGGCGCCGGAGCGCCTGAGCGAGGGGCTGCGCCGGTTGGCGACGGTAATTCAAGAGGCACAGGCGAAGTAGAAGCTTGTAGCGTAGGAGCCGGCTTGCTGGCAATGCGCTTGCTAAGACGGATCGCCGGCAAGCCGGCTCCTACAGGTAAAAGAAGGAAATACGGGGAGGGCAACGCAATGTTCATGGTCTACGGCGATTACCGCTCGGGTAACTGCTACAAGGTCAAGCTGATGCTGCATCTGCAGGACAAGGAGTACCAGTGGATTCCCATTGATATCCTCAAGGGCGAGACACAGAGCGAAGCCTTTCTGGCCAAGAACCCCAACGGCAAGATCCCGGTGCTGGAACTGGAAGACGGTACCTGTCTGTGGGAGTCCAACGCCATCCTCAACCTCCTCGCCGATGGCAGCGAGTTTCTGCCGACCGAGCCGCGCTTGCGCACCCAGGTGCTGCAGTGGCAGTTCTTCGAGCAGTACAGTCACGAGCCCTACGTTGCGGTGGCGCGTTTCATCCAGCTCTACCAGGGCATGCCTGAGGAACGCCGCGAGGAGCACGCGCGCTGCCTGAAGCTCGGCTACAAGGCCCTGAAGGTGATGGAGAAGCAGCTCGAACGCACGCCCTATCTGGTTGGCGAGCATTACTCCATCGCCGACATCGCCCTGTATGCCTACACGCACGTGGCTCATGAGGGCGGCTTCAGTCTCGAAGCCTTTCCAGCGGTGCGCGCCTGGCTTGATCGCGTCGCCAGTCATCCACGTCATGTGACCATGCTGGGTTGAGTGCCTTAGAGGCTGGCAGGGCGGCCGGCCTCGACTAGAGTTTGGCGGTAACCGCAAGAGGGCGCCGCCATGTCGCAAGGAAGCCGCAAGCTGGGCCTGGGGTCGCTGACCGCGCTGGTGGTGGGCTCGATGGTCGGTGGCGGGATCTTCTCGCTGCCGTAGAACATCGCCGCGCGGGCCGACGTCGGCGCCGTGCTGATCGGCTGGGGTATTACCGCGGTGGGCATGCTGGCGCTGGCCTTCGTGTTTCAGAACCTGGCCAATCGTAAGCCACAGCTCGATGGCGGGGTGTACGTCTACGCCAAGGCGGGACTCGGCGATTACATGGATTTTTCCTCGGCCTGGGGTTACTGGATCAGCGCCTGGCTGGGCAATGTCGGCTACTTCGTCTTGCTGTTCTCGACCCTGGGGGATTTCGTCCCGGCCTTCGGCCAGGGCAACACGCCACTGGCCATCGTCTGCGCCTCGGGGGTGCTGTGGTGCGTGCATGTCCTGGTGCTGCGCGGTATCAAGGAGGCGGCGCTGATCAACCTGATCACCACCGTGGCCAAGCTGGTGCCGATCCTGCTGTTTATCGTCATTGTCGACCTGGCCTTCGACCGCGACATATTCACCCGTGACATCTGGGGGCGCAGCAACCCGCAGTTCGGCGGCGTGCTGGAGCATGTGGTGGGGCGTTGGGGGCGGTGCTGATCAGCATCGGCCTGGCGGTGTCGCTGCTCGGTGCGCTGTTGCAGTGGGCGCTGCTGTGCGCCGAAATCCTTTTCGTCTGTGCCAAGGACGGCACCATGCCGGCCTTCCTGCGCCGGGAAAACGCCCATCAGGTGCCGGTCAACGCGCTGTGGCTGGCCAACGGCATGATCCAGCTGTTCCTGCTGATCACCCTGTTTTCCCAGGGCACCTACTTGTCGCTCATCTATCTGGCATCGTCGATGATTCTGGTGCCCTACCTGTGGTCGGCGGTCTATGCACTGTTGCTGGCGCTGTGCAGCGAAACCTATGAAGACCTGGCCGGGCTGCGCCGCAAGGATCTGGCCATCGGCCTGCTGGCAGTGGGCTACGCGATCTGGCTGCTGTATGCCGGCGGGGTCAAGTACCTGATGCTGTCGGCGTTGCTCTGCGCGTCGGGCGCGTTGCTGTTTCGCCAGGCCAAGTGCGAGCAGGGGAAGGTGCTGTTCACCCGCTACGAATGGCCGATCTTCGCCGCCGTATTGCTGACTGCGGCCGTAGGCCGGCTACGGCCTGTATGCCGGGCAACTGAGTTTGTAGCGCTGGACAAAGCGGCCAGCGCGTGGATAATTCGTCCCATCGCCCTTTGACTCTGGCTTCGCCATCCCCATGCGCAAGACCCTGCGTACCGCCCTGATCTGGATGCTGATGCTGGCCCTGCCGGCACAGGCTATGGCGGCGCTCGGCATGTAGTTGTGTGAGCAGGTGCATCGCAGCGGCGCCCTGCAGATAAGCGGCAGCGAGCATGGCGGGCACCACGACATGACGGCCGACAGCGCGCATCAGGACGCCGCCTCGGTGGCCAGCAGCGAGGTTCCTGCCGCTGGCAGCCTCTGTACCCTGTGCGCCTTCTGTGTCGGGGTCGCGGCTCCCGGTCAAGCGTTTTTGAAAGATTCCGCCCTGCAAACCGCCGAGCCGGCCGCAGCCTGGCTCGACCGCCTTATCGTCGGCGTGGCCGACACGCCCGAACGCCCCCCGCGCCTTTCTCTCGCCTGAGCCCCTTAGGTAGCGCCGCCTTGCGGCGCCTGTAGCTCACGCGGTCGCCTGGCCGCCGTACGCGAGAACACATCATGACTTTGCATTCCCTTGCCGGAAGGCTGCTGGGCATCGCTGCCCTGGCGCTGCCCGGCATCCTGATGGCAGCCCAGCCTGACCCGCTGGACGCCAACGCCGCCGTGCCGGCGCAGGATTACCGTTCCCCTCTGAAAGACTACCGCGCCCAGGCCGACGAGCCGTTGCAGGACTGGCGCGCGGCCAACGATCTGGTCGGCCGTATCGGCGGCTGGCGCACCTACAGCATGGAAGGCTGGGAGCAGCCGGCCGAGCAGGGCGCCGAGCCCGTCGAAGGAGGTGGCCATGCTCACCATTAAACCCGCCGTACTGCTCTGCGCCGCACTGCTGTTGGCCGGCTGCGCCGGCTTCAGCCAGGACAGCGGCTTCGATCCGGTGCAGCAAAGCGCCGAGCGCCAGTTGGACAAGCAACTGCTGTGGGCCCGCGACGAGGCCGGGCGCAGCCAGATCGAGGCGCGCGTCGCCGAGCTGTTGGCCGAACCCCTGAGCCTGGATGCCGCGGTGCAGCTGGCGCTGCTCAACAACCGCGGCCTGCAGGCGTCTTTCGACGAACTGGGCATCGGCGAGGCCGAACGGGTGCAGGCCGGGCGCCTGCCCAATCCCGGCTTCTCCTACGGCCGCCTGGAGAAGGGCAGCGAGGTCGAATACGAGCGCGGCCTGCACCTGAATCTGGCGCGGCTGATTGCCCTGCCGCTGACCTCGCGCCTGGAGGGTCGGCGCTTCGAGCAGTTACAGCGGCAGACCAGCCTGGCGGTGTTCGAGCTTGCCAGCGAGACGCGCAAGGCCTGGTACCAGGCGGTCGCCGCCGAGGAGAGCCTGGTCTACGCGCGGCAGGTGTTGGCCGCCGCCGAAGCCGGCGCCGAGCTGGCCCGGCGCATGGCCGCGGTGGGCAACTTCAGCAAGCTGCAGCAGGCCGAGCAGCAGAACTTCTACGCCGAGGCCGGCATCGGCCTGTTGCAGGCCGAACAGGCGCGGGTGCGCAGCCGCGAGCAGCTGACTCGCCTGCTCGGCCTGTGGGGCGAGCAGCTCGACTACCGCCTGCCCGAACGCCTGCCGACGTTGCCGAAAACCGCGGACGAGTTGCCGGACGTGGAGCGCCTGGCCATGAACCAGCGCCAGGACATCCAGGCCGTGCGCCTGGATACCGAGCGCCTGGCGCAGAACCTCGGCCTGACCCGCACCACGCGTTTCATCAACGTGCTGGAGCTGGGCGTGGTCAACAACCGCTCCAACGAGGACCCGACCCAGCGCGGCTACGAAATCAGCGTCGAGCTGCCGCTGTTCGACTGGAGCGGTGCCAAGGTGGCGCGCGCCGAGGCGCAGTATCGCCAGGCGCTCAACCGCGCCGCCGAAACGGCGATCAATGCCCGCTCGCAGGTGCGCGAGGCCTACCACGCCTACCGCAACGCCTTCGAGCTGGCGCAGCACTACCGCGCCGAGGTGCTGCCGCTGCGCCAGCGCATCGCCGAGGAAAACCTGCTGCGCTACAACGGCATGTTCATCAGCACCTTCGACCTGCTCGCCGATGCGCGCCGCCAGGTGCAGGCGGTGGATGGCTACCTGCAGGCGCAGCGCGCCTTCTGGCTGGCGCGCGCCGACCTCGACATGGCCCTGTTGGGTGCCCCCAATCCCTCGCTCGGCGCGGCGCCTGCCGCTGCTGCCGAGCCGGCCGCCGCCGGCCATTGAACAAGGAATTTCCCAGATGGTTTCACGACGCGATTTCTTTCTCGGGGCCGGCGCCATCGGCGCTGCGGTGGCCACTTCGGCGGTCAGCCGGGTGGCCATGGCGGCCCTGCCCGAGCCGGTGCTGCAGGCCAGCGCCGACACCCAGCCGCCGCTGCAGCCGGGCAGCGGGCGGCCCTACAACCCGGTGGTCACCCTCAACGGCTGGACCCTGCCGTGGCGGATGAACAACGGGGTCAAGGAGTTCCACCTGGTCGCCGAGCCGGTGGTACGCGAGTTGGCGCCCGGCTACAAGGCCCACCTGTGGGGCTATAACGGCCAGTCGCCGGGGCCGACTATCGAGGTGGTGGAGGGCGACCGGGTGCGCATCTTCGTTACCAACAAGCTGCCCGAGCACACCAGCATCCACTGGCACGGCCAGCGCCTGCCCAACGGCATGGACGGTGTGACGGGCCTGACCCAGCCGGCGATTCCCTCTGGCAAGACCTTCGTCTACGAGTTTGTCGCCCGCCGTCCCGGCACCTTCATGTACCACCCGCACGCCGACGAGATGGTGCAGATGGCCATGGGCATGATGGGCTTCTGGGTCACCCACCCCAGGGAGCACCACCCGCTGATCGCCGAGGTGGACCGCGACTACTGCTTGCTGCTCAGCGCCTACGACATTGAGCCGGGCGCCTACACGCCGAAGATCATGGAGATGCTCGATTTCAACCTGTGGACCTTCAACAGCCGGGTGTTCCCCGGCATCGACCCGCTGGTGGCGCGCCAGGGCGAGCGGGTGCGCCTGCGCGTCGGCAACCTGACCATGACCAACCACCCGATCCACCTGCACGGCCACGAGTTCGAGGTCACCGGCACCGACGGCGGGCCGACCCCGGTCGGCTCGCGCTGGCCGGAGGTGACCGCCGATGTTGCGGTGGGGCAGATGCGCCAGCTCGAGTTCATCGCCGACGAGGAGGGTGACTGGGCGCTGCACTGCCACAAGAGCCACCACAGCATGAACGCCATGGGCCACGACGTGCCGACCCTGGTCGGCGTCGATCATCGCGACATGACGCGCAAGATCGCCAAACTGGTGCCGGACTACATGGTGATGGGCGAGCGCGGCATGGCCGACATGGCGGAGATGCAGATGCCGCTACCCGACAACACCGTGCCGATGATGACCGGCGACGGCCCGTTCGGCTCGGTGGAGATGGGCGGCATGTTCACCATGCTCAAGGTGCGCAAGGAGCTGGCCGCTGGCGACTACCGCGACCCGGGCTGGTTCGAGCACCCAGCCGGCACGGTGGCCTATGAGTGGAAGGGCGCACTGGCCAACCCGAGCCGCTCGCACGACGGCGGCGGCCAGTCGATGCCGCTCAAGCAGCCGCTCGAGACGCCGGTGGAAGTGCAGGTACGCAAGCCGGGCGGTCATGCCGGGCATTGACGGGGCGGGCCGCCACGCGGCCCGGTTCCCATAGCAAGCGAGGATTCACAGATGAAAACAGCACAGTTACTGGTTCTGACCCTGATCGGGCTGCTCGGCAGCCCGGCAGCGCTGGCCCACAGCGAGGCGCACGAGGGCCATCAGGCCGCCGCAACGATCAGGGAGCAGAAGCCCTGGGGCATCGCCGGCCATGCCAGCGAAGTCGACCGCACCATCGAGATCCGCATGACCGATCAGATGCGCTTCACTCCGGATCGGCTACAGGTCAGGCAGGGCGAAACCATCCGTTTTGTCCACCACAACGACGGTAAGATCCTCCACGAGTTCGTCATCGGTACCCGCGAAACCCTGGATGAACATGCCGAGGCAATGCTGCGTTTTCCCGGTATGGAGCACGACGAGCCCTATATGGCCCACGTGGCGCCGGGGCAGAGCGGCGAGATGATCTGGACCTTCAACCGCGCCGGCGAATTCGATTTCGCCTGCCTGATCGCCGGCCACTACCAGGCCGGCATGGTCGGCACCATCCAGGTGCAGGCCGACTGACCTACGAGAGGAAACACGCATGAAGAAACCATTGTTAATCGCGGCACTGACCGCCCTGTTCAGCCTGCCGTTGCAGGCCGCCGCCCCCGCGCCGCTGAGCCAGGGCGAGGTGCGCAAGGTGGACGCCGCCGCGCAGAAGATCACCCTGCGCCACGGCCCCATCGCCAGTATCGGCATGCCGCCGATGACCATGGTCTTCGAGGTCGAGAAGCCGGAACTACTGGAAGGGGTTTCAGCAGGAGAGAAGGTGAAGTTTCAAGTGCAGCAGCAGGGTAGCCGTTACATCGTTACCGAACTGCAGGTAGTGGAGTAGCCAGGAGAGCCGGCCCAGGCATTGCGCCTGGGCTGGCGAACACTCAGTTCAGGCCGTCGGTCAGGGCCTTGGCAGGTACCAGCTTGACCACTTTCTTGGCAGCGATTTCGATGGCTTTGCCGGTCTGCGGGTTGCGGCCGGTGCGTGCCGGGCGCTCGCTTACCTTCAGTTTGCCGATACCCGGCAGGGTGATCTCACCGTCGTTTTCCAGCGCGTCGCCGACGATCTCTGCCAACTGGTCGAGCAGATTGCGTACGCTGGCTTTCGGCAGGGAGGTGGCCTCGGCCAGGTCGCCGATCAGTTGGTCTTTGGTGATTGCCATGGTGTAACTCCGTTTGCAGGTGAGAGGTTCGGCGCGGGCAGGGCCGCACAGCCGAAAACATGGGAACGCTAGCACAAAAGGTAAGGCTCGGCAGTGTCCTGAAAGCCCTTCCGGTAGGGCTTAGTGTCGCATCGGCCCCTGTGGTTCCAGCCCATGAGTAGAAAATCGCAAGCATTCAGGCAGGCACAGTCCGCTGCGTTCAGCTGCGATTTGTCAGGGTATGCAGCAGCCTGGCAAGGCTCGACTAAGCAGTTGCTGGTAATGTCATGCTGGAGTGCCATCATGTTGCGTGTATTCGCTGATCTTGGTTTTCGCTGGAAGATTGCTCTGCCGATTCTGCTGGTGGCGATGGGGGGGCGTGGCATCACTCAGGTTGCCGAGTCCAGCACGACGCTGACCAATCGCCATTTGCCAGCTGTCAGCCTGTTGCTCAATGCCGACGGGGATCTCTATTAGGCTTTCGTTTCCGAGCGCAGCTTGCTTGATGAGAGTGCGCATCGGTATGCCGACCAGTTGCGCGCTGTCCATGCTGAAAATCTGCAGCAGGCGTATGACCGTGTGCACAAGTTCGCCGCCATGCAGCCGGGCAATGAGGCGCTTGCCCTGGTGGCCGAGTTTGACCGTGGCTATGAGCGTTGGAAGGCAACGTCTCTGCGTGTGCTGGAAATGAGTTCGAGTGACCCGGAGAGCGCCAGCCGACTGAGTTTTGCTGACAGTGAGGCCCAATTCGAATAGGCACGTACCGCTATCGACAAACTTGGCGAGTTGGAAGATGGCGCAGCCAATGCAGTGGGTACCGATGCCATAGCACGTGGCGATGCGCTGGTCTGGCAGCAGGGGTTACTGATCGCCATAGGCCTGCTGGTGTGTCTGGTGCTGATAGTGGGCTTCCCGCTGCTGGTGACGCGTCTGCTGCACAGTCTGCTGCATCGCATCGAGCAGATTGCCGATGGGGATGGTGATCTGCGGGTGCGTCTGGATGTGCTGTCCAGAGATGAGTTGGGTAAGCTCAGCCAAGCCCTCAATCGCTTTCTCGACAAGTTGCAGCCCTTGATCAAGGAAGTGGGCAGGGCCACCGGGGAGGTGGCCGACTCAGCGCAAAGCCTGGCAGAAATGGCAACCGCTAATGACCGCCTCATCAGTAGCGAGCATGTGGCCGTAGATCAGGTCAGCACGGCTGCAACCGAGATGGGCGCAGCGGTGCATGAGGTGGCGCGCAATGTGCAGAATGCCGCTGATGCGGCGCGCCAGGCCGAAGTGCAGTCGCGTTAGGGAGCCGAGGTGGTGGGAGCCACCATACACTCCATCCGCCAGTTGACACAGGAAGTGGAGAGTGCCTCCACTACCATTCAGACCTAGGAGCAGGAAACCGCCAATATTGGTGCCGTGCTGGCGGTGATCAAGGGTATTGCCGAGCAAACCAACCTACTGGAGCTAAACGCTGCCATCGAGGCGGCGCGGGCAGGCGAGCAGGGCCGTGGTTTTGCTGTGGTAGCCGATGAAGTGCGCGCGTTGGCCGCGCTTACTCAGGAGTCCGCCAAGGATACTCAGCAGATGATCGAGCGTCTGCAGATCGGTGTGCAGAACGCGGTCAAGGCCACCCATTCGGGCAGCGCGCGGGCACGGCAGAGCGTGGAGCAGGCGGCGGGCGTGGATCAGGCGTTGAGCGTAACCGGTGATTCGGTGCAGCGCATCAATGATATGGCCGCGTAGATCGCCACAGCGTGCGAGGAGCAGAGCAGCGTTACCGAAGAGATCGCACGCAACATCAGTGATATTCGTGATCTGTCCAACGAGGCGGCACAGACCTCCGAGCAGAGCACGCGGGCCAGCCAGCATCTGTCCGAGCTGTCCCATGGCCTGGCTCAGTTGGTGGGCCGTTTCCGCGTCTAAGTGTTTGAAGCAGTTGTAAGTTTGCGTTTAGTCGTTACAATGGCGCGGCCCGTCGCAATGACGGGCTTCGTTATGGTGGGCCCTGTCGGTCCCCTCGCAACGATTACCCGTGAACCTGGTCAGGCCCGGAAGGGAGCAGCCACAGCGGGAACATCGTGTGCCGGGGTGTGGCTGGCAGGGTTCGCCTCCATGATGTATCTACTTGATTTCTAACGGTTTTTTCGCTCTGATCACGCCAGTGATCCATAGGGTGATCCACCGTGTCTTCCGTCCCTTCTTACCTCTGGTTATCCCGACACTCGATCTTCTATTTCAGGATTGTGGTGCCTGGAGCTCTGCGTCCGCTTTTCCCTTGTTCCGAGATCCGCCGTTCACTGCAGACACGCTGCAAGCGCGAAGCGCTGATCCGTGGGCGCGAATTGCTTCTGTAGGTTCAGCAGCTCTACACCCAGGCATTCCAAGCATTCGGCCATCCCTCGACTCCCTACGTGGTGCTTGGGAGGCGGGTCGCGGTAGGGACGGCAGTTACCTGCCGCCCCCCGCACAGATCCGTACGTGCGGAACTACCGCATACGGCTCCTGCCTCAGGTTCGTGACGCGAAGCGTTCCTCCGGATAAGGATGTGCATTTCTGGGCCTAGGTATGTAGAAACCAGCAAGGCGTCCATAGCGTGACCATTGAAGTCTATTACGCTGGCTGCGCCGCTTGAGAGCTTGCCGCCATAGGCGGCAGACCGCCGCACGAAAACCACCAAGACGTATCAGGTTTCCCGGCACCGCGTAGTAATTGAGGTAACCACTCACCACCCGAGTGAGCCATTGCCCTTGAACCCGGATGGGTTCATG
>NZ_QASO01000112.1 GCF_003052605.1 Ectopseudomonas oleovorans | reverse complement strand
GGGAGCCCAGCATCCGGGATACGGAGAGGTCAGTTGAAGATGGGGTCTATGGAGCGCATACGGACTCGCGCACGAGCCTGTTTTTAACGCAGCAGTGGCAACGCAGATAGTTTTTCAACAGCCTGCTATTGCGCCTGACCGGCCTTGGGCTTGTGCAGGCGACTGATCAGCTCGGCCTCGGCCTTGCTCAACCCACAGGACTGGGTCAGATCTTCGACGCTGGCGCCCATGCCCACCAGGCGTGCGGCCTGCGTGAAGGACAGGCTACTGGGGTCGCGCTGCTCGATCTGGCTGACCTTGTCCGGCAGCGGCGCCACCACACGCCGCAACTCGTGCAACTCTTCGCCCATACGAATGCTGCCGGTCAGGTAGGCATCCAGCCGCTTACCCAGCTCCTTGATCCGAGCATCGCGTACGGCATCAAGCTTGGCCTGCTCAGCCAGCAGACGCTGCTGGTTGCGCTGCAGGCCATGGCAGACGATGCCCAATGCCACGCAGAGCAGCGCCACGAAGGCAAGGGCCGCAGCCAGCATGGCAAACTCGGACATGGCTCAGATGCTCTCCAGCTCCGACCACTCTTCTTCGGACATCATCTTGTCCAGTTCGACCAGAATCAGCAGCTCGCCGTTCTTGTTGCAGACGCCCTGGATGAACTTGGCCGACTCGTCGTTACCGACGTTCGGTGCCGTCTCGATCTCGGACTGACGCAGGTAAACCACTTCGGCCACGCTATCGACCAGAATGCCGACCACCTGCTTGTCCGCCTCGATGATGACGATACGGGTGTTGTCGGTCACCGGCGCCGAACCCAGACCGAAACGCTGGCGGGTATCGATCACGGTGACCACGTTGCCGCGCAGGTTGATGATACCCAGCACATAGCTCGGCGCGCCCGGCACAGGGGCAATCTCGGTATAGCGCAGGACTTCCTGAACCTGCATCACGTTGATGCCGTAGGTCTCATTGTCCAGGCGAAAGGTCACCCACTGCAGAATCGGATCTTCGGCGCCTTGTGCAGAACTTTTCTTCATGTCCCCTAGCCTCATCAAAAACCGCTCAGCGCGGCATGTGCGGGTCGACCCGCTTTTCATCAACTATAGAGCCCGTTGGCACGAACCCACCAATTCTCAATGCACTTTTCCGCCATGCAGGCGTTTCGCCGCGCCGCTGGCAATCAGCTCGGCCAGCGCCGCCACATCGAGCAAGGCACACATATGCTCGATCACCGTACCGGCCAGCCAGGGTCGCTGGCTGCGCTGGCTGCGCCACTTGACCTCGTCCGGATCCAGACGAATCGAGCGGCTGACCTGATGCACCGCCAGCCCCCACTCGTAGCCCTGCACCGAAATCACGTATTGCAGCCCTTCACGGAAGTCATCACGGTAACGATCCGGCATCACCCAACGCGCCGTATCCAGCACCTTCAGGTTACCGGACTGGCTGGGCAGAATACCGAGAAACCACTCCGGCTGACCGAACAGCGGCGTCAGCTCCTGGCCTTCGAGCGGGTAGATCGAGCCCAGGCAAATCAGCGGCACGGCCAGCGTCAGTCCCGCTACATCGAACAGCAGACACTCGAAGGGTTCCTCAGCCCAGGCCGGACGACCATCAGCCTGCAAGGCAGCCGGTTGCGGGGCCTGCCCGGCAAGGGTGGCGACCGCTGGCGGCGAGTCTTCGATGGCCGGCGCCAATACGGGCGCAGGCAACTCTACCGGCACGGTGGCGACCTCAACCGGAGGCTCGACCACCGCTGCACGCATAACGGGCGCAACAGCAGGCGCTATCGCCTCGACCAGCCGGGCATCGCGCACCTGCCCCTCGAGCACCGCAGCTTCGAACTCATCGAGGCTGACAGACATCTCCAGTTCGGCAGCAGCCTCCTGCAGCAGGCCATCGAGATAGGACTGCAGAGCCAGCTGTGAACGTGTGGCAGTGGCGAGATCACGACTCATGACGGAAACCCGGGATAAGAGCTTGACAGCATATCGGCCGCAGCATGCCCAGACTTGAGACGAGCCAGTCGACATAGACGCTCATCTCAGGCCACCTGCGCTGCATTCTGTTGGCTGAGCAGATGCTTGAGCAGTGCCCGATAGGCGATCACGCCACGACTGCCCGCATCGAACTGCGAAGGCGTGCGCCCTGCCCGGCTGGCATCACGCAAGCGCGTATCCACCGGAATGTAGGCCGGCCACAGATGATCGGGATAAGTATTGCGCAGCACCCGCAGGGTGCTCATGGAGGCCTGGGTTCGCCGGTCGAACAGCGTCGGCACGATGGTATAGGGCAAGGCCTGCTTACGCGATCGGTTGATCATCGCCAGTGTCGTGATCATTCGCTCCAGGCCTTTGACCGCAAGAAACTCGGTCTGCACCGGAATCACCAGTTGCTGGCTGGCGGCCAGGGCGTTGACCATCAGCACGCCAAGCAATGGCGGGCTGTCGATGATGGCGTGATCGAAATCCTCCCACAGCTGCGCCAGGCTCTTGGCGATCACCAGGCCCAGACCACTCTGCCCCGGCGACTGACGCTCCAGGGTGGCCAGCGCGGTGCTCGATGGCAGCAGCGAGATATTCTCGTGACTGGTGCTGTGCAACAGCTGCTTGGGCAGGCCTTGCGGCACGTTGCCCTGGTGCAGGAACAGGTCGAAGCAACTGTGCTCCAGCGTGTCGGGATCATGGCCGAAATAACTGGTCATCGACCCATGCGGATCGAGATCGACCACGACTACACGCTTGCCGGCATCGGCCAACAGGCCTGCCAGGGCAATGGAGGTGGTGGTCTTGCCGACCCCTCCCTTCTGATTGGCTACTGCCCAGACTTTCATGTTCTCTTATCCTCCCGGCAAGAGGCGCTCAGGCCGAGAATGGCGTCACTGGCACGGAGCAAGCGACTGGAATTTGACGGCTTCACGACTGTGGAACCCCCGACGCAGACGGCGGTGCAGGTTGCGTGCCAGCCCCGCTTTGCTGAGTCGCGGCAGGTCCATCACTGCGGCGCGTTTCAAGGTTGCGTGAAATCACCAGCACGACTCGGCGATTCCGCGCCCGGCCCTCGGCCGTGGCGTTGTCGGCTACCGGCTGGAACTCACCATAGCCGACAGCGGCAAGACGCGAAGGGTCGACACCATCCATCGCCAGCATGCGTACGATGCTCGCCGCCCGCGCAGCCGACAACTCCCAGTTGGTTGGATATTGAGCCGTCTGAATCGGCAGGTTGTCAGTGAAGCCCTCGACCTTAACCGGGTTTTGATAAGGCGCCAGAATCTTGGCCACCTTTTCGATGATATCGAACGCCTGGTTGTTCGGAATGGCATCACCGCTGGGAAACAGCAAGCTGGAACTGAGTTCGATCTCGATCCACATCTCGTTGCCGCGCACGGTCAGCTGATCGGCCTGGATCAACTCACCAAAGGCCTCACGCACGCTGGAGGCAATACTCTGCAGGGTCGAGTCCGAACTGGGATCGTCCATGGCGCTATCATCAGGCTGGCTGGTACGCGGCCGCTCCTCACCAACCGGAATTGGCTTGATCGAACGATCCGGCTGGTTGAACACGCCCGTCAGCGAATCGGAAAGAACCTTGTACTTGCCTTCATTGATCGAGGAAATCGAGTACATCACCACGAAGAAGGCGAACAACAGGGTGATGAAGTCAGCGTAGGACACCAGCCAACGCTCGTGATTCTCGTGCTCTTCATGATGCCGCCTGCGTGCCATGCCATCCCTCCATCAGTCCATGAAGCCTTGCAGCTTCAGTTCGATGGAGCGTGGATTCTCTCCCTCGGCAATGGACAGGATGCCTTCGAGCAGCATCTCACGGTAGCGCGACTGACGCATGGCAATGGCCTTGAGCTTGTTGCCCGCAGGCAACAGCAGCAGGTTGGCGAACCCCACACCATAAATGGTGGCAACGAACGCCACGGCAATGCCACTGCCGAGCATGCTCGGGTCGGCCAGATTGCCCATCACATGAATCAACCCCATTACCGCACCAATGATGCCGATGGTCGGCGCGTAGCCGCCCATGCTTTCGAATACCTTGGCAGCCTGGATATCACGCGCTTCCTGGGTATAGAGGTCGACTTCGAGAATGCTGCGAATGGATTCCGGCTCGGCGCCGTCGACCAGCAACTGCAGCCCCTTGCGCGCATAGGGATCAGGCTCGGCATCGGCGACCGCTTCAAGCCCCAGCAGGCCTTCCTTGCGCGCCACCATGCTCCAGCCAACCACACGATTGATACCACCAGGCAGATCGATACGCGGCGGAAAGAAAATCCAGCGCAGGATCCCCATGGCCCGTTTGAATACCTGCACGGGCGCCTGCAGAAACGCTGCACCCAAGGTACCACCGATGACGATCAGCGCGGCCGGGCCATTGAGCAAGGCACCAGCATGCCCACCCTCAAGATAATTGCCGCCCAGAATGGCAACGAACGCCAGGATGACGCCAATAAGGCTCAGTACATCCATGCGCAGGTTTCCGCATCAACACTGTTCACTGGCAGGCCTCGGTCAGATGCCGGCCAATGTCATCGAGGCTGTAGACGGCATCGGTCAGATTGGCCTTGACCACCGCCATGGGCATGCCATAGATCACGCAACTGGCCTCATCCTGCGCCCATACCTGGCTCCCGCCCTGCTTGAGCAGACGCGCACCCTCGCGGCCATCGGCGCCCATACCGGTGAGTACCACGGCCAGTACCTTGTCACCATAGGACTTGGCTGCCGAGCCAAAGGTGATATCGACACAGGGTTTGTAGTTGAGACGCTCGTCACCCGGGAGGATTTTCACCGCACCGCGCGCATCGACCATCATCTGCTTGCCGCCAGGTGCCAGCAGCGCCAGACCGGGCCGCAGAATATCGCCGTCTTCGGCTTCCTTGACCTGAATGCGGCACAGCTTGTCCAGGCGCTCGGCAAAGGCCTTGGTGAAGGCGGCAGGCATATGCTGGATGAGTACGATGGGCGCTGGAAAATTCGCCGGTAGCTGGGTCAGCACACGCTGCAGAGCCACCGGGCCACCGGTCGAGGTGCCGATGGCAACCAGCTTGTAAGCCTTGCGCTTGGGCGCGGATGACGTAGGGCCGGCGCCACCGGCCGATGCTGCCGGACGCGCAGGAACAGCGGGAGCCGGTGCAGCAGGTCGTGTCGAGACAGCAGGACGGCTAATCGGCGCCGCATTCGGGCTGGCCACAGTCGGCGCCGGCGCCACTGCAGCCGAGCTGAAACGACGGTTGCTGCGTGCGATGCTGTGCACCTTCTCGCAGAGCATCTGCTTGACCTTCTCAGGGTTGCGCGAGATGTCTTCGAAGTTCTTCGGCAGAAAATCCACCGCGCCGGCATCCAGGGCATCGAGCGTGACACGAGCCCCTTCATGAGTCAGCGAGGAGAACATCAGTACCGGCGTCGGGCAGCGCTGCATGATGTTTCGAACTGCGGTGATGCCGTCCATCATCGGCATCTCGTAATCCATGGTGATCACGTCCGGCTTGAGCGCCAGCGCCTGATCGATGGCTTCCCGCCCGTTGGTAGCCGTGCCCACGACCTGAATGCTGGGGTCAGCAGACAGGATTTCCGAGACACGCCGGCGGAAGAAGCCGGAGTCGTCCACCACCAGAACTTTAACAGCCATACACACTCCTAGACGGCGTGGACCTCGGGTCCACGCCGCGAAACATCAGAACCGTCGAGCGTAGCGCTTGAGCATGCTCGGTACGTCGAGAATCAATGCAATGCGTCCGTCGCCCGTGATCGTGGCGCCGGACATTCCGGGCGTGCCTTGCAGCATCTTGCCCAGTGGCTTGATTACCACTTCTTCCTGGCCGACCAATTGATCGACGACAAAGCCGATGCGTTGGCTGCCAACGGTGAGAATCACCACATGGCCTTCGCGCTGACCTTCATGGTAGGCCTGTGGTACCAGCCAGCGCTTGAGGTAGAACAGCGGCAGCGCCTTGTCGCGCACGATCACCACTTCCTGGCCGTCGACCACGTTGGTACGCGACAGGTCGAGATGGAAGATCTCGTTGACGTTGACCAGCGGGAAGGCGAAGGCCTGATTATCCAGCATCACCATCAGCGTCGGCATGATCGCCAGGGTCAGCGGCACCTTGATGACGATCTTCGAACCCTGGCCCTTCTGCGAGAACACGTTGACCGTGCCGTTGAGCTGGGAAATCTTGGTCTTCACCACGTCCATGCCGACACCACGGCCGGACACGTCGGAGATCTCGGTCTTGGTCGAGAAGCCCGGGGCGAAGATCAGGTTGTAGCATTCGAACTCGTTGAGGCGATCGGCCGCGTCCTTGTCCAGCAGGCCCTTCTCCACAGCCTTCGCTCGCAGCACGTCGGCGTCCATACCCTTGCCGTCATCGGTGATCGACAACAGAATGTGATCGCCTTCCTGCTCGGCGGACAGCACCACGCGCCCAGCACGAGCCTTGCCACTCTTCTCACGTTCTTCCGGGGTTTCCACGCCGTGGTCGACAGCGTTGCGCACCAAGTGCACCAGCGGGTCGGCCAGCGCCTCGACCAGGTTCTTGTCGAGGTCGGTTTCCTCGCCCACCAGCTCGAGGTTGATTTCCTTCTTCAGGTTGCGCGCCAGATCGCGCACCAGGCGCGGAAAGCGGCCGAAGACCTTCTTGATCGGCTGCATGCGGGTTTTCATCACCGAGGTCTGCAGATCCGCAGTCACCACGTCGAGGTTCGACACCGCCTTGGACATCGCCTCGTCGCCGCTGTTGAGGCCCAGGCGTACCAGACGGTTACGCACCAGCACCAGTTCGCCGACCATGTTCATGATCTCGTCGAGGCGCGCGGTGTCGACCCGTACGGTGGTTTCCGCTTCGCTCGCGGCCGGCGCCTTGTCAGCAGCCGGCGCGGGCGCGGCAGAAGCACGAGCAGCAGCAGGCTCAGGTTTGGCTGCTGCGGGCTTGGCAGGCGCGGCGGCCTTGGGCACTGCTGCAGGTTTGGCCGCGGCGGCAGGCGCTGGCGCCGGCTCAGCGGGCGGCACGAATTTGCCCTTGCCGTGCAATTGATCGAGCAGCGCCTCGAACTCGTCATCGGTGATCTCATCACCCGCCGGAGCGGGCGCTGCAGCAACGGCTGCAACCGGAGCAGCAGCTTCGGCGGTGGCCGAGAACTGGCCTTTGCCATGCAGTTGATCGAGCAGCGCTTCGAACTCGTCATCGGTGATCTCATCACCTGCCGCTGCGCCAGCAGGCGCAGAAGCAACTACCGCAGCGGCAGGCGTTTCGACCGTACCGGCGAACTGCCCTTTGCCGTGCAACTGATCGAGCAGCGACTCGAACTCGTCATCGGTGATCTCATCGCTGGCACTGGTCTGTGCACTCGGGGCGGCAGCCGGCGCGTCACCCAGGGCATCGAGCAGTTGCTCGAATTCGCTGTCGGTGATGTCGCCCGCGGCAGCGGACGGCGTAGCTGGCTGAGACACCGGCACGGGTTCCGGCTCGGCCTGCTGCACCGGCGCAGGAGCCGCTTCGGCGCCGCCCGGTTCGGCCAGGCGTGCCAATGCCGCCAGAAGTTCAGGCGACGCGGGCGTCGGCTCGCGGCGCTCACGCACCTCGCCGAACATGCCATTGATAGCATCAAGAGCCTCGAGCACCACATCCATCAACTCCGACTCGACGCGACGCTCACCCTTGCGCAGGATGTCGAAGACGTTTTCGGCGATATGGCAGCACTCCACCAACTCGTTGAGTTGGAGGAAACCCGCTCCACCCTTGACGGTATGAAAACCGCGGAAGATGGCATTGAGCAGGTTCATGTCGTCCGGTCGGCTTTCCAGCTCGACTAACTGTTCGGACAACTGTTCGAGAATCTCGCCGGCCTCTACCAGGAAATCCTGGAGGATCTCTTCATCGGCGCCGAAGCTCATATTGTGTGCTCCTTAGAACCCTAGGCTGGACAGCAGGTCGTCGACATCGTCTTGGTTGGAGGCAACGTCATCACGCTTATCGGCATGAATCTGCGGACCTTCACCCTGCGATGGCTCTTTTGATTTTCCCTGTTCGGTACGCAGCGCTGCGTAGTCGTGCTGAATACCGGCAAAACGGTCGACCTGGCTGGCCATGAGCATCAGCTTGAGCAGGTTGCTTTCCACTTCGGTCACCAGTTGGGTGACACGCTTGATCACCTGGCCGGTGAGGTCCTGGTAGTCCTGCGCCAACAGAATGTCGTTGAGATGACCGGAGAGCTTGGCGCCATCTCGCTCGCTACGGGCGAGGAACAGCTCGACACGCTTGGCCAGCTCACGAAAGCCATCGGCACCGATTTCGCGGCGCATGAAACGACCCCACTCGACGCTCAGGCTTTGCGCTTCATCGCTCAGGTCGTTGACCAGCGGCGCGCTCTGCTCCACCAGATCCATGGTCCGGTTGGCAGCCTTTTCGGTCATGGTCACGACGTAGTTCAGGCGTTCGGTAGCGTCGGCGATCTGCGACAGTTCCTGGGCATGCGGCATACGCGGATCGAGCTGAAAATTGACAATGGCGTTGTGCAGTTCACGGGTCAGTTTGCCGACCTCGTGATACAGCCCGCGATCGCGGACCTTGTTCAGCTCGTTGATCAGTTGCACCGCAGCGCCGAAATTACCTTGCTCAAGGCTATCGACCAGATCGCGGGCATTGCTTTTCAGGGTCGACTCGAGGTCACCCAGCGTGGAGTCATCATGTTCCATAGCACCCTCGCGGCTGACATCAGCCGTTGACCCGCTCGAAGATCTTCTCGATCTTTTCCTTCAACACCTGAGCGGTGAAGGGCTTGACCACGTAGCCATTCACACCGGCCTGGGCCGCCTCGATGATCTGATCGCGCTTGGCTTCGGCAGTCACCATCAGCACCGGCAGGTGCTTGAGGCGATCGTCGGCACGTACCGCACGCAGCAGGTCGATGCCGGTCATGCCGGGCATGTTCCAGTCGGTCACCAGAAAGTCGAAACTGCCGCTTTGCAGCATCGGCAGCGCCGAGGTGCCGTCATCGGCTTCCGCGGTGTTAGTGAAACCCAAGTCCCGCAAGAGGTTCTTGATGATCCGTCGCATCGTCGAGAAATCGTCAACGATGAGGATTTTCATGTTCTTGTCCAAGTCGACCTCCGTACAGTCCCAAACGTATTGCGCTTGCAACTACGCCCTTTAATCGTGAAACCGTTTTGCGCCTGCGAGTACGCCGCGTTCAGCCAGCGCGCCATTCACTCAGCCGCGAGCGCAAACGCGCCGCGCACTGGCTGTGCAACTGGCTCACGCGTGACTCGCTAACCCCCAGCACTTCACCGATTTCCTTCAAGTTCAGTTCTTCATCGTAATACAGCGCCAGCACCAGACGTTCGCGCTCCGGCAAACCGGCGATGGCATCGGCCAAGGCCGCCTGGAAGCGTTCGTCTTCGAGGTTCCGCGAAGGTTCGAGGTGAGTGTGTCCGGCGTCTTCGTGCAACCCGCCATGCTCGCCGTCCTGCAACAGGTCGTCGAAACTAAACAGGCGGCTGCCCAAAGTGTCGCCAAGAATGCCGTAGTAATCTTCCAGACTCAATTGGAGTTCGGCCGCAACCTCGTGATCTTTAGCGTCCCGCCCGGTTCTTGCCTCAACGACACGAATCGCATCGCTGACCATACGGCTGTTGCGGTGCACCGAACGCGGCGCCCAATCACCCTTGCGCACCTCGTCGAGCATGGAGCCGCGAATACGGATACCGGCGAAGGTCTCGAAACTGGCACCCTTGCTGGAATCGTATTTGCGCGAGGCTTCGAGCAGGCCGATCATGCCGGCCTGGATAAGATCATCAACCTGCACGCTGGCCGGCAGACGAGCCAGCAGGTGGAAGGCAATGCGCTTGACCAGCGGTGCATAGCGCTCGATCAACTGGTGCTGGGAGTCCTGCGCCTGAGCCTTGTTGTACATGCGAAGTCCAGAAGCTGCTGTCATATGGCCGAGTCTGCAGTCGGTTGTTGCACCAGACGCTCGACGAAAAACTCCAGATGGCCACGGGGATTGGCCGGCAACGGCCAGGTGTCGACCTTCTGAGCGATCGCCTTGAACGCCAGAGCGCACTTGGATCGAGGGAAGGCTTCATAGACGGCGCGCTGCTTCTGCACGGCCTTGCGCACACACTCATCGTAGGGCACGGCGCCAACATACTGCAGGGCGACATCGAGGAAGCGATCCGTCACCTTGGTCAGCTTAGCAAAGAGATTGCGGCCTTCCTGCGGGCTGTGCGCCATGTTGGCCAGAACGCGGAAGCGACTGATGCCGTGGTCACGGTTGAGCAGCTTGATCAACGCATAGGCATCGGTGATCGAGGTCGGCTCATCGCAGACCACCACGAGAATTTCCTGCGCGGCACGGACGAAGCTGACCACGGCATCACCGATGCCGGCGGCGGTGTCGATCACCAGCACGTCGAGGTTCTCGCTGATGTCGCTGAAGGCCTGGATCAGCCCGGCATGCTGCATCGGCGTGAGGCTGACCATGCTCTGCGTGCCAGAAGCAGCCGGCACGATACGGATGCCGCCCGGCCCCTGCAGGAGGACGTCGCGCAGGTCGCACTCACCGGCAATGACATCGGCCAGGGTGCGTTTGGGGGTCAGGCCCAGTAATACATCGACATTGGCCAGGCCCAGGTCAGCGTCCATCAACATCACCCGACGACCAAGGTCAGCCAGGGCCATGGACAGATTGACTGATACGTTGGTCTTGCCGACACCGCCCTTGCCGCCGGTCACTGCGATCACCTGTACGGGATGCATACCCATGTTCTTTCTACACCTTGTCTAACTTCGACGTGGCCCTCGGGCCGTTCACTCCCACGCACCTGCGCGAGAGGGTGCAACACTGTCGCTATTTCAGCCGGCGCGCTGCGCCGGGTTGTGGTAGAGACCGGCGAACATCTGCGCCATGGCCTCTTCACTCGGCTCCTCGGCAGCCTGCAGCCCCACGGCACGGCTGACCAGCTGATGGCTACGCGGCACGTGCAGATCGTCCGGAATGCGCGGACCATCTGCCACATAGGCTACCGGCAGTTGCTGGCCTATAGCCAGACCTAAAACCTCACCCAGACTCGCGGCTTCGTCCAGTTTCGTCAGTATGCAGCCTGAAAGGCCACAACGCTTGTAACTATGGTAGGCCGCCTTGAGCACTTGGCTCTGACTTGTTGCGGCCAGCACCAGATAATTCTTCGCCTTGATGCGTGCCGAGGCCAGGCTCTCCAACTGCAGACGCAGCGCCGGATCGTTGCCTGGCAGGCCAGCGGTATCGACCAGCACCACGCGTTTCTTGGCCAGCGGCGCCAGAGCCTGCAGCAGAGACTGACCAGGGTCGATCTGAGTCACCGACACGCCGAGAATGCGCCCCAGGGTCTTGAGCTGCTCCTGTGCGCCGATGCGAAAGCTGTCCATGCTCACCAGAGCGACCTGTTGCGCGCCGTACTTAAGCACATAACGCGCAGCCAGCTTGGCCAGAGTGGTGGTCTTGCCCATGCCGGCCGGGCCAACCAGCGCGATCACACCACCCTCTTCCAGCGGCTCGACCTTGGCCGTAGTGATCGCGTGAGCCAGATGCGCCAGCAACATACGCCAGGCCTGGCGTGGCTCGGCCACACCGGCCACCTTGCTCAGCAGCGCCTGCGATAGCTCGGCAGACAGCCCCATGCGCTGCAGGCGGCGCCACAGATTGGCCTGCTGCGGGCGGCGGTTCTGCAGTTGTCCCCAGGCGATGGAGCCCAGTTGCACTTCGATCAGCTCACGCAGGCCGTTGAGCTCGAAGCGCATGGCATCCAGCGCACGTGGATCGACCGCCGGCGCAGCAGGCGCTACGGCCTCGACCGGGCGCTGCGGCTTGACCGGAGTCGCTGGCAGCTCGGGCGCCAGCAAGGATTCATTGGCGAATAATTGACGGTCCTTGCCGGCATCCTGCTCGGCACGGGTGGTCAGCTCGGCCTGGGCACTGGCGATGCGCGCCTGGGTCTTGCGCAGCTCGGCTTCCAGCGCCGGGTTCGGACGTACCGGCGTCGGCGCCTGATAATCCAGCGCAGCAGTCAGTTCGACACCACCGGCGACACGGCGATTGCCGATGATCGCGGCATCGGCGCCCAATTCATCACGCACCAGTTTCATGGCGGTCCGCATATCGGCGGCGAAGAAGCGTTTGACCTGCATGACCCTTTACCTCAGTTCTGGCCAACCGTAGCGACTATGGTGACCTGCTTGTTGTCCGGAATTTCCTGGTAGGCCAGCACGTGCATGCTGGGTACCGCCAGCCGCGCGAAGCGCGACAACATCGCCCGGATCGGTCCGGCCACCAGTAGAATCACCGGCTTGCCGAGCATTTCCTGGCGCTGCGCCGCTTCCACCAGGGAACGCTGCAGCTTCTCGGCCATGCCCGGTTCGAGGAGGATGCCATCCTCGCTGCCCTGACCGGCCTTCTGCAGACTGTTCAGCAAAATCTGTTCCAACCTTGGTTCCAGGGTGATCACAGGCAGCTCCGGCTCTAGTCCCACGATGCTTTGCACAATGGCGCGGGCCAGCGACACGCGCACCGCGGCGACCATCGCGGCGGGATCTTGACTCTTCGGCGCGACGCTGGCGATGGCCTCGGCGATGGTGCGCATGTCGCGCACCGGCACCTGCTCCTGCAGCAGCGCCTGCAACACCTTGAGCAGGGTCGACAGCGATACCAAACCCGGCACCAACTCTTCGGCCAGCTTCGGCGAGCTCTTGGCCAGCAACTGCATCAGCTGCTGCACTTCCTCGTGCCCCAGCAGCTCATGCGCATGTTTGTGCAGGATCTGATTGAGGTGAGTGGCCACCACGGTACTGGCGTCGACCACGGTATAGCCCAGTGACTGCGCCTGATCGCGCTGAGTGGGGTCGATCCACACGGCCTCCAAACCGAACGCCGGATCCTTGGCGGCAATACCATTGAGCGGGCCGAACACCTGGCCGGGGTTGATCGCCAGTTCGCGATCCGGATACACCTCGGCCTCGGCCACGCTGACGCCCATCAGCGTCAAGCGGTAGGCGTTGGGCGCCAGATCGAGGTTGTCGCGAATATGCACCGAGGGCATGAGAAAGCCCATTTCCTGCGACAGCTTCTTGCGCACGCCCTTGATTCGCGCCAGCAGTTGTCCGCCCTGGTTGCGATCCACCAGGGGAATCAGACGGTAGCCGACCTCCAGACCGACCATGTCCACCGGGGTGACGTCGTCCCAGCCCAGTTCCTTGACCTCCTGCGCCTTCTGCGCCGGCAGCAGCTCCTGTTGGCGCTGTACCTCCTTGACCTCCTCTTCCTTGGTCTTGCGCTGCTTGTTAGCGATCCAGTAGGCGGCGCCAGCGGCCACCAGGCCCAGGCTGATAAAGGAGAAATGCGGCATGCCGGGCACCAGACCCATGGCAATCATGATCGCCGCCGCCACCGCCAACGCCCGCGGCGAAGCAAACATCTGCCGGTTGACCTGGGCACCCATGTCCTCGGAGGTGGACACCCGGGTCACCATCACCGCGGCGGCGGTGGACAGCAGCAGGGAGGGAATCTGTGCGACCAGGCCGTCGCCGATGGTCAGCAGGGTGTAGACCTTGCCCGCCTCGGCGAACGGCAGGCCGTGCTGCAGCACGCCGATGGCGATACCGCCGATGAGGTTGATGAACAGAATCAGCAGGCCGGCGATGGCGTCGCCGCGGACAAACTTGCTGGCACCGTCCATCGAGCCGTAGAAATCTGCCTCCTGCGCCACTTCACTGCGGCGTTTCTTGGCTTCGTTCTGATCGATCAGGCCAGCATTGAGGTCGGCGTCGATAGCCATCTGCTTGCCAGGCATGGCATCGAGGGTGAAGCGCGCGCTCACTTCGGAAATCCGTCCGGCACCCTTGGTGACCACCACGAAGTTGATGATCATGAGGATGGCGAACACCACGATACCGACCACGTAGTTACCGCCGATCACCACCTCACCGAAGGCCTGGATCACCTGCCCCGCCGCGCCGTGGCCCTCGTGGCCGTTGAGCAGCACCACGCGGGTCGAAGCCACGTTCAGCGCCAGACGCAACAACGTGGCCGCCAGCAGGATGGTAGGGAACACGGCGAAATCCAGCGGTCGCAACGCATAGATGCTGACCAGCAGCACGACGATGGACAGCGCGATGCTGAAGGTGAACAGAGTGTCGAGCAGAAACGGCGGGATCGGCAGCATGACCATGCCGAGCATGACCAGCAGCAGCAGGGGGATACCCAGGTTGCCGTGGCGCAAACCTGCAAGGTTGCTGCGTACGTCACCGATTAGCTGTGCGCGATCTACTGCCACGTCCCTACCCCAAACCATTCAATCTTTTGACGCGAAAGTGCGTCCTGAAGGGGTAATGGCAAGAAGCGTTCCATAAATGACAGGGCAGCGCCCAAGACGCACGTTACGAATCACGACGCAGATCTGGCGGGATGGGCAAATCCGGTAACGGGCCGGGGCGCTTGCCCTTGCCGGCCTGGTACTGACGCAGCTGATAGACGTAGGCCAGCACCTGCGCCACCGCCAGATAGAGACCGGCGGGGATTTCCTGATCGAGTTCGGTAGAGTAGTAAACGGCCCGCGCCAGCCCCGGTGATTCCAACACCATCACCTTGTGCTCCTGGGCGATCTCACGAATCTTCAGCGCCAGGAAGTCGCCGCCCTTGGCCAGCAACAGCGGCGCCCCTCCCTTCTCCGGGTCGTACTTGAGCGCCACGGCGAAGTGCGTCGGGTTGGTAATCACCACATCGGCCTGCGGTACGGCCTGCATCATGCGGCGTTCAGCCATTTCACGCTGCAACTGACGAATGCGTCCCTTTACCTCGGGTTTGCCCTCGGTGTCCTTGTACTCGTCGCGCACCTCCTGCTTGGTCATCTTCAGCTTCTGCTTGTGACTCCACAGCTGGAATGGCGCATCCACGGCGGCGATCAGGATCAGGCCACAGGACAGCCAAAAAGCGCTCCAGCCGACCACCTTCAGACTGTGCAGGATGGCCGGCTCGATGGGCTCATTGGCGATGGCCAGCAAATCGTCCTGATCCACCGAAAGTACCACCAGCGCCACGGCGAGGATGACCAGGAACTTGGCCAACGCTTTGAGCAACTCGACCAGCGCCTGAACCGAGAACATGCGTTTGAGCCCCGCCAGCGGATTCATCCGACTGGCCTTGGGCTGCAGTGCTTCCGTGGAAAATAGCCAGCCGCCCAAAGCGATGGGGCCGACGATAGAGGCGATCAGCAAGGCGATCAAGAATGGCTGCATCGCCAGCAGGGTTTCCTTGCCGGAAGCCAGCAGGTAAAGCGCCATGCTGCGCTCGCTCATCAACACCTCACGCGGCAGGCTGAAATTGCCGCGCATGATGTCCATCAGCACGTTGCCCATGTAGGCACCGAAGATAATCAGGGCCATGGTGCCGGTGAGGGTGACCGCCAGGGTATTGAGCTCCTTGGAACGGGCGATCTGGCCTTTCTTGCGCGACTCTTCAAGTCGCTTGCCTGTGGGTTCCTCGCTTTTGTCGGCACCGCTCTCGCTTTCGGCCATGGCTACCTCACCAGAGCGAATTCACCCAGCTGCTGCAAAGCATCGCTGGCCAGCGCCTGGAACAGGCTGCCGAAATCGGAAAGGCTGATCCAGTAGATCACCAGGCCCAGGGCCAGCGTCAACGGGAAACCGATGGAAAAGATATTGAGCTGTGGCGCTGCGCGCGTCATCACGCCAAATGCCAGGTTGATCACCAGCAACGCAGTCACTGCCGGCAAGGTCAACAGCAGGCCCGCGCCGATCACCCAACTCAGCTTGCCCGCCAGTGTCCAGTAATGGTTGACCATGAAACCCTGGCCGTAAGGCAAGGTGACGAAACTCTCCGCCAGAATCTCCAACGCCACCAGATGACCGTTGATCGCCAGAAACAGCAGGGTCACCAGCATCAGCATGAACTGGCCAAGCACCGGCACCGACACGCCATTGGTCGGGTCCACCATGGAGGCGAAGCCCAGGCCCATCTGCATGGCGATAATCTGCCCGGCCACGGCAAACAGGTGGAAGAACAACTGCAGGATGAAGCCGAACATGGCGCCGATCAGCACCTGTTCAAGTATCAGCAACAGGCTGCGCAAGTTCAGCGCATCAACCTGCGGCATCGGCGGCAATACCGGCACCAGCACGATGGTGATGGCCAGCGCCAGATACAGGCGCACACGGGTCGGAACCAGTTGGGTGCCGATGATCGGCATGACCATCAACATCGCGGCGATGCGGAACAACGGCAGCAGAAACTGGCCCACCCAGCTGCTGATCTGCGCATCGCTCAACTCCAACATGGCACCCTCAGCCGATCAGGTAGGGAATGTTCTGGATCAGCGTCTGGGTGTACTCCATCAGCTGACTGACCAGCCAGGGGCCGGCCCAGATCAGGGTAACCAGCATCACGATCAGGCGCGGCAGGAAGCTTAGCGTCTGCTCGTTGATCTGCGTGGCGGCCTGGAACATGGCCACGATGAGCCCCACCACCAGACTGGGCACGACCGCCAGACCGACGATCAGCACGATCAGCCACAGCGCTTCGCGAAACAGGTCAACCGCCACTTCGGGAGTCATCAGAGGCCTCGCTATAACGTGCCGAAACTGGCGGCCAGGGTGCCCATGATCAGCGCCCAGCCGTCGACCAGGACGAACAGCATGATCTTGAACGGCAATGAAATGATCAGCGGCGAGAGCATCATCATCCCCATCGCCATGAGGATACTGGCGACCACCATATCGATGATCAAAAACGGGATGAAGATCATGAAGCCGATCTGGAACGCGGTCTTCAGCTCGGAGGTGACGAAGGCCGGCACCAGGATGGTCAGTGGCACATCCTCGACGCCCGCCAGGTCGGTACGCTTGGACAGACGCACGAACAGGGCCAGGTCGCTCTCACGGGTCTGCGCCAGCATGAAGTCGCGGATCGGCACCTCTGCCCGGCTCAGCGCCTCCTGAGCGATGATCTCCTCGTTCAGGTAGGGCTGCAGGGCATCAGTGTTAATCCGGTCGAAGATCGGCGCCATGATGAACATGGTGAGGAACAGAGCAAGACCAACCAGTATCTGGTTCGAGGGTGTCTGCTGCAGGCCCAGCGCCTGACGAAGGATGGAAAAGACGATGATGATGCGAGTGAAACTGGTCATCAGCATGACGAACGCCGGAATGAAGCTCAGCGCCGTCATGATCAGCAAAATCTGCAGGCTGACCGAATATTCCTGCTGCCCCTCGGCATCCGTCGACAGGGTAATGGCCGGGATCGACAATGGATTGCTGCCCTGCTGAATCAGCGAACTGGCACCCGGCGGATCTTCGGCGAACGCCAGTGAAGCAGCCAGGCTCAGCAGCACTACCAGCAACAAACGCAACATCAGGATTTGTCCTTCTGATCCTTGCCCAGCAGCTCCATCAGGCGCTGGGCGAACTCCGGCGTAGCGGGCTCAGCATCGGACAGGTGCACGGGCTCCTTGAGCACATGCAGAGGCGCGATACGCCCGGCAGACAATCCCAGCAGGATCTGCTCGTTGCCCACCTGCACCAGCACCAGACGATCGCGCGTGCCAAGCGCCTGAGTGGCCAGCAACTTGATCACCTGTCCGCCCCGTGGCGCGAGCCGCTGCACACGACGCAACAGCCAGGCCAGCAGGAAGATCAAACCGATCACCAGCAACAGGCCGAGCAGCAACTGACCCAGCTGGCCAGCTATGTCGCTGCCAGCCATGGGAGTCGCCGCCTTGCCGGCAGGTTCGGCAGCCATGGCCATCAGGGGCATGCTCAGAAGCAGAGCGAGAAGACGAGCCATGGTCAGCGCAGTTTCTTGATACGTTCGCTGGGGCTGATCACGTCAGTCAGGCGAATGCCGAACTTCTCGTTGACCACCACCACTTCGCCATGGGCGATCAACGTGCCGTTGACCAGCACGTCGAGCGGCTCACCGGCCAGACGATCCAGCTCGATCACCGAGCCCTGATTGAGCTGCAGCAGGTTGCGGATAGTGATATCGGTGTTGCCCACTTCCATGGAGATGGACACTGGAATATCCAGGATCACGTCCAGATTGGGCCCATCCAGAGTGACCGGCAGATTGCTGGGAGACGGCGCGCTGCCGAACTCTTCCATCGGTGCGCGCGGCGCTGCAGGTTGTGCCGCCTGAGCGGAACCGGCCAGCATGGCATCGATGTCGTCCTGACCTGCATCACCTGCTTCGGCCAGCGCCGCGGCCCATTCATCGGCCAGTGCCTGCTCCTCGGGGGAGGTGTTCTCTTCGTCTGCCATCGTCGTTCCTCGCCTGGCTTCTGCTATTCGTTCGCTTCGGGCCTAGCGGCCCTTTGGAGTTGCCAGCGCCTTAGCGTTGGCGATCGATTGGTTCCAGTACCTGCAGGGCCAGATTGCCCTTGTGCGCCCCCAGCTTGACCTTGAAGGTCGGCACACCGTTGGCGCGCATGACCACGTTCTCCGGCAGTTCCACCGGAATCACATCGCCCGGCTGCATGTGCAGGATGTCGCGCAACTTCAACTGGCGGCGCGCGACCGTGGCCGCGAGCGGCACGCTGACGTCGAGGATGTCCTCACGCAGCGCCTTGATCCAGCGTTCGTCCTGGTCGTCGACATCGGACTGAAAGCCAGCATCGAGCATCTCGCGGATCGGCTCGATCATCGAATACGGCATGGTGATGTGCAGGTCGCCGCCGCCGCCATCCAGTTCGATATGGAAGGTGGACACGACCACCACCTCGCTCGGGCTGACGATATTGGCCAGCGCCGGGTTGACCTCGGAGTTGACATATTCGAAGTTGATGTCCATCACCGCGTGCCAGGCTTCGCGCAGGTCAACGAAGGCCTGGTCGAGCACCATGCGCACCACGCGCAGTTCGGTGGGGGTGAACTCGCGCCCCTCGATCTTGGCGTGACGGCCGTCACCGCCAAAGAAATTGTCGACCAGCTTGAATACCAACTTGGCATCGAGGATGAACAGGCCCGTGCCGCGCAACGGCTTCATCTTCACCAGGTTGAGGCTGGTCGGCACGTACAACGAATGCACGTATTCGCCGAATTTCATCACCTGCACACCACCGACGGCGACGTCGACCGAGCGGCGCAGCAGGTTGAACATGCTGATACGGGTATAACGAGCGAAACGCTCGTTGATCATCTCCAGGGTCGGCATGCGTCCACGGACGATGCGATCCTGACTGGTCAGGTCATATTGCTTGACGCTACCCGGCTCGGCAGCGTCCTCGGTTTCCACCAGGCCGTCATCGACGCCATGCAACAGCGCATCGATCTCGTCCTGGGAAAGCAGGTCTTGCACGGCCATCTTCGGCTCCCGCTACTGCAACACGAAATTGGTGAACAGCACCTGCTCGACCACGGTGCTGCCGGTTTCCTTCTGCGCCAGCTCCTGCACGCTGGCCAGCGCCAGCTGCAGGAGCATTTCCTTGCCCAGCGGCGTTTGCAGCGCGACAAAATCCTGACCGGACAGCAGCATCACCAGACGGTTACGCAATACCGGCATATGTACCTTGAGCTTTTCCATGCCGGCAGTATCGCGACTCATCAAGGCCATGCTGACCTGCAGGTAGCGGGTACGGTTCTGGTGATTGAAATTGACCACGAAGGCCGGCATCAGATCCTGGTAGATGGCCGGCTGGCGCACTGGAGCCGCCGGTGCCGCGGCCTCTGCGGGCTCAGCCGCCTCGCTCTTGTCGCCCTTGCTGAGAATGAACCAGGTGCCGCCCACGGAAAGGCCGACGGCCAGAAGCAGGCCCACCACGATCAGGATGATGAGTTTGAGCTTGCTCTTGCCGGCGGGTTGTCCGTCGACAGCCGGTGCCGCTTCTTTCTTAGCCATGCCAATAATCCGTCACTATCGGAGTTCATTCCGCATTCAAAGGGTTAGGAGCAAGTGTTATGCCAGCATATGAGCAGGCTTGTCTAACTCCGGGCCGCGGATTTAACAGCTCCAGCTGCCTGCTGTCACCCAAAATGCATTCGCCCGAGCACCTTTCGGCAACCCGGGCGAATGCAAGTCTAGCGGAGGAACACCGATCGTCGGCCATTGCCCAGTGTCGATACAGGCTTAACCGCCACTCACGCGTAGTAGTCGACCAGCCCACGGCCAGCGGTCAAGCGCTCGCTGCGCACTTCCTGATGGGCACCAGGCTGCAACTCGTCACTGGCCAGCAGATCATCCCGCGAGCCGGACCCACCGCGACCGCCCTCGCCCTGCCCCTGCCAGCCACGGTTAAGCGACTGATCGGAGACGTTGGCATCCGCCAGGTTCATGCCTTGCTGCGCGAACAGCTCACGCAGGCGATGCATCTGACCTTCCAGCGCATCACGCACCCCGGCATTGGGGCTGGCAAACGTCACCTGGGCCTGATCCTGAGACAGATTCACCCGCACTTCGAGACGCCCAAGATCGGCAGGGTCCAGCTGAATCTCAGCCGACTTGAGGTTCTGACTGGACAGCCACATGACCCGATCCACTACCGCCTCGCTCCAGCCTGCCTGGTGCATGGCCACTGGCTGCCCCGGCACCAGCGGCATGCGCTGAGCTGCGCCGACCTGATGGTTGAGCGCCTGGGTCAGGGCATTGAGCTTGCTGACGAACTGATCGGGTCGAGTGGGCTGAGCGCTGTCCTTGAGACTCTCCAGGGCGTCCCTGGGCAGACTTTCAAGTGGCAGGTCCAGGGTCGGTTCTTCAGTGCTCTCGCCTGACTCCTCGCCTTTGCCCATGGCTGCCATGGCCGCGGCGAAGTCCGTGCTGGTCGCCACGCGCGCGCTCTTGATCGCGGCATCCTGCGGGGCCTGGGCCTTGATTGCCTCTTCCGCCGGCTGTTTGAGCAGCGCCAACGGGTCGAGCACCTCCTCTTCCAGTACCGGCTCGGCAATCTCAGCAGCATCGCTGCCTGCGCCGGTAATCACCAGCGCCGGTAGCGCCGACGACTCCTCGGTTAGCGGAGCGTCGTCTACCTGAGCCTGGATACCGCCCAGCGCCATCGCCAGCAACGGATCAAGCTCTTCTGCAGTGCCCTCCTGCGTCGGCAAGGAATTGCCGGGGGCGGCAACCGCAGGCTGCTCGGCGGCAGTTGAAGCGGCATCGGGCTCCCCTGCTGATGGCGCAGATTTTTGTTCCTGGCTGGTTTTGTCGGTACTGCCAGCGCGCTCGCCAGGCTTGGCCTGACGCTCCTTGGCATATACCTCGGCAAAGCTGGAAGCACCGTTATTGCTGGGTTCCGGCGCTTTGGCCGGCTGCTTCGCTTTGCTCTTCACCTCAGGCGTAGCCTGCAGGCGTAGGTCGGGCAACGCGGACATGGACGCTCTCCGTCTGATAGGTCGTGACAGGATCAGAGCAAAGGGCGGGCCAACTCGTGAAACGGCGTCAGACGCGATAGCGCTGGCGCTCGGATTTGAACAGGATGCGGACGATGGCGAACTCGCGCTCGATCTGCTCGATCAGGGCCGGAGCCGGCTCCAGGGCCTCGCGCCGCCCCGCGTCCTCGAGCTCCTTGCACAAGCTGGCCAGAAGCACCGCTCCCATGTTGCTGCAGCTACCTTTGAAGCTGTGCGCAGCCAGGCGCAGGCCCTGCGCATCACCCTCGGTCGCAGCCACATGCAGCAGACGCAGACGCTCCTCGGAATCGGCCACGAAGGTATCGAGCAGAATCGGGTATTCGTCCTCCATGACGTCCTGCAGGGCCGCCAGGACGGCTTCGTCGAGATGGATATCGGACACCGGGTCACTCCCTGAACAACAGCGTCGCATTATGCCTCAGAGGACCAGCAAAACTCCACGCTGACTCCCTGGCCAACCGGGGCAATCTGGAAACCGTCGCTGAGCTGACGAACCAGGGCAAGACCGCGACCACACAGGGCTTCGTCACCAAGCGCCATGACGGTGACCGGATCGAATCCGGGACCACTGTCCTCGACCCGGACGATCAGTCGCCCTCCCCCTTCTTCCGGCAGCATCTGCAAATGAAATCGTACATAGCCATCCTGCAAGGACGCCAGACGCAGACGTCGCTCCCGATAATACTCGGCAAAGCCACTGGCATCCTGCTTGAGCGAGGAGTCCAGCCCCATTACCCCATGCTCCAGAGCATTGGAATAGAGCTCGGCGAGCACGGTATACAGCTCGCCACCACGCGGCCGCAACGCCCGCACGTCCAGCAGCAGCTGCAGCAAGAATGGCAAAGGGTTGAAATGACGCAGGCTCAGCGCACGAAACTCGAAACTGGCCGACCAGTCCATCACGCTGCTCTGACCGCTGTCGGCAAAGGCCAGTGGGCGAGGATGCTCGTCGTCTTCGGTCAAGCCGACCTGAACCATGCTGACGTCATCCTGCTGCTCGCCACGGAACGCCGCCAGCGCCAGCTGAATTTCCTCGAACAATGCCTGCGGTTGACGATTGGCGTCCAGAAGCTCGAGCAGGCGCGCCTCGCCGAATAGCTGCCCTTGCTGGTCACTGGCCTCGAGCACGCCATCACTGAGCAGAAAAATACGATCTCCCGGCGCCAGCGGATAGACCTCACAGCGATCACTGAACGCCGCTGGTTCGAGGATTCCCAGGGGCAGATGGCGTGACACCAATGACTGACGCGGGCGACCATCGCCATGTAGCAGGTAGCCATCTGGCAACCCACCACTCCACACCTCGAGCAAGCCTCGCTTGCTGCTGATATTGAGCACGGTGGCGCAGCAGAAAACGCCCACCGGAAGGATGCGCTTGAGCTTGGCGTTGATCTCGCGAAGGATCTCGGCAAGGGCATGACCTTTGGCCGTCATGCCGTAGAACACCTCGGCCAGCGGCATCGCGCCAATAGCCGCCGGCAAACCATGACCGGTGAAATCACCCAGCATCACGTGCATGCCGCCAGACGGTTTGTACGCCGCCAGCAGCAAATCACCGTTGAACAGCGCGTAGGGCGACTGCATGTAACGGATGTTTGGCGCATCCAGGCAGCCGGAATGCGCCACCTTGTCGAATACCGCCTTGGCCACACGTTGCTCGTGCAGCAGATGCTCGTTGTGCTGGGCGATCAGGTCGCGCTGTTGCAATACCGTGTCGTGCAGACGGCGCAGACGATCCATCGCCCCGATCTTGGCCTCGAGTATCACCCGGTTATAGGGCTTGGCGAGAAAGTCGTCGCCGCCGGCCTCGAGACAACGCACCAGCGCTTCGCCCTCGGTCAACGACGTGAGGAAGATGATCGGCACCAGCGCCTCGCCGGCCTGATCCTTGATCCGCCGCGCCGCCTCAAAACCATCCATCACCGGCATCAGCGCATCCATCAGCACCAGGTGCGGACGCTCCTGCTCGAACAGGGCGACCGCCTCCAGGCCATTGCTGGCGGTCAATACGCGGTGGCCCTGACGACTGACGATGGTGGACAACAGCATGCGGTCGGCCGCGTTGTCCTCGGCGATCAGAATGGCAAGTCGCTCAGGCATGCTCAGCTGATCTTGAACAACTGCTCGAAGTTGGAGATGGCGAGGATCTTGCGCACGTCACTGCTGCAGTTGAGCAGGCTGATCTGCGCCGAATCGCCGCCAGCATGGTCACGCAACAACAGCAGCATGCCCAGCGCCGAACTATCCAGATAGCTGGTGTCGCGCAGGTCGACCTGATAACGCTTGGGCGTCAGGTTGACACGCTCGTAGGCGTCACGAAATTCCTGGTGGGAGGCGAAGTCGAAGCGTCCTCGAATCACAATGGTCAGCTCTTGCCCGTCGGCCGAGGGCTGCGAGGTAATGGCCATGTCTACTCCTTTGTCGAGACTTTGCCAGATAGGGCAATTCACGTTTGAAGGTGTAGCATCTGGTCGGCGACGAAACAACCTCTATTCAGGGTTCACCACGGTCGATCAGGCGTTGCGCCAGCTCGTCGAGCAGTTTCTGTTCGCGCTTGTCCTCGGCCAATCGGGCTTCGTCAATGTAGCGCTGGACCAGTTTGCGCAGCCCCTCGAGACGCGCATAGCGTTGCTGCCAAACAGCGCGCACCTTTTCCAGATTGGCGCGATGCCACTCCAGACTTTGCTGCTGTTGGCCGACCGCCGTCTCCAGCTGCGACAGAAAGCGCTGGTAGTTCATCAGCCACTGGCCGGAAACGCCCTTGCTGCCCTCGCTGATCCACTGCTGCTGGTAGTCGCCACGGAAACGCTCCAGCTCACCCAGCTTGGCTTCGGCCTGGCCAACCAGTCCCTGGCAATGCCCGAGCTGGCGCGCGGCCTCGCGCTCGGCCTTTTCTGCCATCTCGACGACCGGCTGCAGACGCTTTGCGCGACTGAGACTCATCGATGCACGACCTCAGCGATGACGAGAAATATCCTGATCAACGCCATCATTGCCCCAGCACGGCAGCCAGTTGCTCACGGCTCTGCGGCATGCCCACACTTTCATCCAACCCCTGACGCAGGTACTGAGCCATGACCGGCTGGCGGGCGATGGCCTGATCGGTATCCGCGTCGCCGCCCGGAACATAGGCACCGACACTGATCAGATCGCGACTCTGTTGATAGCGCGACCACAACTGTTTGAATCGCTGCGCCTGCTTGAGCTGCTCGGGCGGCACCACTTGCGGCATGACCCGACTGATCGAGGATTCGATATCGATCGCGGGATAGTGCCCCTCCTCTGCCAGACGGCGTGACAAAACAAAGTGCCCGTCGAGCACGCCACGCGCGGCATCGGCGATGGGGTCCTGCTGGTCATCGCCCTCACTCAGCACGGTGTAGAACGCGGTGATCGAACCGCCGCCGGCTTCGGCATTGCCGGCACGCTCGACCAGCTTGGGCAACTTGGCGAACACCGATGGCGGATAGCCCTTGGTCGCTGGTGGCTCACCGATAGCCAGAGCGATTTCACGCTGGGCCTGGGCATAGCGGGTCAGCGAATCCATCAGCAGCAGAACGTTCTTGCCCTTGTCACGGAAGTACTCGGCGATGCGCGTGCAGTACTGCGCCGCACGCAAACGCATCAGCGGCGCTTCGTCGGCCGGCGAAGCCACGACCACGGAACGCTTGAGACCTTCTTCGCCGAGAATCTCGTCGATGAACTCCTTGACCTCACGCCCACGCTCGCCGATCAATCCGACCACGATGATCTCGGCCTCGGTAAAACGCGTCATCATGCCCAGCAGCACCGACTTGCCCACGCCGGTACCGGCGAACAAGCCCAGACGCTGACCGCGGCCAACGGTGAGCAAACCATTGATCGAGCGAATGCCGACGTCCAATGGCTGGCTGATGGGGTCGCGGTTGAGCGGGTTGATGGTCGGGCCATCCACCGGCACCCAGTCCTCGGCCTTCATCCCGCCCTTGCCATCCAGGGCGCGACCGGTGCCGTCGAGCACTCGGCCAAGCATGGACATGCCCATGGGCAGGCGCCCGGCATCGGGCAACGGCACCACGCGCGCGCCAGGCGCAATACCCGCCAGACTGCCCGCCGGCATCAGGTAGATCTTGCCCCCGGAGAAGCCCATCACCTCGGCCTCGACCTGAACCGGATGGTAGCTGTCTTCGTTGATGACCAGGCAGCGGCTGCCTATGGCCGCGCGCAGCCCTTCGGCCTCCAGGGTAAGGCCGACCATACGTAGCAGGCGGCCTTCGAGTATGGGCTGGCTGGGCAGGCTGATCGCATCGCTGTAGCCCTCCAGGCGCCGGGCGAAGCTCACGCGATCAACGCGCATCGTCGCGGTCCAGATCCAGATTGATGTCCGCTTCCGGCGGCTGAGTGCTCTGCGCGCGCTGCTGCTCGAACAATTGCTTGAGTGCCTGCGCCATGCGCGTCTCGACGCTGGCGTCGATCTGGCTGTGCTCCGACTCGATACGGCAACCACCTGGCAGCAGGCTGTCGTCCTCGAGGATGCGCCAGTTTTCCTCATGACGCTCGCGCAGTGCCTTGATCGCCTCGAAGTCCTGGGGGTTGACCTGAATGCGCACGTTGCCCGCCCCCATCGGCAGCAGCTTGAGCGCTTCGCGCAACACCTGGCGAATCTGACTGGAGTCGGTGCTCAGTTCGCGCTGGATCACCTCGCGTACCATATGACTGACCAGACGCACCATGGCCACTTCCATCTGCTGGTCCTGCTCGGCAATCGGATCGAGCAACTGCGTCATGAGCTTTTCCAGGCTGCCGACCTTCAGCGCCAAGGCCGCGTCGGCCTCCTGCTTGGCCTTGATCTGGCCGGCATGAAAGCCGTCCTTCTCGCCGGTGGCGAAGCCTTCGTTGTAGGCATCCTGGCGGATGGCTTCGAGTTCATCGAGCGTCAGCGGTTTGACATCTTCGAGTGCGACCTCTTCAACCTGCGCTGTGTCCTGCGCCTCGACCTCGGCCGAAGGCTGCACCTGTTCATCAGCAGCAGCTTCGGCTTCTTCCGGTTCTTCTCCCGGCGCATCGAAGCTGGGCAACGCCCAGCGGTCGAACGTGCCGAGATCCTTGGCGCGAATCAGCTCGCTCTCAGGCTCCTTGGCAGCCATGGCTTAAACCATCTCCTCACCACCCTTGCCGCCAAGCACGATCTCTCCGGCTTCGGCCATGCGCCGGGCAATGGTGAGAATTTCCTTCTGCGCCCCTTCGACATCGCTGACGCGCACCGGCCCCTTGGCCTCCAGATCGTCGCGCAGCAGCTCGGCTGCACGTTTGGACATGTTCTTGAAGACCTTGTCCTTGATCGCGTCGTCGGCCCCCTTGAGCGCCAGTACCAGCACCTCGGACGAGACTTCGCGCATCAGCGCCTGGATGCCACGGTCGTCGACATCGGCCAGGTTGTCGAAGACGAACATGAGGTCTTCGATCTGTGTCGACAGGTCTTCGTCCACTTCGCGGATGGAGTCCATCAGCTGACCTTCCACCGAGCTGTCGAGGAAGTTCATGATGTCCGCCGCACGCTTGACGCCGCCCATGGCGGCGCGCGTGGCATTGGCGCTGCCGGAGAATTGTTTCTCGAGAATCTGGTTGAGCTCCTTCAGCGCGGCCGGCTGCACGGTGTTCAGCGACGACACCCGCAGAACGATGTCCAGGCGTACCTTGTGATCGAAGTGACTGAGCACCTCGGCCGCCTGGTCCGGGTCGAGGTAGGCGACGACGATGGCCTGAATCTGCGGGTGCTCGTAGCGAATCACATCGGCAACGGCACGCGGCTCCATCCACTTCAGGCTGTCCAGACCACTGGTGCTGCCGCCCAGCAGGATGCGGTCGATCAGATTACCGGCCTTGTCCTCACCCAACGCAGAGGTGAGCATCTTGCGGATGTAGGCATCGGAGCCGACACCGAGGCTGGTCTGGTCGCCGACGATCTCGACGAACTCGGCCATCACCTGCTCGACCTGCTCGCGATGAATGTTGCGCATGCCAGCCATGGCCACACCGACGCGCTGCACTTCCTTCGGCCCGAGGTGACGCAACACCTGTGCGGCATCGGTCTCACCCAGCGAAAGCAGCAGAATCGCAGCCTTGTCGACCTTGTTCAGCTTGGTAGCAGTGCGATTGTCACTCATCGGCGTTGATCCACTCTTTCACGACCTGCGCGACGCGGCCAGGGTCTTCCGCCACTAGGCTCTTGATAGCGTTCAGTTGCGCATCATACCCCTCACTAGGCCTAGGCAACATGATGCTCTGCGGGCCGCCAAGGCTGACACGGTCATCGGACAGCTCGCCATCCAGACCTGCCATCGAGCCAAGCTCCACATCACCGGAGCCTGCCAGCTCCTTGCCCCTGCCACCGCCGGTGATGTTGTTGAGCACCGGACGCAACACGCCGAACACCAACACCAGGATGAACAGGACGCCAAGCACCTGCTTGACGATGTCCCAGAACCAGGGCTGGGTGTAGAACGGAATATCCGGAATTTCTTCGCCCATCGACGCGGTGAACGCCGTGTTGATCACGCTGACGCTATCGCCGCGACTGGCATCGAAGCCCACCGAGTCCTGCACCAGACGGGTAAAGCGCGCCAGGTCATCGGTCGTCCACGGCACCCGGCTGCTTTCGCCAGTAGCCGGGTCGACACGTAACTGGTCATCCACCACCACCGCTACCGACAGGCGACGCAGGCGTCCCTGCTGCTGACGGGTGTAGCTGATGGAACGATCCAGCTCGAAGTTGCGGGTCGACTGCTCACGCTTGTCTGCCGGGTACGGCGCCAGCATCGGCTGGCCGGTTACCGGGTCCATGATCTGCTGACCGTTGGCATCGACCAGCGGCTGACCAGCCGCTATCGGACCGGCCGGAGCGGCAGCGCCTGCAGCCTGCTGCGGAGCGGCAGCCGGGCCCGGCGGTTGATTGGACAGCGCGCCCGGCACGCCTTGCGGCGGCAGACTGCTCTGACGCTGCTCGTTGACCTGTTGCTCACTGCGCAGCGCGGGCTGATCCGGATTGAACATTTCGGAAGTGGACTCAACCGAGCTGAAATCCACATCAGCCGACACTTCCGCCTTGTAGCGACCAGTGCCCAGCACCGGCTGCAGAATGTTGTGCACACGCTGGGTGAACAGCGTTTCCATACGGCGGGTGTAGTCGAACTGCTTGCCGGCCATGCTCAGCTCGGACAGCTCCTGCTGGTCGGAGAGCAGGTTGCCCTTCTGGTCGACCACCGTGACCTGAGCCTTGTCCAGCTCGGGCACGCTGGTCGCCACCAGATTGACGATGGCCATGACCTGGCTGGGCTCCAATGCGCGCCCCGGGTAGAGTTCGACCAGCACCGAGGCAGACGGCTTGCGTTCGTCACGCACGAACACCGACGCTTTGGGCATGGCCAGGTGTACACGCGCCGCCTTGACGTTGTTGAGGCTGGCCACCGTACGTGCCAGCTCGCCCTCGAGACCGCGGCGATAGCGGGTCGCCTCCATGAACTGACTGGTGCCCAGGCTCTGCTCACGGTCGAGAATTTCGAAGCCGACGCTGTTGTCGGTGGGCGCCACGCCAGCAGCAGCGAGGCGCATGCGCGCACGCGCCAGATCGTCAGCCTTGACCAACAGGGCGCCGGAGTTGGGTTCGATGGTGTAGTCGATACCGGAAGCGGTCAGGGTTTCGACCACCTGAGAGGCATCCATACCGTTGAGGCTACCGTACAGCGGGCGGTAATCCGGCTGCTGCGACCACAGCACCACGGCAAAACCGATGGCCACGCTGGCTGCCAGGCCGACCAGCAGACCGAGCTGGCGCAGCACCGACATTTCGGCAAGATTTTCCAGAAAGCTCAAACCGAGCAGAGGCTTCTTGGGCTCACCTGCATCGGCCTTGGCCGGTACGTTTGCTACTGCTGCTTCAGCCATGAATCAATCCTCAGACCGGCATCTGCATGATGTCTTGATAAGCCTGGACCAGCTTGTTACGCACCTGGGTCATGGCCTGGAAGGATACGCTGGCTTTCTGCGAGGCGATCATCACATCGGTCAGATCGACCCCGCTCTGCCCCATCTCGAATGCGGTCGCCAGTTTATTGGAAGCCTGCTGGGTCTCGTTGACCTTATTCACCGCCTGGCCGAGCATTTCCGAGAAACTCGGCGCCCCTTGCACTGGCTCGCTCGCAGCAGGCTTCTGACGCGCCATGGCCTCAGCCTGCATGGAACGCATTTCCAGCATCAAGCGATTGAATTCGACACCCTGGCTCATGACTTCCTCCACTGCCCGCTTTTTGACACTAGCGGCGCTATGCAGGGGTATTAGCAACAAGGGTGCCAACAGAGCGGCTTATGGGAATCAGACCGAGGATACGCAGATAAATGGGATAACTACCGTCATCCCCGCGAAGGCGGGGACCCAGCAGCACCAGACGACTCACCAACAATCTCTGACCAAAGATCGCGCCATTGCGGATTTCGCTCTTCGATCAGGCGCAGCTTCCAGGCACGATTCCATTTCTTGATCGCCTTCTCCCTGGCTATCGCGCCACTCATACTTTCATGCTGCTCGTACCACACCAGCAACTTCACTCCATAGCGGAGTGTAAAGCCCTCAACGACTCCCTCTCTATGCTGCCAGACACGCCGCAGCAGATCCGCTGTAACTCCGGTATAGAGCGTGCCATTACGCTGACTGGCCATAATGTAAACGGCGGGTTGTTTCATGCTGCAGTCCTTTGCAGATTGGGCCCTTCATACGGATGGAAGCCTACTCAGCAATCGATTTAGCAGGCCGTTGAAAAACGTAGGCGAGGCAGGCAAGACAAGGCGAAAACAGCCGAAAAAGCGCAGTTTACATGCTGTAAATGAGCATTTTGAGGCTGTTTTTAACGCAGTATTGCCAACGCAGGTAGTTTTTCAACAGCCTGTTAGGCCCGAACAAAAAATGTTCCTACAAGCCAGGACAACCTTAGCACCGCGGCTGGATCCCCGCCTTCGCGGGGATGACGGTAGCTGCGCCTTCGCGGGGATGACGGCGATGGATCATTCGAGGTCATTCCCGCGAAGGCGGGAACCCAGGCAGCGTCCCCCTCCGTCGCATCCCCTTCAGCACAGCAAAACTAGCTGGCGTACAGGTAAGCCTCAACATCCATCCCGGCATCACGCATCTGCGCCAGCTTGTAGCGCAGGGTACGCGGGCTGATGCCCAGACGCTCGGCGGCCTCCTTGCGACGACCGCGCTCGGCACGCAGGGTATCGATGATCACTTGAAACTCGCGACGGCGAAGGTCCTCGCCCAGCGCGCCGGAATCCACCGCAGCCGGCGGCTCGACCGGTTGCGTCATCGGCGGGGCCATACTCGGCACCACAGCCAGGTGCGGCACGGCGCTCTGCACCGTCTGACCTATGGGTGCGTGCAGGCATAGATCCTGCGCCTGTATCACCCCACCCTGCTGCAGAATCAGCGCACGTTGAATGGCGTTGTCCAGCTCACGCACGTTGCCCGGCCACTGATGCTGCACCAGGCACTGCGCTGCCGATTCTGACAAACGTACCGGTGCCTGATTCATTTTTTTGACGTGCTTGGCCAGGAGCCGCTCGGCCAACGGCAGGATGTCGGCAGGCCGCTCACGCAACGGCCGCCAGGCCAAGGGGAAGACCGACAGGCGATAGTAAAGATCCTCACGGAAACGCCCGGCCGCCACTTCGCCGGCCAGATCACGGTTACTGGTGGCCAGCACGCGAATATCCAGGTTGATCGGTTTGCGCGCCCCGACCCGCTCCACCTCACGCTCCTGCAGCACACGCAGCAACTTGGCCTGCAGCCCCAGCGGCATTTCGGAAATCTCGTCGAGCAGGATGGTGCCTCCGTCGGCCAACTCGAACTTGCCCGGCTGCGCGGTCACGGCACCGGTGAACGCGCCCTTTTCATGCCCGAACAAGGTGGCCTCAAGCATGTTGTCGGGAATCGCCGCACAGTTGATGGCGATGAAAGGCCCGGAGGCGCGCGGCGACTGCTGATGGATATAACGCGCCAGCACCTCCTTACCGGTCCCCGACTCACCCGTGATCATCACCGTCGAATCGCTCTGCGCCACGCGGGATGCCAGCTCCAGCAGCTGCACGCTGGCGGGCTCGAGCGCGACCGGCCCATCACGATCACCCGCCGTCAATTTTCCGAGCGCATGCCTGGCAACGAGTTCCAGCAGCGTGCGTGGCTCGAACGGCTTGACGAGATAATCGGCCGCCCCCTGGCGAATCGCATCCACCGCCCGCTCCACGGCACCGAAAGCCGTCATCAGCAACACCGGCAATTGCGGATAACGGCTACGAATCTGCGCCAGCAGTTGGTGCCCATCCATACCCGGCATATTGACATCGCTGACCACCAGCCCGAACGGCTCCTCGGTCAAGGCGACCAGAGCCGCCTCGGCACAATCGACCGCACGATAATCATGCCCGCCCAGGCACAGGGTATCGGCCAGGGCTTCGCGCAGGGCGCGATCGTCTTCAACCAACAGGACTTTGGCAGCCATGGATTACTCCTGATTCGAGTGAGGCGCTGCATCAAGCAGCGGCAAAGAAACGATGGCGCAGGTGCCACGACCTGCACGTGATTGCAGCAGCAACTGGCCCTGATGAGCACGCGCCACCGCCTTGACCACCGCCAGGCCGAGGCCGGTTCCGGTAGTCTTGGTGGTGAAGAAGGGCTCGCCCAGGCGCGCCAGGGTTTCCTGGCTCATACCCGGTCCGTTATCGCTGACGCATAGCCGTAACTGGCCACCGCGGCGATACAGATGAATCTTCAGGCGCGCATCGCGACCGGCCGCCTGAATGGCGTTGTCGATCAGATTGAGCACGGTGCCCACCAATGTGTCGCGGTTACACAACAACTCGCCATCGCGCGCATCGCACTGCCAGCGCACGGCCATGCCACCGACATGCGCGTCGGCAGCCGCTCGCAGCGCGTCGAACAGCGCTGAGGGCGACAGCCGATCCGGCAATGGCAGCTCGCCACGGGCGAAGATCAGCATGTCACGCACCTGGTTTTCCAACTCGTGCAGCCGCTCCTTCAAGCGCCCCGCGAAGCGCTGCTGCTGTTCGGCGGGTAGCACCTGCTCATTCAGATGACTGGCGTAGAGCAACGCAGCGGAGAGTGGCGTACGAATCTGATGGGCGAGAGAGGCGACCATGCGCCCAAGCGCCGACAGGCGCTCATGGCGAGAGAGCTGATCCTGCAGGCGACGGGTTTCCGTCAGGTCAGTCAAAAGCACGAGTTGCCCAGGCTCCCCGTGCAGGGATCGGGTGGCGATGGACAGACGACGACCATCGCGCATGGAAATTTCGTGACCATCGTCTTCGCGCGGCGCGAAGTTGCGCGCGATCACCTGGCGCCAGAGCATACCCACCAGTGGTTGGCCGAGTAGCGCACGCGCGACTGGGTTGGCCTCCCGCACGACACCCTGTCCGTCGATGACGATCACACCACCAGGCAGCAGGTCGAGCAGGCTTTGCAGGCGATGGGCCAGACGCTCCTTCTCCGCCAGTTCCTGCATACGCTGAGCACTGACCAGTGCTAGTTGCCCCTTCAGCTCATTGACCCGCGCCTCGAGCAGGCTATAGGACTCGCTGAGCTGGTTGGACATCTGATTGAACAGGGCAAAGGCCTGCTCCAGTCCTGCACGACTGGCTTGTTCGAGCGGCGCTGCAAGGCTTGGCTCGGCTGACTCGGTAGGACGAAGGTTGGCTTCCATCTGCTTCTCTCGTACGACGCACCGTCAGAAGACGGTCGGATACAAGAGCTTTAGCAATCCCCGTGCCTACTTTTTTGTTCTTATTTATCAACAACTTGAAAAAACAAAGCCGGAGCTTGCGTCAAAGCTCCGGCTTTCTTTGCGGCGTTAGGGATGTTCTGAAAAAGTTACTTACCGTCACTCCCGCGAAGGCGGGAGCCCAGGAGTTTCGCAGGTTCTGGATTCCCGCCTGCGCGGGAATGACGAGTTTTCCAGAGTTTCCTTAGCCTGAGGCTGAGAAATCAATCCTCGTCCTGACCATCCTCTTCGCGGCGACTCATACCGTACTTGCGCATCTTCTCGACCAGCGTGGTCCGTCGAATACGCAGGCGCTCGGCAGCACGGGCCACCACACCGCCAGCATCATCCAGCGCTTGCTGGATCAGCCCTTGCTCCAGATTACCGAGGTAGTCCTTCAGGTCCAGCCCCTCCGGCGGCAGCATGGCTGGCGTATCGAGGCCCGGCAGGCCGGCCATGATTGCCGCGCGCTCTTCCATCTCGTCACGCAGGCTGGCCGCAAGCTGCTCATCTTCGTCATCGACATGACGGAACTTCTTCGGCAACTCGCCCACCCCGATCACGCCATAGGGATGCATGATCGCCATACGCTCGACCAGGTTGGCCAGTTCACGCACGTTGCCCGCCCAGTCATGACGGCACAACGACATGATGGCGGCCGAGTTGAAACGAATGGAGCCGCGCTTCTCGTGCTCCATGCGCGAGATCAGCTCGTTCATCAGCAGCGGGATATCTTCGATACGCTCGCGCAGCGGCGCCATCTCGATCGGGAAGACGTTAAGGCGGTAATACAGATCCTCACGGAAACTGCCATCCTCGATCATCTTCTCCAGGTTCTTGTGCGTGGCGGCAATGATGCGCACGTCAGCAGTCTGCGTCTTGTTACTGCCGACGCGCTCGAAAGTGCGCTCCTGCAACACACGCAGCAGCTTGACCTGCATCGGCAGCGGCATATCACCGATTTCATCCAGGAACAGCGTGCCGCCATTGGCCAACTCAAAGCGCCCTGCCCGGCTGGTGATGGCGCCGGTAAAAGCACCCTTCTCATGCCCGAAGAGTTCGCTCTCGAGCAGTTCGGCCGGAATGGCCCCACAGTTGACCGGCACGAACGGCGCATCGCGACGCTTGGAGTGGTAATGCAGATTGCGCGCGACGACTTCCTTGCCGGTTCCGGACTCACCCAGGATCAGCACACTGGCCTCGGTATCGGCCACCTGCTGCATCATCTGCCGAACCTGCTGAATGGCACGACTGGTACCGACCAGGCTGCGGAACAGATTGGGCTCGCGCTGACGGCCACGATCACGCGCCTGGTCATACATCTCGCGATAAACCTGAGCGCGGTGCAAAGAGTCGAGCAGCTTGTTGTAGCTCAGCGGCATTTCCAGGCCGGTCAGCACACGCCGACGCAAGTCTTCCGGCCAATCGATAGCCGGCATCTCGCCAATGGTCAGCACCGGCAGGAATTCATCCCAGGCCACAATCTGCTTGGTCAGCTCCAGCGCCCCGCCCTTGGCGTCAACTTCGCCCAACAACACGCTGAGCACATCACGGCTGGACTCCAGCCCGGCAACGACATCACGCCAATCCGCGCTGCTGCAGCTCAGGTGCTCTTCGCCAAGGAAATTCAGGATGATCGCCAGTTCATGGCGACGGGCTGAATTGTCATCAATCAGGAGGATCTTGGTTTCACGCCACATCTTGAATAGGTCTGACTCGAGGAGTGAAAGAAAAGGCGCGCCATGGAATCGGCACAATCCAGCGACTGGCCACTAGTAAAGTCATTATTGTGGCTGCAGTCAATTTTATGACGTGTCTTTTCGCTATGGCAGTCACATCCCGGCCAAACAGGAAATAACCGCATGCAGACGATAAAAAGCCAGACTCACCTCACGGCGAGCCTGGCTTATGTTGCCCTGACGCAATAACCGGGAGCTTGACCCAACTCAGCCGAACAGGCGGTAAACCTGCGCGCCTTTACGCGACTGCTGCAGCTGCATGAGCTCTTCGCCGATCTTGCCCTGCTCCTTGCGGCACAGCTGAATCATGTCCTGGTACAGGTCCAGCAGCTCCTGCATGCAGGCACTCATGGCTTGCTGATCAAACTCCGGCTCAACCATCGCCTGGCTAACGATCGCACGGCACTGCAGATCCAGCTTGCCGATGGCCTCCCAATCGCGACCATCAAGCGCCTGGCGCAAGGCCGCACCGGTAGTCTGCAACTGCATAACGGATGCGTTCATGGGTAATCCCCCACCGGTTTCAGGCAATGCCATCCCAACCGGATTTGACTTGACGCAGCAGGCCGGCAACTTCATCCAAGCGCTGTGGGTCGTTGTGAATGTTGGCCTCAGTCAAGCGACGCATCATGTAGTCGTACAAGGCGTCCAGGTTAGCGGCTAGCTCACCACCGGCCTTCAGATCCAGCGCTTCGCGCAGGCCGCCGATGATAGCAACGGCCTTGCCGATCAACTCACCCTTCAGGGCAATCTGCTTACGCTCCAGCGCGCCACGCGCCTGGGCGATGCGATCCAACCCGCCCTCAAGGAGCATCTGAATCAGACGATGAGGACTGGCTTCTACAACCTGAGCGTTACGATTGACGTTCTGGTACTGACGAAGGGCGGCCATGGCGTTCATCTGGTTTTCCTTGCACAACGATAGCTGGGAGATGTCCTTTATATCGACGTGGTCCGGCATAACTTTAGGTGCCTCCAGCACACTTTTTTGCAGTGCGGGCGGTATCAGCAAAACCTGAAAACCTGGCAGCCCCCTGATCTACCAACAGCCCCGGCTAAGGCGTCAGAGCCCGGAGCAACTGGCAAATAAAGCAAAAAGGGCGCTGCGATACCTCTCGCCCGCGCGCCCTCACCTTAATAGCCGTAGATACGGCTTAATTGTCTTTCTGCGCAGCCATGGCATCGAATATCGAGGTCAGGCTGTTGCGCGTATTTTCCAGTTCGCCCAGCAAGGCATCCATCTTGTTGTAGCGGGAGTAGAGCGTCGTCTCCAGCGCTTCCATACGCCGGTTGAGATCGGTTTGCTGGTTATCCAGATCGCGCAGTGTCGAGTTCAGATTCGACTCCCGCGCCTCCAGAATACCGCCTCTCTTGGTGTAGCCCTCAACCAGCGAGCCCATACGCTCCAGCAAACCATCACTGCCAGTGAAAAACGAACGTATCACCTCAGGATCGGAGCTGGCTGCAGCTTCCAGGCGAGTGTCATCAATGGCCAGAGTACCGTCGGTCTGCGTCAGCACACCGAACTGCGACAAGGTACTGCCAGCACTCGACGGCTGCGACAAGGCATTGCGCACCGAGTTAAGCAGCGTGCGTACCGAGGCATCGCCAACCAGTGCCCCCGCATCGGTGACAGCACCATCCTGAGTGCTGACCTTGGTCAGCGCATTGGTCATGGTCAGCAGCGTGTTGTAGGCCGTTACGAAGGTCTGTATCGAGGACTGCAATTTATCGCTGTTGGAGCCGACCGTAATGGTGGTGGACGCATCATCCTCGCTCAGCAGCTTGAAGCTCAGACCACTGATCGCGCTACTCACCGTATTGGTCGCGCTGGTCATGGACAGACCATCCAGCGTGAACTTGGCATCCTGCGCCTTGGTGATATAACCGGCTCCGGTACCGGCCTGCTGCACGGTGCCGTCGACATCCAGACGCGCCAGACTGTCATTGCTGCCTGAAACACTGAGATCCGTGCCCTCGCCCATGGTTTCCGAGCTGAGCACCAGGCGCGAACCACTGGAGTCCGTGACGATGTTGGCGCTGATGCCTGCCGAGTTGGACAGCTGGGAATTGATACTGCTACGGATGTCACTGAGGCTGGCGCCCTCAGCAACACTTACGGTGTAGCTGGCTGACCCGAGGGAAATAGTCAGGCTACCTGAGGAAAAAGTGGTCGAAGCACCGTCTTCCATCACCTGAGAGGCGACCTTGGAGCCCTTCGCCAATTGCTCGACCTGCAGCTCATAGCTACCAGCCACTGCACCACTGCCGACAGTAACCGTTGCTACTTCACTCTTGGAAGAACTGCCAGACAGAGCGGCGAAACTGGAGGAAACACTGGTCAGGCTGGTGACCGAAGCCTGAAAAGTCTCCAGAGCGCTCTTGAGCGTACCCACTGCGGAAAGGGTGGTATTGGTCGTCGCAGCCAGACGCTCGATCTGACTCTGCTTGGGCGCTTTCTCGGCATCCACCAGCGAGGTAACCAGGCTGGAAATATCGAGACCGGAGCCCAGTCCGGTAATAGTGGAGCCCGCCATGGGACCTCCTTCGCTTGAATTCTGACGCGTTAGCTTGCTGCGCAATGCTTACGCAGGAATCAGGCCAGGATCAGGCTCGCGCTTCAAACAACAGGGTGCGAGCATCGTCGAGCTGTTCGGCGAGTCGCAAAGCTTCTTCGCTAGGAATTTGCCGGATCAGCTCTCCGGAATCCCTGGCGTAAACCTGTACGACCACCATGCCGCTACTGTCGTCAATCTCAAACTGCAGACTGCGATTGACGTTCTGCACATAGTCCTGAAGGTGGGCAACTGCCTCCTCCAGTTCAGCCGGATCCACCGGTGCGCCGGACTCACTGGGAGCGGCGACGACGGCAGACTGTTTTGGCGACTCTTCGGCAGTAGCCGGATTAGCGGCGGCCTGCTTCAGGTTACTACTGCCAAGCGCGTTAATGTCCATGGCTATTCACCCATACAAAGACGAGAGAGGCACTTGCGTACCCCTCCCGTGGTTTACCACCTCGCCCTTTGTTACTGCAGGAGGCTCAGTACCGAAGACGGCAACTGGTTGGCCTGGGCCAGGATCGCCGTAGAGGCCTGCTGCAGGGTCTGCTGCTTGGCCAGTTCGGCGGTTTCCGAAGCGAAGTCCACATCCCGTACACGGCTACGGGCAGAGGAAGCATTCTCGGCGATATTCTGCAGGTTGGAAACCGTGCTGTCGAAACGGTTCTGCACCGCACCCAGCTTGGCCCGCTCGCTGTCGATCTGCTGCATGGCACCGTCCAGTACCTGCACCGCAATCTGCGAACCTTCAACGCTGGAGATATCCAGGTTGCTGACGGTAGCGTCCTGGGTCACCGCAGTGTTGCTGCCAGCAGTCAGACCGAGCGACTCAAGGCCAGTACCGGATGCGCCATCTGCAACGGTGAAGTCCTTGTCAGAAGACAGGGTCAGGGTCCCCTCGTCATTAACACTTGCAGTCACACCCGTACTGGCAGTGTTGATCGAAGTGACGATGCTTTCCAGAGTAGCACCAGCAGAGAAGCGAACCTCAGTGCCATTGAAGCTTACCGAAGTCCCCTCAGTAAGAGTTGCATCAGTGGTTCCAGCAGTCAGACCCAAGCGCGACAGCGAACCGGCAGAGTTGTCGGACAGCTCAATTGCCTTGCCATCTGCAGAGGTCAGCTGCAGACGACCATTGGTAACAGAGGCGGTAACACCAGTGCTGTCAGTGCTTTGATTCAAAGTATTGGCAATAGCTTCCGCGTCGGAACCACTCCGCAAATCGATGGTTTCACCATTGAGGTTGATCGATGCGCTACTGGACAGTTTGCCATCTGCATCACTAACTGGCGCACCAACTACACGAACAAGGCCGCCATTATTTGCGCTAGTCAGCGGGGTACCATCAGCAACAGTATCAAGCCCCAGAGCAGCAAAGCCACCATTATCACCTTCACCGATAGTAAAACTATCACTCGAAGTCAGCTTGATACCCAGATCAGTAGTCCCGCCGTTGGTAGAAACCTTCTCAGCAGTAACACCCGCACCTGCAGCATTAATTTTATCAATTACACTATCAATTCCCTCACCAAGACTCAGATCAATGGTCTTACCATTGATAACCAACTGATCATTACCATCCGTTGGCGCAGTGTATGCATACACCGCCTCGGCATCTTTTGCAGTCGCAACCTCTGTAGTGCCCTTGGCATTGTTCAGACCGAGGCTAGTCAGGAGAGTAGTATCACCGTCGATGGTGATATCTTGAGTGGAGTCCAAGGTAAGAACAGTTGCGGCGGCAGCACCTGACGTAGCAGCATTGACGTCGATCCCAGCATCTTGAATACGCTGAGCAATGCTTGCCATTGTGTCGCTAGTCAGAACACTGATTTCTACATCATTAATTTTAAAGCTAGTATTAGACGCAACAGGCCAACCAGCAGCAGTGGTATCAACGGCACTACCAGTGACTTTAGCCTGCCCAACGGTCGAAGGCTGGAAAGTAATTGCAGTTGTGTTAGCGCCAAGCCCCAATGCCAGAGTACCGGTACTAGCATCACCAATAGTAATAGCACCCTTAGCGTCCAGCTTAAGCTCACCATCATCAATACTGGCTGTTACGCCTGTATCAGCAGTCTTGTCATTGATACGCTGAACGACTGCCTCCAGATCATCTCCAGCCTGGAAGGTGATGGCTGCTGTATTATTATAACCACTGGAGTTAAGAACCAACGTCTTGCCAGCAACACCGCTCTCATTAAAGTTCTTACCGGTCACTTCAGTGCGACCGCTAGCAGCCACTGCATAACTATCAGTATCAGCAGTAAAGCCAAGAGTCTTAGCACCAGAAATCTCAATGCTATTATTCGAAGTCAATACCAGCTTGCCATTATCCTGACTTGCCGTAACGCCGGTGTAATCCGTCTGCTTATTGATGTCATCAATGGTATTAGCGATAGCACCACCAGTCATGGTGATATTTACGCCATTCAAATTAATTACAGAACTTGCAACCACAGTACCGTAAGCTCCGCCTTCCAGAGTAACTGGTTCAGTGCTGGACGTATTGGCAGCGCCAATTGATGTTCCGGTAACCGAAGCACTCATACCCAGCTGTGCAGTGCCCACGCTGCTGGCGTTGCTATAGCTACCTTTAAGGTCTTTTGCAGCAACGCTGCTGAGGCTGAAGGAAACGGTTTGGTTGGCGTTAGCGCCAATCTGGAAGCTGGTGCTGCTGAACGAGCCATCCAGTACGTTACGACCACCGAAGGAGGTGGTGCTGGCGATACGGGTCAGTTCGCCGGACAGCGCAGTGAATTCCTGCTGCAGGGAGGCGCGGTCTTCATCGCTGTTCGAGCCGTTGGCCGATTGCAGGGCCAGTTCACGCATACGTTGCAGCAGGTTGGTGGATTCCTGCATGGCGCCTTCAGCGGTCTGGGCGATGGAGATGCCGTCGTTGGCGTTCTTCACGGCAACGTTGAGGCCGCTGACCTGGTTGGTCAGGCGGTTGGCGATCTGCAGGCCGGCGGCATCGTCCTTGGCGCTGTTGATCTTCAGGCCGCTGGACAGGCGCTGCATGCTTTCGCTCTGCTTGGCCGAGGCGGCGTTCAGATTTTTCTGTACGTTCAGGGAAGTGATGTTGCTGTTTACAGTCAGTGCCATGATGGCGTCCTCCGAGGACTAGCGTGTTTGCCTGAGCTTGCGACCTTGGGTGGGCTTGGCCCAGGCACCCAGTAAGTTCGCATTCGAGATTTTTATCGGCGCTTGAGCAGGAAGCTTTAGGCTTTTTTTCACCTCCGAATCGATATTTTTTTCTTATTTCGCATCAAGTACTTAGGGTTAAAAACCGGCCTCACGACGTAAATCTGGCGCCATTTGCAAACCTCTGCAGGGCATTGCCCGGCATCCGCCACGCGCAGCGGGAACGCTGCTGGTCAGCGCCAGGGGCGGCGATCGTGCGCGCCGTGCAGCAGGAACAGGCCGACTCGGCCCATGTGGCGACGGGCCTGGAATTTACTGCGCTGAACGAGTAGGAGCGCCTGGCCTTGATTGGTGTGGTGCATCAGAACCTTCCCTAATCTGCCCGATGATCGGCGGCGCACCGCCCTGCCCACGCGCAATCAGAGCTTGTTGAACAAGCTCAGCTTGCTGATCTTGCTGAAGGCCAGTTGCGCCGCCTCAAGGATGGTGGCCTGCTGGTTCAGTTCGATGATTGCCTCGGTCGGATCGGCATCGCGAATGGCCGACTGCAGGGTCTCGTTGCTCAGGCGCATGGTTTCGTTCTCGGTGGTCAACGAGGTGGCCACATTGAGCCGGGAACCTACCGACGACTGCGTGCTGAAGACCCGGCTCATGCCGTTGTCCAGATTGCTGATTGCCGCCGCCAGCGACTCGCGCAGATTGATCGCCGCTTCTTCGTCACCATCCACAGGCCGCAGCAGGGTCTGGCGCAACTGCGAGATGGTGTCGAGGATGCTCTGCGACTCCCGGCTCTTGGGCTGCACGCTGAACTGATCATAGGTCTGCGGCGCACTGGCCAGCGAGACATCGACCCCCAGCACATTGAAGGTGGCCGGATAGCTCGCCACCGTGCCAGTAGCAAGCGGCGTACTGTTGGCCGTCAGCGGCGCGGCATGAATCTCGTAGTCGGTGCCGCTGGTGAATTGCACCAGTACGCCATTACCGGGGAAACGCGCGTCATAGGTCGCGCTATCGGTGACCGAGCCGCCGGTCATCTGCACGGTGGAGGCATTGCCCGCCAGCCGCCCGAGAGAGAAGCCCTGCTCGACCGTACCAAAGCTGAAGGTATAGCCGCCGAACAGTTCATCGAGATTCTCACCATCGAGACTGCCCAGCGAATCGAGGTGCATCTCCACGCCACGCAGGGTAAACGCGAAGCCGCCTTCCTGAGCAGCATCGTAGTTGCCCAGCCCCGAAACCTCCGCGGTGATATCGTCACCGCTGCTGTCATAGACGGCGAACTGACTACCGTCAATAACCTTCAGGCTGTAGGGAGAACCGTCACGAAAATCCTCGCCGTAGGCGAGGCTATCGGTGATAAGCCCCTGTGACAGGGTCAGACGCGGCGAATCCTGCTCGCCGAAAGTAAAGCTCTGTCCATTGAGCAAAGCCCCCAGTTCGGTTGAAGTCAGTGCCGAGTCGCCCTGCTGAAAGGCCAGGTCCAGCTCCATCTCCACCCCGTTGACGGTCACCGTGGTGCTGCCCTCGGCCAGAGCGAAGCTGCCCGTGGCCACGGCAGTGCCACCGCCATCGTTGACGCTGTAGTTGCCCGCATCATCGACCGTCAGTGTGTAAGGCACGCCGGCCTCGAAACTGGCGTCGTAGGTAGCCTGATCGACAATCTGCGGGCGACTCAAGGTCAGACGGGAAACCTGCCCCGCCGGCGGCGTGCCGACTGGCTCGGCCAGTGCTGCAGCAGTCAGGCTCGATTCGGTGCGCGTGGAACTGGGGATGTCATAGAACGCACTCCAGCCGTTGTCGCCCGTGGCCAGGGTCAGCGATGTGGAGACCTGCAGGCTGAGCTGGTTCTGATCGCCCTGGTAGGTGTAGCTGCCATCGGCATTGCGCAGAAAAGGCTGCGTGGAGCTGTCCGAGCCGGCAAACAGATAGCGGCCGGCGGCGTCCTTGCTGTTCATCAGCCCGTAGAGTTGCAGCTCGACCTGCTCCAGTTCATCGGCAACGGCCTGGCGATCCTCGTCGCTGTAGGCCCCGTTACCGGCACTGAGCGCCAGCTCACGGGCGCGCTGCAGCACATTGGTGACGGTGCTGAGGATCGCGTCTTCCTGCATCAGGCTGTCGCTGGCACTGCCCAGGTTGGTGTTGTACTGCTCAAGCAAGGTGTCTTGCTGCTGCAACTGCAGCAGGCGCGCCGCGCCGACCGGGTCATCACCGGCCGTCTGGATGCGCTGGCCACTGGAAACCTGCTCGTAAGCCTTGTTGACGTTGGAGTACAGGCGCTGCTGGCTGGTGATGCCGCCGTTGAAGACCTGGGATGTGGAAATTCGCATGGCGACCTCGACTGCGCTCCGTTAGAAGGAGTTGATCAGGGTATTGAAGATGGTCTGCGCGGTCTTAATGATCTGCGCAGAGGCGTTGTAATACTGCTCGAACTTGATCAGGTTGGCTGCCTCTTCATCCAGGTTGACCCCCGACAACGACTCGCGCGCGGTGTTGGCCTGGGTCAGCACCGCATCGGTAGCCGTTGCATCCAGCCGAGCCTGCGAGGTCTTCGCGCCAACACCGCTGACCAGCTGGCTGTAGCTGTCGTTGAAGCTGACCGTGCCGCCGATGGTCTTGGCCGTTTGCAGGTCGAGCATTTCCAGAGCATTACGGTTATCGCTGCTGTTAGCTGCCGTCAGGTTCAGGCTGAAGCTGTCACCGGCCACCGGCGCTCCAGAAAAAGGCACCTCGACCGTAAAGGTATTCGGCGCGCCGGCATCGAACTTGAGGGTATTACTCTGCCCGGGAATGATCGTGTCACTGGCCAGTGCGTTGCCGTCACGGTCATACAGGGTGTAGTTGGAGGCGTCGGTAAAGACCAGCTTGATCGGCGCTGCCGCCTGCAAGGCCGCCTGGCTGTTGCTGTCGAGGGTGCTGACAACACTGGGATCACCGATCTGCCCGGTACCGACATTGCCACTGGTAGCCGCCGCATTGAGCGGCGCCGCCAAGCCCAGCGCGCTGCTGTCGGTCAGGGTGACCGCCATGGCGCTGGCGGCTCCCGTGGTCGGATTGAGGGTGAAGCTGTCGCCGGCGGCAAAGGTATAGGACGCATCGGCGCCGATGAACATGCCGTCGATACTCAAGCCAGCCGGCAGCTGCCCAGTGACCTCGGTGCCATCGGGTAGCTGGCGCACGGTGAAATCGGTCGCCGAAGTGAAGCGCACCTCATAGTCACTGGTGGTCAGCGCGCTGGTGCTGTCGATACGCACGGACAGGTTGCCCGAGGTCGGATCGTTGGTGGTCGACGCGACGCTGCGCTGACTCATCAGGTTGCTGCTGTTGATATCGCTGAACAGCGCCGAGCCGAAGTTGCCGTTGAGGTCAATGCCCTGCGCCAGCTGGGTGTTGAACTGGTCGGAAATGGCCAGCGCCATGCGGCCAAGCTCGGCCTTGGTCGGTTCCAGCACATCGCTGCGATAACGCAGCAGGCCACCGATCTCACCGCCGGAGGTGACATCGGTCACGTCGATGGTCGTGCCGCCGCCGACCGTCAGCTGCAGCCGGTAGTCGTCGTCGGTAGAACCTGGCACGGCCTCCAGAGTCGAGGAACGATTGCCGACTACCAGCGGCTGGCCGGAGCCCATGTAAACGCTATAGCCGCCGTCCTGCTGCGAGACACTGACCGAGACCAGCTCGGCCAGTTGGCGCACCGCCTCATCGCGCGCATCGAGCAGGTCATTGGGCGTGGTGCCGTTGGCGCTGAGCTGCATGATCGACTGGTTGTAGCCGGCAATCGAAGACGACAGGGTATTGACCCGATCGGCAAGGGTTACCAGCTGGTCATTGACGTAGGTGGTCTGATCATTGAGCTGCGCCGCCATGGTATTGAAGCGGTTGGTCAGCCCCTGTGCGGAGCTGAGCAGCAGATCGCGCGAGGAAACATCGGCTGGGCTGTTGGACAGCGTCTGCAGGTTGCTGAACAGCCCCGAAAGCTGAGTCGTCAGCCCGGTGGAGCTGTCTGACAGCAGGGAATCGATCTGACTGATCTGAGTCAGGTAGGTCTGCGACTCGCTATTGAGCGACGTGGTGGTACGTACCTGTGTATTGAGGTAGTCGTTGTAGACCCGACGCACCTGATCCAGGGTCGTGCCGCTGCCGATATAGTTAAGGCCGTTGAGGGTCGCCGGCGCCGTGACCTGGATGGTCTGCTGGCGGGTGTAGCCGGCCGTATCGGCGTTGGCGATGTTATGCCCTGTCGTGCTCAACGCCGCCTGGCTGGCGTTGAGACCACTGAGGCCGATGGAAATCAAACTAGCCATTGCTACGCACCTCTCCTACGCTGGCGATGGCCTCGTAGGTCTGCATCTTGCGGGCGATCTGGCTGATCTTGCGCGCGTAGTTGGGGTCGGTGGCGTAGCCGGCCTGCTGCAGTTCCTTGACGAAACGCTCGGGATTTTCGGTGCTATTCAGGGCCTTTTCGTAGCGACCATTGTTCTGCAGAAAGCTGATGTAATCCTCGAAGCTATGGGCGTAGGACTCATAGGCACGGAAGCTGGCCGCCTCCTTGACCGCCTTGCCACCTTTGTATTCCGTGGTCAGCACGCGGGCCGACTCACCCTCCCAGCTACCGTGGGACTTGATGCCGAACAGGTTGTGGCTGCTCTCGCCATCGCGGGTGCGGATGATCGACTTGCCCCAACCGGTTTCCAGCGCGGCCTGGGCCACCAGGTAACGCGGATCGACACCGATCTTCTCGGCAGCGGCTTCCGCCATCGGCAGCATGGTGGCGACGAATTCCTGCGGTGAGCTGAATGCGGCTTTGCCCGGCGCCAGCGGCGGTTGAGCAATACGACGGCCCGTCAATGCATCACTGTTGCCAAGGCTCAGGCCGCGATCCTTGGGCGCGGCGCTGGCCTGCGCCGGAATCCAGTCATTGCCGGCCAGGGTCTTGCCCTCGCCCTCTGCAGCCGATGGCACGATACCGGCCAACAGGCGATCTGCCAGTTTGCCCGGCACGGACAGGCGACGGCGATTGAGCAGCGCCACGTCATCACGGAAGCCTTCGCTGCTGGCGACCTTATCGGCTTTGGCTTCGCTCGACGTAGCAACCGGTTGCTCGATTTGCGCGAAGGGATTGGGCCGGCTCGACGGTTGCTTGATCTTCGACATCTGCCGCACCAGCACATCAGCCAGACCGATACCGCGCCCTTCCTTGGAGAGCGTCACCGCCAGTTGCTGGTCGTGCATGTCCTGATAGGTCTTGCTCTCGTTGCTGTTCATGAAGTTGCCCTCGCCGAACGCGGCGTTGGCCGAACGCATGGCCTTGAGCATTTCATTCATGAACAGCGATTCGAACTCCTGCGCGACCTTGCGGATGTTCTGCTCGGTATCGCCGCCTACCTTGAACTGGTTGAGGCGATTCAGATCGGTGAACGCACCGCTGTCGACCGGGCTTTTGCCGTTGCCGAGCAAACCGGCTGAGAGTCGAGAATCCATAGCGGCAATCCTCCTCAGATCACGATCAGGTCAGCCTGCAGAGCGCCGGCTTGCTTGAGCGCCTCCAGGATGGCCATCAGATCGGAAGGTGCCGCGCCCACCTGATTCACCGCACGCACGATCTCGTCCAGGCTGGTACCGGGGCCGAACTTGAACATCGGCTTGGCCTCTTCCTCGGCGCCCACGCGAGAGCGCGGCACCACAGCCGTCTGCCCGCCGGAGAATGCCTCGGGCTGGCTGACGATGGGGTCTTCGGTGATGGTCACGGTCAGGCTGCCGTGCGTCACTGCAGCCGGCTGTACCTTGACGTCCTGGCCGATAACGATGGTGCCGGTGCGCGAGTTGATGATGACCTTGGCCACCGCTTTACCTGGCTCGACCTGCAGGTTCTCCAGAATCGACAGATAGTCGACGCGCTGATTCGGGTCGAGCGGCGCGCTGACGCGAATCGAGCCGCCATCGATGGCCTGGGCCACGCCAGGGCCAAGCAGGTCGTTGATTTGATCGACGATATTCTTCGCCGTGGTGAAGTCGGGGCGGTTGAGGTTCAAAGTCAGGTAATTGCCCTGATCGAAACCACTCGGCACTGGACGCTCGACGGTAGCCCCGCCAGGGATGCGCCCGGCGGATGGCACGTTGACGGTGATGCGCGAACCATCGGCGCCGCTGGCATCGAAGCCACCCACTACCAGATTGCCCTGAGCAATGGCGTAGACGTTGCCGTCGATGCCCTTGAGCGGCGTCATCAGCAGGCTGCCGCCACGCAGGCTTTTGGCGTTACCGATGGAGGAAATGGTGATGTCGATGGTCTGCCCCGGCTTGGCGAACGGTGGCAGCTCGGCATGCACCGACACCGCAGCGACGTTCTTCAACTGCACGTTGCCACCTGGCGGCACCTTGATGCCGAACTGCGCCAGCATGTTGTTGAAGGTCTGTACGGTGAACGGAGTCTGGGTGGTCTGGTCGCCAGTGCCGTTGAGGCCAACCACCAGGCCGTAGCCGATCAACTGGTTACTGCGCACGCCCTGGATGGAGGCCAGATCCTTGAGGCGCTCGGCCTGGGTCGGCAGGCTCAGCAGCAGGCAACCGAGCATGGTTGCCAGCAACAGCCAGTCGTTGGCGCCACGACGACGATAGCCGCGATGGACGGCGGCGAATTGCCGGCGGCAGGAGCTTGCCTGCACCGGCAACGTTTTACCTGCGGGCCACAATATCCGCAGGAGCGAGCCAGGCTCACGAACCGCGCTCGACTTGAAAGCTTCGCGAGCAGAGCTCGCTCCTACATGATTCATCTCCATTCCCCTGATCAGAACGGCCACATCGGGCTGAGGAAGAAGCGGCTCAACCAACCCGGCTGACTGGCGTCGGCGAAGGCGCCAGTCCCGGAATAGGTGATGCGCGCATCGGCAACCCGAGTGGACGACACGGTGTTGTCAGTGGAGATGTCGTCGGCACGCACCAGCCCGGAGATACGCATCAGCTCATCGCCAGTATTGAGCGTCATCCACTTCTCGCCACGCACGGCCAGAATGCCGTTGGGCAGCACTTCAGCGACGGTCACGGTGACCGAGCCAGACAGGCTGTTGCTCTGCCCTGCCTGACCAGAACCGGAGGCATCACGCTGGGAGTTCCAGCTCGAATCCAGGCTCAGATTGTTGTTGGTCATGCCCAGCGCGCTGAGGCTGCGCAGCGGGTTGTCCGGTGCAACGGCCATGCCGAACAGGTTGGGCACACCCATTGTGCCGCTGCTGTCCTTCTGGATATTGCTGTTGGCGTTCTTGCTGGCCTGAGTGCGCTCATTGAGCGTGATGGTGATGATGTCACCCACGCGAAATGCCTTGCGGTCGTCATACAGGCCATTCTCGAAACCCGCCTGATAGATCGAACCGTTGTTCTGTGCAGCCGGCAACGGCGTGCGCGGCAATACCGGCGCGTAATAGGGATCGTCCGGCTTGACTGTCGGCGCCACGCAACCGCTGCTGAGCAGCACGCCAGCCAACAAGGGGAAACAGAGAATTTGCCGGTTCATAACCACTACCTCGCGGCGTTCACAACAGTGTCAAAAATCAGAGGTTCTGCGTCACGAAGGACAGCATCTGATCGGCGGTGGAAATCACCTTGGAGTTCATTTCGTAAGCGCGCTGGGTGGTGATCATGTTCACCAACTCCTCCACCACGCTGACGTTGGAGTTTTCCAGAGTGTTCTGCAGCGTGGTACCAAGGCCATTGAGGCCCGGGTTGCCCACCTGCGGCGCGCCGCTGGAACCGGTCTCCAGGAACAGGTTGTTACCGATGGCTTCCAGGCCTGCCGGGTTGACGAAATCAGCCAACTGCAGATTGCCGATGATCTGCGGCTGCGGGTTGCCAGCCGTGGTCACCGAGACAGTGCCGTCTTCGCCGACAGTGAAGGTGCGCACTTCGTTGGGCAGCACGATTGCAGGCTCCAGGGCAAAGCCCTGAGAGGTGACGATCTGCCCATCGGAGTTGAGGTGAAAGCTGCCATCACGGGTGTAGGAAACGGTGCCGTCGGGCTGCAGGATCTGGAAGAAACCACGGCCATTGACCGCCAAGTCCAGCGGCTGCTCGGTTGTTTGCAGGCTACCGGCGGTGAAGATCTTCTGCGTGCCGACCACGCGCACACCGGTACCCAGTTGCAGGCCGGAGGGCAGTTCGCTGTCCTGACTGGACTGGCCGCCTGGCTGACGACGGATCTGATAGAGCAGATCCTCGAATTCCGCGCGATCACGCTTGAAGCCGGTGGTCGCCACGTTGGCCAGGTTGTTGGAAATGGTGGTCAGGTTCATGTCCTGAGCGGACAAACCGGTCTTGCTGACCCACAGTGCCGGAAGCATATCGTTTCTCCTCGGGCGCCGGTTTTACGGCGCCGCGTGCTGGTAGTTAGCTAATTTGCAAAACCCGCGCCATGGCCGACGAGTTGTCCTCGGCGGTACGCATCATCTTCACCGACAGCTCGAACTGGCGGGACAGGGAGAGGATGGCGGTCATCTCTTCAACGGCGTTGACGTTGCTCGCCTCGAGGAAACCCGACGTCACCTGAACGGTTGCATCGGCCTCTACCTCGGGCTGCCCCTTCACGCGGATCAGGCCATCGGTGCCCTTCTCCATGCTTTTCGGATCAGGGTTGACCAGCTTGATGCGATCGACTTCAGCCAATACGTTGGGGTTTTCGCCAAGGGCACGAATGCTGATGGTGCCGTCCTGGCCGATCTCCACCTTCTGCTCCGGCGGCACGGCAATCGGCCCGGCGTTGCCCATCACCGGCAAACCATTGCCGGTGCGCAGCATGCCCAGCGCGTCGATGTTCAGACTGGCGGTGCGAACGTAAGCCTCGCTGCCATCGGGCGCCTGTACGGCGATCCAGCCTTTGCCGCCGATGGCCACGTCCATGTCGCGCCCCGTCTCCTGCAGCGTCCCCGGACGGAAGTCCGTGGCCGGCCGCTCGGTCATGGCGAACACGCGCGCGGGATAGCTTTCACCGAACAGCGGCATGGAGCGCGCCTGCTCGAAATCCCGGCGGAACCCCGAGGTGGAAACGTTCGCCAGGTTGTTGGCATGGGCGCGCAGGCTCAGCGTGTTGTTCTGCGCTCCGGTCATGGAGACGTACAGCATCTTGTCCATGGTCATTCTCCGGTTTGGGCGACAGCCCCGTGACTCGTTAGCACCTACCAAGCAATCGTCATGCCACCTCTAACAATAAAGTCAAGCGATTGATTTATAAGAACTTTACAAATAACCAAGCAACAAAAAACCGTCACCCGGCAACGAGTTGCCGTCAACCAACACAAGGGAGATGAGAAATTTTGGCGGTGAGCCGCAAGAGAGGAATGCCCAACAGGCAAAACAAGATGACGACCACAGGCAGCGACATGCCTGTGGTCGTCAGGAGACTTAACGCATGTTGATGATGGTTTGCGAGATCGCGCTCTCGGTTTCAATGGTCTTGGCGTTGGCCTGGTAATTACGCTGAGCCACGATCAAGTTGACCAGTTGTGCGGTCAGATCGACGTTGGAGTCCTCAAGCGCACCGGAGCGAATACCACCGAGCAGTCCCGCCCCTGGAACCCCGGCAGCCGGCTCACCGGAAGCAAAGGTTTCTTTCCACTTGGTACCACTGATCGACTCCAATCCCTGCTCATTGGCAAAGGATGCCAGCACTACCTGACCGATCACCTTGGATTGGCCGTTAGTGTAGGTGGCGAACAGCTTGCCGCTGTCATCCACAGACAGCCCTGACAGCTGGCCAGCCGCATAACCGTCCTGACTGATACCACTGCTGTTGACACCAAAGGTGCTGTTGGTCTGACGCGTGCCAGCAATATTCAGACTCAAGGTTCCCGGAACCCCTGCAGACGCCCCACTACCCTCGGCACCGTTGGCCTGCCAAACCCCATTCACTTCGACAGCAGGCACCCAGTCACCGATGTCGACAGTCGCCGGACTCGGATCGATCAGCGCCCCCGTGCTATTGAACTCCAGCGGCGTGTCCTCCGGGGTAGTCAGCGTCGGATCCGCCGGATTACGCCCATTGATCAGGGTGTATATGGTCCACTGGTTATTGTCGTCCTTGACGAAGTACTGCATCAGGCTGTGGGTATTGCCCAGCGAATCGTAGATATCAGAGCTGGTCGACCAGTTGTAGCTGGCCGAATCCGCCGGATCGAAAGGATGCGCCGCACCATCGATTACCGCTGCCGACGAGTTCAATGTATAGGCGCCCGTCACGGTTCCGGTTGCCTGCGCCGGCTGCCCTTCGGAGTCCACCTGCAGATTGCGCAGCTGACCAGGAATGATGTTGCCGCTGGCATCGGTTTCCGAATAACCCTGCAGCACATCGCCCGCCGAGTTGACGACCAAGCCATCCTTGTCGGTGTAGAACCCCCCCGCACGGGTGTAATAGGTATCGCCACCGTTATTGACGATGAAATAGCCGCCACCATCGATCGCCAGGTCCAAGCCACGGCTGGTGGAGGTGATGTTACCGCCAGTCATCTGCTGCGAGACGCTAGAGGTCACGCCGCTGCCAGCCGTACGCTGCCCTGCCCCCAGCATGGAGTTCAGGTAGACATCGGCGAACTCGGCGCGCGAAGACTTGAAGCCGGTGGTGGCAACGTTGGCAATGTTGTTGCCGGTTACGTTGAGATCGGTGCTGGCAGCATTGAGGCCGCTGAGCGCAACATTGAAAGACATATGATTACTCCCTGCCGGTCAACCGGCGATCAATCGGCAATGGCCTGGACTTTGGAAAGCGCAAGGCTGCCGAGGCCGGCAAGATTGAGCATCAGCTCACCGCCCGACGAATTGATGGTCACACTGCTGACCGTCGCCGGCAGATAGGTTGTCAGCGCCGTGTTTTCACCACCGATACCGGCCGTAGCCTTGAAGGTGTAAGTACCGGAGGACTGCAATTCGCCTGACTCGTTGGTGCCATCCCAGTCGAACGAGTAGGTGCCCGCCGAGAGACTGCCCAAAGAAATGGATTTCACCAGCGAGCCGTTTGCGTCATAGACGCCGACCGTGACGTTACTGCCGGCATTCGGCAACACCAGCGAGCCGCTCAGGCCGCTACTGGTATCGACTTGGGTACTGCCTGCCTCGACGATGACCGAGCGCCCCACCAGAGAGGAAGCCTGCAGCGCCTGCACGGACTGATAACTGCTGTAGATCGCATCGGTCGTATCCGAGAGGTTCTGCATACTCTCCAGGCTACTGAACTGCGCCAACTGCGACACGAACTCGGTATTGTCCTGCGGATCCAGAGGATTCTGATTTTTCATCTGCGTGACCAGCAACTGCAGAAAGGCATCGCGCCCCAGCGCCGAACTCTCAGAGCTGGATGTACTGCTGGTGTCTTTGTAGCTGTAGGCCGACAGTACACTGGAAGATGTATTGACAGTGCTCATTCAGTCTCTCCTTACTGACCCAGCGTCAGCACGCGCTGCAGCATCTGTTTGGCGGTATTCATCATTTCAACGTTGGTCTGGAAGGCGCGACTGGCAGAGATCATGTCGGCCATTTCCTCGACCACGTTGACGTTCGGGTAGTAGACGTAGCCGTCGGCATTGGCCATCGGATGATCCGGCTCGTAGCGCGGCATCAGGCTGCTCTGATCCTCGATCACGCCGAGCACCTGCACGCCACGGCCGGCTTCGTCCTGCTCGGCGAACAGCGAGCCACGGTCGCCGCCCTGTGCCTGCTGGAACACGGTGGCGAACACCGGATGGCGCGCGCGGTAGGTCTGATCCAGACTCGAGGACACGGTCTCGGCGTTGGCGATGTTGCTGGAAATGGTATTGAGGCGAGTGCTCTGGGCGCTCATGCCGGTTCCGGCGATATTGAAAACACTGGCAAGGGACATGATCGCGCTCCTTATTCGCCGCGCAGGGCTGCAGTCAGCCCTTTGAATTTGCTGTTGAGGAAGGTGAAGCTGGCCTGAAACTGCACGGCGTTCTCGGCGTAGTTGGACTGCTCGATCTGCAGGTCAACGGTGTTCTGGTCCAGCGAGGCGTGGAACGGCGTGCGGTAAGGCAGCTCAGCTTCACCACTGCTGACGCCTTCGGCCGGAATGTGGCGGCTATCGGTGCGGTTCAGGGAAACGCCACCGCGCTGCATGCGATTGCTTTGCTCGGCCAGGACGCTGGCGAAGTCCAGATCGCGAGCCTTGTAGTTCGGCGTATCGGCGTTGGCGATATTGTTGGCCAGCACCTCGGCGCGCTGGGCGCGAAAGCCGAGGGCCTGTTCGTGAATACCGAGTGCTCTGCCGAAGTTGATGCTCATGTTCCGAACCTTTGCCGCTTGGGCCATGTGGTCACTGTTGTGAGCTATTCAGCAAAGGCTGTGCCAATTTATTTAATTCAATAAAATCAATACGTTAATAGCAATCAAGCGGAAAAATAACGGCAAAGCGGCAAGGCTTTACCGCCTACGGGCAAGCAAGCGGCAAAGCCAACCGGACGGATTGCCGCCCCGCCGAACCCTGGGGCGCGCGATGCGCATCGGTTCTTCTGCACCAGGCCAAACCGCTGGTGCCTACGGCGAAACCTATCCGATCGGGCCCATGGTTTTCAGAGTCCAGAAACGCAAACGGGAGGCCAAAGGCTAATGCTGATCAGATAAGTTCGTCACCACCCCCTCCTACTTGCAGTAGAGGGGCGTTTTTCGTAGGAGCCAGCTTGCTGGCGATGCTTTTTATGGCGGATCGCCGGCAAGCCGGCTCCTACAAAGATCGAGTGCAACGGCTTAACTGACTGGCATTAGGCCAAAGGCCTCCCGCTGCTGATACCAAACATGCCTTGCGCCTATTTGGCCTTGTAGATGATCCCCGGGCTGCACTGCACCATCTGGTACTTGTCCGGCAGGCCATTGAGCGCTTCGGAGGCGCCAAGGAACAGATAGCCACCCGGCTTGAGGGTGGCATGGATGCGCGTCAGGATGTCCTTCTTCACTTCTGCCGAGAAGTAGATCAGCACGTTGCGGCAGAAGACGATGTCGAACTTGCCCAATGCCGCGTAGCTATCCAGCAAGTTCAGTGGGCGAAACTCGACACGGCTCTTGATAGGCGCCTTGACCTGCCAACGCCCTGGCCCCTTGGGGTCGAAGTAGCGCTGCAGTCGCTCCTGCGAAAGCCCGCGCCCCATGGCCAGGCTGTCGTATTCACCGGACTTGCAGTTGGCCAGCATCGAAGGCGAAAGATCGGTGGCGACGATCTGCACACCTGCCTTGAGCTGACCGAGGTTGGTACGCTCGAACTCATCGATGGCCATCGACAGCGAGTATGGCTCCTGCCCGGACGAGCAGGCGGCCGACCAGATACGCAGGCGCTGCCCCGGGTAGGCCTTGATCAACTCCGGCAGTACACGGCTCTTGAGCACCTCGAAGGGATAGGTGTCGCGAAACCACAGGGTCTCATTGGTGGTCATGGCATCCACCACCTGCTCGCGCAACCCGCCTCGCGGCTGGCTCTGCATGCGCTGCACCAGCTCGCCCAGGGTCTTGATGCCGTTCTGTTCCATCAACTTGTTCAGACGGCTGGAGACCAGGTACTGCTTGTTGCTGCCAAGCAGAATACCGCAGGCCTTTTCCAGGAAGGTCCGGAACTGCTCGAAATCCAAATTACCTGAAGACACTAGTGCCGCCTCTGCAACCATAACGTTCGCCGAAGGTTACCCTTCAGCACCCATCCGATACACGAATGCGATCGACCACCCGCGCCGCCAGATCATCTGGCTTGAACTTGGCGAGGAAGTCGTCAGCGCCGACCTTCTTCACCATCGCCTGGTTGAACACACCGGAAAGCGAAGTATGCAGGAGGATATGCAGCTTCTGCATGCGCGGATCGCTACGAATCTCCGTGGTCAGCGTATATCCGTCCATCTCGGGCATCTCGATGTCGGAAATCAGCATCAGCAGTTCCTTGTCGGGATTATGCCCCTCGTCCGCCATTTTCTTGAGGTAATTGAGCGCCTCACGACCATCGTTCAACGCGGTAACCTCAACGCCGACTGTCTGCAGGCAGCGCGAAACCTGTTTGCGCGCCACCGAAGAGTCATCGACGATCAACACATGCTTGGTCACCGCCTGACTCTGCACCTCATCATCGATGACGCCAGCGGATATCACTTCCGAGGTCGGCGCAACTTCGGCAAGAATCTTCTCAACATCGATGATCTCGACCAACTGCTGGTCGAGCCGCGTGACTGCTGTCAGGTAGTGATCGCGTCCAGTGCCCTTGGGTGGCGGATGGATCTCCTCCCAGTTCATGTTGACGATACGTTCGACCGAGCGCACCAGAAAACCCTGAACCTTGGTGTTGTACTCGGTGATGATCACGAAGCTGGTCTTCAGATCTTCCAGTGCGGCACGGCCGGTAGCGATGGAAAGATCGAGAATCGGAATGGTGCCCCCGCGAATGTTGGCCACACCCCGTACCACCGGACTGGATTTGGGCATGATGGTGAGTTTCGGGCATTGCAGCACCTCTTTCACCTTGAATACGTTGATACCGTAAAGCTGTGGGCCTTCCAGGCGGAACAGCAACAACTCCAAGCGGTTCTGTCCCACCAGCTGAGTGCGCTGATTAACCGAATCCATCAACCCGGCCATGCCCGGACTCCTTCTTATCCAGTAACGCCTACCCCGTTGAGCCTAGCAGGCGGCACGGGGCTTGCTTTGCATTGCTTATGAAGCAGAGAACGTCATCATTCCGTCAGCTACTGGCAAAGTGCCTTGCCCCTTTGCCCGTTTTACTCGCTTTGCCGACACTCGGCTACAGCGCTACGGCGGCTGCCACCTTCACCAGCACTGAACAACTTATCGGCGCCACCGAGGCCTTTCTTGAGCAGGCGACCACTGAATATCTACATCGTAGCGAAATTCAGGGCCGCCATGAGATTCGCGTCAACCGTCTCGACCCACGGTTACGCCTGCCTCTGTGCGATCAGCCGCTGACCACCACGCTGGAAAGCCCGGCGCAGCCGCTGGGCCGTGTCACTACGCGCGTGCGCTGTGACGGCAGCGCTCCGTGGACAGTATTCGTACCCGCTGAAGTGCGCTTGTATCGCCCCATTGTCGTACTGACTCGCCCGCTCAAGCGCATGAGCGTAGTCAAAGCTACGGATTTGAGCCTGGTTGAACGCGATGTCGGTCAATTGGGTCAGAACTTTCTGACCGACCTGAATCAGGCGATCGGCAAGAAATTGACGCGCCAGCTCGGCAGTGACCAGATTCTTTTGTCTACCCACCTGCAAGTAGCCGAAGTCATTCGTCGAGGCGATCAGGTGGTGATCAGCGCTCGCGGCGCTAGCGTGAGTGTCCGTATGCCCGGCGAAGCCCTGACCGACGGGGCCCCGGGCGAGCAGATCAACGTGCGTAACCTACGCTCGCAGCGAGTGGTTCGCGCTCGTGTAGTCGGGCCAGGGCAAGTAGAAGTATCAATGTAGGCATGTTTCTTGTAGCGCAAAGGTCTGGCGATTCCCTACACTACTTAACGACGCGATGAAATTAATCCTAAAGTTTTCCTGGCAGCAGCCGAGAAGCATGGCAAGCGTCCACCATATCGTCCGAGGTTCTGCATCATGGTCATCGACTTTAACCGGCTGAACAATGCCAATACGCCCGCCAATGCGGGACGTACCGGCGCGACTCAGGCTGGCAATCGCAATGAGTCGGCACAGCCGAACCAGGCGCCTGTCACCGGTAACGATGAACAAACCAACGCCAAGAGCGGCGAATCGGTGCAACTGAGCCGTGAGGCACAACAGTTGCAAGCAATCGGCGAGAAGCTGCGTGATCAGCCCATCGTCAACAAGGAGCGTGTGGCCCAGCTGAAACAGGCCATCGCTGATGGTAGCTATCAGGTCGACAGCAAACGCGTCGCCCAGAAACTGCTCGACTTCGAATCCCAGCGCTAGTCTCAGGGCTGCGCTGGGGGTGTTGGACGCCCGACCCCCAAGAGCCCGCCATGAATGACACAGCCTTGCTTGACCTCTTCACCAACGATATCGGCACTGCCGAGCAATTGCTTGAGCTGATCGATAACGAATTCCAGGCCCTCACCGAACGCGACCTGCCGCGCCTCGATAGCCTTCTCAGCGAAAAACAACCTCTGCTTGCCCTGCTTCAGCAGCATGGCAACGATCGCAGCCGCCTGCTGCAAAATGCCGGTCTGAGTGCGGATCGCGAAGGACTCAACGCGCTGGCGAGCAAGTCCTCCGTGGGCGATCAACTGCTGGCGCGTAGTGAAGAGTTATCCGCTCTGCTGCAGCGCTGCCAGGAGGCCAATCTGCGCAATGGGCGCTTGATTCGCGCCAACCAGGCCTCGGTCGGCAGCGTCCTCGGCATTCTGCGCGGCGCAGAGACACCCGGCCTCTATGACAGCCGCGGCGGTGCCGCTAGAATCGCGCAGCAAAGACCGCTCAGCCAGGCCTGAGCCATCCCCCAACAAAAAGCACAGGGACATGCAGGCACTCTGCCAGTATGCTAGTGCCGTTATAGCTCATGAACCGGAGAGTTCCGTCCTGTGTCCAGCGCGTTCAACGACGAGAGCGGTCCTCAGCCGCCCAAGGTGCTCAAGACATCCGTCGAGATCATTGCCATCCTGCGTCAACTGCAACAGAACCATGACCCCCTGATCATTCAGTTCAAGGGGCGCGACCTGCGCTTCCAAAGCTACCTGGTTGAAATCGATAAAGACCGTGCGCGCTTAGCGCTGGACGAGATCATCCCTAACGATGGCGAACGTTTTCTCAAGCAAGGCGAAACCTTCAACGTCGAGGCGTTCCGCGACGGGGTGCGAGTAGCCTGGACCTGTGATCACGACGTGCGGCTTGGCGAGCTCGAGGGAGCCCCCTGCTACTGGGCGCCGCTACCCAGTGAGGTAATCTATCACCAGCGCCGCAGTGCCTTCCGTGCAACTCTGAAGCAGAGCGATCTGATCAAAGTCGTACTCAGCGGCGACAAGCTGCGCGAGCCGCTGGCAGGTCATCTGCTGGACATCTCGGCCACCGGCTGCAAACTGCGTTTCGCCAGCAACCTCAGCCAGCAATTGAGTAATGGCCAGGTACACGAACGACTCACCGCCTATCTGCCCTTCGGCAACATGACCTGCGCCGTGGAGTTACGCCACGTGCAATACGAGGACAAGGTCGACATGACGTTCGTCGGCACTCGTTTTCATCGCTTGAACGGCCTTGAGCAACGTCAGGTCGAGCGCTTCGTCTATCAGCTGCAACGCGAGGCGCGTCGCACCGAGAGCGACGGCCCCTTCTGAGCCCACCCCCTCCATTCGCGCAAAGCCCGATGGGTGGGCTTCAGTCCACCAAGGGAGGCCGCCGTGGGCTAAAGTCCACCCTACAAAGTCTGGCGGCGGACTACCCCCGCTTCACGTCCGGCTCAACCTCCTCCTCGCCCGCCGCAGCTGGCTCCTGCATCTGCTCCTGTACCGTCTGCTCATCGACCCGCGGGTCGAGAGCGGCGACCAGTGGCGAGCTGGTTACGTTGCCGGGCATGGCCATATGCTGCAGCGGCGCATCATCGACCTGATGCAGGTGGGTCACCACTTCAGGACGAATGCGCCAGACCAGAATCAACGCGCAAACGCTGACGAACACATAGAGCATGTTGGCGCCGTAGAAACGCATCAGCACACCGGCCAGCAGCGGGCCGATGCAGGCGCCCACGCCGAAGGTGACCAGCAGCATGGCCGTCAGTGACACGCGGCGTTCCGGCTCCACATGGTCATTGGCCAAGGCCACCGCCAGTGGATAGAGACTGAACTGCATCAGACTGACCAGAAAGCCGACACCGAACAGCAAGCCGATGAATACCTCCGGCAGTGCCGCCAGCGGCAAGGCCGCCAGCAGCAGCAAGACCGAGCAGCCGCGAATCAGCCGCACCCGGTCATGCCGATCGGAAAGCCAGCCTAGCGGCCACTGCACCAGCAGGCCGGCGAGAATGCAGCTGCCCATGAACAGGCCGACCTGCTCGGTCGACAGGCCCATCCGCGTGGCGTACAGCGGCGCCAGACCATAGAACGAGCCGATCAGCAGACCGGCCACCGAGATGGTGGTCAGCGACAGTGGCACACGACTGAGGAAGAAACGCAGCTCCAGCGGCGCCGGGTGCAAGGGGGCCGGGTGCAGGCGCCGGGTCAGTGCCACCGGCACCAGGCACAGCGCGAAGCACAGCGCCACCAGCATCAGCAGCTCCAGCCCTAGCGTCGGGTGTACGACCAGAGCCAACTGGCCAAGGATCAGTCCCAGATAGGAGGCCGCCATGTAGCCACTGAACACCAGGCCCCGCTGCTTGGCTTCAGCCTGCTCGTTGAGCCAGCTCTCGATGACCATGTACTGGCACATCATGCCCAGGCCCACCAGCATGCGCAGGAACAGCCAGAATGGCAGCCACTCGATCAGCCCATGGCCCAGCACAGCAGCCGTGACTACGCCGGCACAGGCCACGTAAGCACGGATATGCCCCACCCGACCGATCAGTCGATGCCCCAGCTTGCCGCCGAGCACAAGGCCAAAGTAATTGGCCGCCATCAGCGCACCGACCCAGAGACCATCCACGGTGTCAGCCAGACGCAGGGCCAGGTAGGTACTGAGCAGGCCAGAGCCGAGCAACATCAGCAAGGTGGCGAAATAGAGCGAGCGGAATGACTTCCAGATCAAGCGCATTGACGGGTAAAGCTCCTTGTGCACGGAAACCGGGAATGGCGGCGGGCCTGCGCGGCTAGGACGGCGCCCTTGGGGCGTGCGGGCGATGCAACTTTCGATGCCCTGGAAAACGAACAGTTCGATTGCCAACTCATCACGATTCAGACGCTCGCTTGCGCCGCACAGGGTACAGCGTAGCCTCAATTCTTCCTGTTCTTCGAGCGACCACGGGTCACACCCTGCCAGCCGCAGGTTTGCTGATCCGCCCCGGCAACTACCTGGCAGAGCCGGCAGACAAGCCTTGTAGAGATGCGACATGGGCTTGCGCCCTGTCGTCCAGATGCCCGTCCAGCGCACGAACCCCGATCCGGCTGTGCTAGAGTCGCGCGCTATTTTTTCGGCCTGCTCTCCATGGCACTACCGAAAAACCTCTCGAACCAGGCCCGACGCCACTTGCAACGCGCCCAGCAACCAGAGAACTCGCGATGTCCCAAGCCCTTCACCCTGCCCTGCAGCTACTCAACCGCACCAGCCTGGTGACGCAGATCATCATCGGCCTGCTGGCAGGTATCGCTCTGGCCGTAATCGCCCCGCAGGCAGCACTGTCCGTCGGCTTCATCGGTAACGTGTTCGTCTCGGCGCTCAAGGCCGTCGCCCCGGTACTGGTGTTCATCCTGGTGATGTCGTCCATCGCCAACCACCAGCAAGGCCAACAGACGCATATCCGCCCGATCCTGCTGATGTACCTGATCGGTACCTTCAGCGCCGCCCTGGTCGCGGTGGTGGCCAGCTTCGCCTTCCCGTCGTCGCTGGTACTGAGCAGCCAGGCTGCTGAACTGACGCCCCCCGGCGGCATCGGCGAGGTGCTCAAGACGCTGCTGATGAACGTGGTCGACAACCCGGTCAATGCCCTGCTGAATGGTAACTTCATCGGTATCCTGGCCTGGGCTATCGGCCTCGGCTTCGCCTTCCGCCATGCCAGCGCCGGTAGCAAACAACTGCTGGGCGAACTGTCCAACGGTGTGACTGCCATCGTCAAGCTGGTGATCCGCCTGGCGCCGCTGGGGATCTTCGGCCTGGTCGCCGCCACCCTCGCCGAATCCGGCTTCGACGCCCTGCTCGGTTATCTGCACCTGCTGGTGGTGCTGGTCGGCTGCATGCTGCTGGTGGCCCTGGTGGTCAACCCGGCGCTGGTGTACTGGAAGATCCGTCGCAACCCCTACCCGCTGGTGTTCACCTGCCTGCGCGAAAGCGGCATCACCGCTTTCTTCACCCGTAGCTCGGCCGCCAACATTCCGGTCAACCTGCAACTGAGCCAGCGCCTGGGCCTGCACGAAGAAACCTACTCGGTCTCCATTCCGCTGGGCGCCACCATCAACATGGCCGGTGCCGCCATCACCATCACCGTGCTGACCATGGCTGCAGTGCACACCCTGGGCATCCCCGTCGATCTACCCACCGCCCTGCTGCTGAGCGTGCTGGCCTCGATCAGTGCCTGCGGCGCATCCGGTGTCGCCGGCGGCTCGCTGCTGCTGATCCCGCTGGCCTGCAGCCTGTTCGGCATCCCCAATGACGTGGCCATGCAGATCGTCGCCATCGGCTTCATCATCGGCATCGTTCAGGACTCGGCAGAAACCGCGCTGAACTCTTCCACCGACGTGCTGTTCACCGCCGCTGCCTGCATGGCACAAGAGCGTAAGGACAGCTGAGACCCATCGCGTTGATAGCAAGGCCCACCTCGCGTGTAATGCTGTTGACTTAAGCGGAGTAGCCTTGCGATCCACCGGGTAGCGGGTCTATGAAATCTTCACCGTCCTTGCTCTTGATGGCCTTGGGCGGTGATCCAGAAACAGCCCACCGACTCCTGCCCTCAACGCTGATAAGCGTTGTCCTGTTGCTGAAATCGGGTTGGCCGCTGCCATCACGATCAATTGCACGGCGATGTAGTGGGCCACCGGCTTGAAGCGGATGTCGCTTGGGGAGCGGCCAAAGGCGACGGCTGCCTGACTGGCTTCACGACGAATGATGTTGCAGGCCAGCAACAATCCCCCAAACCTCTTGGTAGATCAGCTCCTTTACAGGCAAGAGCAGGCCGAATCGGCCTTTTTGAGGCAGGACGCCGGAACACAACAGGTGTTCATTGCCGCCCGTGTTCCTGTCTATTCGCTCTTGTGTTCCATCGCTGAAAGCCCCGTGGTTACTGGCTCCAAGCATTCTAGGAACACCAATCACACCAAGAACAAGGAATTTTTCAGGGGGATGGGTTTGCATGCTCAAACCGACTTGCCGAAGTTGACCGGCACCACGTTGCCGACCCATTCCCAACGGTGGGCGAAATCGTATGGGGTGACGTGCTGCTGCCGGTTGGCATCGAGGTAGTCGGCCCACCACTGGCACATCAGCCGGCGTTCCTGCAGGTGCTCTGCCTTGTGGATGTAGGCGCCACGCACCGTGTCGCGCTCTTGGTGGCTCATCTGCCTTTCAACGGCATCCTTCGACCATAGCCCCGACTCCACCAAGGCGGAACAGGCCATAGTGCGGAAGCCGTGGCCGCACAGATCAACCTTGGTGTCATAACCCATACGGCGCAGGGCCTTGTTGATGGTGTTCTCGCTCATGGGCTTGTGGTGGTAATGGTCGCCGGGGAACACCAGATCGAAACGGCCGGTAAGCTGGCGTACCTGTTCCAGCAGCTCCAGTGTCTGGCGGCTCAGCGGTACCAGGTGCGGAGTCCCCATCTTGGCGCCGCGGTGGGAGAACTTGACGCCCTCGATGGCCTCGCGCTGGCCGGGTATCTCCCACATGGCCCGGACGGTGTCGATCTCACTCCAACGGGCAAAACGCAGCTCGCTGGAGCGGATAAACACCAGCAGGGTGAGCGATACCGCATGCCGGGTCAGCGCCCGGCCGGAATCGGCCTTGATACGCTGCAGCAGCTCGGGTAGGCGATCCAGTGGCAAGGCGGGCCGGTGGGCACTCTTGCGGGTGGCCGTGGCGCCCACCAGGTCGTTGGCCGGGTTACTGTCGATCAGCCCATGCTGCCTTCTCGCGCGGCTTGGCAGCCTCACACTTGGAATCTGTCAGAGGGGTGACTGGGCGTGCCATAGGAATACGTACCCTTATCGAACCGGCGTATCCCTAAACGTCTTCCTAAAACGTGGATATGTACAGAGACAATAGTAGACAGCCGGATACAACAAAGCCGGCTCAAGTGGCCGGCTTTACTGGGATTCGTAGACTTCTATAGACAGATAGAGTCAATCATTTGGCGTCCCCTGCTGGAATCGAACCAGCATCTAGCCCTTAGGAGGGGCTTATTCTATCCGTTGAACTAAGGGGACACGGCCGTATTGGCAACGGCCGGGCCGCATCTTAGCGGCGACACGCGCATTTGTCATGTCGCCACCATCCACTTCCTAGGGCCTGTTGCCGTTTTACATGGGCAACCATAGGAAGGCGCAGGCCATGGCCACCACGCTCTCGTAATTTCTCTTGAGCTTGTCGAATCGTGAGACCACCTGTTCGTGCTGATCGAAGTCGACGTGATTGAAGACGGACATCGGGTTACCTCGGTTATCTGGTCGTAAAAAGCCGCCCCTCTCCCGTACGGGAGAGAGTGGCAAAAGGGATGGTTTTGCAGCTCAGGCAGCCGGTTCGAACAGCTGCACAGCGGCGATCTCGCTGACGGTCAGGCGTGCCTTGAGCTGCGTCGCCTGCTGACGCGCCTTGGCCAGTGCCGCTTCCTTGACGTGACCGTAGCCGCGGATCTGCTCGGGAATCTCGGCCAGCGCCACCGCCGTGCGGTAGTTACCAGTGTTGAGCTCGGCGAGCAGGTAGGCCACGTTGGCTTCGTACTCCTCGATCAGCTCGCGCTCCAAGCGACGCTCTGCACTGTGGCCGAACGGATCGAGCACGCTGCCACGCAGGAACTTGAAGCGCGCCAGCACGCCGAATGCCTTGAGCATCCAGGGGCCGAAGCTGCGCTTGCGTGGCTGGCCGGTAACCGCATCGGGCTTGCTCAGCCAGCTCGGCGCCAGGTGGAGCTGCAGCCGGTAGTCACCTTCGAACTGGGCTTCGAGCTGCTTGCGGAAGGTGGCATCGCTGTACAGCCGCGCCACTTCGTACTCGTCCTTGTAGGCCAGCAGCTTGAAGTAATAGCGTGCTACGGCCTTGCTCAGGCGCTGCTGCGCATCGGTGTCGACCTTGCGCACACGCTCGACCAGCTCACGGTAGCGCTCGGCATAAGCGGCATTCTGGTAGTCGTTCAGACGCTGCATGCGGTCGGCGACGATTTCCTCCAGCGTGCTGCAATGCGGCGCTTCGACGACCTTGGGCGCGGCGAGTTTTTCCACCGCAGCCAGATCATGTGCGGCGCGACGGCCCCAGAGGAAGGCCTGCTGGTTGAGTTGAACGGACACGCCGTTGAGCTCGATGGCCTTGTTCAGCGCTTCGGCCGATACCGGCACCAGGCCCAACTGATAGGCATAGCCGAGCATGAACAGGTTGGTGGCGATGCTATCGCCGAGCAGGCGAGTGGCCAGGCGAGTAGCGTCGACAAAGCGAGTCTTGCCCTCGCCCACCGCCTCGCTGATCGCCTCGCGCATGGCTGCGCCGGGCACCTGGGCGTCCGGGTTGCGGGTGAACTCGGCAGTGGCCGCCTCATGACTGTTGATCACCGCATGGGCGATCTTGTCGTTGAGCTTGGCCAGCGCCTCTTCGCTGGACGACACCACCAGGTCGCAACCCAGCAGCAGGTCGGTTTCCCCGGCGGCGATGCGCACCGCGTAGATGTCGCTCTGCCGCGTGGCAATACGGATGTGGGTGATCACCGGGCCGAATTTCTGTGCCAGGCCAGCCTGGTCGAGCACGGTGCAGCCCTTGCCTTCGATGTGCGCGGCCATGCCCAGCAGCGCACCAACGGTGGTCACGCCACTGCCGCCGACGCCGGGCAGGAGGATGTTCCAGGGCCGGCTCAGAGCCGGTTGCTTGGGCTCCGGCAGGGCGATGAACAGCGCACCGAGGCCAACGGCCTCGGGCTTGCGCAGGCTGCCGCCGTGCACGGTGACGAAACTCGGGCAGAAGCCCTCCAGGCAGCTGAAGTCCTTGTTGCAGGCGCTCTGGTCGATCTCGCGCTTGCGCCCCAGTTCGGTTTCCAGCGGCAGCACCGACAGGCAGTTGGATTTCACGCTGCAGTCGCCACAGCCTTCGCACACGGCCGGGTTGATGAAGGCGCGCTTGGCCGGGTCGACCATCTTGCCGCGCTTGCGCCGACGGCGTTTCTCGGTGGCGCAGGTCTGGTCGTAGAGGATCACCGACACGCCCTTGAACTCGCGCAACTCGCGCTGCACGGCGTCCAGCTCGCGGCGGTGATGGAAGGTCACACCGGGTGCGAAGGTGGCGCGGGTCGGGTACTTGTCCGGCTCGTCGCTGACCAGGGCAATGCGCTTGACGCCCTCGGCATGCACCTGCTGACTCAGTTGGTCGATGCGCAGTTCACCGTCGATGGGCTGGCCGCCGGTCATGGCCACCGCGTCGTTGTAGAGAATCTTGTAGGTGATGTTGACCCCGGCAGCCACGGCCGCACGCAGGGCCAAATGGCCGGAGTGGAAGTAGGTGCCGTCACCGAGGTTCTGGAACACGTGCGGGGTGTCGGTGAACGGCGCCTGGCCAATCCAGGTGGCGCCCTCGCCGCCCATCTGGGTGAAGGTGTCGGTGCTGCGATCCATCCACTGAGTCATGTAGTGGCAGCCGATACCGCCGAGGGCACGACTACCTTCCGGCACCTTGGTCGAGCTGTTGTGCGGGCAGCCGGAGCAGAAATGCGGGGTGCGCACGGTCTTGTGCTTGGGCGCGGCCAGCGCCTTTTCCTTGGCATCGAGAAAGGCCAGGCGCTCCTCGATGGTCGGGCTGCTATATATCGGCGCCAGGCGCTTGGCGATCACCCGGGCGATCATTGCCGGAGTCAGCTCGCCCAGGTTGGGCAGCAGCGAATTGCCCTGCTCATCGAACTCGCCGACCACACGCGGACGCTTGCCCACCGGCCAGTTGTAGAGCTGACCGGTGAGCTGGTCTTCGATGATGCTGCGCTTTTCTTCCACCACCAGGATTTCGTCCAGGCCTTCGGCGAACTGGTGCACCGAGACTGGTTCCAGCGGCCAGCTCATGCCGACCTTGAGCACGCGCAGGCCGACCTTGGCGCACAGCGCCTCGTCCAGGCCGAGGTCATCCAGCGCCTGGCGCACATCGAGGTAAGACTTGCCGGTGGTGATGATGCCCAGACGCGGGTTGGGCGAATCGAGCTTGACCTGGTTGAGGTTGTTGGCCAGGGCAAAGGCGCGTGCAGCGTAGATCTTGTAGACGTTGAGGCGTTTTTCCTGAGCCAGGGGGGGATCGGGCCAGCGGATGTGCACGCCGTCTTCGGGCAGTTGGAAATCCTCGGGGATCCTGATCTGGATGCGCAGCGGGTCGACGTCCACCACGGCCGAAGAGTCGACGTTCTCGGCAATGGTCTTCAGCGCCACCCAGCAACCACTGTAACGCGACAGCTCCCAGCCGATGATGCCGTAGTCCAGCACCTCCTGGACGTTGGCCGGGTTGAGCACCGGGATCGACGCGGCGATGAAGGCGTGTTCGCTCTGGTGGGCGATGGTCGAGGATTTGCAGCCATGATCGTCACCGGCCAGCAGCAATACGCCGCCGTGCTTGGAAACGCCGGCCGAGTTGCCGTGCTTGAACACGTCGCCACTGCGGTCGACGCCCGGCCCCTTGCCGTACCACATGGCGAACACGCCGTCATAGCGGGCGCCGGGGAACAGGTTGGCCTGCTGGCTGCCCCACACTGCGGTGGCGCCCAGCTCTTCGTTGACGCCGGGCTGGAAGTGGATGTGGTTTTCCTTCAGGTACTCGCGCGCATCCCACAGACTCTTGTCCAGACCGCCCAGAGGCGAGCCGCGATAGCCGGAGATGAAGCAGGCGGTATTGAGTCCGAAGGCGGCGTCACGCTGCTTCTGCAGCATGGGCAGGCGAGTGAGCGCCTGAGTGCCGGTCAGGTAGAGGTGACCAGTAGCGAGGCGATATTTGTCATCCAGGCGGATTTCGGCCAGTGACATGGAGCGCTCCTTTTATTTTTATGGCGAGCACAAAGGAGCGCGATGGTAGACACGCTCCATTGGTTTCCACAGCAGGATCACTGCGACGGATTTGCCTAAAGCATGACCGGAGGGTTCCGCTTTTTTCTTTCTATTTTCCAGTAGCAAAGGCAATACTCCGCATGATCCTTCCAACAATCACAATAAATTGGAAACAATCATGCAGGACAAGCTCAGCCCCATCGACCGGCGGATTCTCCGCCTGCTGCAGCACAATGCCGACCTCTCCGCCGCCGAGGTGGCCGAGAAAGTCGAGCTGTCGCAGTCGCCCTGCTGGCGACGGATCAACCGCATGCAGGAAGAGGGATTGATCGAACGCAAGGTCGCCCTGCTCAATCACAAGCGCCTGGGCTTCGGCATCACGGTGTTCGTCGACATCAAGCTGTCGGCCCACGGGCGCGGCAATCTGGATGAGTTCGAGCGGGCCGTGGTCGGCTACCCGCAAGTGCTGGAGTGCTACAGCATGGCCGGCGGCTCGGACTACCTGCTCAAGGTGGTGGCCAAGGACATCGCCGATTACGAGCGTTTCCTGCGCGACCACCTGCTGCAGCGCCCGCATGTGCACGAGGCGCACTCACATATCGCCATGAGCGAGGTCAAGCGCACCACCGAGTTGCCGCTGGATTAACGCCCTGGCCTGCGCGTCCGCCAAGCGGCCAGCAGCGATGGGCCGAGCGCGGTGAGTGCCGAGCCAAGCACCACCACCACGGCGCCAGCGTAGGCGATCCAGTTGACCTGCTCAGGTAGCACGTGGTCCGGCCACCAGGTCGAGGCCAGGGCCACGGAGACGAAGGTCACCAACGGGGTCAGCGCCAGGGTCGCACTGACCCGTGAAGCCTCCCAATGCGCCAGTGCCTCGGCGAAGGCGCCATAGGCCACCAGGGTATTCAGGCAGCAAGCCAGCAGCAGCCAGCCTTGCAGCGGGCTCAGTTGCAGCGCTTGTAGCGGCTGCGCCCAGGGCGTCAGCAACAGCGCACAGGCCAGGTAGATAACCATCATCACCTGCACCGAATTCCACGAGGTCAGCAGTTGCTTCTGCGCCAGGCCGTAGAAGGTCCAGACGAAAGCAGCCGCCAGCACGGTCAGCACCCCGGTGGTATAGGTGGTCAGCGAGGTCAGCAGCTCACCCAGGCGCTGATTGAAGAACAGGCCGAAGCCCAGCAGCATGACCATCAGGCCAAGCGCCTGGCCCAGACTGAAACGCTCGCGAAAGACGAACAGGCTGCTGATCAGCAACAGGATCGGCGCCACCTGGATCACCAGTTGCGTGGTACCGGGGCTGAGCAGGTTGAGCCCGACCAGGTACAGCACGTAGTTGGCCGTCAGCCCGCCAATGGCCAGCGCCAGCAGCCAGCCGCCCTTGCGTCCCAGCGGCCGGAAACGCGGTAACCGACGGCTCGCAGCCAGGTAGGCAAACAGCAGCGAACCGGCCACGGCCAGGCGATACCAGGTGACCGTTACCGGGTCCATGACCTGGAGAACTTCTTTGAGTTTGATTGGCAGGATGCCCCAAAGCACCGAAGTGATCAGGGCCAGCAGCAGGCCGTACATCCAACGGCCGGAAGAAATGTGCATGACAACCTCTGGCAGGCAGCCGACAGAGCATGTCGGCCACAGCAGAGCATTCTAGGAGAGGCCAGCACACCGACACAGCAACAGTTCAGCACAGTTGCCGAGCGAAACTGTACTGATCGGCAACCCCGAAACGCCAGCCGACCGGCGCCAATAATCCATAAAATCTGCTAAAAGCCTCTAACAGGCAGCCAAAATCTACCATCTGTCGTTTTGCCAAGCACCTCGCATTGGCCACAGTAGACTCAGATTATCCAGAACCTGCAGATGGAGCTCTCACCATGTTCGGCCAACGCGATATCGACCCCCAACCGGGCACGCATTACCGCAGTTCACGCCTGAGCGCCGTCAACGGCCAATACTTCTTCGCCACTCGCGAAGGCACGCTGGAAGGCCCCTACCTCTCCCGTCACGACGCCGAACAGAGCATCGTGCGCTATATCGAGCGCATGGTCATGGCCGACAAGCTGATGCGTCATAGCAGCGAGCACATCGACAACCTGCAACGCCGCGAAGCGATCAAGCACAATCAGGAGCTTTGAGCGCTCCCACCTACAGACGCGCCAAGCCCAAATCCCCCCGATGCGCCGCGAGATGCGGCAGCACTGCGGCCAGCAAAGGCTCCTTGAAGGCATCCTGAAAGCGATGCGCCAGGCCCGGAATCAACTTGAGTTCGGAGCCCTTGATATGCGCAGCCACGTGTACCCCATGCATTACCGGCAATAGCGGGTCGGCCGTGCCGTGCACCACCAGCGTCGGCACGTTCAGGCGATTGAGCAACTCGACCCGACTCGACTCGGCAAGAATCGCCAGCAGCTGACGCTGCACGCCTTCGGGATTGAAGGCGCGGTCATAGGCCTGTTCAGCCTGATGCAAGAGCAAGGCACGATCATCATGCACCGACGGGCTACCGAGGGCCGCCAGCAAGTCTGCCTGCTGCTGCAGAGCGGCCTCGCGACTCCCCGCCTCGCGCCTTGCCAGCAGCGCCACCAGCGCATCGCTGGGTGCAGGCAGTCCTTGAGCACCCGAGCTGGTCATCACCAGCGTCAGACTGAGAACGCGCTGCGGCGCCAGATCGGCCAGGTGCTGGGCGATCATGCCGCCCATGCTCGCACCCAGTACATGGAAGTTGTCGACGCCCAGACGATCCATCAACCCCAGGGCATCGCCCGCCATGTCGCGCAGGTGATAAGGCGCGCCGAGCGAAAGGCCCAGGCGATAGCGCAGTACCTCGTAAGGCAGGTTGATGCTCGGCGCCGGCCGCCGCCACGTGCTCAGCCCGACATCGCGATTGTCGAAGCGCACGACGCGAAAGCCCTGCTGACACAGGCGTTCGACCACCTCGTCAGGCCAGTGGATCAACTGTCCGCCCAGCCCCATCACCAGCAGCAGCGCCGGGTCGCGCTCACTGCCGATGCTTTGATAAGCCAGACGCACCTCACCGACATCCGCATAGCGGGTCGGCTCGGACAGGTCGCAACGATTGGCCGCAAAAGACGGCAAGCCGCAAAGCAACGCGGCCAGGAAAATTAATGCACGCATGGAAACACCAGAAACGCAGAACCCCACTGAAACGCGAGTCTGATGAAAGTCGTTCGACGGCGCTGCCACACAAGCGTGACAGTTTGATGAAGGGGGACGAACGGTTGTCCGGATGGTGACCAGAGGTACGATCCAGAGCGTCGCGAACGCCCCTCCTACCGACCTGTGGGAGGGGCTTTAGCCGCGACAAGGTGGAAATCAGGCCAGCTCGGAACGCAACTGCCTGGCGGCGGCCACCATGTTCACCAACGCCGCCTCGGTTTCCGGCCAGGCGCGGGTTTTCAGGCCGCAATCGGGGTTGACCCACAGGCGTTCGAGCGGGATACGCCGCGCCGCCTTGCGCAACAACCCGACCATCTCGGCGCTGTCCGGCACCCGTGGCGAGTGGATGTCATACACGCCGGGGCCGATGTCGTTCGGGTAAGCGAACTTCTCGAACGCTGCCAACAGCTCCATGTCCGAACGCGAGGTCTCGATGGTGATCACGTCGGCATCCATCGCCGCGATGGACTCGATCACATCGTTGAACTCGCTGTAGCACATGTGGGTGTGGATCTGCGTCTCGTCGCGCACACCGCTGGCGGTGAGGCGGAAGGCCTCGGTGGCCCAGTCCAGGTAGTGCTGCCAGGCGGCCTGACGTAACGGCAACCCTTCGCGAAACGCCGCCTCGTCGATCTGGATGATCTTGATACCGGCTGCCTCCAGATCCACCACTTCGTCACGAATCGCCAGCGCCAGTTGCTGCGCCTGCACTTCACGTGACACGTCCTCGCGCGGGAACGACCACATCAGCATGGTCACCGGGCCGGTCAGCATGCCCTTCATCACCTTGTCGGTCAGACCCTGGGCGTACTTGATCCATTCCACCGTCATGGCCTTGGGTCGGCTCAGGTCGCCAACGATCACCGCCGGTTTGACGCAGCGTGAGCCATAGCTCTGCACCCAGCCGAAGCGGGTGAAGGCATAGCCATCGAGTTGCTCGGCGAAGTATTCGACCATGTCGTTGCGCTCGGCCTCGCCATGCACCAGCACGTCCAGCCCCAGGCGTTCCTGAACCTGCACCGCATGGCGAATTTCGCTGTGCATGGCCTCGGTGTACTCGGCCGCACTGAGCTTGCCCTGCTTGAACGACTGTCGCGCCAGGCGAATCGCCGAGGTCTGCGGGAAGGAGCCGATGGTGGTGGTCGGCAACAATGGCAGTTGCAGGCACTCACGCTGTTGCTCGATGCGCTCGGCGAACGCCGACTGGCGCTGGGCATGACGCGGACGAATCGCCGCCAGACGGGCCTGCACCTCGGGTTTGTGAATACGCCCTGAAGCCGCACGAGCAGCCTGCACGGCCCGGCTCGCCGCCAATGCGGCCTGCACGGCAACATCATCCGGGGCCTCCAGGGCTCTGCCAAGCAATGCGACCTCCTGACATTTCTGCACGGCAAAGGCCAGCCAGTCTTTCAGCTCGACATCGAGCTGGTCTTCGCGCGTCAAGTCCACCGGGCTGTGCAGCAGCGAGCAGGACGGCGCCACCCACAGCCGTTCACCCAGGCGTTCGTGAGCGTGACGCAGCACCTCAAGGGCTTTCTCCAGATCGCAGCGCCAGACGTTGCGTCCGTTGACCACACCCAGCGACAAGACTTTATAAGCCGGCAGACGGTCGAGAATGGTCGGGTACTGCTCCGGCGCACGCATCAGGTCGATATGCAGACCATCTACAGGCAGGTTGGCGGCCAGACCAAGATTGTCTTCCAGACCGCCAAAGTAGGTGGCGATCAGCTTCTTGCACGGCTCGCGCTGGATCAGGTTGTAGGCGCGCTCGAAAGCGTTCTTCCAGTCCTGCGGCAAATCCAGCACCAGGATCGGCTCGTCGATCTGCACCCATTCCACGCCCTGCGCGGCCAGACGCTGGAAGATCTCGCCATAGACCGGCAGCAGGCTTTCGAGCAGCTCCAGCTTGTCGAAGTCGCATCCCTTGACCTTGCCCAGCCACAAGTAAGTCAGGGGTCCGATCAGCACCGGTTTGACCTTGTGCCCGAGAGCATGCGCCTCAGCCACTTCCTCGAACAGTTGCTCCCAGCTCAGGGCGAACTGCTGACCCGCGCTGAATTCCGGCACCAGGTAGTGGTAGTTGGTATCGAACCACTTGGTCATCTCTTGGGCATGAGCACCGCCGCAGCAAGTACCGTTGCTCTTGTTTGCAACGGTCCCACGGGCCATGGCGAACAGGGTATCCAGCGTCGGCTTGCCGGCGGTCGGGCGAAAGCGCTCGGGAATCACACCGAAGGCCAGCGAATGAGCGAGCACCTGGTCGTACCAGGCGAAGTCGCCCACCGGCAGCAGGTCGATACCGGCATCCTCCTGCAGTTGCCAGTGCTCGGCGCGCAGACGCTGGCCGACGGCGCGCAGGCCGGCTTCATCCAGCTCACCTTTCCAGTGGGCTTCGAGGGCTTTTTTCAGTTCGCGGTCGCGGCCAATGCGCGGAAAACCGAGGGAATGAGACAGGGCCATGTCGTGAAACTCCAGAATCAATCGAGATGGTGCCATTCTCGGCATCGATACCGAGTGAGACAAACTCAAGATTTTCGTCTTGATCTAAAGATTTACTCATGTAGGCTGTATGAACCATTTTCATCCATTTCTGGCATTGGATGAGTGAAACCTTTGCAGAGACCCGCCATGCTCGAGCTACGCCACCTAAAAACCCTGCACGCCCTGCGCGAAACCGACAGCCTGGTGGAAGCCGCCGAACGCCTGCACCTGACCCAGTCGGCCCTTTCACACCAGTTCAAGGAGCTGGAAGAGCGCCTCGGCCTGCAGCTGTTCGTGCGCAAGACCAAGCCCGTGCGCTTCACCAGCGCCGGCCTGCGCCTGCTACAGCTCGCCGACGCCACCCTGCCCCTGCTCCGCGGCGCCGAGCGCGACCTGGCGCGTCTGGCCGGCGGGACCGCCGGGCGTCTGCATATGGCCATCGAATGCCACAGCTGCTTCCAGTGGCTGATGCCGACCATCGATCAGTTCCGCGACGCCTGGCCGGAGGTGGAACTGGACCTGGCCTCGGGCTTCTCCTTCGCCCCGCTGCCGGCCCTGGCCCGGGGAGATCTGGACCTGGTGGTGACCTCGGACCCACTGGAACTGCCCGGCATCACCTATGTACCGCTGTTCACCTACGAAGCCATGCTGGCGGTGGCCAACCAGCACCCACTGGCCAGCAAGGCCTGCATCAGGCCAGAAGACCTGGCCACGGAGACGCTGATCACCTACCCGGTAGAGCGCGACCGCCTGGATATCTTTACCCGCTTCCTTGAGCCTGCGGATGTGGAACCCGCCCAGGTACGCACCTCCGAGCTGACGGTGATGATGATGCAGCTGGTGGCCAGCGGCCGCGGCGTCTGCGGCCTGCCCAACTGGGCGCTGCACGAATACAGCTCACGCGGTTATGTGACGGCCAAGCGCCTGGGCGACAAGGGCCTGTTCGCCACCCTGTACGCCGGCATCCGCACCGATATGCTCGATGCACCCTTTATGCGCGACTTCCTGCTCACCGCCAAGGACACCTCCTTCGCCAATCTGGAAGGAGTCAGCGTGGCGCGCTGAGCGGCTGGCCCCACTTCACAGAGTGGCGTTGCACGCCCGCAATAGCGATTTGCTAAAACCGTGATCTGAATCAATTGCGCATGGCTGCAACTAAGCCTTAATCAAAGCGTCAGTATTCAATAGGCACGGAAACCAAATCCCATGATCCAGGCGATGCGCAGCCGCTATAGAGCATTCAGCAGAAATCTGCTGGCGCTCTGGTGTGTGCTGCTTATCGCCTGCTCCTTCGCCCATATTCAAGTCGCTAGCGCCCACACCCACGACGCCGCCGAGGTCGTCTCCTACAGCGGCCACGAGCATGCCAGCCATGATCACAGCACTGCGGATAGCTGCAGCGCCGTGCAGAACGCGCCGCTCAACCAGCAACTGCTCACGCTCTTGGCCTTGACCGCCCTGTTCGCCCTGGCTGGCAGCCTTGGCCTGTTCAGCGATCTGCAGCGGCGCAGCGGCCGCTTGCTGCGCATACCCTTATTCAGCCCCGGCCTACCCGCGCCCATTCGCAAGCAGCTGCATCGCTATAACGAATAGCGCCACTCTCCCCCGCTAAAACCCGCAGCCGCGCTGCGCCGGCCCACGCCGTGCATAGCGCTGCGCCCCTCGGTTTTTTGGAGAGTGCCAACATGCCCCATGACCCGCATAGCGCCCCAGCAGCCAACAACCCCTGGCGCTTCTGGCCTGCACTGGTGGTTTTCGCCGCCATCGCCCTGTTCCTCCTCTGGGAAGAGCATGAGGCCCATCTGCTTGGTGCCCTGCCCTATCTGATCCTGCTGCTGTGCCCGCTGATGCATGTGTTTATGCACCGCGGTCATGGTCGGGATAAAGATGGCCCGCACGACCACCACTGATCAGGAGGCAACATCATATGGAACATACAACCTCGGCCTACGGCCTCTGGGGCCTGGTGATCATCAATTCACTGGTGTTTATCATTTTCGCTTTCAGCTTTTTCAAGCCGAACAGCCCACGGGACTGGCGCACCTTCGGCACCTTCGCCGCCTTTATCGTCGCGCTGTTCGTCGAGATGTACGGCATTCCGCTGACGCTCTACCTGCTGGCCGGCTGGTTGCAAAGCAGCTACCCGCAACTGGATCCGCTGTCGCACAACGCCGGCCATCTGTGGAACAGCCTGCTGGGCATCGAAGGCGATCCGCATTTCGGTGCGCTGCATATCCTCAGCAACCTGCTGATCTTCGCCGGTTTCTGGCTGCTGGCCACGGCCTGGCGCGTGCTCTATCACGCCCAGCAGACGGGCGAGCTGGCCGAAAGTGGCCCCTACGCGCGCATCCGTCATCCGCAGTACGTCGCCTTCGTGTTGATCATGCTGGGCTTTCTGCTGCAGTGGCCGACCCTGTTGACTTTGCTGATGTTCCCAGTGCTGTTGCTGATGTACGCACACCTGGCGCGCCAGGAAGAACGCTGGGCCGAAGCCACCTTCGGTGCCCGCTGGCACGCCTACCGAGCACGGGTGCCGGCCTTTATCCCGCATTTGAGCAATTCCACCGCAAGCAAGGAGCAACAGCCATGAACGCAGCCGAACCCAGCCCCAAGCGGCAAAGCGCGATACTGATAGTGCCCGGTATGGGCAGCGACCACTGCGCCGGGCTGGTTAGCCAGTCGCTCAAGCGCCTGCCCGGCATCGCCGAACTAAGCACCAGCATCGCCAGCCACAAGGTACGCATCGAATTCGATGCCGAGCAGACCAGCCTGGCGGCCCTCCAGCAGGCCGTGGAACAGGCCGGCTACCAGGTGGCCAAGGCGGTGCTGGCCAGCACTGCAGGCGAACCCACAGGGGCCGAAGAGGAAGAGCAGTACCTGCGCGACGCCTGGCGGCGCATGTGGATAGCCGGCGTACCGGCAACCCTGATCATGCTACTGATGGCCCTGCCCATGGCCGGCGTAGCGGTGCCCGGCTACCTGGCCATCGTGGTGGTGCTCGCCGCCATCCCAGTGTTTATCGCCGGGGCCAGCACCCATGTGTCGGCCTGGAAGGCGCTGCGCAACCGCACCGCCAATATGGATGTGCTGATCAGCCTGGGCAGCCTGCCGCCCTACTTTATCGGCCTGGTGGGGTTCTTCTACCCCATGACCTCCTTCGTCGAGATGGCCGCCACCATCACCACCTTCCACCTGATCGGCCGCTATCTGGAGGCCCGCGCCAAGGGCCGCGCTTCCCAGGCCATCCGCAAAATGCTGGAACTGGGGGCCAAGAGTGCGGTTCTGCTGCGCGACGGCAAGGAAGTGCAGGTGCCAATCGAAGCCGTGGTGGTCGGCGACCTGATGCTGGTCCGCCCCGGCGAGAAGGTGCCCAGCGACGGCGAGGTGGTCGAGGGTAACAGCCATATCGACGAGTCCCTGGCCACCGGCGAATCGCTGCCGAAGGAGAAAGGCCCAGGCGATGCGGTGATAGGCGCGACCCTGAACAAGGAAGGCCTGCTGACCGTGCGCGCCACCAAGGTCGGCCAGGACACCTTCCTCGCCCAGGTGATCGATCTGGTCGAGCATGCGCAAAGCTCCAAGGTGCCGATCCAGGAATTCGCCGACCGCGTGACCGGGCGCTTCGTGCCCCTGGTGCTACTGATCAGCCTGGCCAGTCTGGTGGTCTGGCTGGTCTGGGGCGAGTCGCTGCGCGGCGTGCTGGTATGGGGCGCGACCTGGCTGCCCTGGGTCAACCCCGAGCTTTCGCCGGGGCTGGTGGGGCTGCTGTCGGCAGTCGCGGTGCTGGTAATCGCCTGCCCCTGCGCCCTCGGCCTGGCCACTCCAACCGCGTTGATGGTCGGTGCTGGCCGCGGCGCCGAGCGCGGCATTCTCTACCGTTCCGGCACGGCCATTCAGATGTTCAAGGACATCAAGGTGATGGTGCTGGACAAGACCGGCACCCTGACACTGGGCAAGCCGGTGGTTACCGACTGCCTGCCCAGCGCCAGTGTTGACGAGCAGGCGCTGCTGCGCCTGGCGGCCAGCGTGGAATACGGCTCCGAACACCCGATTGCCCAGGCCATGGTCGAGCGCATCAAGGAACTCGGCCTGGAACTGGGAGCGCTCAGCGATTTCCAGGCGCTCAACGGCCTGGGCGTGCAGGGCCAGGTGGACGGCCAGTTGATCCGCGTCGGCAATGCGCGCTGGATGCAGGAATGCCAGGTGGACACCGCCGCCCTGGCCAGCCAGCTTGAAACCCTGGAAAACCAGGGCAAGACCGCCCTCTATGTGTCCCGCGAGCAGCAATTGATCGGCGTAGTAGCGGTGGCAGACAGCCTCAAGGAGGATGCCCAGGCCGCCATCGCCGAACTGCGTGCCCTGGGCATCCAGACCGTGATGCTGACCGGCGACAACCCGCGCGCCGCCGCCCATATCGCCGCCCAAGTGGGCATCGACAAGGTGCATGCGGGCGTGCTGCCCAGCGGCAAAGTTGAGGTGATTCGCCAGCTGCAGGCCGAATACGGCCAGTGGGTGGCGATGGTCGGCGACGGCATCAACGACGCCCCGGCGCTGAAACAGGCCAACATTGGCATCGCCATTGGCAGTGGCGCCGACGTGGCCATGGAGGCCGCCGACGTAATCCTTATCGGCGGCCGCCTGATGGGTCTGGTGGAAGCAGCGCAGCTGTCGCGCCTGACCTTCCGCAAGATCGTCGAAAACCTGATCTGGGCTTCCGCGTACAACGTCGCCGCCATTCCCATCGCCGCGGCCGGCCTGCTCCATCCAATGATCGGCGTGATCGCCATGACCGCCAGCTCGCTGTCGGTGATCGTCAATTCCCTACAGCTCAAGCGAGCCTCCTTGAGCGCTATTCACAAAACCCAATAAAACCCAGCAGGAGAAACACCATGAGCACATTCACCTACAAGACCCTGACCGCCCTCGCCCTGACCGGCGCACTACTGGCCGCCCCGGCCTTTGCCGAAGAGGCCCATCACTCTCAAGGTGCCGCCACCCCACCCGCCACCGCAGGCCAAGGCATGGGCATGATGGGCGGCATGGACATGGGCAAGATGCACGAGATGATGCAGCAGATGCACGCCGCCAAAACCCCGGAGGAAAAGCAGAAAATCCGCGCCGAACACCACAAGGCCATGCAGGAAAAAATGGGCACCATGCGCCAAGGCATGCAGAACAGTCATTGCCCCATGGCCAAGGACGATGGCGCCCAACAGCAGTGCATGAAGGAAATGCACGAAAACATGCAGGGCATGATGCAGATGATGGAGCAAATGATAGAAGGCCAGAGCATGCAGCACGGGCAGTGAAGCCAGGCTGCCTGGTCTACGAAGGGCATCCACCCGCTATTGGTGGATGCCAAAGTCGTAATCGCGCGAAAGCTGGTTTCTCGCCTATGGGCTGCCTCCTAGGGTCTGTTGCCCCCTGATCGGCTGCGGTTCTTTGGGGGCATCAAGCCTGTAGGAGCCCTTGTGCTGTGGTTCGGCATTACGACGCGCCTTCAACTTATTCAGGAGTTTTACCATGCACCGTTTTTCACTCATCCGCGCCATTGCTGATCGGCTCACTTGCTGGTCGAGCAACAGCGCACAGGTCTGCCAGGGGCCGCCACAAGCAAAGAAAGCCTCTACCATCTGGACGCGCGCTTTGCGCCCGCAATGGCTGCTGGCTACGGTTTGCACTCTTACCCTCGCCTCAGTCCAGGCCAATCCAGACGGCCAGGTTTTCAGCGCCGACGAACACGGGGCTTCGCTGACCCGCATCCTGCTTGAGGATGGTCAGCGTCTGTCGCTGGATCTGAGTATTTCTCCCCACAATGTCCAGGTCAGCGCCGATGGTCGCTATCTGATGGCAGTGGGTGAGCGCAGCGGCGCTGATCACGGGCACGGCAAGAAAGCCACGCCAGGTTTCCTGCAGCTGTTCCAGATCGATGACTTTCAGCAGGGGCTGCTGGCAGAAATTGCCGTCGGGGCTCATCCGGCTCATGTGGTCAGCGACCTGAGCGGTCGCCATGCATTCGTCACCAACGCCGGCGCCAACACCGTCTCGGTAATCGACCTGCAAACACGCAAGAACATCGCCAGCATCGCCACCGGAAAATCCCCCCACGGCTTGCGTCTTAGCCCCGATGGCAAGGAACTCTACGTCGCCAACGTACAGGACGGTAGCGTATCGGTGCTGGATGTGAGCACACGCCAGGAGGTCACCCGCATTGCGGTTGGCAAGGCGCCGGTGCAGGTGGGCTTTACCCCCGATGGCAAGCGCGTATTCGTATCGCTACGCGACGAGAACAGTGTCGCGGTAATCGACAGCCAAAGCCGCAAGGTGCTGGCGAAAGTGGCGGTCGGTCGGTCGCCGATTCAGGTGCATGCCACGCCAGACGGACGCCTGGTGCTGGTGGCCAATGAAGGCAGCAAGGCCGCACCGGACAATCGCGTATCGGTGATCGATACCGATCGTCTTGAAGTCGTCGCCACCTACCAGGTGGGCCAGGGCGCCCATGGCGTCACGGTGGACGCCAGCGGCCGCTTTGCATTCATCACCAATATTTATGACGACAGCCTGTCGGTGATCGACCTGCAAGCAGGCAAGGTCATTACGACTTACGCCACCGGGCGCGGGCCCAACGGCGTGACCTGGGTCGCCAACTGAGCAGCACCCTGTAATCAAGCGATGGGCCAGTCGACTGCTTCCCCATTGTTTTCCCATTGTGCCAACAGAAGGAAAGCCGCCATGAAAGAAGCAAACCGGCTGGGCGTCTCCAGTGCCAATCTGGTAACCCGTCACTTGAAGCTCGAACCCACGGAGCGGGAAAAACTGGATGCGGCAATTGCCGAGATCGACAAGCTGTATGGCCTCGCCAGCGTCGCCTTCGATGACAGCAAGGGACGCCTCGACATGGCCTATGACGCGACCCGAATCTGCCTGGACTGCATTGAGGAAGTCCTGACAAAGTACGCCATCGAGGTCAGTCATGACTGGTGGACGCACTTCAAGGAAGGTCACTACCGTTTTGTCGATCAGAACCTGAAAGACAATGCCTCTCGTGAACCATGGAGCTGCCATAAGTCGCCACCAGGCTCCGGGCACAATCGATAATTCATAGCCCTTGCCATGCCCTGCGCGGAAATTCCGCGCCGAACTCGTTGAGCTTCGCAGGCTCAGCACCAACCTACGGTGCTGTGCGCTGATCTGGGCGTAATCGCTCATCGCGGCCAAGGCCGCTCCTACAAACAACGCGGTTTCGTGGACCTTATGTTCCTGCGCAATATCTACGACGTCGTAGGGAGGACATGCCGAAGGCTTGTCCGCCATTGGGCAGCCAGCGGTGGACAAGGCTTCGCCATGTTCACCCTACACAAGCGCACACCGTAGCCCGGATAAGCCCCAGCGCAATCCGGGGCCGCCCTCCTGGCTTGCAGCGCTTTCGCGTTTTCCAACCTCTTAGGGCGGGGGCAACCCGCCAAGCCTTTAGCTGCGCCTGTGCCCTGGCGGGTTTCACCCGCCCTACTGTTCTGTTATAGCACCTCTGATCGAGCCGCTTCGCCTTCACCCTTTGTCTGGCGCCGCAACTCGCGCAGGCGCAGCAACTGATAGGCCGCCGGCAGCACCAGCAGCGACAACAGGGGCGCGCTGAGCATGCCGCCGACCATGGGCGCAGCGATGCGGCTCATGATCTCGCTGCCACTGCCACTGCCCAGCAGGATCGGCAACAGACCGGCGATAATGGTCGCCACCGTCATCGCCTTGGGCCGTACCCGTTGCACCGCGCCTTCGCGAATCGCCTCCAGCAGGGCCGCCGGGCTGCTCTGCCCCGCCGCCTGGCGCTCGGCCCAGGCGTTGCGCAGGTACAAGAGCATGATCACGCCGAACTCCGCCGCCACCCCGGCCAGGGCGATAAAGCCCACCCCGGTGGCCACCGACAGGTTGTAGTCCAGCCAGTAGAGGAACCAGATGCCACCCGTCAGGGCGAACGGCAGCGTGGCCATGATCAGCAGCGCCTCGTCGAAGCGCGAGAAGCACAGGTAGAGCAGCACGAAGATGATCAGCAGGGTCGCCGGCACCACCAGTTTGAGCCGCGCATTGGCCCGTTCAAGAAACTCGAACTGGCCGGAGAAGCTCAGGCTCATGCCCGGCTGCAGAGGCACCTGTTCGGCGATGGCCTGGCGCAAGTCATGTACCACCGAAGCCATGTCCCGTCCGCGGGTGTCGATATAGACCCAGCCGGAGGGCCGCGCATTCTCGCTCCTGAGCATGGGTGGGCCGTCGCTGATGCCGATCTGCGCCACCGTACCGAGGGTGATCTGGCTGCCCACCGGGGTGTAGATCGGCAGCTCGCGCAGACGGCTCAGGGAGTCGCGCCATTCGCGCGGGTAACGCAGGTTGATGGGGAAGCGCGCCAGGCCTTCCACGGTTTCGCCGACATTCATCCCGCCAATGGCCCCGGCCACCAGATCCTGCACTTCGGCGATATTCAAGCCATAACGGGCGGCCGCCACCCGGTCGATGTCGATATAGCGGCCACCGGTCAGGCGTTCGGCCAACGCCGAACCGACCCCGGGCACTGTGCGCGCGACCCGCTCCACCGCCTGGGTCACGGCGTCGATCTGGGCCAGGTCGCTGCCGGCGACCTTGACCCCGATCGGGCTCTTGATGCCGGTGGCGAGCATGTCGATACGGTTGCGGATTGGCGGAATCCACAGGTTGGCCAGGCCCGGCACCTGCACCGCGCGGTCCAGCTCCTCCACCAGTTTTTCCGCGGTCATGCCGGCGCGCCACTGCTCGCGCGGCTTGAACTGGATGGTGGTTTCGAACATCTCCAGCGGCGCCGGGTCGGTGGCGCTGTCGGCGCGCCCGGCCTTGCCGAACACCCGCGCCACCTCGGGCACCGTCTTGATCATGCGGTTGCTCTGCTGCAGCAACTGCGCAGCCTTCTGCGCCGACAGTCCCGGCAGTGCCGTGGGCATATACAGCAGGTCGCCCTCGTCCAGTGGCGGCAGAAACTCGCCGCCCAACTGGCTGGCCGGCCAGAGCGCGCTGAGAAACACCAGCACGGCCAGCACCAGGGTCGCTCTGGGATAACGCAGCACCTGCTCCAGGGCCGGTTGGTAAAGGCGGATCAGTCCACGATTGAGCGGGTTGCGCTGCTCGTCCGGGATGCGCCCGCGAATCCAGTAGCCCATCAGCACCGGTATCAGGGTCACCGACAGCCCGGCGGCGGCGGCCATGGCGTAGGTCTTGGTGAAAGCCAGCGGGCCGAACAGGCGACCTTCCTGGGCCTGCAGGGTAAACACCGGGATAAACGACAGGGTGATGATCATCAGGCTGAAGAACAGCGCCGGGCCCACCTCCACCGCCGCCGCACCTATCACCTGCCAGTGCCGCTCGCCCTTGAGTTCCTGTCCTGGATGAGCGGAGTGCCAGTGTTCGATCTTCTTGTGGGCGTTTTCGATCATCACCAGGGCCGCGTCGACCATGGCGCCGATTGCGATGGCGATGCCACCGAGGGACATGATGTTGGCGTTGATGCCCTGCTGCTGCATGACGATAAAGGCGATCAGCACCCCCAGCGGCAGCGAGACGATGGCCACCAGGGAGGAGCGCAGGTGCCAGAGAAAGGCCAGGCACACCAGGGCCACGACGATGAATTCCTCCACCAGCTTCTCGCCCAGGTTGCGCACCGCGCGGTCGATCAGCTGGCTGCGGTCGTAGGTGGTGACGATCTCCACACCCTCGGGCAGGCTGGCCTGCAGCTCGTCGAGCTTGCGCTTGACCGCGTCGATGGTGCTGCGCGCGTTCGCCCCGCTGCGCAGGATCACCACACCGCCGACCACCTCGCCCTCGCCGTCCAGCTCGGCGATGCCGCGGCGCATTTCCGGGCCGAGCTGGATATGCGCCACCTCGCCCAGGGTCACCGGCACCCCGCCGCCATCCAGGCGCAGGGGAATGGCGCGAAAGTCCGCGAGGCTCTGCAGGTAGCCGGAAGCGCGCACCATATATTCGGCCTCGGCCAGTTCCAGCACGCTGCCGCCGCTTTCCTGGTTGGCCGCGCCGATGGCCGCCGCCACCTGCTGCTGGCTGATGCCGCGGCTGGCCAACTTGATCGGGTCGAGCAGCACCTGGTACTGCTTGACCATGCCGCCGATGCTCGCCACCTCGGCGACATTGGCCAGGGCCTTGAGCTCGAAGTTGAGGAACCAGTCCTGCAGGGCGCGCAGCTGCGCCAGGTCGTGCTGGCCGCTGCGATCGACCAGGGCGTACTGGTAGATCCAGCCGACTCCGGTGGCATCCGGCCCCAGGGCCGGTTTGGCCCCGGCCGGCAGGCGCTCTTGGATCTGGCTGAGGTACTCCAGCACCCGCGAGCGCGCCCAGTAGAGGTCGGTGCCGTCTTCGAACAGGACATACACGAAGCTGTCACCGAAGAAGGAAAAGCCGCGCACCGTGCTGGCTCCTGGCACCGAGAGCATGGCGCTGGCCAGCGGATAGGTGACCTGATTCTCGACGATCTGCGGGGCCTGCCCTGCATAAGGCGTGCGGATAATCACCTGGGTATCGGACAGATCCGGCAAGGCATCGATGGCGATGTTCTGCACCGACCAGGCGCCCCAGGCGGTGGCGAACAGGCTGGCCAGCAGCACCAGCAGGCGGTTGGCCAGAGACCAGCGAATCAGCGCGGCGATCATGGCTGTGCCTCCCGATGGCCGTCATGGCGGTGGTTGTCCTCGGGCACGGGTGCCAGGCGCTCGATGCGCTCGATGCGCATACCCTCGTCATCGGCGCGCACCCCGACCCGCACCCGGTCGCCGGCTTGCAAACCTTCCAGCAGCGCCTCATCGGCGACCGGAAACAGCATGCTCATAGCCGGCATACCCAGGGTCTTGAACGGCCCATGGGTGAGCATCACGCCATCGTCTTCGATGCCGTCGATCTGCCCCTCGGCTTCATGCAGTGCTTCCTGCAGCTTGACCTCGGTCGCCGGTGCGCCCAGTTCCTGCACCAGCATGCCGCGCAAGCTGGCCTCGGAATCGAGCAGGAACTGCCCGGAAGCGACCACCTGCTGGCCCTCACTCAGGCCTTCCAGCACCTCGATGCGCTCGCCCTGCTCACGCCCGGTGCGAATTTCCTGGGGCCGGTAGCGCCCTTCGCCCTCGGCCAGCATCACCAGATTGCGCCGACCACTGCGGATCACCGCCTCGCTGGGCAGCAGCAGAGTCTCTGCAGCGGCCGTCTGGCCCAAGCGCACCCGCGCGCTCATACCGGGGCGCAGGCGCCCCTGGGGATTATCCAGCACCACCCGCAGACGCAAGGTGCGGCTGTCCAGATTGGCTTCGGGCAAAATGGCCTCGATGCGTCCGGCCAACACCTCGCCGGGTAGCGCCGGCAACAGGGCCTCGACCGGCTGCCCGGGCTCAATCCCGCTGCCTTGCGCCTCGGGCAGCGCCACTTCCAGCCAGACCCGATCCAGGCCATTGACTCGCGCCAGGCTCTGCCCGGCGCTGAGGGTCATGCCCTCGCGCACCTGCAGCTCCTGCAGCACCCCGGCAATCGGGCTGGTCACCGTCCAGATCCGCTGGACCTGGCCGCTGCGCTCGAGCCGAGCGACCAAGGCCGCCGGCATGCCGACCAGTTGCAAGCGCTGACGCGCCGCTGCCAGTAGCTGCGGCTGGTTAAGACTGCGCAGCGCCAGATACTCTTCCTGGGCCGCCAGCCACTCGGGCACCAGCAGGTCGACCAGGGGCGTGCCGGCTGCCAGCAGATCCTCGGGTGCCCGCTCATATACCCGCTCGACGAAAGCGGCGCTGCGCGCCTGCAGCAGCACCACGGCGCGCTGGTCATAGCCGAGGGTACCGACCGCATCCAACTCGTTGGCCAGCTGCCCACGCAGCACAGTGACCAGGCGCATGCCGAGGTTCTGGGTCAGCCGGGGGTCGACCTGCATGGCCGTACTCGGCTCGCTGTTGGCGCCGCTATCGGCATAACGCGGCACCAGCTGCATATCCATAAAGGGTGACTTGCCCGGCTGGTCGAAACGCTGCTGCGGGTACATGGGGTCGTACCAATAGAGCACCTGGCGTTCACTCTCGGTGCTGGGCTGGCTCGGCATGGCATGGTCCTGACGCCCGACCCAGTAACCCAGGGCCGCACCCGCAACGATCAGGGCAACCAGCCCCATGGACTTGATCACTCGCTGGCTCATTGGCCGCTCTCCAGGTTGGTGGCATAGGCAAAATGCAGGCGCGCACTGACCAGCGCCCGCTGTTCGGCGAAATCCAGATGGCGCAGCTGCGCCTCTACTTGCTCGCGGCGGGCGGCGATCAGCGTGGCCAGCTCACCCCTGCCAGCGCGATAGTCGGCCAGGCTCAGGCGTACCCGCTCCTCGGCCAGGGGCAGCAGGCTGTCGCGGCTGCGCTCAAAGGCGCGCTGCAGGCGTCGATGCTCGGCCAATTCCACCGCCAACTGCGTGGCATGCTCGCGCCACAGTGCCTCGCGCTCGGCCTCAAGGGCCAGCAACTCGGCACGCTGGGCGGCAATCCGCGGGTTCTGCCGGCTACCGGCAAATACCGGCAGATCGATGCTCAGCTGCAGCGAGAGCATGTCGCCGAAGGCACGGTCGCGCTGCTGATAGGCCAGCTCCCAACTCCAGTCGGGACGCTTGTCAGCTTCAGCCAAACGCACCCGTGCCTCGGCCTCACGGGTCTGCGGGGCGAAGGCCTGTAATTCGGGGTGCTGCTGCAAGGCATGCTGGTAACGGCTCACCTCCACTGGCCAATCGGGCAGTTGTCCCACCAAGGCTTCATCGGCCGCCGATCCGACCCAGCGGCGCAAAACGGCGCGCGCCTGGCTGCGCTGCAACTGCAGTTCGTCCTCACGCTCGGCCAGCACCAGGGCTTCCTGGCGCGCGGCCAGGCTGTCGACACTCTGCCCAAGGCCGGCAGCCAGGCGGGCCTGCACCGCACGTTCAAGCAGGCGATTTTCCTCGTAGAAACCCTGGAACAGTTGCAGGCGCTGTTCCAGGGCCTGGGCGGCGATCCAGGCCTGGGCGGTTTGCCGCTGCACCTGCAGGCGCTCGATCTGCACCTGCGCCGCGGCCGAATCGATACCCGCCTGGGCCAGTGCCACTCGGGCGCTGCGCTTGGCCCGGTTAGGCACCTCCTGCATAACGCCGAGCATGCCCATGGTCATGGGCTCGGCATCCAGGCGCCAGCGCGCCTCGCCCTCGATAGGCAAGTTCTGTAAGCCCAGCAGAAGCTTCGGATCGGGCAGCTCGCCCGCAGGCACTGCGGCCTGGCGTGCGGCATCCAGTTCGGCGGCGCGCGCCATCAGGTTTGGGGCTTCACGACCGGCCAGGGCCAGGGCCTGATCAAGGGTCAAAGCCAGGCTCGGCATGCTGAAAAGGCTCGCCAGCGCAGCGCCGGCAAGCAGCGGAGCGTGATTTGGCGCGCCTGGCCGGTGGCACCGCTGGCCGCTTGCACATGGCCATCGAATGCCACAGCTGCTTCCAGTGGCTGATGCCAACCATCGACCAGTTCCGCGATGCCTGGCCGGAAGTGGAACTGGACCTGGCCTCGGGTTTCTCCTTCGCCCCGCTGCCGGCCCTGGCCCGAGGCGATCTGGACCTGGTGGTGACATCCGATCCCATCGAGCTGGCCGGCATCACCTACGTGCCGCTGTTCACCTACGAGGCCATGCTGGCCGTGGCCAACCAGCACCGTCTGGCGCACAAGGCCTTTATCCAGCCACAGGATCTGGCCACGGAAACCCTGATCACCTACCCGGTGGAACGCGACCGCCTGGATATCTTCACGCGCTTTCTCGAACCCAACGATATCGAGCCGGCCCAAGTGCGCACCTCCGAACTGACGGTGATGATGATGCAACTGGTGGCCAGCGGCCGTGGCGTGTGCGGCCTGCCCAACTGGGCGCTGCACGAGTACAGCTCGCGCGGCTACGTCAGCGCCAAACGCCTGGGCGAAAAAGGGCTGTTCGCCACACTCTACGCGGCGATTCGCACCGACATGCTCGACGCGCCGTTCATGCGCGACTTCCTGCTCACCGCCAAGGACACCTCCTTCGCCAGCCTCGAAGGCGTTAGCGTGGCGCGCTAAGACAGAGGCGCAGTGCTCAAAGTGCCAGCCAGTTAAGCAGGTAAAGGTGAGTATGTAGGAGCCAGCTTGCTGGCGATCCTGCCCTCGGCAATCATCAGCCCGCTTGAAGAAAAGCATCGCCGGCAAGCCGGCTCCTACAGTTGCGCAATCGTAGGGCGGGTTAGCCGCGTGCCACCATCCGCAATCACCACAATGTCTGTTGCGGCGTAACCCGCCATCGACGCAACGCATTTCATCGCCTGATAGGTTAGAAGCTTCGCCCCGGGGCGGGGCTCCTACACGTATCCCTGTAGGAACTCCGCCTTGCGGTGAATGAGGCAGTGAACGGCTACCCGCCAATTGCCTTGTTACAACTCCCGTATTGCCGCATCGTGACCAACAGTCATAGCATGACCACCGGTCACGAAACTCGGAACAGTCATGCGCTACCAGGATCAACTCTTCCAGCAGCGGGAAAACGCCCTGCTGCAATCCGCTCGCCAGCTATTTCAGGAACAATCCTGGGATCGCGTCACCATCGCCGAGGTGGCCCGTCACGCCGGCATTGGCAAGGGCACGGTGTACAAGCACTTTTCCAGCAAGGAGGCGCTCTACGCGCGTCTGGTGCTGGACTGCTCGCGCCAGCATCTGAGCGAACTGCGTGAGACCGCAAACCAGGCGCCGCCTCGCGAAGCCATGCGCCATGTGATTCGTCGCGCCTTCGAACAACTGCTGGCCGACCCACTGCAAGCCCAACTCTGCCTGCTGTGCGACCGCCCCGCCTTCCAGGAACGCCTGGACGCGCCCTACCGTGAACAGTTCCTCGAGCTGGAAGGTCAGTACATGGCGCTGTTCAACCAACTGCTGCAAGGCAGCTTCAGCGAACTGCAACTCTCCCCCACTGATTGCCAACGCCTGCTGTGGGGCGTGGAGGCTTGCGTCAACGGCGTGATGGCCCGCATCGCCTCCGGCGGCTTCGCCCATTGGGCCGAACCCATCGAGCTGGACGCCTATTTCCAGCGCGTCACCGATTTCATCATTGCCGGCCTGCAAGGCCAGGCCGCCGCGCTGCACGCAGCGCCTGCACTCAGCGAGTAAACCCACATGTTCGCCCGACTCAGCAAGCGTCCCTGGATCATCGCCATCGTCATCGCCGTCCTGCTGCTGGCCTGGCTGTTCAGCGGCGATCGTTTCGTCGCTCGCGACGATGTCGAGCCCGACCAACCCGCCACCACCAACGATCTGGCGCGCGTCGAAATTCAATGGCTGGAAGCGCAACCCATGCAACGCCAGCATGTGGTGCAGGGGCAGATCGAAGCCTGGCGCCGGGTGGAACTGCGCGCCCAGGTCAGTGGCAGCGTGCAGAACCTGGACCAGGACAAGGGCAGCCGCGTCGCTGCCGATCAGTTGCTGCTGAGCATTTCGCCTGACGACCGCCCGGCCCAGGTCGCGCGCAGCGAGGCCGATGTGCGCCAGCGTCAGAGCGACGTCACCGCCGCCAAGCGCCTGCGCGAGCGCAGCCTGGTGTCGGCCAACGAGCTGATGCGCCTGGAGAGCGAACTGCCAAGGCCCGCGCCGAACTCGACAGCGCCCGTCTGCAGCAGCGCAACACCAAGATCAAGGCGCCGTTTGCCGGCATCTATGACCAGCGCATGGTCGAACTGGGCGATTTCGTCCAGCCCGGCCAGAGCCTGCTGACCCTGGTGGATATCGACCGCCTCAAGGTCAGCGCGCAGATCGCCCAGCAGCAGGTCACCCAGCTCGAGCTGGGCCAACCGGTAAAGGTTGAACTGCTCGATGGCCGTACGCTGCAAGGTGAGCTGCACTTTATCGCCGCGGCTGCCGACCCGGGCTCGCGCAGCTTCCGTATCGAGGTCAAGGTGGACAACCCGGATGGCCTGCGTCTGGCCGGTGCCAGCGCCACCCTGCACATCCAGACTGGCGAGGCCATGGCTCATCGCCTGTCCCCTGCCCTGCTCAGCCTGGATGAAAGCGGCCGCCACGGCGTCAAGTGGGTCAACGATGCGCAGCGCGTCGAGTTCACGCCAGTGCAACTGATCAGCGTCGACAATCAAGGCGCCTGGGTCAGCGGGCTGCCGCCAAAGGTGGCACTGATCACCCTCGGCCAGGGCTTCGTCCAACCCGGCCAGCAGGTACGCACACAACTTGCGGCCGAGGGCAGTTGAGATGCACGCACTGATCGCCGCCGCACTCGACCGTAGTCGCACCACCATCCTGATCCTGCTGTTCCTGCTCTGCGGCGGGCTGGTGGCCTACATCGCCATGCCCAAGGAATCCAACCCGGACGTGGTCATCCCCATCATCTACGTGTCGGTGACCCTCGAAGGCATCAGCCCGGAAGACGGCGAGCGCCTGTTGGTACGCCCGTTGGAGCAGGAGCTGCGCAGCCTCGAGGGCGTCAAGGAAATGCGCTCGGTCTCCAGCGAAGGCCACGCCTCGGTAACGCTGGAGTTCGATGCTGGCTTCAATGCCAAGGTAGCGCTGGCCGACGTGCGCGAGAAGGTCGATACCGCGCGCAGCAAGCTGCCTGAAGAGGCCGACGAGCCGACTGTCACCGAAGTCAATGTGGCGCTGTTCCCGGTGCTGTCGGTGGGCCTGTCCGGGCCCATCGCCGAAACCGAGCTGGTGTATATAGCCCGGCGCCTGAAGGAGAACGTGGAAGGCATCGCCGAGGTGCTCTCGGTGACCATTGGCGGCGACCGTGAAGACCTGCTGGAAATCGTCGTCGACCCGCAAGTGCTCGACAGCTACGGCATCGACTACAACGAACTGTTCAATCTGGTCAGCCGCAACAACCGCCTGGTCGCCGCCGGCAGCCTGGACACCGGCGCCGGCCGCATGAGCATGAAAGTGCCTGGGGTCATCGAAGACCTCGAAGACGTGATGCGCATGCCGATCAAGGTGGTCGGCGACAGCGTGGTCACCTTCGCCGACGTCGCCACCATCCGCCGCACCTTCAAGTACCCGACCGGCTTCGCCCGTATCAACGGCCAGCCGGCTATCGTGCTGGAAGTGGCCAAGCGCAGCGGCGCCAACATCATCGAGACCATCGATCAGGTCAAGGCACTGATGGAGCAAGCCAAGCCCCTGCTGCCGCCAGGTGTGGAAGTCAGCTACATCATGGATCAGTCGCAGGAAGTGCAGAACATGCTCGGCGACCTGCTCAACAACGTGCTTACCGCCATCGTCCTGGTACTGATCCTGGTGGTGGCGAGCATGGGCATGCGGTCGGCGCTGCTGGTCGGCCTGACCATTCCCGGCGCCTTCCTCAGCGGCATCCTGCTGATCTGGATGCTCGGCTTCACCCTCAATATCGTCGTGCTGTTCAGCCTGATTCTGGTGGCAGGCATGCTGGTCGACGGCGCCATCGTCGTCTCCGAACTCGCCGACCGCTACCTGCAACAGGGCCAGACGCCTCGCCAGGCCTGGGCCAATGCCGCGACACGGATGGCCTGGCCGGTGATCGCCTCCACCGCCACCACCCTGGTGGTGTTCCTGCCGCTGCTGTTCTGGCCCGGCGTGGTCGGCCAGTTCATGAAGTACCTGCCGGCCACGGTGATTCTCTGCCTGCTGGCCTCGCTGGCCATGGCCCTGGTGTTTCTGCCGGTGCTCGGCGCCGTCACCGGCGGCCAGGCACGTCCACAAGCCCCCAGCGCCAATCGCGCCGGAAACGCCTACCGCAATCTGCTAGCGACGCTGCTCAAGCGCCCGGGGCTGACCCTGCTCGGCATGCTGGCGCTGATCGCCCTGATCTACGTCGGTTACGGGCGCTTCAACCATGGCGTGGAATTCTTCCCCGACGTCGAGCCGGAAAGCGCGCAGATCTGGCTGCGCGCGCGCGGCGATTTGTCGGTGCAGGAGAAGGACGCCCTGCTCCAGCAGGTGGAAAAGCAGGTCATCGGCATGCGCGAGGTCAAGGCGCTGTATGCGCGCTCGCTGGCCCAGCCGGAAGGCCAGCAAGGCCAGCTCGGCGCCGACGTGATCGGCACCCTGCAATTTCAGTTCGTCGACTGGCACCAGCGCCGGCCGGCCAAGGACATCCTCGCCGAAATGAGCCAGCGCACCGCCGGCATTCCCGGCGTGGTGCTGGAGTTCCGCAAGCAGGAACAGGGCCCCACCGACGGCAAACCGGTGAAACTGCAGATCAGTTCGCTGGACCCGGAACTGGGCGAGCAGTGGGTCGAGCGTATCCGCGGGGAAATGACGCGCCTCGGCGGCTTCGCCGATATCGAGGATGACCGCGCCCTGCCCGGCATCGAATGGCGCATCAAGGTCGACCGCGAGGCCGCCGCACGCTTCGGCGCGGACGTACTCAGCGTCGGCAACGCGGTGCAGATGATCACCAACGGCCTGAAACTGGCGACCTACCGCCCCGAAGATGCCACCGACGAAGTGGACATCCGTGTGCGCCTGCCTGGCAACTGGCGCTCGCTCGACCAACTCGGCCGCCTGACCCTCAATACACCGGCCGGCCAGGTACCGCTGAGCAACTTCGTCGACCTGCAGCCTGCGCCCAAGGTCGGCACTCTGCGCCGTGTCGATGGCGACCGCACCATCACCCTGCAGACCGACCTGGCCGAAAGTGCGCGTCTGGACGAACGCCTCAAGGCGTTGCGCGAAGCGCTCGGCGATGTACCGGCCGAGGTCAAAGTGAAGTTCGCCGGCGAGGATGCCGACCAGCGCGAGGCGGCCACCTTCCTGATGACCGCCTTCGTCGTCGCCATCTTCCTCATGGCGATCATCCTGGTGACTCAGTTCAACAGCCTCTATCAGGCGGCACTGGTGCTGTCAGCCATCGTCCTGTCCACCGCTGGCGTGCTGATGGGTCTGCTGGTCAATGGCCAGTCGTTCGGCATCGTCATGGTCGGCATGGGCCTGATCGCCCTGGCCGGCATCGTGGTGAACAACAACATCATCCTGATCGACACCTACAACCAGTTGCGTCGCCAGGGCCTGGAACCGCGTGAAGCGGCGCTGGAAACCGGTAGCCTGCGCCTGCGACCGGTGCTGCTGACTGCCGTGACCACCATCCTTGGCCTGATGCCGATGGTGCTCAGCATCAACGTCGACCTGATCACCCCAAGCCTCGGCTTCGGCGCACCCTCGACACAGTGGTGGACGCAGCTATCCAGCGCCATCGCTGGCGGCCTGGCCTTCGCCACGGTGCTGACTCTGCTGCTCACACCCTGCATGCTGGTGCTCGGTGCCCGCTTCGAACGGCGCCCACCGCCACTGGAGACCTACGACACCGACCTGCTCGACCTGCCCGAGCACCTGATAGCCGCCAACCCCGACAGGACGCACCTACAGCGCAGTGACTGATACTAGGAGTCTGTCGGACTTTCCAAGTCTTCCGCGCGTTGGGGGTATCCGCGACAATCGGGGCTCTGCTACCGAGAGCCCGTCCCTATGAGCCGTTTTGTCCCAGTTGACCGTGACACCGCGTACCTGCTGCCGCCCTCGGTAGACGAATGGTTGCCGAATGATCACTTGGCGCGATTCGTGGTTGAGGTCATCGAGCAACTCGATCTGCGCGAACTGACCGGCCAATACGCCGGCCGGGGGTCGGCCGCACACCATCCGGCCGTGCTGCTTGGCCTGCTGATCTACGGCTACGCCAACGGCGTGCACTCCAGCCGCAAGATCGAGCGCGCGACCTACGACTCGGTGGCGTTTCGCTATGTGGCGGCCAACACTCACCCCGACCACGACACCCTGGCCACGTTCCGTCGGCGCTTCCTGACGGCGGTCGAATCGCTGTTCGTCCAGGTGCTGCTGCTGGCACGTGAGATGAAGCTGCTCAAGCTTGGCCACATTGCGCTCGACGGCACCAAGATCGATGCCAATGCCAGTAAGCACAAAGCCTTGTCCTGGGGCTATGCCAACAGGATCGAGGTGCAGTTACGCGAGGAAGTCCAGCAGTTGTTGACGCTGGCCGAGAACAGTGACCGTGCCGCCGTGCCCGATGGCATGGATGTACCGGCCGAGATTGCCCGGCGTGAAGATCGGCTCAGCGCCATTGCCCAGGCCAAGGCCAAGATCGAGCAGCGCGCGGCTGAGCGACACGCCGTCGAGCAGCAGGAATTCGAGGTCAAGACGGCCAAGCGTCAGGCCCAACGCAAGGCCGGCAAGAAGCCGCGGGGCAAGGATCCCGAACCACCTGCGGCCGGCCCCAAAGACAGCGATCAAGTCAATCTAACCGATGAAGAATCGCGCATCATGCCCGCCTCAAGCGGCGGCTTCGAGCAGAGCTACAACGCTCAGGCCGGGGTGGATGTCGAGACGATGCTGGTCATCACACAGCATGTCACCCAGGCCAGCAACGACAAGCGCGAAGTGGTCCCTACGCTGCAGCGCATTGCGGCCTTGCCCGCCGCGCTGGGCGAGGTGCAAACGCTGATTGCGGACAACGGCTTCTTCAGCCAAGCCAACGTGAGCGCCTGCCACGCAGCCGAGATCGAACCGCTGCTGGCGCTCAAGCGCGAATCGCATCATTTGCCCGTGCTGGAGCGCTTTGCCGCCGACTCGCCGTCACCGCAGACGAGCGACCCGGTCGAGCAGATGGCCCATTGCCTGAGCACGCAAAGTGGCCGAGCGCTGTACAAACTGCGCAAGCAGACGGTTGAGCCGGTGTTCGGCATCATCAAGCGGGTGATGGGCTGGCGGCAAATGAGCATGCGCGGACTCGCCAAGGCTCAAGGTGAATGGAGCTTGGTGACCATGGCCTGGAACATCAAGCGCCTGCATGTACTGCGTGCCGCGTAAAGGTAGAAAGGTACGCCCTGAGGCCGCTCAAACGGCGGCCCAGGCGTGCAGATACGTCCTTGGGGTCGCGCCAGCGGACTCAGATGTCTGAAAGGAACGGCAACGCGTCAAAAAGCACCTTGATCCCGCTCTATCCTTTCTTGCGGGGTCAAGTCCGACAAGCTGCTAG